>NZ_JAVDSQ010000007.1:0-266025 GCF_031455395.1 Luteibacter sp. 1214
CCAGTCGGAGCCCGACCCGGCCGAAGGCCATTGATACACGGCCGCGGTAGCGGCCCTCCTTGAGGGGTCGCCGCAGGCGTGGACGCGAGGGTGGCGCCCGCCGGCTCTTCAACGCGACACTACACGCCGCGACAAAACCAAACGCGAAGGCGCAAGCCGAGCCCCGGCTCCAACAAACATCTCGCCAACTCGCCAAAAAAAAGGCCTCGCATTCGCAAGGCCATCTTTCTGGTTTATGTCGGCATGTAAATCACACCAGCAGATCGCTTTCCTTTTTACCGGCCTTCAGCGCGTCATTGAACCAGCGCGGACGCTTGCCGCGGCCCGACCAGGTCTGTTCCTCGTTATCCGGATTACGGTATTTGGCAGCAACCACCGTGCCGGCGCGTTTGGATTTCGGGGCGCGGGCGCCGAAAACGTCGTCGAAGGTGAAACCTTCGGCGCGGATCAATTCATTGATTTTGTCGCGCAGTGCGGAAACTTTCTCCCTGCGCAGCTCGGTTTGGCGGGACTGGGCCTTGGCGATCAGCTCGTTGAGCTGATTGTGGCTGAGGTTCTTGATATCGACGGCCATGGGCATTCTCCCTGTTCTGGTTTCACAGTAAATCGACGTATTAATCGATGCGATTAATTTCACACACGCTCGGGTCGGAATTGTGAACCAAGTGGCGGAATAATGGCAGCTTACCGTGGGACTCTCAGCGCAATCGGAGCCGATTATCGGAATAACCCTACAGCGGCGCCGTTCACTGGAATGGAATAACTCATGTCCATCATTAGCATTGGCGTACGACGTGTTGCCCTCGCGGTCGCCCTGGCCGGCGGTGTGAGCCTTTCCGCGCCGGGTATGGCGGAATCCGCCGTTTACGGTGGCGGCCCGTTTTACAGCGGCGGTACGCCCGTCATGGATGACCTCCGGGCATCGGGATTCACGACAGTCATGCTGTGGAGCGTGCATGTGGATACCAACGGCGACCTGCACCTCAACGATGAGCCCCTCATCAGTGACGGCAACTACGTTGGCCCGAACACGGGCTGGTCAGCCGAGCTGGCGACGCTCAAGCAGGCGCCGACGTCGGTGAACCGGATCGAGGTGTCGATCGGTGCCGGTGGCACGACGGACTTCGAGAGTATCCAGGCGCTGGTCAACGGTACCGGAGCGGGAGCGGGTACGGGGCCGGACAGCATCCTTTACCGTAACTTCCAGTTGCTGAAACAGATCACGGGCGCGGACGCGGCGAATTTCGACGATGAGAGCGCCTACGATCTGGCGTCGGCGACAGCCTTCGGTCAGATGCTGGCGGGGCTCGGTTACAAGATCACGTTCGCGCCTTATACCAATCGCAGCTTCTGGGTTTCGCTCAAAGCCAACCTGGGCAGTGCCGTGGACAAGATCTACCTGCAGGACTACGCGGGTGGCACGGGCAACGATCCGGCGCAGTGGACGAGCGCGCTCGGCATGCCGGTGATTCCGGGGCTCTGGTCGAAGAACGGCACGGGCTGCAGCGCTGGCGATTCGCCGGCGACCGTGCAGTCGAAGATGACTGCCTGGAAACAGAGCGCCGGTATCCCGGGCGGCTTCATGTGGCTGTACGACGATATCCAGAAATGCTCGGCGCCAGGCCGTACGACGGCGGACTACGCCAACGCGATCAATGCCGCCGTCCAGTAGAGGCGGCCGGTAACCGCGACGGGAGCGCGGCTCGTGCGCTCCCGTCGCGCCTGTCACGCAGGGACCATCACGCCTCGAGCAGGGCGAGCAGTTCTTCGCGCGTGACGTTGCGCGATTCGGCTTCAGTGCGGGCGCGGTATTCGAACGTCCCGGCCTCGAGGCCGCGGCCGCTCACGACGATGCGGTGCGGAATACCGATCAGTTCCATGTCGGCAAGCATCGGACCGGTACGGAGACCGCGGTCGTCGAATGCGGTGTCGATGCCGGCCTGCGACAGTTCCTGATAAAGCGACTCGGCCGCCTCGGTGACGACGGGATCGTTCTTCGGATTGATGACGCAGACCACCACGCGCCACGGCGCCATGGCGTCGGTCCAGATCATGCCGGCGTCGTCGTGGCGCTGCTCGATGGCGGCAGCGACGATGCGGCTGACGCCGACGCCGTAGCAACCCATGTACATGGTGGCCATCTTGCCGTTGTTGTCGAGCACGCGCGCGCCCATGGCTTCCGCGTACTTCTGGCCGAGCTGGAAGATATGCCCGACCTCGATGCCGCGGGCCAGACGGATCGTGCCCTTGCCGTCCGGGGACGCGTCGCCTTCCACCACCTTGCGGATGTCGGCTACGCGGTTGATGCGTGCATCGCGCTGCCAGTTGGCGCCGGTGAAATGGGTGCCGTCCTGATTGCCACCGCACACGAAGTCGGCGAGCACGGCGGCGCTGCGGTCGACGATGACCGGAATGGAGTCGGGCAGGCCGACAGGGCCGATGAAGCCAGGGCGTGTGCCGGTGGCGGCGAGGATCTCCGCTTCGCTGGCCAGTTCGGAATCGTCCGGCAGCTCCGGCAGGTGGGCGGCCTTCACTTCATTGATGTCGTGATCGCCGCGCACGACGAGCGCGACCAGGCCTTCCAGGCCGCGAACGAGGATGGTCTTCACCGTCTGCGAAGCGGGCACGCCGAGGAATGCGGTGATCTCGTCGATCGTGCGCTGCGTGGGCGTATCCACGCGGGTGAGCTCGGCCGACGGCGCGGGACGCTCGATGGCCGGTGCCAGCGCTTCGGCTTTTTCGATGTTGGCCGCGTACGACGAACCGTCGGAGAACGCGATGGCGTCTTCGCCCGAGTCGGCGATGACCTGGAACTCGTGGCTGGCGCTGCCGCCGATGGCGCCGGTGTCGGCGTCGACGGCGCGGAATTCCAGGCCCAGGCGGGTGAAGATGCGCGAATACGCGTCATACATGACCTGGTAGGTTTCGCCGAGCGATTCCGGGGTCAGGTGGAACGAGTAGGCGTCCTTCATCAGGAACTCGCGCGCACGCATCACGCCGAAGCGCGGGCGGATCTCGTCGCGGAACTTGGTCTGGATCTGGAAGAAGTTGAGCGGCAGCTGCTTGTAGCTCTTCAGCTCGTTACGCGCGAAGTCGGTGATGACTTCTTCGTGCGTGGGGCCGTAGCAGAACTCCTGCTCCTTGCGATCCTTGATCTTCAGCAACTGGCCGCCGAATTTCTCCCAGCGGCCGGTTTCTTCCCACAGCTCGCGCGGCTGCACCGAAGGCATGAGCACTTCGATCGCGCCGGCGCGGACCATTTCCTCGCGGACCACGGCCTCGACCTTGCGCATCACGCGCAGGCCCAGCGGCGACCAGGTGTAAAGGCCGGACGCCAGCTTGCGGATCATGCCCGCGCGCAGCATCAGCTGGTGGCTGGCGATTTCCGCGTCGGCGGGGACTTCCTTGACGGTGGCGAGATGAAACTGGCTGAGGCGCATGCGGGCGATTCGTCGGGAGTAAGACGTCGATTATAGGTGCAAGCCCCAGCCAGCGCCGATCACTTGCAGTAAAGCGTCATTTGCGCCTGCGTGGTTTCAATCTGGCGTTTCTTCCCGGCGTCGTCGAGCTGCTGGGAACCGCCCTTGCCGTCATCGACGGAGATGACCTGTTCCTTGCCCAGCACGTCCATGTTCTTCCGCAGCTGGTCGCAGAGCCTGGCGCGGTTGGCCGGGTTGTCGGCGACCTGGGTGCCGGGTGCTGGAGGCGCGGCTTCCGGCTTCGCCGGTGCGGCGGGGGCCGGTGCCGGTGCCTCGACCGTGCCGCTGGTCTTCACCTTCTCGTATCTTGCGTTGTTCGGCGGCGGCGTGTCCGCGTAATGGGTGACGCCCTGAGCGTCCTTCCACTTGTATGCCTGGGCCAGCGCGAGGGGGCAGACCGTGACGAGGAGTGCGAGGACAAGGCAGCGGCGCATGCGTGATTCCGGCAGGTGGGTGGATGGCGCAAGAAGTATCACCGGGCCCCCTGCCACGCAAGCGACCCCTGTCCCGGTTTCACGCACCCCGGCACCGGCGGCGGCCTGACGCATCACGGCGCCTGGGCTACACTGACGGCCCATGTCACGGAATGGCCCATGAGCGATCCGATCCAACCCCGGGGGCCGCGTCACCGCGGCATCTATCTGCTGCCGAACCTTTTCACCACGGGCGCGATGTTCTCGGGGTTCTACGCGATCGTCTCCGCGATCGGCGGGGATTACCAGACGGCCGCGCTGGCCGTGTTCGTCGCGGCGATCCTCGACGGCATGGACGGCCGCGTCGCCCGCATGACCAACACGCAGAGCGAGTTCGGCGTGCAGTACGACTCGCTGTCCGATCTGGTCAGCTTCGGGCTGGCGCCCGCGCTGGTGCT
This sequence comes from Luteibacter sp. 1214, assembly GCF_031455395.1. NCBI lineage: Bacteria > Pseudomonadati > Pseudomonadota > Gammaproteobacteria > Lysobacterales > Rhodanobacteraceae > Luteibacter > Luteibacter sp. 1214. The sequence continues at coordinate 4,351 of NZ_JAVDSQ010000007.1, forward strand.
GTATACCTGGTCATTGTCATCCCTGGCTGATTACGGACAGGTCTGGGGCAAGATCGGCTGGGCCGGTGCCTTCATTTACGCCGTCTGCGCGGCGCTGCGTCTTGCCCGCTTCAATACCCAGGTGGGCGTGGCGGACAAGCTCTACTTCCAGGGACTGGCCAGCCCGGCGGCGGCCGCCCTGTGCATGTCTTTCGTCTGGACCATGGTCAAGTTCGACGTGCCGGGGCCGACGGTCGCGTTCTTCGCGCTGCCCATGGCGGTGATCGCCGGGCTGCTGATGGTCAGCAACGTGCGCTATTACAGCTTCAAGGCGTGGCCCAAGGGTGACCGCGTGCCCTTCATCTGGCTGATCGCCGCGGTGCTCATCGTGGTGCTGTTGCTCATCGACACCGCGCGCGTGCTCTTCGCCGTCGCGGTGATCTACACGATATCGGGTCCGGTGATGACGCTGTGGGGCCGTGCGGCCCACCGTCGTCGGGTGCGTCGCCATGCCCGGGCGCCGGGAGGCAGCTGATGGCCGCGATGCCCGCCCGCCACGCGCGACTGCTCAAGGTCATGGGTGTAACCCCATGGCGCCTGCGTGTCACGGAAGCCGTGGAGTCGTCGCCGTTCGAGCCGGCCAACGACCCGGTCGATGGTGGGCGCGTGGCCTGCGTCGTCGTCCTGCCGGCGGGATGCAGCGAGCGTGAAATGGAACTGCTCGGTCGCGCCCTGCGCGCCTTCGGCGCCGTTACCGCGCGTGCGGCGCGGCTGGAGGTCGGGCCCAGCGGCCTGGAGCACGTGCCGGTCGCCTCGGCGTATCTGGTTTTCGGCGATGCTCAGGCGCGAGCCCTGGGCCATCAGTTGCCGGCCGCCGCGCTCGCCGCGGCACAGATCGTCCTCGTCGACCCACCGTCAGCCATCGTGTCCGATGCGGCCGCCAAACGCCGTCTCTGGAACGGCCTGCGCGCTCTGGGCCGCGCGTTCGCACGGAGCTGAGCCCGCCATGGTCGTCGTCGCCCGCCCGTCCACCGAAGTCCGCGCGATGCGTCGCGACGACCTCGATGCCGTCGTGGCGATCGAGCACGCGTCCTACCCCTTTCCCTGGAGTGCGGGCATCTTCCGCGACTGCCTGCAGGCCGGTCATAACTGCTGGGTGATCGTCCACGAGGGCGACATCGCCGGGTACGGCATTCTCTCGGTGGCCGCAGGCGAAGCGCATGTACTCAACGTCTGCATCGGTGACGCCTGGCGCGGCCTCGGTTACGGCCGCCGCATGATGCGACGGCTGCTCGATCTGGCCCGATGGTACGGCGTGGAGCGAGTGTTCCTCGAGGTACGCCCCTCCAACCCCGTCGCCAGGGCGCTTTACGACTCGCTGGATTTCCACGAGATCGGACGTCGGCCCGGTTACTACCCTGCGGAAAACGGGCGCGAAGAGGCCATCGTGATGGCCTTCGACATGCACCGCCCGGACTGAGCCGACTCAGCCTTCCCGCAGCAGCGCCATCGGCGATGTGTTGAGCACGCGTCGCGTCCCGTACAGGCCGATCAGCATGACCACCAGCGCCGCCAGCGCGGCGGCGCCGATGAGCGGCCACAGCGGCGGCACGAAGTTTTCGATACGGAACACCGCCTGGCCGAGCCAGATGCCCGCGCCCGTGGCACCCAGCGCCGCCGTCAGGCCGGCGACCAGACCCAGCAACGCGAACTCGCAGGCCGCGGCCGCCCTCAGTTGCAGGCGGGTGGCGCCGAGCGTGCGCAGCAGAGCGGCTTCCTTCCGCCGCTCCTGTGCGCTCGCCGCCAGGGCGGCCGTCAGCACGAGCGCGCCCGCCAGCAGGCTGAAACCGAGTACCCAGCGCACGGCACCACCGACGCGGTCGACGATCTCGCGGACGCGGTCGAGCAGCGCATCCACGTCGATCAGGCTGAGGTTGCCGTAGTCGCGCGACAGCTTCGACAACTCATCCGCGTGGCCGCGGGGCAGATAGAAACTGGTCAGCCACGTGTGCGGAAGATCGGCCGCATGGGCCGGATCGAGCATCAGGAAGAAGTTGACCCGGAACGAGCTCCAGTCGACCTTGCGGATGCTGGTGACGCGCGCGTCGAGGCTGCCTTCGCCCACTTCGAAACGAAGGGTGTCGCCGAGCTTCAGCTGGAAACGGTCACGCCACGACGTATCGACGGACACTTCGGCCTGCGCCGGCGAGGCGCCGGGCCATTCGCCGGCGACGATCTGATTCGACGGCGGGAGCTCCGCGCTCCACGAGAGGCGCAACTGCTGATCGGCCGAATCGCGGCCCTGCTGGTCGTCGAAGGTGAGTGTGTCGATCGACTTGCCGTTGATCGCGGTGAGCTTGCCCACGGCGAGGGGCATCATGTTGGTCCGGCTCGCACCCATGTGAGTCAGCGCGTTGGTGAAAGCGTCGCGCTGGTCGTCCTGCAGGTTGAGCGCGAACCAGTTGGGTGTATCGGCAGGCAGTTCGCGTCGCCAGCCGTCGAGCAGCGACGGAGCGATCACGGCGAGCAGGAGGAGGGCGCACAGGCCGAGCGACAGAGCGGTGGCCTGGATCAGCGACAGCCCGCGTCGGCGTGCCAGCGCCGCAAGGCCCAGACGAAGCGCGGGGTGCGCGCCGGGGGCGACGCGGCGTGCGATGACCAGCAGCAGGGCCGAAAGCAGCGCGGCGACGACGGCGACGCCGCTCAGGCTCGCCGCGAGGATGCCGGCCAGTCTGGCCGAATCGCTTTGCACCCACACCAGCGCGATCGCGGTCAGCAGCGGAATGAGGTACAGCGCGTCGAAGCGGCGGACGCGTCGCTGCATCGACTCGCGGAACACGGCGACCGGCGGCACTTCGGCGAGGCGCACGAGCGGCGGCAGCGCGAAGCCGGCGAGCACGGCCAGGCCCATCGCGGCGGCGGCAAAGACCGGTCCCAGCGGCAGGGTGGTCGGAATGTTGTCGAACAGCTGGCGCGCGAAGTACCACGCGCCCTGGGCGAGGCCGATCGCAATCAGCATGCCCACGGCGGCCGCGGGCAGCGCCAGCGCGGTCAGCGTGCTGACCAGCAGCGCGACCACGCGTCGGCGCGGCGTGCCGAGCGCGCGCAACAGCGCGACTTCGGACGCCTTGCGTCGTGCATAGCGCGACGATGCCAGCGCGATAGCGACACCCGCGAGCAGGGCGGAGAGCAGGGCGGTCAGGCGCAGGAAGGCGCTGGCGCGATCGAATGCCGAGCGCATGCGCTCCTGCATTTTCTCCGGCGTGATCAGGTCGGCGCCCTGGGGCAGGGCGTTCGCTTCCAGCGACGTGCGCCATGTGGCGACCGCCGCCGGTGGACCCGAGACCAGCAGGCGGTGACGGGCGCGACTGCCGACAGACAGGAGCCCGGCCTCCGTCGCGTCGTCGAGATTCATCAGCGCACGCGGCGCGAGAGCGAACAGTTCACCGCCGTCGGGCTGGCGGACGAGTTCGGCGCTGACGCGAAGGTCGCGTCCGCCCACCTGGACGGTCTGGCCGGCGCGGATGCCGAGGCCGACCATGGCCCGGTGATCGAGGAAGAGTTCGCCGCGTCCGGGGCCGTGGGCACTGCGGCCCTTGCCGTCAGCACCACGGACTTCCAGCGTGCCGCGCAGCGGATAAGCCGCATCCGTCGCCTGGACATCGAGCAACTGGCTGTGTTCGCCCACAAAGGCCACGCTGCGAAAGGCCGCGCCGCGCGATGCCGTGAGGCCATCGTCCTGCGCCGAACGGAGCATGGGCTCAGGCAATGGCGCCGGCGCGGATACGCCCAGATCGCCACCGATCAGTTCGGCGGCGCTCGCGAGGATGCCCCGTTCGATGCGGGTGGACAGCGTGGCGACCACGCCGAGCGCGATGACGGCAAGCACCAGCGACGCGGCGAGCGTGCGCAGTTCGACCAGATGCCACTCGCGGCGCAGCGTACGCAGGGCGAGCCGTGCGACGTTCATGCAGGAACTCCGAGGCGGCCTTCATGCAGTTCCGCCGAGCGGGCGCAGCGCGCCGCCAGGCGGGGGTCGTGGGTGACCAGGATGAGCGTGGTCGCATGCTGCCGGTTCATTTCGAAGAGCAGGTCGCCGATGTGTTCGCCCGTGTGCTGGTCGAGATTGCCGGTAGGCTCGTCGGCAAACAGGATTCGCGGCCGGTGGACGAACGCGCGTGCGAGCGCCACGCGCTGCTGCTCGCCACCTGACAGCTGCGCGGGATAGTGCCGGCGCCGTGCGGCCAGGCCGACCGAGTCGAGTGCGGCGTGGGCGCGTTCCCGCGCCGAGTCGTCGCCTTCGAGCTCCAGCGGCAGCATCACGTTCTCTTCGGCCGTCAGCGCCGGGAGCAGATGGAACGACTGGAACACGAAACCGACCAGACGTCGGCGGATGGCGGCGCGAGCTTCTTCGTCGACCGCCTCCAGTGCCTGCCCGTCGATCCTCACACTGCCGGATGTCGCCACATCGAGACCGGCCAGCAGGCCGAGCAGGGTGGTCTTTCCGGAACCGGATGCGCCAACGATGGCGAAGCTCTCACCGGCGGCCACGCGGAGGTTGACCCCGGAGAGGATGTCGAGTCGTCCCTCCGGGCCGAAAACCGACTTGCTAACATCGGCCACTTCGAGAAGAACACGGGAAGAATCGCTCATGCGTCGTTGCCTGGTCCTGTTGCTATGGGTTTGCTGCGCCATCGCCTCCGCGGCGGATGCGCCACGTAAGGTGCTGGTGCTCGGGGACTCGTTGTCGGCGGCACACAACATTCCGGTGGATGCCGGATGGGTGCGCCTCCTCGACGCTCGCACATCGAAGATGGCGACGCCGTGGACGATGGTCAATGCCAGCATCAGCGGCGAAACCTCACTGAGCGGCCGGAATCGCCTGCCTGGCCTGCTCAAGGCGCAGCGTCCCGGCGTGGTGGTGATCGAACTGGGCGCGAACGATGGATTGCAGGGCTTACCCCTGGGGCAGCTGGCGGCCAACCTCGACGTCATGATCGATGCGGCGAAGGGGGCGGGCGCCAAAGTCCTCCTGCTGGGGATCGAACTGCCGGTCAACTATGGCCCGCAATACCGCGACGGCTTGCGCAAGGTGTATGTGGACGCCGCGGCGAAGCACAAGGTGCCTCTGCTTCCCTTCCTGCTCGACGGCGTGGCGCTGGACCCCAGCCTGATGCAGGACGATGGCCTTCATCCGACGGCAAAGGGCGAGCCTCGCGTCGCGGAGAATGTGTGGAAAATGCTTACGCCGCTACTTAGGTAGACGACGCCACGTGCACGTCCTCGTACGCAAAATGAATGCTCATTTTCGGTCTTCACACGGTACTCACTGGTCCGGCCGTTAACTCTTCACATTTGTGAATCAGCGTAGGAGTGGAGCGATGAGCAACCGCGATGAACAGGCAGGCCTGATCCTTCTGGTCGAAGACAACCGCCAGATTGCCGAGATGGTCGGCGAGTTCCTCGAGCGCAGGGGCTATTCGGTCGACTACGCCGCGGATGGCGTCAGTGGCCTGCACCTCGCTGTTTCGAACAGCTACGACGTCATCGTGCTGGACCTGATGCTCCCGGGCATGGACGGTCTGGATGTGTGCCGTAAATTGCGCAAGGACGGCAAGAAGTCGACGCCCGTCCTGATGCTGACGGCACGCGATACCCTGGAAGACAAGCTGGTCGGCCTCGAGGCTGGCGCGGACGATTATCTGGTCAAGCCGTTCGAGGTTCGCGAACTGGAGGCCCGTCTTCGCGCACTGATCCGTCGCGACCGCCGTCAGGTCTCGTCCGAGGTGCTCAACGTGGGCGACATGACACTGGACACGGCCACGCTGCGCCTTACCCGCGGCGGGCAGGAACTGACCGTCTCTCCGATCGGCCTCAAGCTGCTCGCCATCCTCATGCGCGAATCGCCGCGCGTGGTCAGCCGCCGTGATATCGAGCGCGAGATCTGGGGCGACACGCTGCCCGATTCCGACACCCTGCGTTCGCACCTGTACAACCTGCGCCGCGTGATCGACAAACCGTTCGACCGTCCTCTGCTGCACACGATCCATTCGGCCGGCTACCGCCTGGCCGACCTGGATTCCGAAGTCGCCGCGTCGCAGACGGCATGAGGAACGTGCAGGACCAGGCATAGTCGATGGAAGGCAGCAAATCGCGGGGGACCACCCGGCGGGGCTCGTTCAAGGCCCGTATCGCGGTGGTCTTCACTCTGCAGACCCTCGTCGTGGTCATCGCTTCGGTGATGGCTGCGAACAACGTCGCGCCGATCGGCGCCGCGATCGCCATCATGCTCTCTTCGGGCGGCCTGGCGTGGCTGGCCGTGTCCCGCGAATGGCTTCCGGTCGCGGCCCTCGCCAAACTGCTCGATGGCTGGGATTCGGAACGGCCCGACATGGCGGCGCTGGACGAGCAGAAGGGCAGGAAGTCGGACGGCGACGTCTCCAAGCTCCTGCGCGGACTGCACGGTCTTGCTTCACGGCTCGAAGGCTACAGCGAACGCGAGCGCAACTTCACCCGTGACGCCAGCCACGAACTGCGCAGCCCGCTGACCGTCATCAAGATGTCCTCGGACATGCTGGCCGACGAAACCGATCTGTCGGATTTCGGCCACCGGTCACTGGAACGCATCCGCCGCTCGACCCGAGAACTCGAAGCGCTGGTCGAGGCTTTCCTGATCCTCTCGCGCGAGTCGGATCAGGGTCTGGCCGAGGAAGACTTCATCGTCAACACCGTGCTTCGCCAGGAAGTGGACTACGCGCGGGAGCTCATCGCGGGCCGTCCGGTGGAGCTGATCCTCGACGAACCGGCGACGTTCGCCCTGCATGCGTCGCCGCGGGTATTCGCGGTGCTCTGCGGACAGCTGATCCGGCATGCGCTTCAGCAGACCGACCACGGCACGATCGTGGTCACCGTCATGCCGGGCAGCGTCAGCGTGATCAACCCCGCCGTCGACACGACGCCCGATCCGGGTACGCGTCGACATGCTTCGGTGAATCCGCACGGTTTCGACCTGGCGATCGCCCGGCGTCTTTCCGACCGCTTCGAATGGCCCCTCGAAACCCGATCGTTGCCGGGTGCGAGCCGTGTCTCGAGTGTCCGCTTCCCGAATCCACAAGCGGTCGAAGCGTAAGGCGTCGGCACGCGTTCCTGCCGCGCCACGATCGTCCCGCGTTAAATCACGTCTCGTCCGGCCGCTCGCGCACGGGGTGTTTGCTCAGCTTGCGCTGCAGCGTGCGTCGATGCATGCCCAGACGACGCGCCGTTTCAGAGATGTTGCCTTCGCATTCGGTCAGCACGCGCTGAATGTGTTCCCACTCCAGACGACGCAGCGGCAGCGGCGCGTCCGGCGCGTCGACCAGATCGTCGGCATCCATCGGACCCGAATCGCCGTCCAGCAACGCGCGAACGACGGCGTCCGCATCCACGGGCTTGGCCAGGTAGTCATGCGCGCCCCGCTTGATCGCCTCGACCGCCGTGGCGATGGACGCGTAGCCGGTCAGCAAAAGCACGCGGATATCCGGAACCAGCGACTGCAGTTCGGGAATCAGGCGCAGGCCGTTCTCGTCACCCAGCTTGAGGTCGAGAACGCAGTAGCGAGGCTGGTGGCGGCGGGTGAGCGCGCGCGCATCGTCCACGTTGTCCGTGGCGATGACCTCGAAGCCGCGCGAGGTGAGCGCACGCCCGAGCACGCGGGCGAACGTCGCGTCGTCATCGACGATCAGCAGGGGGCGGCCGCCGGGTGGGGCGATATCGTTCATGTATGGTCTCCGATGACCGAAAGGGGAAGGCGCAGGCGCATCTGCGCGCCGTGGCCAGTGTTGCTTGCGGCAAGCTCGCCGTCGAGGCGTTCCGCGGTGGCTTCCGCCAGCGCGAGCCCGATGCCGAGGCCGGTATCCTTCTGCGACAGGCCGAGCGTACCCAGTTCGTCGAACTCGTCAAATCCCGGACCCTCGTCCGTGACGACCAGCTCCAGCCAGGGGCCGACGATGCCGATCGCCAGCGAGACCGCCGTACTCTCGTTCATGGCGGAGGCGTCCGCGGCGTTGTTGAGCAGGTTGATCAGGGCGTGGCGCAGCCCGGGCGGCGAGCGCAGCGCGACACGTCCGGCCCCGGGTTCGACGGACAGGCTGACTTCGGCCTCCGGCCGGAGCAGCTGAAAACGCTCCATGACGCCGTGGATGAACTGGTCGAGGGTGATCCGTTCGGGCACCTGGGACAGCTGCGCCTGGCCGAAAGCGACCATTTCGCGAAGGATGGTACGGCAGCGTTCGACCTGGCCGTCGAGCAGGTCGAGGTCGTCACCCAGCGCGTTGTCGCCCGCATGCTCGCGGCGGATCTCGGGAAGCAGGGTGCGCATGGTCGACAGCGGCGTATTCAGTTCGTGCGCGGCACCCGCGGCCTGCGTGGCGATGGCGAGGATGCCCTCGTCGCGCAGGGCACGTTCGCGCACGCGCTGCACTTCGCCTTGCTGCACGCGGATCGCCTTGGCCAGATTGCTGATGAAGACGCCCAGCAGGACCGCCATGATTACGAAGTTGACGCCCATACCCGCGACATAAAGGTCGAAATCCTGGGCTTTATCGCCCAGCGTCGGCAGCGGCAGGTGATAGGGCACCAGCAGCACATAGGCCACACCGGTCAGGATCGCCACCAGGGACACGCCGGCGATGGACAGGGCGGCCGCGGACAGCGCGATCGGTACCAGCAGCAGCGCGACGAACGGATTCGAGGCGCCACCGGTGAAAAAGAGCAGGTAACCCAGCACCAGCGTATCGGCGGCGATGTGCACGATGGCCTCGCCCTCGCTCACCTTCCACGGCATACCGAGGCGGAACGCGGCGGTGGCGGCAAAGACGGCCAGAATGCAGACACCGATCATCAGCGGCAGCAGCGGCACGTCGAGGCGGAGCAGGGTGACGCAGGAGAGGATGGCTACGCTCTGACCCGCGATGGCGCAAAGGCGGAGCCAGGCGAGCGTACGCGCTAGTGCGAAGGGACCGGAGCGGGACGATGGCGAATGCAGGGTGTCGCTCACGGGTTATCGATCTCGTTGCAAGAAGGAGGGCCGCCCGCGTGGGGCGGCCCTCACCGTTTTACAGGTCTTCGTTGTGAACCGGCGGAACCGGCGGCACGTTGGCCAGCGCGTGGTTCAACGACAGCTTCTTCATCAGCGGCAGCATGGCCACGGCGATGGCGACGCAACCCACGCCCACGAAGCCCAGCTTGTTGAACAGGCTGGTGTAGATGCGCAGCGATTCCAGTGGGTCGGTGATGTTGTCCGGGATGGCGGCATAGTTGGCCACCACGCTGCCCATGTACTGGGCCACGCCGGAGGCGACGTAGTAGGCGCCCATCATGAAACCGCCCATGCGTGCCGGCACGTAGCGCGCGATCATGGCGAGGCCGAGGCCGCTGACCAGGATCTCGCCCAGCGAATAGAAGCCGTAGCCCCACACCATGTACCAGGACGAGATCTTGCCGGCGATCGCGGTGGTGGCGCCCAGACCGTACATGAAGAAGCCGACGGCCACGGCGACGAAACCCAGGGCGAACTTGGCGGCGACCGGAAAGTCCTTCCCGCGACGACCGAGGGCGTTGTAGATCCAGACCAGGATCGGCGACAGAACCACGATCCAGATGGCGTTGAGCGACTGGAACTGCTCGGGGATCCACGTGAGAATGTGCAGGCCGAACAGGCTGAAGTCGAGGTCGACGTTGCGCTGCGCGAACAGGTTCAGCGAGGTCGACATCTGCTGGTAGAAGATGAAGAAGAAAATCGTCTGAATGGTCAGCACCAGTGCGGCGATGAGGCCGGCGCGCTCGCCGGTTTCGCTGGCGTAGATGAGGTACGCGAAAATGCCGAGGATGACGACGCCCGCGATATAGACACAGGCCTGCGCGACGCTCTGGTTCTGCAGGATGTACGACGACGCGGCGATGATCAGGATGCCCGCGCCGATGATGCCGAGCACGTTCTTCGCCACCGGCGGGTGTTCGTCCGGTGCCGAGCCGACGTGGGCCAGGGTGCGGCGCATGAAGAAGTAATTGATCAGACCGAGGATCAGGCCGATGGAGCAGACGCCGAACGCGGTGTGCCAGCCCAGTGCGTCGCCGTAGTGCTCGCCGACGTAGTCGCGGATCCAGGGCGTCAGGATCATGGAGATGGTCGAGCCGACGTTCACCGCCATGTAGTAGATGGTGAACGCGCTGTCGATCTTGACCTCGTCGCCTTCGTAGATCTTGCGCACGAGGTTGCCGGCGTTGGGCTTGAACAGGCCGTTGCCGAGGATGATCACACCGAGAGCGACGTACAGGAAATAGGTGTTGTTGGTCGGAATCCACAGCAGCGCGTAGCCGACCATGAGCACGACGGCACCGGTCAGCATGGTGCGGCGGGTGCCGAGGAATTTGTCGCCGATCCAGCCGCCGATGGCGGGGGTCGCGTAGATCAGGGCGGAAGCCGCGCCCCAGACGAGATTGGCGTCGACATCGGGGAAGCCGAGCTTCTTCACCATGTAGGTGACCATCAGCACCTGCATGCCGTAGAAGCCGAAGCGCTCCCACATCTCGATGAGGAAGACCGTGCTGAAAGACTTGGTCTGTGAAACGGGCGGGTTCTGGGTTGCCATGTATTTTCCGGACGCATTGGAAACAGCGAACGGGCCCGTAAGCCCGCTCCCATCGCCGTGACCCTGAACGGAGTCACAACCGTTCAAGCGTAATACAAATGGTCCGCCCCGTTGTGTTGCAGCGCCAGAGGGGCGCGGCGATTCGCCACGGACAAGTCGGCCCCCGCCCCATCTAAGTCGGGCCGAAGCCGGGCTGTGGCATCATATGGGACTGACTCACAGCCCCAGGCCGGCTCCGTGCTCCCGACCCTCATCCTTCCGTCCGTTTTCGGAGCCTGACCCGTCATGGCGACCACCGTCCCGCGCGGGCCGCGGCAGATCTTCGCGGCTTTCCAGTGGTCCATGAAAGGCCTGAAAGCCTGCTACAAGCACGAGGCTTCGTTTCGGCTTGAGGTTTTTCTCGCCGTCGTGGTCATCCCGCTGGGCCTGTGGCTGGGGCAGGGCGGCGTGGAAAAGATCGTCCTGATCACCTTCCCGATCCTCGTCCTGTCGGCAGAGCTGCTCAATTCGGCGATCGAGGCCGTGGTCGACAAGGTCAGCCCGGAATTCCACGAACTGGCCGGGCGAGCCAAGGATATGGGGTCGGCGGCCGTGTTCCTGCTGCTGGTCATGGTCGCCGTCAGCTGGGCTCTGGTCCTGGTACCGCGCTACCTGGGCTGACTCGTCCACGCTTTTTCTTGCGGCTTTGGGTTAAGTTGTGCCCCGCACACCCCAAGGAATCCACCGCCATGAAAAACATCCTCCGCGCTTTCGCCCTCGTCACCCTGGCCGGATTCCTGTCCGGGTGCGGCTACAACGCTATCCAGCGTGAAGACGAAGGCGTCAAGGCGGCCTGGTCCGAGGTACTCAACCAGTACCAGCGTCGCGCCGACCTCGTCCCCAACCTCGTCAACACCGTGAAGGGCTACGCCCAGCACGAAGAACGCGTACTCACCGAGGTGACCAACGCCCGCGCGAAGGTCGGCTCGACCCAGATCACGCCCGAACTGGCCAACGATCCGGAAGCTCTGGCCAAGTTCCAGGCGGCGCAGGGCCAGCTCTCCGGCGCGCTCTCGCGCCTGATGGTCGTCAGCGAAAACTACCCGCAGCTCAAGGCGGACGGTTCGTTCCGCGATCTGCAGGCCCAGCTGGAAGGCACCGAGAACCGGATCACCGTGGCGCGCAACCGCTACGTGCAGGCGGTGCAGTCCTATAACGTGCTGATCCGTTCGTTCCCGAACAACCTCACGGCCAAGGTCATGGGTTACAAGGTCAAGCCGAACTTCAGCGTCGAGAACGAGAAGGCCATTTCCACAGCGCCGACGGTCGACTTCAACGCGGCACCGGCTCCCACGCCCGCCCAGCAGAACCCGGCCCCGGCAGCCTCGGCCGCTCACTGATGCGGCGGTTCGCGGCGCGGCTCCTGCTCGCCGTCTCCCTGCTGGCGCCGGCTGTCGCGGCACTGGCGGCGGACGACCCCGCGGTGCCTACCCTGTCGAAGCACGTCACGGACCTGACTGGCACACTTTCCGCCGATCAGGTCTCGCAACTCGATGCGCGTCTGACCGACCTCGAAAAACAGAAGGGCGCGCAGGTCGTCGTGCTCATGGTGCCGACGACCCAGCCGGACGACCTCGAGAGTTATTCGCTCAAGGTCGCCGAGACGAACAAGGTCGGTCGCAAGGGCACCGACGACGGCGTCCTGCTCCTGCTCGCCAAGAACGACCGGCGCGTGCGCATCGAAGTCGGCTACGGCCTCGAGGGCGCGCTGCCCGATGCCATCGCATCGCGGATCATCCGCGAGTACATGGCGCCGAAGTTGCGCACGAACGATTACTACGGTGGCATCACCGAAGCGCTCAACGCGATCACGCAGATCGTGCAGGGCGAAGCGTTGCCCGCGCCAGTCGCGCCGGATGAAAGCCATGAGCGACGTCGCGGCGGAGGCGGCAGCTTGTTGCTGCCATTGCTGTTCGGCGTACTGTTTCTTCGCGGCATCCTGGGCCGCGCGTCAATCGGCGTGCGCGCACCGGTGGGCGGCGTGATCACGGGTGGCCTCGCGTGGCTGTTGCTTGGCACACTCCTTGGCGGCGTCATCGGTCTCGTCGCCGGCGCGCTGTTCATGGCCGTGCCCCTCGGTGGCGGCCGTGACATCGGCGGCGGTGGGTGGGGCGGTTTCGGCGGCTGGGGCGGCGGTGGTGGATTCGGTGGTGGCGGCTTCGGCGGGGGTGGCGGCGGAGGCGGCGGCTTCAGCGGAGGCGGCGGCAGTTTCGGCGGCGGCGGATCGTCGGGGAGTTGGTGATGGACATGCAACGTATCGTTACCAATCTCTTCGGTGCGTGGTTCCAGATCGGGCGGCAGTTTCCGGCGTCCGCGCTGGATGCGATCGCGAAGACGGTCGCGGCAGGCGAGGGCATGCACCGCGGCGAGTTGCGTGTGGTGATCGAGTCGCGTTTGCCGGTTTCCGCAGTCGCCTCGGGCGTCACCGCGCGCCATCGTGCCGCGATGTTGTTTTCGCATCTGCGTGTGTGGGACACCGAGGACAATTCGGGCGTGCTGCTTTACGTGCTGCTGGCGGAACACCGTATCGAGATCGTCGCCGACCGCGGTATCTCGCGCGTTGTCGCTCCGGCCGAATGGGATGCCATCACCGCGCACATGCGCGACGAGTTCGCCAACGGCCACTACCGCGAAGCCGTACAAACCGGCGTCGCCGAAGCCGGCGCACTCCTCACCCGTCACTTTCCCAGCGACGGCAAACCCCGCGAAAACCAGCTCCCCGATCGTCCGTTGGTCCTGTGACCAAACGTTCGAAGATGCCGTACCTGTAGGAGCCCGCCCTGCGGGCGAATAGCCAACGAAGCGACGAGAGGGTGCCTACGGGCTGGCTCGGCTCCGCCTTCGCGTTCGCTTCAAAGCCCGGCCTCGCGGCAGGGGGCGTCGCCGCCTGCCATTCCTGTCGCTAAGTCCTCCTCCGGCCTTCGCCTCCGTGCGGAATCGCTCCAGGAACGCCAGACGCCGACGCCCCTCCGAACGCTGACGCCACCTGGCTCATGTAGGAGCGAGCCTGCTCGCGACCCCTCAGCGCTCAACATGGCGAACGAAGCATTGCATCCACCCGCGCCGGCGGTTCCAACATCAAACCTTGTCCCACTGCATCTTCGCGTGCGCCCGCGCCGCGCACTGCACACCCATCGTAATCAACGCACCGACACCTCCCAGCGCAAGTAACGTGCGCTGACGCTCGGGAATTTCGTCTTCCTGCAGCGACTCCACGAGCAAATCGGTGATGCCCCGCGCGTACTGCAACAACTCGGTAGCATCGTTCAACAGCGCGTTGACACCTGCCTCGGGGTCGATACAAAAACTTCCTTCGCCAACCGTTCCAAACTTTTCCATAGTCATCTCCATGCATGCCGCACAAAGCCCCGCTCTGGTAGGAGCCAGCCCTGTTGGCGATTCACCCCGCCCCGAGTTGTGGCACGCCAAAACGCAAAGGCGTGCCACCATCGCTCGCACGATGAGCCTCATCGGCCTGTCCGTGACCGGACGCCGGGCGGTGTGTTCAAGAAGTGGTTCGCAACGCCAGTCGCTGTCTTGCGGCCACACGGCAACGCGCCGGATAGCTACGGCAAGAAAAAACTCAACCAGCAACGGCCGGCGCCGCGGTTCTTCAACCGTGTCTGCGAGATCGGCAGACGGCCCGGTAACCGTTGAGGGGAGTGCCGCCGGGAAGCGGCACGCGTGAGAATGCCTTAGTATTTGGCATAGCCATGGTCAACCTTCTGCGTTGATTAGGGTCAGCGGACCTTGTGGTGGTGGTACACCCCTGGTCCGCGCTCACCGCTTTGAGCGATGGTTGCCTGCGATGCGTGGATTGCGATCCCGCAGGCAACAGATACAAGCTAGCAAAAAAATCGACGTTGCGTCATGAGAATATCGGCCAATTTACTGCCGCGTCAGCGGCCGGCGGGCAAGGCGTACGATGATCGGGTGGTATTGAAGGGCACGTCGAATGCCTCGACCTTCGCACCTTTCGTGGTCTTGACGACATGCAGCGGAAAGAAGCCTTTTGCGGCCGGATCTTCCTTCACGCTGACGTCGTATCTGACACCTTGCGCGTCTTCGGTCACCTGCGGAATCTTGCTGACATCGGTCATACGACCCTTGATGGCAGTAACGATGCTGTAGAACCCCACAGTCATGTCCTGCCACGTGCCACCGCTGACGAAAATCCAGCCGTAATCACCCGCATTGCTCAGCTTGATCAGTCGCGCCTGTGAGCACCCGCAATCACCCATGCTGCCGTAATCGGTTCCGCTGTCGTAGGCCTCATACGTCCATCCCTGAGCACCTCCGACATGGATCTTGAAAGCGCCCATCAGGCCGGGTTGGACATGGGCGTAGCGGTACGGGCTGTCGCCTTGCATGACGATAACGCTGAACGCATTCAGGTACAGGGTCTTTCCACGAGGGCCATCGACGATCTGCGGCGTGCCGGGACGCATGCAGTAGTCCGTTGATTCACCCTGATCGTTCTTCCACGCAAACGCCCAACAGTTGCTCTGCGCGTCATAGGTCTGGCCATAGGTTTCATTCATCACGGCTTTGACCAAGCCATCGATGTCGTCGCGATTCGCCTGTGCCGACGCGGGTACCTCAACAACGAGCATGCCCAGCGCGAGCGCGCCAGCGATCATCGTGTTCGCATTCATCCAGCTATCGCCTCTCTCCGTTTCGTTCGAAAATGTGGGGCTCGTTTCCGCCAGCAACCAACACAAGCTATCAAAATATCTACCGATCATGCCGCGCAGGTCGGGCACCTCGCGCTCTCGTTCGACGCGTGCTTTCGCTCTTCCGTGAACCCAGCGCACCGTCCGAAGGGGGCCGTCGGCTGCCGTGCCTGGAGCGTTTCCGCACGAAGGCGAAGGCCGTAGGAGGACCTAGCGACAGGCATGGCAGCCGACGGCTCCCTCTCTACAGCGCGCAAAGGCAAAAGCGACGGCGAAGCCGAGCCCGCCAGACCACAAAAAAAGGGCCGCCCAACCGGACGGCCCTTCTTCATAACGCGTCACCGAAGCGGCGACGCAACCCAACCCTTACAGGCTGAAGTCGTACTGCACCATCAGACGGAAGTAACGCGGCGTCTGGTAGTAGCTCGGCACACGATAGGTCGACGAGTAGAACGTCTGACCCGCGCTCTCGCCGATCTCGTTGATCGCCGTCGGCTTGTCGTTGTTGAGCAGGTTGATCATGTCCAGCTGAACCGTCAGACCCTTGGCCGCGGCCGGGGTGTAGACGACGTTCGGGCTGAGCGTCCAGGTCCACGGCAGACGCTTGGCGCGGCCGCGGCCCGAGATCTTGCCTTCGCAGTAGAAGAACTCGGAGTTGTAGCCCGGGATGCCGCCGACGGTTTCATCGCCGCCGCCGAAGCAGCTGGTCGGACGACCGGACTCGAGCAGACCGTTCACGCCCACCGACCATTCCGGGGTGATCTTGTAGCCGCCGTAGATCTTGAAGCTGTGGCGACGATCGTTCGGCAGGTAACCGGTGGCGCCGGTCATCAGTTCCGGGTAATCGAACGCGCTGGTCGTGCCCGTGTCCATCTGGCCGTTGTCCGAGTTAACCAGACCTTCGGTGTTGCCACGGTTCTTCGACCAGGTGTACGACGCGTTGACGTACCACTTGTCCGACGCCTTCTCGGCCGACAGGGTCACCGACTCGTACGTGCGCTTTGCCTTCGTGCCGAACGCCGTGCCCGGGAGCGTGACGTTACGCAGCTGGCCGCTGCCGTCGAGATCGACGTCCACGGAGACCTTGCTGCCCGGGTTGTAGATGAAGCAGCCCGGCATCGTCGACGGCGGGGTGAACTGGTCGCCGTTGGCGTCCATGTTCAGGCCGAGCGACTGACCGTACGCGTAGAACGGACGCCAGTCGCACGTGTCGTCGATCGCGTTGTTGAGCTTGCGCCACGTTGCCTTCGCGCCGACCACCCAGTCGTTGAAGAAGTCGTTGTCGCTGGTGATGCGGTGCTGGAAGCCGAGGATGTACTCATCCTGCGAGTACGGCTTCAGGTCCTTCGTTGCGACCGAGCGCGGGTCCGGCGTGCTGCCGTTCTCGCCATTGACGATCTGCTGCGGGCCGAGGGCGGCACCCAGGGTCGGCACACCGGTCACGCTGTCGACGCCCGAATAAGCGAACGGCTGCGAGGTGTAGTACGAGGCGGTAGCGGCGCGCAGGGCGACGTTGGCGGCGATCGGCAGCGAGTAGCGACCGGCGGTACCGAACACCTTGGTGGTCGAATCGCCGAAGACGTCCCACGAGAAGCCGAGGCGCGGCTGCCAGATGTTGCCCTGACGGACGAAGTTTTCACCGGCGCCGTTCTTGTTGTTGAACGAGTCGTTGCGCACGCCGATGTACGCGAGGACCTTGTCGCTCACCTGCCAGTTGTCCTGCAGGAACCAGGACTTCTGGTCGATCGCGACGGAACCGCCGGTGCGGTAGTTGTACACCGAGACGTAGTCGTTACCGGCCGGGCCGAGGTTGCCGGCGGTGTCGGTGCGGTAGTAGTACAGCGCGCCGCCCGCGTAGCTCTGGCCGGAGTCGGACTTCCACTTCTCGCGCGAGAAACCGCCGGAGAGGTCGTGGTCGCCGATCTTCCAGTCGAGGTCGACGCGGTAGGCCGTGCGCTGGTCTTCGCCGTTGAACCGGTCGATGGTGCTGGACAGGTAGCACGACGCGTACGGATCGGTCACGCCGCTGGCCGTGCTCGTGCGACGGTCGATGACGTACGGGCAGCCGGTGTTGGCGCCGTTGATGTTGCCGTCATACGTGGTGCGGGTGCCGTCGGCGCTGACATAGTCCGAAGAGTTCTTGCTCTTCATCTTGCCCCACTGCGCGGACAGCGTCAGGTCGTCGGTGAGGTAGCTGGTGTACTTGAAGACGTTGACGGCACCGCCGGTCTTGACGTTGCGACGACCGAGGAAATCCGTGGTGGACGGCTTGCCGTCGTCACCGATGGCCTGGTTGTAGTACTGG
The DNA here is from genome assembly GCF_031455395.1 of Luteibacter sp. 1214. Lineage (NCBI taxonomy): Bacteria > Pseudomonadati > Pseudomonadota > Gammaproteobacteria > Lysobacterales > Rhodanobacteraceae > Luteibacter > Luteibacter sp. 1214. The sequence continues at coordinate 21,975 of NZ_JAVDSQ010000007.1, forward strand.
TTCGTCGTGTGCTTCGTGTTGTTCATCCCCGTCCACTCGAGGATGTTCGAATCATTGATGTTCCAGTCCATCTTGATCAGATAGAACGGATCGCTGTACGTATTGCGCTCGGCCGGCTTGGTCGAGGTGGTCGCCTGGTAATTGGTTTCCGTCTCGCGATGCGACTGGAAAATGCCGTAGAAGAACAGCTTGTCCTTGATCAGCGCGCCGCCCAGCCATGCCGAGTAGACGTTGTCGTTGTCGCTGTTCTTCTGGTACGTGCGATACAGCGCGCCGTCCTTGGTGTACGTGGTCGGCTGCTGCTCGCGGCCGAACGCGGGTGTGTAAACCCAGCTGGCGCCGCCCTTCCACTCGTTGGTGCCACGCTTGGTGATCACCGAGGTGACGCCGCCGGTCGAGAAGCCGTACTGCGCGCCGTAGCCACCGGTCTGCACGTCGAGCTGCTGGATGGCCTGGAACGGCACTTCCGAGAACGACAGGTTGTTGTACAGGTTGGTGACGTTGAAGCCGTTGACGTAGTAGCTGTTCTCCGCGACCGAGGCGCCACCGAACGACGGCAGGTTGCCGAATGCGGAGTCGCCTTTGACGGTGCCCGGGGTCAGCGCGGCCACGTCGACGACGTTGCGCGGGACCGGCAGCGAGTTCAGCTGGTCGGCCGTGAAGCTGGTGCGCGACTCGACCGAGGCCACGTCGATGGCCGACAGGGCGTTAGCGGACACGGTGACCGTGTCCAGCGCGGCGGCGCTGGTGTCGGCCGACGGCGCGTTGAAGTTCACCTGCGCGGACTGGCCGGCAACGACGTTGATGTCGCGCGTCGAAACGGTCTGGCCGTTCTGCTGCACGTTGATGCGGTAGCTGCCGATCGGCAGCGACGACGCGCGATAGCGGCCGTCTTCGCCCACGACCACGGTGCGCGAGGCGCCGGAGCCGAGGTTCTGGATCTGGATGGTCTGCGAGGCCGCGGCGCTGCCGTAGATGTCGCCGACGGTGCTCTGCGCGTGGACCGAACCGGCCAGCAGGCAGGCGCCGAGCGCCGAGACAAGCGCCGTGCGCTTCAGCACGCCGGAGCGCGCGAACAGGGTGTTGCTTTTCATGAGGTAAAACTCTCCCTGGCCCTGCTTTGCGGCAAGGCTGAACAGCTTGTAGAAGCGCCGCTGACGGCACTCGTTGATGGGGGTATCGAAGGGCCTGGAGTGTGGGGACACTCACGTCGCGCCGACCCTGGGCGCTATGCGACGTAACGGGAACATAACGCGGCTGTCATATGACCGCAAGGATTTGAGAACGATTCCTATCCGAAATTACGGATGCGATTGGATCGTTCGAAATGCGGTGGATCTTGCGAGTGGCTCAGAACCGCTGCTGGTAGCCCACATAGAAATAACGGTCGACATCGTATGCCGGGTTATAAGGCGGGCTGCCGCCGCCGGCCGCGGAAACGTTGTAGAACAACGGTCCCTTGCGGGCGAAGACGTTATTGATGCCGACGCGGAAACTGCCATTCCACGGTGCCTGCCAGCGTAGCTGCGCATCGTGGAACGCGACGCCGCCCTTATGGCTGATTCCGGTGGCGCCCGTCAGTGCGTTGACCTTCTCGGGGCGATTGCACTCGACATCGGCCGACCAGCAACTGTCGTTGAGTCCGGAGAAATATCGCACCGTCCACGTGGCGCCGAAGCGCTTCAGCGACCAGTCCAGCGACAGGTTGGAACGCACACGGTAGAGGCCCTGCACCCCATCCATGTACCCGGCCAGGTGGCGCGGCGCGGCGCCGGGGCTGCTGACCTGCGTGTAGTCCTTCAGATAGGTGCTGTCCGAAAGCAGGGCGAATTCGCCGAAGTGGGTGACGGGGAACCGGTAATGCAGGCCCAGATCGTAGCCTTCCGTGCGCAGCGAGCCGAGGTTGGCCAGGCTTTCGTCGAGCGAGGTGATGGTCCCGTTCGTCGCCCTCGTGAAGCGGCCGCAGTACGCCGGGTCGTTACCGACGTAGCAGAAATTGAGGATGTCACCGGCCAGGATCGGGGTGATGACGTCCTCGATGTCGACCTTGTAGTAATCGAGCGTGACATCCAGACCGTCGATCTGGCTGGGGCTGTAGACCAGTCCGGCGGTGCGGGTGATCGACGACTCGGGTTTGAGCGCGGGATTGGCGCCAGCGCTGAACGCGTTCGGGTTCTGCCCGCCGGTCGCCGAGTTGATCTGCGCGCCCGACTGATCGGTCTGGCGATAGCTGGCCGGGACGCCCGAGGCGACACAACGCGCGGCGACGGCGGCGTTGCCCGCGGCGGCACCGTACGCGCTGTCGCACGGATCGAGGAAGCTCTCGAAGCTCTCGCTGGTGCCGGCGTAGAGATCGGCCACCGTCGGCGCACGGAATCCTTCCGCATACGTCCCGCGCAGCAGGAGATCGTCGAACGGCTTCCAGCGGAAGCTGTACTTGTCGTTGGTCCGGCCGCCGAACGCGGAGTAATGCGAGTAGCGCGACGACACGTTGACCGCCAGCTCATGGGCAAGCGGCAGGTCGGCGAGCAGCGGCACGTCGAGCTCGACGTAGGCTTCGTTGGCGATGTAGCCGCCCGCCGTGGGAGCGCTGGCCAGTTGCGTGGTCAGCCCGGCGGAGTCGGCGGGGTAGGGCGTATATCGGCCGGTCTCGTTGCGGTGCTCGATGCCGCCCGCGACACGCAGGGTGCCTGCCGGAAGGTCGAGTACGCCACCGGTGAGGTTGGCGATGACGTCGTTGGTGCGAGTGGTCTGGTGTGACGTGCCGGTGGAGGTTACGTAGTTCCATACGGCGTCCGGTGTGCCGCCGGGCCCTGCCAGAATGTTCCAGGGCACGCAGCCGGCCGCGCGATCGGCGGCGTCCGCGCAGGCGAGCCGACCATCGACCGTCGTCGTCGCGCCGAGTGCCTTGCGCGCATGGTCGAGGTCGATGTTGCCGCTGGTGGTCCGGCTGGCACGCGCTTCGGAATAGGCATAGGTCACGTCCCAGTTCCAGGTGTGCTCACCCCATTGGAAAGTGCCTTCGGCGCCACCGTCCAGGTGCATCGTCTTGCTTTTCGCCCAGGTGATCCGGGGAATTTCCGTCAGGCGGCGAAAGAAAGACGTGTCGTAGCCCGGAAACGGGTTATAGGCGTTGTTCGCGTCGATCACCAGCGGGTCGCCGCGTCCCGAGCCGCTTTCCAGCGGATAGCCCGCAGCCTGCCAATGCGTGTCGCGCACGCCGTAGCTGGCCATGCCGCGCAGGGTGATGTCGTCGGTCAGGTTGTATCGACCCGTGCCGAACAGGTTGCGCAACTTGCTGCCGGCCCGGAACGTCATGTCGCGCGTGGTGGCGTATTTGTCCGCATTGCTGTCGACGTCGTACGGATGGTAGTTGGCCAGGTTCGCGGTATCGCCGACCACGCCGCCGGCGTGGTTGATCACATACGCGGTGCCGGGCGAACGCGGGTCGATCACGCCTCCATAGGGACCCATGCCGAAGCCGCTGTCGGCATGGCGGGGGCCGTCCGGCGAGGCGGTGAGCGAACGCTTGACATCTCTGAGATCGTCGCCGTCTTCGTAGCTGGCGCCGAGGATGATCGAGGCGTTCTGCGTGCTCTTGCCCCAGGTGAAGGTGCCGTTCTTCTGCGCGCCGTCGCCATGACCGTTGACGCCGTACTGCACGTCGGCCGTGGCGCCTTCGAAGCGGTCCGTGGTGATGATGTTGACCACGCCACCGATCGCGTCGGACCCGTAGATCGACGACGCGCCGTCCTTGAGCACTTCGATGCGCTCGACGATCGACACCGGGATGGTGGAGATGTCGGTGAGGCCACCGAGGCTGGTCGTCCAGCGCCGGCCGTTGACGAGCACCAGGGTGCGCACGGCGCCGAGGTTGCGCAGGTTTGCATAGCGACCACCGGCGTCACCGCTGGAGGACAGGGTGTCCTGCGGGGTGACTTCGGGGGTGCCCGCCGAGGGCAGCCGGGCGATGATGTCCCTGAGGCTGGTGAGCCCCGTGGCACGGATGGCCTGGCGGTCGAGGGTGAAGACAGGTTGCGCGGTCTCGACGTCGGTACCGCGGATACGCGAGCCGGTCACCGTCACATTGACCGGTGCCAGCAGTTCCGCCGAGGACGGCGAGCTTTGTTGTGCGCTGGCGGCCGGAGCGAGCAGGCAGGCCCCGAGCGCGATGGCGAGCGCCGCGTGTCGACCTGCGACGTGGCGCCTCTGCCCGGAACTCACTTGCATACCCTGAAGCCTCCCAAGCCCCCGTCACACCCCACTCGGGCCGGACGATCACGCGAAGATAACGCGTGCGACGTGACGGGGGCAACCGGCGGAAGTCACGGCCCTATGTTCTTCGCCAGGAACGCCTGCAGGCGGTTGTAGAACTCCTCGATGTTCTCGGGCTTGACGAAACCATGCTTCTCGTCCGGCTTGGTCAGCGTTTCATACGGTTTGTGTGCCGCGTCGAGGGCGGCCTTCATGGCCTTGAACTGGGCGAAAGGCGCGCGTTCGTCGTCTTCGCCGTGGACGAGGAAGACGGGCACGTCGATCTTGTCGGCCAGGTGCGTCGGCGAATTGGCGGCAAGGTCGGCCTGATCGCGGCCGATCACCGTGGTGAGGTAGCTGCGGCCGGATTTTTCGGTTTTGATGTCGCCCTTGTTGTACATCATGTCGAGGTCGTAGACGCCGTCGTAGGCGACCGCGCACTTGAAGACCCCCGGCGCGCGTATGGGCGTCATCAGGGCCGAATAGCCGCCGAAGCTGGCGCCGAACACGCAGACGCGGGCGGGGTCGGCGAAGTGCTGGCCGATCGCCCACTTCACGCCGTCGATCAGGTCCTCCTGAATGCGGGTGCCCCACTTCAGAAAGCCGGCTTTTTCGAAGTCGCTGCCGCGGCCGCCCGAGCCGCGATAGTTGACCTGCAGGACCAGGTAGCCCCGGTTGGCGAGAAACTGCGCGTCCGTATCGTAATACCAGTCGTCCGAGATGCCGTGCGGGCCGCCGTGGGGCAGCAGGACCATCGGCAGGTTCGCTTCCGGGCGGCCCTTGGGAAAGGTGAGGATCGCCTCGAGTTCCATGCCGTCGCTGGCCTTGAAGCGCAACGGGCGGCGTTCCGCCATCTGCGCGGGATCGATCCACGGCTTGGCGTCGAACAGCTTGCTGACCTTGTACGTCTTCGTGTCGATCAGCATGTAGCGGCCGGGCTCGCGATCGCTGACGACGGCAAACATCAGCTGGCCGCCGTCGCGGCTGAAGTCGACGAACTTGACGAAGCTGCCGGGGAATTTCTGCGACAGGGCCAGATGGAGCTTGGCGATGGGCGCCTGCGGATCGATGTATTCGGCCTTCGGGATGCCGGTGTCGGTCACGGTACCGAAGGGGCGGAGCGGGGCGGGCGTCCACAGGCCATTGGCGGAGACCCAGCCGAAGTCGTCCTTGCGGATCACCTTCAGGTTGCCGCCGTCCTCGTCCTGCTCGACGAATTCACCGCCCTGGCCACCGGGGCTGTACTCGGCATAGATGCGGTTGCTGCTGTTCGCGACGGATGCGACGGGCAGGAACGCGTGATGGTCCGGGTTACGGGCCACTTTCGCCCAGCCCGTGCCCTCGCGGTGGTACACGGTCCACTTGAAGTCGTCGCCCGTGCCGAAGGCGTAGTGTGCCGTGCCATCGGGCGCGATCATGAAACGCATGTCGCGGTCGCCGATGTCGGCCATCAGCCGGCGTGCGCTCGATTGCGCGTCCACGTCGTAAAGCGTGCTGTGGCCCTGATCGTTCCAGAGGGTGGCGCGCATGTAGAAATGGCCGTTCGCTTCGATGGGCGCACCTTCGATGGTGCCCCAGCCGCGATCCAGCGAGCGCGTGCCGGCGCGCTTTCCGTAATTCTCGTAGCCGAACAGATAGTCGGCATTCTTGCCGTCGACGTCGATCGCCATCAGTTCGCCCGTGTACGAGGCGGCGCCGATCGAACCGTCGACCTTGCCCCGCGCCACCACGAGCCGGGTGTTGCTTGCCCAGATCATGCCGGCGGGCATTTCGTACGGCGGCATGCGGATCAGCGTGACGGGCTTGCCCATCTCGCCCACGCGATAGATCGCCAGGCCATGATTCTTGCCATCGGGATCGTGATACGCCATCGAGACATACTGCCCGTCCGGAGACAGGCTGGGCTCGGTCAGCGGCATCCGGCGCGCGAAGTCCGCTACCGGAATCAGATTCGCTGCGCTGGCGGCGGTCGTGGCGAGGCAAAGCGCGGCCAGCAGCGGCCGCACGAAACGGTGGTTCATCGGAATCTCCCCTGGTGATGCATCCATGTCGGCACCATCCCCCCGGACGATGCCCCGCGCCGGGATATAGCCCATTCGCGCCGGTACGGCAAGGCGGTACACTTGGCGTCTGCGTTTGACCCAGGCCGTCCATGAGCACTCCGTTCGTCGTCAATTTCGATCCCGTCGCCCTCTCGCTGGGCCCTCTTCAGGTCCACTGGTACGGCCTGATGTACCTGGGAGGCTTTCTCGGTGGCTGGTCGCTGGGTGAGTACCGCCGTCGCCAGGGCCGTCTGCCGGTCAGCTCGGAGCGCCTGGGCGACCTCATGTTCTATCTGATGATGGGCGTGGTGCTGGGCGGGCGCGTCGGCTACATGCTGTTCTACACGCCGATCAACTGGATCTGGACCGATCCGGTGGCGCTGTTCCGGGTCTGGGACGGCGGCATGTCGTTCCACGGCGGTCTGATCGGCGTGGTGCTGGCCGGTCTTTTCTGGTCGCGACGCAACGGCATCAAGCTCTTCGACACCATCGACTTCGTGGCGCCGCTGGTGCCGCTGGGACTGGGTCTCGGCCGCCTGGGCAACTTCATCAACGGTGAGTTGTGGGGCAAGCCGACCGACCTGCCGATCGGCATGATCTTCCCGCATGCACCCGACGCCTTGCCGCGGCATCCGAATCCGCTGTACGAATTCGCGCTCGAGGGCGTGGTGATGTTCGTGGTGCTGTGGATCTTCTCGATGAAGCCGCGCCCGCGCTATGCGGTCTCCGGCATGTTCGGCCTGCTTTACGGTTGCTTCCGCTTCATCATCGAATTCGTGCGCGTACCGGACGCACAGCTGGGTTACCTCGCCTTCGGCTGGGTGACCATGGGCCAGATCCTCTCGCTGCCGCTGATCGCGCTTGGCATCCTGCTGCTGGCACTCTCGCGCCGCGCACCGTATGCCCCTGTCGCGCCGGTAGCGGCGACAGCCACCTGATACCCTCGACGCCATGCAGCCTTACCTCGAACTCCTCCGCCATGTCCTCGACCACGGCGCCGAGAAATCCGACCGTACCGGCACAGGCACGCGCAGCGTGTTCGGCTGGCAGATGCGCTACGACCTGTCGAAGGGCTTTCCCCTCGTCACGACGAAGAAACTGCACATCAAGTCGATCGTCCACGAGCTGATCTGGTTCCTGCAGGGCGATACCAATATCGGTTACCTGAAGGACAACGGCGTCCGCATCTGGGACGAATGGGCGGATGCCAACGGCGACCTCGGTCCCGTTTACGGACGCCAGTGGCGCGCGTGGCCGACGGCCGACGGCAAGGTGGTCGACCAGATCGCCTGGGTCGTGGAAGAGATCAAGCGCAATCCCGACTCGCGCCGGCTGATCGTCTCGGCGTGGAACGTCGGCGAATTGCCGAATATGGCGCTGATGCCGTGCCACACGATGTTTCAGTTCTACGTGGCCAATGGCAAGTTGTCGTGCCAGCTGTATCAGCGTTCGGGCGATATCTTCCTCGGTATTCCGTTCAACATCGCGAGCTACGCATTGCTGACCCACATGATCGCCCAGGTCACCGGGCTGGAAGTGGGCGACTTCGTGCACACGCTGGGCGACGCTCATCTGTATTCGAATCATCTCGAGCAGGCGACGACGCAGCTGGTGCGCGAACCGCGCGCGTTGCCGAAGCTGGTGCTGAACCCGGAGGTGAAGTCGATCTTCGACTTCCGCTTCAAGGATGTCGCGATTGCGGATTACGATCCGTATCCGGCGATCAAGGCGCCTGTGGCGGTCTGAGCGGTTCGCCGATCGCGCTTCGCCGCATGGGTCTAGCGCTTCGCGGGCGGTAGCTTCGCGATCAGCCTGGCGCGGAAGATTCCGGCGAGCCGGTGAAAGCCGGCCTCGGTGGGATGCATTTCGTCGTGCCACGACGCGGGATCCGTCAGGCTGCCTCGCAGGTCCACGTAGTCGAAGGCGCCGCCCAGCGCCGCATCCTGTTTCACTGGCTCCAGTACCCGCTCGACGAAGCCGTCGATCAGCAATCGCGCGAACTGCTGCCATGCGGGTAAGCCACCGACGATGACGTTGGCGACGTTCGGCCCGATCCACGGTCCGATCGATTTCTTCAGGACGCCCGCCGCGCCGATATCCAGTCCGAGCCTGGCCTCGACGCCGATTTTTATCGGGTAATCGTAGGTGTGCGCGAGGATCGGAATGTTCGGGCGTGCGGCGTGGAAGGCCCCGACGAAGTACGCGTAGGCCTTGCGTACCTCTTCGAAACGGCCGGTCTGCACGACGACGTCGTATGCGGCTTTTGCGCTCAGGTTCGATTTGCCGGCGAGCGCGGCATGCAGCCAGGTGTCGACGAAATCGTTGCCGCCCGCACTGAGCAACACCATGTCGAACTCATAGTGCCTGAACCAGCCGAGCAGATCGCTGACGTTGTCCTCGGTGAACATCGAGCGTCCTGGATGCGCCGTCTGCGGTGCGGCCTGATCGCCACTGCGCTCCACCCGGAAGAACAGGCCGCCCTGACCCAGTAGCGGTACGCCGTTCTCCGCGTCCGCCGGGGCGGGCGAAACGATCCAGTCCAGCAGGTTCATGGCCAGGGGAGTGGCGAACCACGAGTCTCCCTCGCACAGGATGACCGGGATCCTGTCGAGGCGATGCTGGGCCTTGAGTCCCATGTACATCTGGCGGAACTGACCCCGTTGGGACAGTGCGGACGACTGCGACATGGTGGATGTCTCGGGCAAGGGTGCCTGCATTTATACGCCGCTCGTTCCTGTGTAGCGGTGCTGCACCGCAGCGGTTGCCCTGACGCCACGGTTTACATATGCTATTGCGAATTATTCGCATTTAGAGATTGCCGTGACCTGTTACCGCCTGGCGCCCCGTCGCGCCCGTTTCCTGCTGGGCGCGTTTTGCCTCACCACGGCGTTTCAGGCAAGCGCCGCGCCGGACAAGGACACGCCAGATACGTCTTCAGACAAGACGACCACCCGACTCACCGCTGTGAGCGTCGTAGGCCAGTCAGGTGGCTTTCGCAACCAATCGCCGCCCGGGATCGATAAATCGTCGCTCACCATCGAGCAGACGCCGCGTACGGTGACGGTGGTCACGCGCGACCTGCTCGACGTACAACAGGCGCAGACGCTGGCCGACGCGCTTCACAACGTTCCCGGTGTCGTCAGCAACAACTTCGGTCGCCGGGGCTGGGACGACCTGATCATTCGTGGCCAGACCGCGTCGGACTCCCTGTTCGTCGACGGGCTGCGCACGGCGGCCTCCAATCGCGTGGCCGAGCAGCTGTTCGGGTACGAACAGGTGGAAGTCCTCAAGGGCCCCGCATCGCTGATGTATGGCCTCGTGCTTCCCGGGGGCGTGGTGAACATGGTCAGCAGGCGACCGCAGCCGGATGCCTTTGGCAGCGTCGACGTCACCGCAGGGAGCGACGGGCTGCGGCAGGCCAGCTTCGACGTCGGAGCGCCACTATCCGCCAACGGACGTAGCGCCGTGCGCGTGAATGGCCTTGCGATGAACTCCGACGATGCCACGCAGCATGTGTGGTTCCGGAATCGATGGATCGCGCCATCGCTGTCTCTCGATCTGGGCGAGGACACCGACTTCGTGCTTCTGACGAGTCTGCAGGAGCGCCATTATGTCCGGCAGCAGGGGCTTCCGCTCGTGGGCTCGATAAAGGCCGATAAGTACGGCGCCATCCCGCGCGACACCTTCATGGGCGAGCCCGGTCAGGAGCCTTACGACGGGCGTCAGACGCGGGTCGGCTACGCGTTGACGCACCGCTTCAGCGAGGGATGGACATTGACCAACAACCTGCGCGTGCAGGATTTCACCCTCGATGGCCAGCTCGTGGCCAACGGAGCGATGAACGCCGACCAGCGAACGGTGAAACGGACGGGCACGGACCAGCATTACAGCGGCAGGACACTCGTCGTCGACTCCCGTCTGGTGCGGACCTTCGAAACAACCTATGTGTCGCACGAGGTCACCCTGGGCGTGGATTACATGGACTCACGCGAGGACGCGATATCGCGCACCTGCACGGTCGCCGCCCTCGATGCCTACCTGCCTGTCTACGGTGCCGCCATCGTCTGCCCGGCGAAACCGCGTACCGACACGCGTACCGACGTCAACATGGTCGGCGTGTATGCACGGGATCAGCTCACGGTGGGCGAGGCGTGGCACGTTACCGCGGGTCTGCGTCGCGACCGCACATGGACGGCGACCGACAACCATCTCACCGGTACGCACGAGAACGACCCCGCGAGTGCCAACACCGGCTCACTCGCCGTGATGTATGACCTGTCCTCGTCCGTGCATCCGTATCTGAGCTACGCCACGTCGTTTTATCCGAACACCGGCACGAACGTGCAGGCTCGGCCCTTCGCTCCTGAGAAAGGCAAGCAGTGGGAGCTGGGCCTGAAGTTCGATCTGATGCAGGGCCGGATGCTCGTGACGACGGCGCTATACGACCTCCGCCGCCAGAATGTCCTGCAGGACGACCCGGTGAACGAAGGCTATTCCATCGCCATCGGGGAGCAGCGCACGCGCGGCGCCGAACTCGGCGTCACGGCCGATCTGGGCGGTGGCCTTAGCCTCAACGGCGGCTATGCGTATACGCAGGGGCTGATTACGGACGACGGCGGCGAAGTGCCTTCGACCGACGGGCAGCGCATCAACAATGTGCCCCGTCATAGCGCCACGTTGTTCGCGCGGTACCAGTCGCCCGGCTCGCCCTGGTCCTTTAACGGAGGATTCCGGGGTGAAAGCTCACGGTTCGCCTACTCGTACACGCTGCCGGGCTATGTCGTTGCCGATGCCGGCATCGCCTGGGATGCGCAGCGCTGGCATCTCGCCTTGTCGCTGAAGAACGTCTTCGACAAGCATTATTACGCCGGCGGTCTTGCGGCCGCGGTCGCGCTGGGCGACGACCGCAGCACGATGTTCAATGTGGGCTATCGGTTCTGACGTTTCAGGCATAAATCATGGCGTGATGACGCGCAATCCACACGGCCGAGGGGATCGTTGTCGCACCGAACCGATCAGGAGTGGCGCATGGCTTCTCTCAAGCGTGGCGACAACGTGCAATGGGACACCTCGCAGGGTAAGACGAAAGGCAAAATCGTTCGCAAACTGACGAGCCCCTCGACCATCAAGGGGCATAAAGTCGCCGCCTCACCCGATAATCCGGAATACCTGGTAGCAAGCGACAAAACGGGTGCGAAGGCGGCGCATAAACCGGGCGCGCTGAAGAGGGTGCGCGGTTCCTGAGCGAGCCCTGCTCACGTTACTTCTGTCGTCATACGATCCTCCCGCGCGGCGATGCGACGATGCATCTCCACCGTCGGCGCGGGAGGTTGAGGGCCGTCGCACACGGGGCTCAGGGAATGAACCGCTCCGCCCGTAACCGTGCGAACGCATCGAAGAACGCGTCGTCGGTCGGCTGATAGTCCAGAAAGCCCATGCGCCGGCTCTTCGACATATCCGTGACCACTTCGATGGGACGACCCAGGTCGGCGTCGCTGTGCCACGCGGACACGAGACGATGCATGTCCGGTTCGGCGAGGCCATGCTCAGCCACGATGCGCTCCCAGACCGGCGCATCCGCTTCCATCTGCCGTTCGAGCGGAACGACATTGCCGTCGAACGGCGCCGCCTCGATGCCGAACCATGCCGCGATCCGCGACCACATCCAGCTCCAGCGGAACACGTCGCCGTTGACCACGTTGAAGGCTTCGTCGGCGGCGGCAGGCGTCGTCGACGCCCACAGCAGGTGCCGGGCGAGCTGGCGCGCGTCGGTCATGTCGGTAAGGCTCTGCCATTGCGCGGCCGATCCGGGAAAGCGGAACGGACGACCGGTGGCCTTGCAGATCGACGCGTACACGGCAAGCGTGGTGGCCATGTTCATGGCATTACCGACGGCGACGCCGATGACGGTATGCGGACGGTGCACGCTCCAGTGGAAGCCGTCGCGCTTCGCGGCGGTAAATACCTCGTCTTCCTGGGCGTAGTAGAAATTGTCGACATCGAGACGGCCCTGCTCCTCACGGAACGGCGTCTCGGGCAGCACGCCCTTGCCGTAGGCCTCGAACGGTCCGAGGTAGTGCTTCAGGCCGGTCACGAGGGCGACGTGCTTCACGCTTCCGGCCGGACGCAGTCCGTCGAGCAGATGCCGGACCATCGCGCTGTTGACACGGATGTTCTCCAGTTCGTTGGCCTGACGTGCCCAGGTGGCGATGAATACATGCGTGGGTGTCACGCCTTCCAGCGCGGCGCGCGTCGCGTCCGCATCGGTCAGGTCGGCCGCGATGGGCGTGACACCGTCACGAGCGCCCGGGCGGCGGGCGAGGGCGGAGACCTTCCAGCCGTTCGCCACGAGGAGTTCGGTCAGGGCGCTGCCGATGATGCCGCTGGCGCCGACGACGAGTGCATGGTTCATGGGGTTACTCTATGCAGGGACATCCCCCAACCATAAAGGCGCGGATGTCCCCTTCCAAGAAGGCACCAAAAGGTAACCCGCTGATGAAACCCGGCTCCCCCGACAGTGAGTGGCTCGAAGACTGCGCGCCCCGGCGCGTACTGGAGCTTTTCGCGACCAAGTGGACCAGCATGATTCTGCATGCGCTGCACGCAAGGCACGGCGGCAGCGCACGTTCGGGGGTGTTGCTGCGCAGCCTGCCCGGCATCTCGAAGAAGATGCTCACGCAAACGTTGCGCGAGCTGGCCGATAGTGGGCTGGTCAACCGTGAGGTTGAGGAGGCGGTCGTGCCGCCCAGTGTGATGTATTCGCTGACGCCGCTTGGCCAGCGGCTGGTCGAGCCGATCGAAATGATCTACGACTGGGCCCGGGCCAACGAAGGCGCCCTCGACGCGCTGCGGCCCCGGGCCACGTCCCGGCGCCGTTAGCCTTGCGGAATCAAACGAGCGTTAGTTCCCCCCTTCGCCGGGGAGGACTACCATTCGCACCGCACGGGCGCCGTCGCCCGCCATTTCCCCATTTTTGAAGGATGCTCCATGGCTGTTCACCTGGTTGCCGCGCTCGACGAAAACTTTGCCATCGGCAAGCAGGGAGGCCTTCCCTGGCACCTCCCCGACGACCTGCGCTATTTCAAGAAGCTGACGACGGACAAGGCTGTCCTGATGGGTCGCAAGACGGCGGAATCCATCGGCAAGGCGCTGCCGGATCGCGTCAATTACGTGCTGTCGCGCAAGGGCGAGGCGCCGTTCCCCGGCCAGATCACCGTGCGCTCCGTCGCCGAAGCCCAGGCCAGCTGCAACCATTCCGGTCTGATGGTGATCGGCGGCGGTGAAGTGTTCCGCGAGGCGCTGCCGTACGCGCGCACGCTGTACCTGACCTGGGTCTACGCCGCCGTGGACGGCGCCGATGTGTTCTTCCCGGGTATCGATTTCAAGGAATGGGCTGAAGTGTCCCGCGTGCACCACGCCGCGGACAAGGAGCATGCGTTCCCCTTCGACATGGTCGAATACGTCAGGAACGTCTGATGCACGTCGTTGCCGGCGTCCTCGTCGATGGCGCCGGACGGATCCTCATCGCCCAGCGCCCACCCGGTAAACATCTGGCGGGCATGTGGGAGTTTCCCGGCGGCAAGCTGGAAGCCGGCGAAACGCCCGCGGTCGCCCTGGCGCGGGAGCTGGACGAGGAGCTGGGTATCGCGGCGGATCCGCTGTCCTTCGAGGCGCTGATCCGCGTTCCCTGGCGCTATGGCGATCGGGACATGCTGCTCGAAGCGATTTGCGTTTACGCCTGGACGGGTGAGCCGCAGGCGCTGGATGCCTCCGCGATCGAGTGGGTCGATCCGCATCGGCTGGACGAGGCGCGTCTGGCGCCCGCCGATCGTCCTATCCTCGCGGCCGTCCGGTTGCCCGCCCACTATCCGATCACGTCGGCGGATGCATCGGCGGCCGTCGCGTCCGCGGCGCTGCATGCTGCTCTGGCGCGCGGAGAGCGGCTGTTGCAGCTTCGGCTGCCCGACCAGCCCGTCGAAGCGACGCGAGGGCTGGCTGCATCGATGCAGGACGATCTGCGCCGATTCGGCGCCACGCTGCTGCTCAATCGCGATATCGAGGGTGCGCTGCGCCTGGGATCGGGCGTGGGCGTACACCTTTCGTCCGCCCAGTTGCGCTCGCTGACCGAGCGACCGTTGCCGCTGGGGCAGGTCGTCGGTGCGTCCTGCCACGACGCCGAAGAGCTGGCGCTGGCTTCCCGGCTGGGATGCGACTTCGCGACACTGTCGCCGGTATTGCCGACGCGCAGTCATCCGGATGCCGAACCGATGGGCTGGCCGCGGTTTGCGCGGCTCGCGGAAGCCGCTTCGTTACCGGTTTATGCCTTGGGTGGGCTGGGACCGGATGATGTGGCCGACGCGCGGATGCATGCGGGGCAGGGTGTAGCGGGGATTCGCGGGTTCTTGTGATCGCGGCATCGCGCGTTTGTACATGCCACCGCATCGCGCGCAGAGCGCGCTCCTACAGGTAGGAGCGCGCTCTGCGCGCGACGCTCTTATTTCGACTTCAGCCGAGCCACCAGGGCTTGCAGCACCGCCTGCGTCTCATCACCGAAGAAGTCGTCGATAAACCCCGGATCGAGCAGATCGGTGGTGTCGCCCCATACCTCCCGCAGATCCGCCCGCGCAATGGCACGCGTGCGCAGCATCGCCTTCGGCGGCAGCTTCAATAGCTCGCCAAGCCAGATCACGGCACGCTGCACGACCTGCTCGACCGCGGAAAGCTCGTCCACCAGGCCGATCGCATGGGCCTGCTCCGCATCCACCATCGTGCCGGATACCAGCAAGCGCTCCGCACGATACGTGCCGACGATGCGCCGCATCGCGAACTGAATCGGCTCGGGCACGGACAGGCCGACCTGAACCTCGTTCAGACCGATCTTGTAGATGCCATGCGCCATGATCCGGTAGTCGCAGAACAGCGCGAGCACCGCGCCGCCCGCCGGGCTGTGGCCGGTGATCGCCGCCACGGTCGGCGCCGGCGAGGATGCGATGGCGCCGCAGAGGGCGAAAAACGCGTTCCAGAAATCGGTGACACCCGCGCGATCGCGCTGAAGCAGGGAAGGGACGTCGACGCCCGCCGAAAAGATGCCCTGCGCGCCGGACAGCACGATGCCGCGCGCACCGTTGCCGGGCGCGGCGGCGACGGCCTCGTGCAAGGCCTGCACGAGGCCGGTGTCGAGCGCATTGACCGGCGCGCGCGCCAGGCGGATCTCGTGGATACCGCCGTCGTGCGGAAGAATATCGAGCATCGTCGTATCTCCTCTTACTTCACGTCGCCGGGCGACCAGGTGTAGCGCAGCGTGTAATCGAGCGTGGCTGAACCGTTCGCCGGCACGTCCACGTCGAACTCGAGTCCGTCGGGCGTGTTCTTCGTCGGCTTGACGGACGACGATACGACCGTCCATGCGCGCCAGCGGGCGGGGTGCTCGCGCAGGGTCACGGTGCGTTTCGTATCGCCCGCATTGGTCAGGACGATCCGTGTGCCCTCGTCGATCCGACGCTCCGTGTCACTCGCGGTGAAGGAGGTCTGTTCGCGCTTTGCCGTCAGGTCGAAGGCATTGCCTAGCGTGATCGTCGCGTCCTTGTTCTTTGGCGTGTCATCCAGACGACCTTCGCCAAGCAGCTCGGCGTTGCCGTCGCGGTCGACGGTCAGCACGCGCACATAGCCGGCCGGCAGCGCGTCGAAGGCCTTGAAGCCCACGGTTGATACGATCGGCGTGCCTTCCGGCGGCTGGCCGATATCGCGTTCCAGGCGAGGACGTGAGTTGTAATAGCGTATGCCCGTGTCGTAGACCGCCTTGCGCTCGCACGCCAGCGTGCGACTGTCATAGAGCGGAGTCTGCGTGACGCTGCCATCGGGCAGATCCACTGCCGCCGGCAGCGTGTACGTGCGCAGGTCGCCGAGCGTAGCCTGCTGGGGCGCGGCATCCATCATGGCCATGGGAGCCGGTGCCGCGGCGGCGCGGGCCATGAACATCTTCGGCTGAGGCGCGGATTTCGCCCGGTTGGCGTCGCCGGCGACGAGCTTGAGCGAGACGTCCTTCCAGTCGCGTCCGCTTCGGTTCGCGATGCTGGCGGCGGCGTCGAAAGTCATCTTGCAGGTGTCGCCCGGTGCCAGGGTCGCGACATAGGCGCCGCGCCAGCCCAGTCCGGAGGTGGGGTAGTCGAGATGGGCGGTGCTGCTGCCCGCCGCCGACCCCGCAACGCGCACCTGCAGGGTCGAGCCGCGGGCGAAGTCGGTAGCGTCGGCGGCACGCAGGGCGGCGTAGTTCCGGATCAGGCTGGCCTGTCCGCTGGCTTCGCGGATGACCAGCGCATCGCCGCCGCGGACGAGGACGCCGCTGGCGATGGTCTGGCCGCCGTCACCGATGGCGGTGACGTTACGTCCCACGAGGCCCGCCACCGCACCCTCGAAGCCCTGACCCAGGAGCAGGCGCTGCGAGACCACGCGGGTGTCCTTGTCGGGGAAGCGCAGGGAAAGCGCTTCGCTGTCGAGGGCGGAGGGCAGCCCGTCGATGGCGAGATCCTGCGTGCCACCCTTCAGGTCGAAGACGCGACGTTCGTGGACGACGGCATAACCTTCGGCGGACACGGCATCGCCGTTGGTCGCGAACAGCTGGTCGCCATCGGCGCGGTACAGCGTGAGCGAGGTGCGCTCACCCGCGGCGAAGGCGGGGAAGGCGACAGCACTGGCGATCGCCAGGACAAGGATGCGACGCGACATGATTCATTCTCTCCATGATTGCCCACGCGGATCATACCGGGGAGAAGTGAACCAGGGCTGCTACATCACCCCGCGGCATCCCGGACCGCCTGCGGAATCGGCACCGGCCGACCGGTCTTCGGATTGATCCAGACCATGGTGACGCTGCCGTCGCAATGGATCTTCGTCGCGTCGTCGCTGGTCACGATGCGGTGCCCCACCGTCATGGAACTGGTACCGATCCGGTTGACGTACAGCTCGACCTGGATGTCCGCCGGCCATTCGATCGGCAGGCGGTAGTTGAGTTCGCTGTGTGCCATCACCGGCGCGCCGTCCTCGCCGTACCACTTATCAGGGAGCTGCTGCAGCCACTTGATGCGGGCCTCCTGCAGATAGACCAGATAATTGGCATTGTTGACGTGGTTGTACGCGTCCAGATCCTGCCAACGGACTTCCATCGGTGTGATGAAGAGTGGCGTCGGTGCGGGCGGGTTCGAGGCTTCGGTGGTCATGCGCGTTTCTTCTTTTTCGCCGCCGGGGCGGCCTTGGCCGTGGAGGTCTTGGCAGGTGCTTTCGTGGCGGCGGTTTTCGCAGGGGCCTTGGCGGGCGCCTTGCCGGCAGGAACCTTGCCGGCCGCTGGCTTCGCCGTGGCTGGTTTCGCCGTGGTGCGCGCCGGTTTGAGGTGTGTCTTGAGGAACCGTCCCGTGTGCGACTCCGCTGTCGCGGCCACCGTTTCAGGCGTGCCGCTCACCAGGATGCGTCCACCGCCGGCACCCCCTTCGGGACCGAGGTCGACCAGCCAGTCGGCCGTCTTGATCACGTCGAGGTTGTGCTCGATGACCACCACGGTGTTGCCGTGGTCGACCAGCTTGTGCAGCACGTCGAGCAGCTGTTCGATGTCGTGGAAATGCAGGCCCGTGGTCGGTTCGTCGAGGATGTACAGCGTGCTGCCCGTGTCGCGCTTGGACAGCTCCTTCGACAGTTTGACGCGCTGCGCTTCACCACCGGAGAGCGTGGTCGCGCTCTGGCCGAGCTTGATGTAATCCAGGCCCACCGCGCGCAGGGTTTCGAGCTTGCGCGCGATCACCGGCACGTTCTCGAACAGCTTGAACGCGTCTTCCACCGTCATGCCGAGAACGTCGGCGATGGTGTGGCCCTTGTAGAGGACCTCCAGCGTCTCGCGGTTGTAGCGCTTGCCGTGGCAGACATCGCAGGGCACATACACGTCCGGCAGGAAGTGCATCTCGACCTTGATCATGCCGTCGCCTTCGCAGGCTTCGCAGCGGCCACCGCGCACGTTGAAGCTGAAACGGCCCGCCTGGTAACCGCGCTGACGCGACTCCGGCACCTGCGCATAGAGCTCGCGCAGCGGCGTGAACAGCCCGGTATACGTCGCCGGGTTGGACCGCGGCGTGCGGCCGATCGGTGACTGGTCGATATCGACGACCTTGTCGAACAGCTCCAGGCCCTCGATGGACTCGTGCGCTGCCGGCTGCTCGCCCGCACCGTTGAGTTCCATCGCGGCAAGGCGATAGAGCGTGTCGTTGATCAGCGTCGACTTGCCCGAGCCGGACACGCCGGTAACGCACGTAAACGTACCGACGGGGATGCGCACATCCACGTCCTTGAGGTTGTTACCGGTCGCGCCCTTGAGTTCGAGCCACTTGTCGTCGCGCGCTTCGCGGCGCTTCTTCGGCACGTCGATACCGCGCTCGCCCGTGAGGTACTTCGCCGTCACCGACGCCGGGTTGGCGAGCACCTGCTCGAGCGTGCCTTCGGCGACGATGTGACCGCCATGCACGCCGGCGCCGGGGCCGATGTCGAGCAGGTGGTCGGCCGCGCGGATCGCGTCCTCGTCATGCTCGACGACGATCACGGTATTGCCCAGGTCGCGCAGGCGGGTCAGGGTGCCCAGCAGGCGTTCGTTGTCGCGCTGATGCAGGCCGATCGACGGCTCGTCGAGCACGTACATTACGCCCACGAGACCGGCGCCGATCTGGCTGGCCAGTCGGATGCGCTGGGCTTCACCTCCGGACAGGGAATCGGCCTGACGGTCGAGCGTGAGGTAGTTGAGGCCGACGTCGTTGAGGAAGGTCAGCCGCTCGCGGATTTCCTTCACGATCTTGACCGCGATCTCGCCGCGCCAGCCGGGCAGCTTGAGGCCTTCGAAGAAGGCCAGCGCACGGTCGATCGCAAGCGAGGTCAGCTCGGGAATCGCGTGGTCCGCGACGAACACGTTGCGCGCCGAGGGATTCAGACGCTGCCCGCCGCAATCCGGGCAGGGGTGATCGGCGATGTAACGCGCCAGTTCCTCGCGGACGGCGGCGGACTCGGTCTCGCGATACCGGCGCTCGAGATTCGGCAGGATGCCCTCGAACTTGTGCTCGCGGGTGACCTTGCCGCCACGCTCGGTGATATAGCGGAACGGAATGACTTCCTTGCCCGAGCCGTTGAGTACGGCGTTCTGCACCGACTTCGGCAGCTCGCGCCACGGCGTTTCGGGATCGAAACCGTAGTGCTTGGCGAGCGAGACGATCAGCTGAAAATAATGCGCATTGCGGCGGTCCCAGCCGCGCACGGCGCCGCCGGCCAGGCTGAGCTCCGGATGGCCGACCACGCGCGTGCCGTCGAACACCTGGGTCACGCCCAGGCCGTCGCAGGTCGGGCAGGCGCCGACGGGCGAATTGAACGAGAACAGGCGTGGCTCGAGCTCCGGCAGCGAGTAGTCGCACATCGGGCAGGAGAAGCGCGACGAGAACAGCTGCTCGTCGGCTTTCTTGTCGTCCATGTCGACGAGGACGACGATGCCATCGCCGAGGCGCAGGGCGGTCTCGAACGACTCCGCGAGGCGCTGCTTGATGTCGTCGCGCGGACGGAAGCGGTCGATCACGGCTTCGATGGTGTGCTTCTGGCGCAGCGTCAGCGGCGGCACGGCGTCGAGGTCATAGACCTCGCCGTCCACGCGGGCACGGACGAAGCCCTGGGCGCGCAACTGGTCGAAGACCTGCACATGCTCGCCCTTGCGCTCGCGGATGACCGGCGCCAGCAACATCCAGCGCTTCTCGGGATCGAGCGCCATGGCCGTGTCCACCATCTGGCTGACCGTCTGGGCCTCCAGCGGAATGCCGTGATTCGGACAACGGGGCGTGCCGACCCGCGCGTAGAGCAGGCGCAGATAGTCGTATACCTCGGTGATCGTACCGACGGTGGATCGGGGGTTGTGGGAGGTCGACTTCTGCTCGATCGAGATGGCCGGAGAGAGGCCTTCGATCGTGTCCACGTCGGGCTTTTCCATCATCGAGAGGAACTGCCGCGCGTAGGCGGACAGTGACTCGACGTAGCGACGCTGGCCTTCGGCATAGATCGTGTCGAAAGCCAGCGAGGATTTGCCCGAACCGGACAGCCCCGTAATGACAATGAGCTTGTCACGGGGCAGGTCGAGGTCGATGTTCTTGAGATTGTGCGTGCGGGCGCCGCGGATGCGTATGCTGTCCATGTGCCGACATTAATGGGGGAAGCCCCCGACTATACCAAGGGTTTTTCGCCTTCATTCCGCGTCGACTTTTGACGGTTCATCACATTTGTTATTCCCAACGGGTCGGGGCTGCCGAAGGTGGGTCTGCACGATGGCGGAGGTCGGCTACCATGGCCGCCACCCCGGGGAGGGGCGAGTCACCCATCCGAAGAGGAAACACGCATGCGTAAGTGGACAGGGATCGCGGCCGGCCTGATGCTGGCGGCTTGTACGGGTCAGGCGTTCGCCGCGGCGCCGACCGAACAGCAGGTGCGCCAGCTGATGGACGTGGTCGGCATGGGCCGGATGCTCAGCCAGATGAACAGCCAGATGGCGGGTGTGATGCAGAGCGCCCTTCCGTGCGTGCCGGCCAGCTACTGGCAGGGCTTTGTCGACGCCAACGCGACCAACCAGCTGATCGGCCGCATGGTGCCGGTCTATCAGAAGCACTTCACGTCCGAAGATATCGACGGCCTGTTGAAGTTCTACCGTTCGCCGCTTGGCCAGAAGGTGATCACGCAGATGCCGGCGACCATGGCCGAGGGCATGCAGATCGGTAAGCAGTGGGGTCAGGAGCGCGGCCAGCAGATGATCGCCCAGCTGCAGACGCAGGGCACCCTGAATCCGCAGGGCCAGTGCCCGGCCAGCGGTGCGGCGGCCAAGCCCACTCCCGCACCGCCCGCCGCCACAAAGAAAAAATAACCCCCCTAAGCCGTCGGAGCGCGCCCCGCTAAGCGGTAGGAGCGCGCCCCGCGCGCGAACCCTCAGGCCCGCCCCGGCGAACGATGCCTTGCACACCATCAAGCCGGCTGTCCGGTCTCACGAAGCGGCTTAGGCTTCGAGCCGGACGTTCCCGGCGGGTCGCGCACGGGGTGCGCTCCTACAGTAAGTCTATGCCAGGCAAGGTTTTTTAGATTTTGCTGCCGATCAGGCCCTGCTGCACCCTTTCTCCCTTAACCACCTGATTGACCTTGCCTTTTCCCCTTGGCTATAATTCGCAGTTCGCACGACCCGTAACACCCTAAAAAGAACTACATAAACAGCAACAGGAAATAACCATGAGCTACGCAGTCATCAAGACCGGTGGCAAGCAGTATCGTGTGATGGCGGGCGAAATCCTGCGCGTCGAACTGCTCACCGCTGAAGTCGATTCCACCGTCCAGTTCGACCAGGTCCTCCTGGTGGGCGAAGGCGAGTCGATCACCGTCGGCGCCCCGCTGGTCGCCGGTGCCACCGTCAGCGCGAAGATTCGCGCCCACGGCCGCGCGGATAAGATCCGCATCGTCAAGTTCCGTCGTCGTAAGCACTACAAGCGTACGCAGGGACATCGTCAGCATTACACCGAAATCGAGATCACGGGCATCAACGCCTGATCTGCCGGAGGATATGAGTCATGGCACATAAAAAAGGCGTAGGTTCCAGCCGTAACGGTCGCGATTCGAACCCGAAGTATCTCGGTGTGAAGATCTATGGCGGCCAGGCTGTTGAAGCCGGCAACATCATCGTTCGTCAGCGCGGTACCAAGTTCCACGCTGGCGTGGGCGTCGGCCTCGGCCGCGACCACACCCTGTTCGCGCTGGTCGATGGCACGGTTGCCTTCAAGACCCGTGGCGACAAGGGTCGCAAGTTCGTCGACGTCGTCCAGGCGTAAGCCTTCCCCGACGCGATAACGAAGGCCCCGCCCACGGCGGGGCTTTTCGTTTGTAAAGCGGCATCACTTCTTCACCCAGGTTCCCCTTCCATGAAATTCGTCGACGAAGCGCAAATCAGAGTCTCGGCCGGTGACGGCGGCAACGGCTGCGTCAGCTTCCGTCGAGAGAAATTCATTCCCTTCGGTGGGCCGGATGGCGGTGACGGTGGCAGCGGTGGTTCCGTCTGGCTGGTGGCCGACGAGGGCCTCAACACCCTGGTCGACTTCCGTCACATGCGTTCGTTCAAGGCCAAGCGCGGCCAGGCGGGCATGGGTAGTCAGATGTACGGTAAGGGCGCCGACGATGTCGATGTCCGCGTGCCTGTCGGCACCATCATCATCAACGTCGACACCGACGAAGTCATTGGCGATCTTACGGCTCATGGCCAGCGTCTGAAGGTGGCGCAGGGTGGTCGTGGCGGTCTGGGCAATATCCATTTCAAGAGCTCGGTCAACCGTGCTCCGCGCAAGTTCACGCCGGGTACGCCGGGTGAGGTTCGCGACATCAAGCTCGAGCTGCGTCTGCTCGCGGATGTCGGCCTGCTGGGCTTCCCCAACGCCGGCAAGAGCACCTTCATCCGTGCGGTATCGGCGGCTACGCCGCGCGTGGCGGATTATCCGTTCACGACGCTGCACCCGAACCTGGGTGTCGTGCGCATCGGTACCGACCAGAGCTTCGTGATCGCCGATATTCCCGGCATCATCGAGGGTGCGGCCGACGGCGCCGGCCTCGGTATCCAGTTCCTGCGTCACGTATCGCGTACCAGCCTGCTCCTGCATGTGGTCGACATCCAGCCGATCGACGGCTCGGATCCGGTGGAGCAGGTGCGTACGATCGAAAAAGAACTCGCCAATTTCGATGCCGAGCTGGTCGAGCGTCCGCGCTGGCTGGTGATCAACAAGTCGGACGTCATTGATGACGAGGACGAGCTGAAGGCGAAAGTCGACGAGATCATCGCGCGTCTGGAATGGACGGCGCCGTGGTTCGTGGTCTCGGCAGCTGGCGAGATCGGTACGCGTGATGTGTGCCTGCAGGTGCAGCAGTTCTTCGATGCCGAGCGGGCGAAGCAGCGCGATCGCAGCGAAGAGCGCGATGACGTGAGGCTGCGCGGGGAATAAAAGGCATGCGGGCTCGATGAGCCCGCCCGACCTGTAGGAGCGCGCCCTGCGCGCGAGCTCTTCACCGGGCGCCGGAAGATTGCACGCCAGCGCCCGGCGCTCGGCCTCAAAAGATGTCGCGCGCGGGGCGCGCTCCTACAGGAAGCAAGAAACAGGAAACAAAAAAGCCGGCGTAAGCCGGCTTTTCTGCGAACAGCGATGTCGCGCAGGCTTTACGCCAGGTCGCGGATCTTCGCGTTCAGGCGGCTCTTGTGGCGAGCAGCCTTGTTCTTGTGGATCAGGCCGCGGGCAGCGTAACGATCCATCACCGGCACGGCGATGGCGTACGCGCTGACTGCGCCAGCCTTATCCTTGGCGTCGATCGCCTTGACGACCTTCTTCAGTGCGGAACGCACCATGGAACGCGCGCTGACGTTGCGCAGACGGCGCTGCTCCGACTGACGCGCACGCTTCTTCGCGGACTTGATGTTGGCCAAGGTGAAGCTCCAGAGTTCGGTTGGTTTTAAGAAAGACGCCCATTTTGATGCCAAACGCCGGGCGCGTCAATAGCTTAGAGCCCGCACGGGCGTACCCGACGGTTGATCGGGCGAGGTGCCCGGGAATTTCCAGACGGCGGACTGTCCTCCGCCGGGGGCTCGCTGTCAAACTAGGGGTTTGATCCAGCCTCCAAGGCAGCCCCTCCCCGGATGAAAACCCCTAGCCTTCTTCGCGGCATGCTCTCCTTCAGCAGCATGACCATGGTGTCCCGCGTGCTCGGCCTGGTGCGGGACATGGCGATCAGCCACTCCTTCGGTGCCAATGCCGCGACCGACGCCTTCTGGGTCGCATTTCGCATTCCGAACTTCATGCGCCGCCTGTTCGCCGAGGGCTCCTTCTCGACCGCGTTCGTGCCGGTTTTCACCGAGGTCAAGGAAACACGTACGCATGAGGACCTGAAAGACCTCATGGCGAAAACCTCCGGCACGCTGGGCGGCATCCTGCTCATCGTGGTGGCGCTGGGTGTGATCTTCGCGCCCCAGGTGACGGCGCTGTTTTCGCCGGGCGCGGTGGATGACCCCGCGAAATTCGGCCTCACCGTCGACCTCCTGCGGCTGACGTTTCCGTTTCTCCTGTTCGTCTCGCTGACGGCGTTGAGTGGTGGCGCGCTCAACAGCTTCCATCGCTTCGGCCTGCCGGCCCTGACGCCGGTGATCCTCAACCTGTGCATGATCGGCGGCGCCCTCTGGCTGGCGCCGCATCTGCATACGCCGATCATGGCGATGGGCTGGGCTATCCTGATCGCGGGTTTCCTGCAGCTGGTGTTCCAGTTGCCGACGCTGCGTCGCCTGGATCTGTTGTCCATGCCGCGCTGGGGCTGGAAGTCGCCGGACGTGCGCCGGATCATGACCCTGATGGTGCCGACGCTGTTCGGCTCGTCGGTGGCTCAGATCAATCTTCTGCTGGACACCGTGATCGCGTCGCTGCTGATCGCCGGTTCGCAGAGCTGGCTGTCCCAGGCCGACCGGTTTCTCGAGCTTCCCCTGGGCGTTTTCGGCGTGGCGCTGGGCACGGTCATCCTGCCTTCGCTGTCACGCCACCATGTGGCCACTGACAAGGATGGCTTCTCCCGGGCACTGGACTGGGGTCTGCGTACGACGCTGCTGATCGCGGTGCCGGCCATGTTCGCGTTGATGCTCCTGTCGTTCCCGCTCGTGGCGACGCTGTTCCAGAACGGCCGTTTCACCGCCTTCGACACCAAGATGGCCTCGATGTCGATCACCGCGCTGAGCTTCGGCCTGCCGGCTTTCGCCCTGGTCAAGGTGGTGCTGCCCGCGTTCTACGCGCGCAAGGACACGAAGACACCCGTCCGCGCGGGCGTCGCGTCGCTCGTTGCCAACATGGTCTTCAATGTCGGCTTCCTGGCACTCCTGTTCTTCCTCTGGGCCACGCCGGAGCAGAAGGCCGGGTCGTGGATGGCGGCGCTCGCCGCCATCCCGGGTCTGCACATGGCGCTGGGCATGGCCAGCGCTCTGGCCAGCTACCTCAACCTTGCGCTGCTCTGGCGCTGGCTGGGTAAGGCCGGTGTATACACCCGCCAGCCGGGCTGGGGCCGGCATATCGCGCGGCTGGCCGTCGCCTGCGGGGTGATGATCGCGGTGCTGCTGACCGGCCTGCATATCTGGCCGGAATGGAGCGGCGTGGAGAAGTGGGTGCGCGTCTGGCGCCTGGCCATCCTGGTGGTGGCAGGGGGCGGGGCCTACGTGACGGCCTTGTTCGCCCTCGGATTCCGTCTGCGCGACCTGCGCGCGCGTTGAGCGGCTCATCCGGCGTCTCCACGTCGCATTGTGCGGCGCAATGGGGCCGCTATACTGGCCCGATGGCTTTTATTCCGCATCGATTCCAGGGCGCTCACGCATGACGCTGCGACTGCACCGCGACGTCGACGGACCGTGCCTCGCCCCCCAGGGCAGCGTGGTGGCGATCGGCGCGTTCGACGGCCTTCATCTCGGCCATCAGGCCATCCTCGCCGAGGTCCGGACACGGGCTGAGGCAAAGGGCCTCACGCCGGCCGTCATCTCGTTCGAGCCGCTGCCGCGCGCCTTCTTTTCGAAGGAGCCGGTGCCACGTCTGTCCGGCGTCCGCGAAAAAGCGGAAGGCATGACCGCCGCCGGTATCGCCGAACTTCTGTCCCTTCGCTTTGACGAAGCGCTGACCCAGATGTCCGCCGAGGATTTTGTCCGCCGCGTCATCGTCGGCCGGCTGGCCGCCCGTGAAGTCTGGGTGGGCGAAGACTTCCGCTTCGGTCACCGCCGCGGCGGCGACTTCGCCCTCCTGCGGTCGATGGGTGACGAACTCGGCTTTACCGCGCACGCGGTCTCGCCGGTGATGGTCGAGGGCGAACGCGTGTCTTCCAGCAAGGTGCGCACCCTGCTGGCGGAAAGCCGCTTCGCCGACGCCGCGACTCTGCTCGGACGGCCCTTCATCATCGAAGGCCATGTCGAGCACGGTAAGCAGCTGGGCCGTACGCTCGGTTATCCCACCGCCAACGTGCACCTGCCCGAGCGGGTCAGTCCCGTGCGCGGCATTTTCGCCGTGCGTATCGGGGTGGGCGAGGGCCCTTGCAGCTGGCCCGGCGTGGCCAGCCTGGGCGTCCGCCCGACCGTGAACGAGGTGGCGGAGCCGTTGCTCGAAGCGCATCTGTTCGACTTTTCCGGCGACCTCTACGGTATGCGCATCGCGGTGGAGTTCGTCCGGAAACTGCGTGACGAAGAAAAATTCGACGGCCTCGACGCCCTGATCGCGCAAATGCGCCAGGACGAGATCGCCGCCCGGCAGGCCCTTGGCATGAACCCCATACTTGTCGATGCATGACGGAACGCGCCTGACGCGCGTCCGCCCCGAAACCCACGGTTGCCAGCGATGACCCAGGATTACAAAAACACCATCAACCTGCCGCAGACGGACTTCCCGATGCGCGGCGACCTGCCCAAGCGCGAGCCGACCTGGCTCGCCACTTGGGAGCGTGTGGGCCGCTATGCGCAGATCCAGGCGAAGGCCGCGGGTCGCGACAAGGTGTTCGTGCTGCACGACGGCCCGCCCTATGCCAACGGCGCCATTCACCTGGGCCACGCGGTCAACAAGGTGCTGAAGGACGTCGTCGTCAAGTCGAAGCTGATGGCCGGTTACCGCGCCCCGTACGTGCCGGGCTGGGATTGCCACGGCCTGCCGATCGAAATCGCCATCGAAAAGAAGTTCGGCAAGGCGGGCGACAAGCTCGACGCCGCCGCGTTCCGGCAGAAATGCCGCGAGTACGCGATGGCGCAGATCGACCTGCAGCGCGCCGACTTCAAGCGTCTCGGTGTGCTTGGCGACTGGGAAAAGCCGTACCGTACCCTCGACTTCACCTATGAGGCCGACATGATCCGCGCGCTGGCGCGCATCGTCGATAACGGCCATGTCGTGCGCGGCGCCAAGCCCGTGTACTGGTGCTTCGACTGCGGTTCCGCACTGGCCGAGGCGGAGATCGAATACGCCGAGCGCACGTCGCCGGCCGTCGATGTCGCCTATGACGCCGTGTACCCGAAAGACCTCGGTGCCGAGTTTGGCGTCGACGTGGGCGACGCCATTGTCGCCGTGCCCATCTGGACGACGACGCCGTGGACGCTGCCGTCCAGCCAGGCCGTGTCGCTGGGTGGCGAGATCGAATACTCGCTGGTCGAAGGCCCGTCGCGCGATGGCAAGCGGGTGCTGCTGGTGATCGCCTCGGCGCTCGCCGCGAAGGCGCTCGCCCGTTATGGCGTCGAAACCGCCACCGTGCTCGGCCACGTACAGGGCGCCGTGCTCGAGAACAAGCCGCTGCGTCATCCGTTCTATGACAAGCAGGTGCCGGTCATCCTCGGCGATCACGTGTCGGACGAAGACGGTACCGGTGCGGTGCACACCTCGCCCGATCACGGCGCGGAGGATTTCGCCGTTGGCCAGAACTACGGCATCGGTACGCTCAATTACGTCGACGGTCGCGGCGTCTATCGCGCCGACCTGCCGCTGATCGGCGACGTGTCGCTCGCCGGCACGCACATCTGGAAGGCCAACGACCAGATCGTCGAGCTGCTGCGCGGCCATGGCGTTCTGCTCGCTTTCGCCAAGCTCACGCACAGCTATCCGCATTGCTGGCGCCACAAGACGCCGGTGATCTATCGCGCCACCCCGCAGTGGTTCATCGGTATGGAAACGGCCGGCCTGCGCAAGACCGCGCTGAGCTCGATCAAGTCCGTGCGCTGGGTGCCGGGCTGGGGCGAAGAGCGCATCGCCGGCATGGTCGATGGCCGTCCCGACTGGTGCATCTCGCGTCAGCGCACGTGGGGCGTGCCGATCACTCTGTTCATCGACAAGAACACGCATGAGCCGCATCCGGACTCCGTCGCGCTGATGGAGAAAGTCGCGAAGAAGGTCGCACAGGAGGGCATCGACTGCTGGTTCACGCTGGATCCGCGCGAGCTGATCGGCGACGACGCGGACAACTACGAGAAAGTGACCGACGTGCTCGACGTCTGGTTCGACTCGGGTACGAGCCACTTCGCTGTGATCGGCGCGCGTCCCGAACTGCAGGCGGGTGACGCGAGCGAATACAAGGTCATGTATCTCGAGGGCTCGGATCAGCATCGCGGCTGGTTCCAGTCGTCGCTGCTCACGTCGGCGGCCATCCACGGCCGCGCGCCATACGACCATGTGCTCACCCACGGCTTCACCGTGGACGCGCAGGGCCGCAAGATGTCCAAGTCGCTGGGCAACGGCATCGAGCCACAGGACATCATGAAGACCCTCGGCGCGGACATCCTGCGTCTGTGGATCTGCTCGACCGATTACCGCAACGAGATGTCGCTGTCGGACGAGATCCTGAAGCGCGTGGCGGACACGTATCGTCGCATCCGCAACACGGTCCGTTTTCTGCTCGGCAACCTCGATGGCTTCGATCCGGACAAGCACCTGCTTGCCACGGACGCGTGCCTCGATCTGGATCGCTGGGCGGTGCAGCAGGCGGCCGATACGCAGGCGGCGATCGTCGCCGCGTACGAGCGTTACGACTTCCCGGAGATCGTGCAGCGCGTGCAGAACTTCTGCACCACCGAGCTGGGCGCGCTTTATCTGGACATCACCAAGGACCGGCTCTACACGATGCCGACCGACAGCCGCGGTCGCCGCAGCGCACAGAGTGCGATGTATCGCATCGCCGAGGCGATGGTCCGCTGGCTGGCACCGATCATGACCTTCACGGCGGAAGAGGCCTGGGTCCTGCTGCCCGGCACGCGTGACGAATCGCCGCTGTTCGAGACCTGGTACGAGGGTCTGGACACGCATCAGGACGGTGAAACGCGCGGCTGGTGGGGCAAGCTGCTCGCCATTCGCGAGACCGCGTCGCGTGCGCTCGAGGGCATGCGTAAGGCCGGCCAGATCGGCGCGTCGCTGGACGCGACCCTGACGCTGCACGCGGACAAGGAAACCCAGGTCGCTCTGGCCGCGTCCGCTCCGGAGCTGCGGTTCTTCTTCATCACCTCGGCGGTCACGCTGGCGGACCTCGAGGGTCGGCCGGCCTCGGCGGAGCGCGTCGAGCTCGAGGGGGCGGAGGTGTATGTCGCCGCCGCGGTCAGCGAGGACGTGAAGTGCATCCGTTGCTGGCACCATCGTCCCGACGTCGGCGTCGACCCGGCTCACCCCGAGATCTGCGGTCGCTGCGTCGAGAACGTCACGGGGCAGGGCGAAGACCGCCGCTGGTTCTGACGAGTCCGCCCGACCCGAACCACCCGTGCCGCCGCTCCGGCGGCACGGGACGCTCCGTTTCACATGGCTGAATGCATGACTGTACGTCCCAAACCGAACGCCTTGTCCTGGCTCTGGCTCGCCGCCGCCATGATCGTGCTCGACCAGCTGAGCAAGTGGTGGGCCCTCACGGCCCTGCAGCCGGCCGAGACACCGCATCCGGTGATCCCCGGCATCCTGAACTGGACGCTGACCTTCAACACCGGCGCCGCGTTCAGTTTCCTGGCGGACAGCGCCGGGTGGCAACGCTGGTTCTTCGTCGTCCTGGCCGCCGTCATCAGCGGCACGCTGGGGGTCTGGTTGTCGCGTACGCCGCGGAACGACTGGCGCACGGCGCTGCCGCTGGCCCTGATCGTCGGTGGGGCGCTCGGTAACGTCATCGACCGCCTCCATGCGGCCAAGGTCACCGATTTCATCCAGGTATTCATCGGCAGCTACCCCTTTCCGGTCTTCAACGTCGCGGATTCGTCCATCTGCGTGGGAGCGGCGGCCCTGATCGTGTTCAGCCTGTTCAGCGGCCCGCAGAAGCCCGACGTGCGATAATCGCGGGGTCCGGCGGCTTCGGCCGCCACCGCTCATCTCGAGGTCCCCTTGGACATCCTTCTCGCCAATCCCCGTGGTTTCTGCGCCGGCGTCGATCGTGCCATCGCGATCGTGGAGCGCGCCCTGGAGTCATACGGCGCCCCAATCTACGTCCGCCATGAAGTCGTCCACAATCGGTTCGTGGTCGAGCGCCTGCGCGCCGATGGCGCCGTGTTCGTGGAAGAGCTGGACGAAGTGCCCGACGGCTCCACGGTGATCTTCAGCGCGCACGGCGTGCCCAAGGCCGTCCGTGAGGAAGCCGACCGCCGCGCCCTGAATGTCTTCGACGCCACGTGCCCCCTGGTCACCAAGGTGCACATGGAGGTCGCGCGGCTCGGTCGCGCCGGTCATGACGTGATCCTGATCGGCCATGCCGGTCACCCCGAAGTGCAGGGGACGATGGGCCAGTGGAACCGCGCGAACGCGGGTCGTATCTATCTGGTCGAGTCGGTCGAGGATGTCGCCGATCTCTCGCCGTCGCAGCCCGACAAGCTCGCCTTCGTCACGCAGACCACGCTCTCGGTGGACGACACCATCGCCATCATCGCGGCGCTGCGTGCGAAGTTCGTCGCCATCGAAGGTCCGCGTAAGGACGACATCTGTTACGCGACGCAGAACCGGCAGGACGCCGTGCGCCGTCTCGCCGACGCCGTGGACCTGGTGCTGGTGGTCGGTTCGATCAACAGCTCCAACTCCAATCGGCTGAAAGAGCTGGCGGAGAAGCAGGGCGTCACCTCCTATCTGATCGACGGCGCCGAGCACATCGATCGCCAGTGGCTCGAGGGCACGACCCGCATCGGTGTCACCGCGGGCGCGTCCGCGCCCGAGAAACTGGTGCAGGAAGTGATCGCGCGGCTGCAGTCGTGGGGCGCGGGCAGCGTGCGTGAGCTGGACGGTGAAGCCGAAAACATCACCTTCGCGCTGCCGAAGGAACTGCGTCTGGCCAGTTGAGGGCTTGCGCCTCGGGCCAAGCTTCCCTAGAATTCCGCTTCTCGCCGGAATAGCTCAGTTGGTAGAGCGCGTCATTCGTAATGATGAGGTCGTAGGTTCGATTCCTATTTCCGGCACCATGATTTCTCCCGAACTGCCGCCGAGCGGTTCCGGGGACAGCAAAAAACCCGCTGATGCGGGTTTTTTTGTGCCTGCGTGACCCGCGTCGCCTGCGCGGGGCCTATGCGGCGAGGCGCGATTCGTTCGAGAGATAGCGCAGACCGATCGCCAGCGCCATGTCATAGCTGGCCATGGTGTCGCCCGGTACCACGACACTTGCCAGGCAGGGATGGCCGGGGACGAGTTCCGACGCGTCCGATGCATCGCTGTCGTCGTGCACTTCGATGTAGGGCACGGGCAACGCGGCGAGCGCATCGCGCAGCTGAGCGACATCGCCGTCGGGTACATCGTTGGCGTCGACATCGATCAGCACGAGGTCCGCATGGTCGGACGACGATCGCCCGATATGACCCGTCAGCTCGGGAAAGTCGCTGCACGGACGCCACAGAAGGTCGACGCCCGATGCCTGAGCACGCTCCCACAAACGCCACATGGCGTGCTCGGCGCATGTGGCGTTGGTGGGCCCGCGACGCGGTGCGGTGATCACGACGATCGACATCGGTGGCGACTCCATGGAGGGGAAGCCAGTATCCGGGCGTCGTGCGTAAAAACGCTGCGCGAGCGGGGCGCTTTTCGGGTAACGACGTCGTAAATATTACGTCCGCTGCCTGACCATCTCGTCGTTGAACTGCTTGAAGAAGCCGTCGAACTTGCCGCTTGCTTCAGCGAACCGCAACGGCTTGACCCGCTCGACCAGGATCTCGTGCGCCTCCGGCTGCGATTCGAGCAGCGTCATGACTTCGGCGATGAATTCGTCCAGCGGCATCGCGTGCGGGTCGTTCTTCTGGTGTTCGCCCATCAGTTCGGTCTGGACATAAGGCGGCACGATCTCCAGCACCTTCACGCTCGTGTCTTTCAGCTGATATCGCAAGGAATTCGTATACGAATGGATCGCGGCCTTCGTGGCGCAGTACGTCGGCGTCAGCGACAGGGGCATGAACGCGAGGCCCGACGACACGGTGACGACGGTCGCTTTCGGCTGCGCCAGCAGGTGGTCGATCAGCGCGGCGTTGAGCCGGATGGGCCCGAGCAGGTTGGTGGCGATCGTCGACTCGGCGGTATCCGTCGCACCGGACTTCGTGTCCTCGGGACGCATGATGCCGGCGTTGTGGATGACGACATTGAGGGCCGGATGCTCGCGCTTCACCTGTTCGGCGAAACGCACGATCGCCGCGGGGTCCTCGATGTCGAGCAGGGCGGATGCCATGCCCGGGTTCGCCGCCGTGGTCTCGTCGAGTACCGACTGGCGCCGCCCGGCGATGATGACCTGATTGCCATGCGCGTGGAACGCCTCCGCCAGCGCTCGGCCAATGCCCGAGCCGCCGCCGGTGATGAGGATCGTATTGCCCTTGATGTCCATGAGTTTCTCGCTGGTGGGAAGGGAGTTGGCAGGCTAGACTCGTTACGAACCAATGGAAAGTAGGCCCCCGAAAGTTCCATACTTACCATCCGGTAACCATGAGGAATGGCGCCATGTCCGCGACATCGAAATCGAAGCCACGCTACGACGAGCCCTGTCGTGCGTTGGGTGAAGAGCGCACCGAGCCCGAACTCGATGCATTGGTGAGGGACATCATCGGTCGGGTCGCCGACCGCTGGACCATGGTCTGCCTCGAGGTGCTGGCGGACCATGGCCGCCTGCGGTTTGGCCGGCTGGCCGACCTCATGGGTGACGTCAGCCAGAAAATGCTGACCAAGACCTTGCGCCAGATGGAGGCCGATGGCCTGGTGACTCGCACCGTCTACCCCGTCGTGCCGCCACGCGTCGAATACGAGCTGACGCCGATCGGTCTGAGCCTGGGCGCCGCGTTCTGCAGCGTCTGGTTATGGGCCGAAGAGCATCACGACGCGATCGTCGCGTCGCGCGCCGCTTTCCAGGCGCGCGAATCGGACGACTGATCGGCTACGCTTGGCTTTCCACACAGGGAGTGAGTCATGGAAGGCAGGTTCGAAACCGCGCGGTTGTACGTCGATGGCCTGACATCCGGCGATGCCGCCCTACTGTTTGCCTACCGTGGCGACGAGGCCGTCGCGCGTTACCAGGGCTGGCGGCCTGCGGACGAAGCCGAGGCGGCGGACTTCATCCGCAGGCAAGCGGCTCAGGTGTTCGGTGAGCCCGGCAGCTGGTGCCAGCTGGCCATCCGCGATCGTGTCACCCGGGAGCTTCTTGGCGACCTCGGCGTGCATTTTCCCGCGGGAACGGACGATCCGATCGAGTTCGGTATATCGCTCCGGCCCGAGAAACAGGGCATGGGCTACGCACGCGAAGCCATGGCAGCCGCCCTCGATCGTGCTTTCCGGGAGTGGGGCTACCGCCGTGCCGTCGGCTCGGTCGATCCCCGTAACGTCAGCAGCATTGCCTTGCTGCAGTCGCTGGGATTTCGCCAGGAGGCCCATCACGTGGAAAGCTACCGTTTCCGCGGCGAGTGGGTCGATGACGTCATCTATGCGCTGCTGGCGCGCGAGTGGTCCGGACGTCCCTGACCCGGCGCTCAGTCGCGCATGAGGCCGAGCAAGTCGTTTGGGTCCCTGGGCGGGTCGCGCGGCTACCGTTCTATAGCCGGAGGCCATGCATTTTTGCGCCCAAACGGCAGTGCGATATGCACTTTCGGGCGCCGTGGGCTCTCATGACGCGGCGGATGACTCAGGCAGCGGCCAGGCGAGCCAGCACGGCGGCGCTGGGGGGCGCGAGGTGGCCCAGGGCGGCAGGCGGGAGGAAACGCCAGTCCGTCAGGCGGCGGGGCAGGCGTGCGTCCCGCCAGGCGTCTCGCAGGCTGAGCGCGGCCGCCTCCGCCGTGTCGAAGCGACCGATTTCCGTCGTATCGCGCAGGGCACGCCAACGGTGTCCATGGCGGACGATG
Organism: Luteibacter sp. 1214; assembly: GCF_031455395.1. NCBI lineage: Bacteria > Pseudomonadati > Pseudomonadota > Gammaproteobacteria > Lysobacterales > Rhodanobacteraceae > Luteibacter > Luteibacter sp. 1214. Next base: position 56,148 of record NZ_JAVDSQ010000007.1, read on the forward strand.
CGAAAGACGGCATTGGCGGCGGTAAATACGTATTGCGCGAGCACAGGAACACTCCAGGTGGACCGGCGCTATTGTGGCCGCCGGTCCGTGACCGCTTTGTTATCCCGAGGCTACGTCGCGGTGTCGGCGCGTACCCCGTTGTGAACCCTGGTCGGGCCTACTTCGGTGCCTTCGCGGGGACGAACGGGGAAACCGGATCGCTGCCATCCATACTTTCCTCGAGGGCGTGGTCGAGGTTGTCGCTGGCCTTGTCCTTGCGCGACTGCTTTTCCGCCGCGGTTTCCTTGTGGTCAGGCTGGCCGTGGTCGGGATGGGTGACGTCCTGGCGGTCGTGGGTCATGGGGTGGATCCTCTGCAGGTGATGTCACCATGGAGCGCCGACCTGCGTGAACACCGCGTCGGGCGGCCGTCGAGATGCCGCTTATCGGCAATTTCTGACCGCGTGTCGGCGATAACTTGCAGCCGGAAGTGGCTCGACTAGTCTGCAAAGTGCCGGATAGGGTCCAGCAGGGGGTTCAGGGTGAGGAAGTCGCCGTCGCGTCGCGCCGTGGAAGGCGTGTCGCTTATCGAAGTCATGGTCGCGATCCTGGTGTTCAGCATCGGGTTGCTGGGCATCGCCATGCTCCAGATGCGCGGAGCGCAGTTCACTAAGGAGTCGGGCTCGCGCACGAGCGCGATCATCCTGGCGCGTAGCCTGGCGGACGCGATGCGGGCCAATCCCGGCGGGGCTCATCCGGCGGGTGGGGTGGCTAACAGCGCCTACTTGTACGACGGCAAAACCGCTTACACGGCGGCCGACTGCGCCTCCACCACACTGGACACTCCAGCCAATGTCGCCCAACGCGACCTCGCGTGCTGGCGCGTCGCTTTGGGCAATGCGCTGCCCGCGCCGGCCGATAACAAACCGCTGGCCACCGTGACCGCCGACAACACCCTTGGAACGCTGATTGTCACGGTGTCATGGACAGGCGTTCGGGACGACACCGCAGGCGATCCGAACCAGTCCTACACGTTCAGCTACCTCCAGTGACAGGCCGACCGATGCGCAGCGATTCCTATCGTTCGAAAGGTTTTTCCTTGGTCGAGATGATGATCTCCCTGGTTCTGGGGCTGCTTATCGTCGGCGGCATCATCAGTGTGACGATGGGTGCGCGCCAGGCCTACAGCATGCAACAGGGCAATAACTTCAATCAGGAGAACGTCCGCTTCGCCGCGGCACGTCTCGCCTGGTCCCTGCGAATGGCTGATTTCTGGGGTGGCGTCAAACCGGGTGCCATTTCACCGACGACCAACACGACTGGCATCGGCGAAACCGGATGCGATGCCGCGTGGGTGCTGAACGTCGGAGATGCCAGCCACCAGAATGGCATCTATGGTTATGACGGCGGCAACAAATTCCCGATCGCAGGCTGCGTCGACGACGCCAACTATGTCAAGGGATCGGACGTGGTTGTGGTCCGTTATGCGGACACGCACGGTTACGACCCCGCCAAGGGGGCTGATACGCCGTCGTTCGATTCGACCGATCCAAACATCGTCCCGAACCAGACCAGCATTTTCATCGTGTCGGGCGTGGGCCAGCAGGCCGCGCTGCTACGCCGTGACGATGCTGTACCGGCGTCGACCCTGCCTAAGCCGACCGGTCGCTACGTCTATCCGTATCAGCTTGAGATGTATTACCTGCGCCCCTGCGCGGACCCCGGTAGCGACGGTGTGTGTGGCACGGACGATGACGGCGATCGTCAAGCGCGGTCACCGTCGCTGGTCCGGTTGCGTCTGAATGCCGCGGGCGGCGTTGTTTCCGAAGTCGTCGTGGACGGCATTGAGCAGCTGAGCTTCGAGTATGCGTCGCCTGTCGGCGGTGCGCCTACCACCAAGCCCGGCAGATGGGTGAAGGCGTCGGATGCCGTGTGGCCCGCCGTCACACAGGTGCGTGCGACCTTCGTTGCTCGCGCCAGCGCCCGCGACGTTCGCCTGCCGCACGCGGGTACGTTCACCCTGAACGCGCACTGCGCCTACGAAATCAAGAACGACGGTTCGATCGGCCATCCGACGACCACCGAGACCAACCTCTGCAGCAATGCGCCCGACAGTGCATATGGCGACAAACCGCAGCAGTACTTTCGCAGCCTGAATACCCAGGTCGTGCTGCTCCGTAACAGAGTACGAGGATGATCCCGATGCCATTCCTTCCCAAGGCGCGCCAGCGAGGCATCGCACTCTTCGTGGGCATGATCTTTCTGCTGGTGTTGTCGATCGTCGCTGTCATCGCGATGCGTGGCACGCTTTCGGAAATGCGCATGGTGACCAACACGGCACGCCACGAGACCGCCTTCGAGGCATCGGAGGCTCTGCGAAGCATTCCCGTTGCGTTGTTCGACGAGCACGTTTATGCACGTGGTTGGCCCGTGTCATTTAAGGGTGATGTGCCCGACTCGGAGTTCACTTATACGACGGATGTGCCATCGGCGCTTCTGGACGAAGCGAAAAAGGCGCTGCAGAAAGACTGCTCCACCAATGCTCCATCGCTGTTTTACGGGCAACTGCAGCCTGCATGCGGAAGCACCAAAGCCGAAACCCTCTACGACCCGAGTACCTGGCGTCCCGACATGGTGGTTGCCATCTGCGATACCGGAACGCAGTCCTGTGCCGGAAACATCGGCGCATCGGTGGCGATCGTCCCGGACGGCACCACTCTGAGCAAAGGCGCCGGCGGGGCGCAGGCCGCGGGCTACCGCGGGCTGGGCGTCGGCTCGGCCAACGGCGGTGCCGAAATGTTCTTCGAAATTCGAAGTGTCGCGACCGCACCAGGTGACGGTGCCGCGACGACGCATACCCAATACCACCAGATGATCCACTGATGGCGCCGAGGATATCGACGATGAAACGTTCCCCCACAGGCCGTCGCGGTCTGCTGATCGGATTCCTTGTGGCCATGGTAGCCAGCGGTTTCGGCACGGTGCCGGTCGTGCGCGCCGATGCGATCTCCGACGCGGCGACGCAGCGTGCCGCCAATTACGCGCTCGACCCGCCGCTGGGCATCGCCGGTGCCGCGCCTCTGGTCATGCTGAATCTCTCGCGTGACCATCAGTTGTTCTACAAGGCGTACAACGATTTCACCGACCTCGACGGCGATCAGGTGCTCGACACGACCTACAAGAACAGCCTGACTTATGCGGGTTATTTCGATCCGAAGCGCTGCTATACGTACGACGCGGGAAATGGGTATTTCACACCGGGCAATGCGGTGGATTCGACCAATTACTGTAGCAAGCAGTGGTCGGGCAACTTCCTCAACTGGGTGTCCATGACGCGCATGGACGAGGTCCGCAAGATCCTGTATGGCGGTCTGCGCTCTACCGATACGACGAGCAATACCGTGCTGGAACGCGCATTCCTTCCTGCGGATGCGCACTCGTACGCCAAATATTACAATGGCGCGGATATCGCCAAGCTCACGCCCTACGATCCCGCCACCGCCGCGCCATCGACGGGTGCAATGAGTCCGTCGAGTCTGACGTCCAGCAACGGCAGCACCGCTGCGGACGGAAACTACGGCAACGTTTCCATCTGGTCTCTTCAGTTGTCTGTGGGTAGCAAACTGACTGCATCCGTGGGTGATCAGATCAAGGTAGTGACGAGCGACAATCAGACCATCCTGGCCCCCGTCCGGTCGGTCACCGGTTCGAACGGCAGCTTCAAGATAACGTTACACATCGAAAGCAACATGGTGACGTCGACCAGCGCGGGCGTGACGACGAACATGGCTTGTACGGGCGCCAAATGCGACACCACGATCGCGACCCTGCGCAACGCCTCGACCTGGACGGTGTACAACATGAGCCAGCAGGGCATCTCGTTCTGCAACTCGTCGCCCGTGCCCAGTGGCAATCAGTTGTCGCAGACATCCAATGCGAATCCTCTGATCCGCATGGCGTTCGGTGACTATGCGCTATGGGGTTCCAATGAGAAGCGCCAGTGCCGCTGGCTCAGCGAAGACAGCAATACGCAGAATGGATTCGTTGATGGGTTTCGGAGCAACGGAAACCGCAACGCCTACTCGGGTCTGAACTCTTCCGCCGAGAACCCGGCCAACACGTCGACTACCAACAGCGGCGAGTTCATCGCGCGCGTGCAGGTTTGTGTTGCCGGAAAAATGGCTACCGAGAACTGCAAGCAGTACGTCAACGGTTCGGCCACGTCAAACAAGCCGGTCGGTCTTCTGCAGAAGTACGCCGAGACCGGCAACATCAAATTCGGCCTTGTTACACCGACATTCGACCACAATGCGTCGGGCGGTGTGCTTCGGGCGGCCCTGCCCGGGCCCGGAGTAAACGAAGGCGACTTCATCAGCAACGAAATCGATCCGAACACCGGCATCTTTCTGACGGGCGCGACGAACAAGGGCATCATCTCGAACATCAATGCCCTCCGCATCTACGGATACAACTACAACGACGGTAACGCCAACTACGGCGGTTCCAATAACGGTTGTGGCTATCAGCAGATCGGCATTGGCAAGACGGCAGACACCAGCAAGGCCATCGTCGCCGAGGGCAACTGTTCGTCCTGGGGTAACCCCATGGCCGAGAGCTATGTCGAGACGCTTCGCTACCTGGCCGGAAAGCAGCCTAACTCGGCCTTTTCCAGCGGAGCGGAAGACAAGAGCCTGGGCCTTTCCGTCGTCGCGACCTGGCAGGACCCGATCAGCGAAGCCAACTTCTGCGCGGCCCTCAACGTCATCAACTTCAATGCAAGCTCGCTGAGCTACGACACCGACGATACTGCCGGTTTCAATGACCTTGCTACCGGAAAGACGGTGTCCAAGTGGACGGATGACCTCGGCACCTCGGAAGGCATCACCGGGAAGAGCTTTTTTGTCGGCAATGTCAGTGGCTCGACGACCGGGGCGGATCTCTGCTCGGCGAAGACCATTTCGAGCCTGTCCGCCGCTTACGGTATCTGCCCCGAGGTCCCCGCGCTCAAGGGTGGCTACCTGATCGCCGGTGCGGCTTACGGCGCGCATGTGATGCCGATCCGTAACCTCGGCAACGATTCCAGTAACAATCCGATCGTCGCGTCGACCGACAAGACTTCGTTGAGAGTCAACACGTTCGGCGTGCAGCTTGCGACCAACACTCCGCAGATCCGCATCGCGGTGCCAAACAGCAATGGCAAGACCGTAACAATCATTCCGGCCTATCGTCTGTCGTATGGCATCAAGACCGGCGGGGTAACCAACACGGTGATCGGCGGTGGCGCACTGGTCGATTTCAAGGTGCTCAGCCAGACCACGTCGGCCACCAAGAACACGGGTACGCTTTACGCCAACTGGGAGGACAGTTTCGCCGGTGGTGACTACGACCAGGACATGTGGGGCATCATCTCTTACGAAGTGACCGCCAACGAGGTCAGGGTGACTACCCGGCCCGTGGCCGCATCGACGAGCAATGGTCAGGGCTTCGGTTACATCATCTCGGGTACGACCAAGGACGGCCCTCACTTTCACTCGGGCATCTATAGCTTCGGCTTTACCGACCCGGCGACGATCGACGTGTACGACGCTACCGGCACGACAAAACTCAACGGTAATGGTGTGATCAATGGTTCGGGCGGGTGCGCCAGCTGCGATGTCAGTAACGCCGCCACCATGGCCAAGTACGCCATCGGTACTACCAGTGCGGGCACGCTGAGCGATCCGCTGCTGTATGCCTCCAAGTGGGGTGGCTTTCGCGTCGACACGAGCAAGGCGGACGGCACAGACACCCCATTCAACAACATGGATCCCACAGACACCAGCAAGTGGGATTCGACGGGCGCCGGTACGCCGGATAACTACTTCCTGGTGAGCGATCCGGGCAAACTTGAGTCCTCGCTGGACGCCCTGTTCCGCAAGATCCTTGCAAAGATCTCGTCGGGCACCGCTGCCGCGACTGTGTCCTCGAGTGCCAATGGTACAGGCGTGACTTATTCCGCGATTTATGAGGCGGAGCGTACCGACACGAACGGCAAGCGTGCCACATGGCTGGGCTCGCTTACCGGCTTGTGGACCGACCAGTTCGGCCTCCTGCGCGAGGACGGCAATCACAACGGTCAGCTGGATGACTACAACACGGATCCGGTGATCCAGTACGCCTACCAAGCGACGACGCAGCGTACCCAGGCCGTTCGCTACACGAGCAAGAGCGACACCAAGTTCGATCCGGGTACCACGACCACGGTGGAACTGTCGGATCTGAATTACCTGTGGAACGCGGAGAGCGCCCTGTGGGATCCGGCGCTGGTCACGGACACCCAGCGCGCCTACGGCACGCCTTTCAGCACGGCAAACGGGCGCTATATCTTTACCTGGATCGATGCCAACGCTAACGGCATCGTCGACGATGGCGAAATCAAGCCGTTCATGTGGGATTCCAAGGGCAGTGACGGTTTTACCTCCACCACATACCGCTTCCTCAATACCGACAAGGTGACGGAAGCGCAGTCGATCATCAGCTGGATTCGAGGTACCGAGAGCAAGGCGCTGCGCAACCGTACGGTGGACTTCGGTACGACCGCGGCACTGAAGGGGCGTGTCGGCCGTCTGGGCGACATCATCAACTCGACACCGCTCGTGGTTTCGGCACCGGCCGAGTCCTACGATTTGCTATACAACGACACGACGTACGCGACGTATCGCACGGCGTATCGCAACCGGCGACAGATGGTCTATGTGGGTGCCAACGACGGCATGCTGCATGCCTTTAATGGGGGGTTCTATAACACCAGTTGCCGGGCATTCACCACCCAGCCCAGCACCAAGGTGTGTACGCCGACCGATCGCGACCCTACCGGCCCGCAGCCCGCGGGCGTGACCCGCACCGCGCATCCTCTGGGCGGTGAGGTGTGGGCGTACGTTCCGGGCAATTTGCTGCCGCATCTTCGCTGGCTGACCGATCCGTCGTATCGTCACACGTACTACGTGGATGGCACGCCGGTCGCGTTCGACGCCAAGGTGTTCCCGACCGGAACGGGCGATTCGGTTCACGTCGGCGGCTGGGGCACGTTCCTCGTGGTGCCCTTCCGTCTCGGTGGCGGCACGATCTCCGTGGATACCTCGACCGACGGGAAGACCACGGCGCCGGTGACATCCGAATCCGCTTACGTCGTCATGGATGTGACCGATCCCGAAAATCCCCCCAAGGTTCTGGCCGAGCTTCGCTTCGCCGGGGCACGTGCGCTGTCGACGCCTGCAGTCGCCATCATCCGCGACGCATCGACTGACGCGCCCAACCAGTTCTATCTGGCCATCGGATCCGGTCCGACGGATGCAAAGCGGGTCGCGTCCTCGGCTAACTTGCGCGTCAATATCTACAACGTGGCCGACCTGGCTGGCAGCAGTCATTCGATCACGCCAGCCAAGTCCTGGGACGCAGGCGCGGACGGTGCGAAGAGCTTTGCGGGCGATCTCATCGCGTCCGATTTCAACCTCGACGGCAAGTCGGAAGGTTTGTATTTCGGAAGCGTGCGCGATGCCGGTACGAATGACTTCGGCGGCGATTTATGGAAAATCGCCATCAATGGCGAGCCGGATGCCAATAAGTGGAAGGGCGGTGTCATGCTCGCCCTGAAAACCGACGCGGCGCCTAATGGTTTGCCGGTGACCGTGCGTCCGACGCTCGGCAATAACGATCGCGGCGTACCGATGATTTTCTTCGGTACGGGTCGCATGTTCACCACGGCGGATAAAGCGACGTCGATGGCCCAGCGGATCTACGGCATCATCGACAACACCTTGCTGGCCAAGACTGACCCGCAGGCGTCGACGGCACCCTCCGCCAGCACGCTGGTCGATGTGAGCGCACTCAATGTCTACGCTTCCGCGGCGGTCGACGGCGTGGCCAAGAATGGGCTGATTCCGGGTGACGTAAACAATTTCACCACCTTGCAGCAGGCCTTCGACGATCCGAAAGTCGCGGGCTGGTACCGGGTGCTTTCCTCGAGCGCCAATAATCCGGCCGAGCGCGTGGTTAGTGCACAATCGTTGCTCGGCGGGCTTCTTTTGACAGCGACCTATGTCCCAGGTACATCGATCTGTACGGGTCTGGGTACCGCTAATTTGTTCGGGCTCAACTACAAGACCGGCACCGCCGATCCGCAGGCCTTCTTTGGTACGACGGGCGGAAAGCAGCTTGCTAATCCGTCGCAGTCGCTGGGCCAGGGTCTGCCGTCGTCGCCAAGCCTGCATGCAGGTAACATCTCGAACGATCCCAACGGCAGCAAGAAAGTCACGGCCTGCACGCAGACCTCCACCGGCGCCATCGTCTGCAAGGACGTCGTGACGCTCGACCCCGTCACCAGTGGCGAAACGTCCTGGCGCGAACCTCTCGGGAACTGATGATGACGCACCAACGGAATGCGCGTGGTTTTACGTTGATCGAACTCGTGATTGCCTTGCTCATCGTAGCGATTCTCGCCGCGGTCGCGATCCCTTCCTACCGACGCTACGTGATACGTGCGCACCGTGTGGATGCTCAGACGGCGCTTGTGGACGTGGCGGCTCGCGAGGAGCGTTTTTACTACACGAAGAACGCGTACTCGGCAAACCTCGTAAGCGACCTTAACGGCAGCGCCGGCATGGCGGGCGATCGCTACACGATCGAGGTCGCCAGCGCGTCGAGCAGTGCTTTCGTCGTAAGGGCCAACGCTCAGGGGGATCAGGCGAAGAGCGACGTGGCCTGCGCCACGCTGACGCTCAACAACCTCGGCGCCCAGGGGTCAACGGGCACCAAGGCCGATGACCCGGCCTGCTGGAGCAAGTGACATGAGCATGCGGCTGATGCCAGCGACGATTGTGCTCGCGCTTCTGCTCACCAGTGCCGCTGCAACGGCGCAGAGCGTGTACAAGTGGACCGATGCCCAAGGGGCGGTTCATTACGCCGACCAGCCTCCCTCTGCGGGTGCGACGGCCAGTACCATCAGGGTCAAGGCGGATGCGAGGGCACCGGTCGCCTCACCCGTTGCCATGAAGGACGGAGATGCGCCTTCATCCGGCGCTCTGGCGCAGGCCGAGGCTGAGGCACGTAAGCGTAACTGCGAACGTGCACGAGCTAATCTTGCGACGCTTTCCAGCGGTGCCCTGCTGGTCGACGGAAACGATCCAGCCAGTGCGAAACGGCTTGACGCCGGCCAGCGCGAGGCGGCGACTCGTACCGCGCAGACGGATATCGGTAACTACTGCGATGGGGGAGGTCGGTAATGACCGTTCACGTCATGCCGCGTACCAGTCGCGGTTTCACGCTCATCGAGCTTGTGGTCACAGTGACCGTGCTCGCCATCCTCGCGGCTCTCGCTGCGCCGAATTTTGCCGATTTCATGCGACGTAATGCGGTGGAGTCACAGGCAAATGAATTTCTCGGCGCGTTGCGTTTGGCCCGTTCCACGGCTATCAGCCAGAACCGCTTCGTGTCGATGTGCCCGAGCAGAAACGCGTCGGCTACCGAGCCGCAATGCGAGGACAGCAACGACTTCAGCGTAGGCTGGATCATGTACACATCGCCGACGTCCGGGGCGGCTTATGCGACCAGCGACAAGCTTGTGCGCGTGGCTCAGGCGGTATCGAACGTATCGTTGCTCGCGCAGAATTCCGGGAAGATCATCACATTCACCGCTCGCGGTGCGTCGCCCGCCGGCGCGCTGAGTCTTTTCCTTTGCGCAAAACGCGGCAGCGGCGCTGCCGGGCAGAGCACCGTGCGTGCGACAGGGCGCCGTTTCGATATCCAGGCATCGGGACGGTCGGGAGTAACCCCGTTGCCCTCATCGGCCGACGCGGACCAGGCCCAGGCTTACTGTAAGCCGACGTGAAAAGGATAGCGAAACGCGGGCGCCCCATTGACGATCGACCGATGGATCCGTAGAATCCCCGGCTCGCGATGGGCGGTTAGCTCAGCGGTAGAGCACTGCCTTCACACGGCAGGTGTCACAAGTTCGATCCTTGTACCGCCCACCATCGGATACTGAAAAACCCGGCCTCGCGCCGGGTTTTTTTTGGCTTTCTCTGTGCTTCCCGCCGGTACAATGCGCCGGTTGCCGCCCCTGGATCCCGCCATGCACGAAGCCCTCGCCGATCTTCACCTGCTGACCCTGACGCCCTGGAAGATCATCGGCCTTCTGGGCACGATCCTGTTCACGGCCCGGTGGTTCGTCCAGTTTTACGCCACCAGGAAGAACAAGCAGGTCACCGTGCCCATGTCCTTCTGGTACCTGTCGGTCAGCGGCAGCATCCTTACCCTGGCGTACTTCATCTGGGGCAAGAACGACTCGGTCGGTATCATCCAGACCGCGTTCCCCATGCTCGTCTCCTTTTACAACGTCTTCGCGCATCTCAGGAACCGCGATACGAAGGAACGGGTCAAGCCTGGCGGCGCCGAGGACAACTGAGGCGGCGGCGGTCGCGCCCCTCTTTCAGTCGGGGTCGTAGTCCAGATACGGGGCCAGCCAGCGCTCCGCTTCGGTCCGGTCCCAGTCCTTGCGCTTCGCATAGTCGTCGACCTGCTCGCGGGTCAGGCGGCCCACCACGAAGTACTGGCTGGCCGGATGCGAGAAGTACCAGCCCGATACCGCCGCGGTGGGATACATCGCAAAGCTGTCGGTGAGCTGCACGGTGGTGTGCGTCGTCGCGTCCAGCAGATCGAACAGGGTGCGCTTCTCGCTGTGCTCGGGGCACGCGGGATAGCCGGGGGCAGGGCGGATGCCCCGGTAGGCTTCGGCGATCAGGGAGTCGTTGTCCAGCGACTCCTCGGGCTCGTAGCCCCAGAACTCCTTGCGGACGCGTTCGTGCAGGCGTTCGGCGAAAGCTTCCGCCAGCCGGTCGGCCAGCGCCTTGAGCAGGATCGACGAATAGTCGTCGTGACTGGCCTCGAAGCGCGCCACGTGCTCATCGATGCCGATGCCGGCCGTGACGGCGAAGCCGCCGACCCAGTCCTGTACGCCGCTGTCCTTCGGTGCGACGAAGTCGGCCAGACAGAAGTCGGGACGCTCCACCGGCTTGTCCACCTGCTGGCGCAGGTGGTGCAGCATCGCTACCGGCTTGCGCTTGCCCACGCCGGGATCGGCGTAAACCTCGATGCTGTCGCCGCTCTGCGCCGCCGGCCAGAAACCGATGACGCCCTTGGCGGTGAGCCATTTCTCAGCGATGAGCTTATCGAGCATCGCCTGCGCGTCGTCGTAGAGCTCCGTCGCCTGGGTGCCGACGATCTCGTCGGTGAGGATGGCGGGGAACTTGCCGGCGAGTTCCCATGCGTTGAAGAACGGCGACCAGTCGATGTAGCGACGCAACTCGGCCAGGTCGTAGTCGTCGAAGACGGTGATACCGGGCGCACGCGGCGTCGGTGGCGTGTACGCCTCCCAGTCGCCCTGAAAGCGTTGCGCGCGTGCCTTGGTCAGGGGTACCAGCTGCTTACCCGTCCCACGGCCCCTGTGGCGCTCACGCACCTCGGCGTATTCGGAGCGCACCTTGGCCATGAAATCGTCGACGAGGTCCTTGCTGACCAGCGACTGTGCGACGCCGACGGCGCGAGAGGCGTCTTTCACCCACACGGTGGGCGATTTGTAGTGCGGCTCGATACGCAACGCCGTGTGGGCGCGCGAGGTCGTGGCACCGCCGATCATCAGCGGCACATGAAAATCCTGGCGCTGCATCTCGCGCGCGACCTGGCTCATCTCTTCAAGCGACGGCGTAATCAGTCCTGAGAGGCCAATGATGTCGGCATTCTCAGCACGCGCGACGTCGAGAATTTTCTGCGTCGGCACCATCACGCCAAGGTCGATGACCTCGAAGTTGTTGCACTGGAGCACCACGCCGACGATGTTCTTGCCGATGTCGTGGACATCGCCCTTGACTGTCGCCAGCACGATCTTGCCGTTGTTCTTCGTCGCGTTCCCCGAGATCTTCTTTTCTTCTTCGATGTACGGGATGAGGTGAGCTACCGCGCGCTTCATGACACGTGCCGACTTCACCACCTGGGGCAGGAACATCTTGCCCGCACCGAACAGGTCGCCGACGACGTTCATGCCGGTCATCAGCGGACCTTCGATGACGTCGAGCGGACGTGCCGACAGCTGCCGCGCCTCTTCGGTGTCCTCCACGACGTACTGGTCGATGCCATGCACGAGGGCATGGGTCAGGCGTTCGATGACGGGCTTTTCGCGCCAGGCCGCCGTCTCCACGGCGACTTCCCCCTTGCCGCCCTTGTACTTGTCGGCAACCTCGAGCAGGCGCTCCGTGGCATCGGCGCGGCGATTGAGTACGACGTCCTCGACGCGCTCACGCAACTCTTCCGGCAGGTCGTCGTAGATCGACAGGCCGCCGGCGTTGACGATACCCATGTCCATGCCCGCGGCGATCGCGTGATACAGGAACACGGAGTGGATGGCTTCACGGACCGGGTTGTTGCCGCGGAACGAAAACGACACATTGGAGACGCCGCCGGAAATATGCGACGCGGGAAACCGTTTTTTCAGTTCGCGCGTGGCCTCGATGAAGTCCACCGCGTAGTTGTTGTGTTCCTCGATGCCGGTCGCCACGGCGAAGATATTGGGATCGAAAATGATGTCTTCCGGCGGGAAGTTCACCTCGTTCACCAGCAACTCGTAGGCGCGCGAGCAGATCTCGATCTTGCGCTCCTTCGTATCGGCCTGGCCGACTTCGTCGAAAGCCATGACCACCACGGCGGCGCCGTACTGGCGCACCTTGCGCGCATGCTCGAGAAACGCGTCGACACCTTCCTTCATCGAGATGGAATTGACGATGCCCTTGCCCTGCATGCAGCGCAGGCCGGCCTCGATGACGCTCCACTTGGAGGAGTCGACCATGATCGGTACGCGTGCGATGTCCGGCTCGGAAGAGATCAGGTTCACGAAGCGCGTCATCGCGGCTTCGGAATCGATCAGGCCTTCGTCCATGTTGATGTCGATGATCTGCGCACCGTTTTCGACCTGCTGGCGCGCGACATCCACCGCTTCTTCGTAGCGGCCCTCCTTGATCAGCTTGCGAAACTGCGCCGAACCGGTGACGTTGGTACGTTCACCGACGTTGATGAAGTTCAGGTCCGGCGTGAGGACCAGCGGTTCGAGGCCGGAAAGGCGGGTGTATCGAATGCTCATGCGGCTTGCGCGGTGTCCCTGGGCTGACGCGGCGGATAAGGCGCGACAGCGGCTGCGATGGCGGCGATATGCGCCGGCGTGGTGCCACAACAGCCACCGACGATGTTGATCAGGCCTTCCTCGGCGAACCCGCGGATCGTCTCGGCCATGCTCTCGGGGCTTTCGTCGTACTCGCCGAACGCATTGGGCAGGCCCGCGTTCGGATGGGTGCTGATGGCGCTGCCGGCAATGCGCGAGAGCATCTGCACATGCGGGCGCAGATCTTCCGCGCCGAGTGCGCAGTTCAGGCCGACGGACAGTGGCTGGATGTGTTCGACCGAGTAGAAGAACGCCTCCGCCGTCTGTCCCGACAGCGTGCGGCCGGAGCGGTCGGTGATGGTGCCCGAGATCATGACGGGGACGCGCGCGCCGAGCGTGTCGAACAATTCGCTCAGGGCGAACAGCGCGGCTTTCGCGTTGAGCGTGTCGAAGATCGTCTCGACCATGATCGTATCGGCGCCGCCTTCGATGAGCGCGCGCGCGGCTTCCACGTAGTTGGCCTTGAGCGACTCGAAATCGATGTTGCGAAAGCCCGGGTCGTTCACGTCGGGAGAGATCGACGCGGTACGGCTGGTCGGCCCGAGTACGCCGATGACGAAGCGCGGGCGGTCCGGCGTGATCGCGGTCATCGCGTCGCAGGCTTCGCGGGCGATGCGCGCGCCTTCGCGGTTCAGTTCGGGCACGAGGTGTTCGAGATGATAGTCGGCCTGACTCACGCGCGTGGCGTTGAACGTATTGGTCTCGACAAAGTCCGCTCCCGCTTCGAGATACGCGGTGTGCACGCCGCGGATGATGTCCGGCTGCGTCAGCAGGAGCAGGTCGTTGTTGCCCTTCAGATCGCATTCGCCCGGGTGGTCGTGCTCGTGCGTGTGCGTGCTGTCGAGGCCGCCGGCGAAGCGATCGCCGCGATAGCCGGCCTCGTCGAGCCGGTGGCCCTGCAACATGGTGCCCATGCCGCCGTCGAGGATCATGATGCGTTCGGCGAGTCCCTTCTGGATCAGGGCGACACGATCGGGATGGAGCCAGGGCAGGGTGCTCATGGGGTGCCTCCGGGCTTGCGGGCAAGCAGACTGATGACTTCGAAATGGGGTGAACGGCGCTCGCGGCTCAGGCGCTCGCAGCTGACCACGTCCAGACCGGCGTTCCGCGCCAGGGCGGTCAGGGCATCGCAGGTGAAGCCGAGGTTGCGATGATCGAACGGCTCGACCACCGCGCGGTGGTCGTGTTCGCCAAGGGTGGACGCCAGCACGCGACCTCCGGGCTTCAGCACCCGCGCCACCTCGCTGAACACGGCTTCGGGACGCTCCGAATACGTGAGGGCGTGCAGCAGCAGGACAAGGTCGAAACGGCCGTCCTCGAGGTCCAGCGCGTGCATGTCGCCCGTACGTACGTCGACATTGCGGAAGGTGCTCAGCCGCTGCCGCGCCGCGTCGACGACGCGTTCCGAACTGTCGATGCAGACGATCGAGTGGGCATGCGGTGCGAGCAGTTCCGCCGTAACGCCATCGCCGGAGGCGATATCCAGGACATCGCCGGTCGCCAGCAACTGCAACAGCGAGCGCGCCAGCGTTTCCCAGGTGCGACCCGGCGAATAATGACGCTCCATGTCGCCGGCGACGGTATCCGCCCAGCCCTCGGCCCGGGCCCGTTGGGCGAGAACCGCGGGAAGCCGTTCGGCATCCTCCTTGAGCAGGGCGTCGCTAAGCGTGTCACGCAGGGAGGCCACCAGGGCGGCGAGCGTAGGATCCGCCTCGGCGTTGGCCCGATAATAGGCCGACACGCCGGCCCGGCGATCGCGCACCAGCTCGGCCTCCTTGAGCTTGGCCAGATGGGTCGACACGCGCGGCTGGGCCAGATGCAGCACGGCCGCCAGCTCGGCGACGGTCAGTTCCTCGCGGTCCAGAAGGGCGAGCAGGCGGACGCGAGTCGGGTCGGCCAGGAGTCGGAGCACCGTGGAGGCCGTCGACAGGTCCATCCTGCATCCTTATATCGCGATAGAAAGATGCGTAAGGATGAGGCCCGCCCCGGCCAGCGTCAAGGCCGCATGTTGCAGTGCAGAGCGGCAAGCTCTCGAACGACCGTTAGAATGACCGGCTAGTCCCCACCCCAAGACTTGCCGTCCTTCCGGCCGGCGCGAGGAATGTCCATGGATTTCCGCTTTACCGACGACCAGCTGTCGATTCAGTCCATTGCCCGCGACTTCGCCCAGAAGCGCATCGCCCCGGTCGCCGCCGAGTTCGACGCGAAGGGTGAGTTTCCCCTGGAAAACATCCAGGAAATGGGTCAGCTGGGCCTGATGGGCATCGAAGTGCCCGAGGAATACGGCGGCGCAGGCATGGATCCCGTGTCCTACGTGCTGGCCATGGTGGAGATCGCCGCGGCCGATGCCGCCACCTCGACGATCATGTCGGTGAACAATTCGCTGTTCTGCAACGGCATCCTCAAGAACGGCACGGAAGACCAGAAGCAGAAGTACGTGCGCGCCATCGCGTCCGGCGAGGCCATTGGCGCCTATGCCCTGACCGAACCGCAGTCCGGCTCCGACGCGTCCAACATGCACACGCGCGCGGTGAAGAATGCCGACGGCGACTGGGTCATCAACGGCAAGAAGAGCTGGATCACCTCCGGTCCGGTCGCTCGCTACATCGTGCTGTTCGCGGTGACGACGCCCGGCATGGGTGCGCGTGGCGTGTCGGCCTTCATCATCGACACGAAGCGGGCGGGTTTTCTTGCCGGCAAGACGGAGCCGAAGCTCGGCATTCGCGCCTCGGCCACCTGCGAGATCGAGTTTCACGACTACATCTGCCCGCAGGAAGACATGCTCGGTGAAGAGGGCAAGGGGTTCGGTATCGCCATGGGCGTGCTGGATGCCGGTCGTATCGGTATCGCGTCGCAGGCGGTGGGCATCGCGCGTGCCGCCTACGAAGCCACCCTGCAGTGGTCGCGGGACCGCAAGGCGTTCGGTCACCCGATCGGCACGTTCCAGATGACCCAGGCCAAGATCGCCGACATGAAGTGCAAGCTGGATGCGGCGCTGCTGCTGACCCTGCGTGCCGCATGGACCAAGGCCCAGACCGACAAGAACGGCGGCCGTTTCGGTACCGAGGCTTCGATGGCCAAGCTGGTGGCGTCGGAAGCCGCCATGTGGATCACCCATCAGGCCGTGCAGATCCATGGTGGCATGGGCTACTCGAAAGAAATGCCGCTGGAGCGTTATTTCCGCGATGCCAAGATCACGGAGATCTACGAGGGTACGAGTGAGATTCAGCGGCTGGTGATTGCGCGCTCGGAGACCGGGTTGCGCTGAGCAATCATCGACTCGAGCGGACACGAACGGGCCCCGGTTATTCCGGGGCCTTTTTTTTGAGGCCGCTGCGGCGACGAAAAAAAAGCCCGGCTTTCGCCGGGCTTTTCATAGGTACTTGCCTTCCGACCTTACGGTCGATCGGTGCCGCGTCGCGGATCCGAATCGAAGGCCCGGACATCGCCGACGTTCGGAGCATGCGGGTGGAGGTTGGTCGGGCCGTTCGGGCCGTCGCCACCACCGTTGCCACCGCCGTGCGGATCGTGGTCGTCGTCATGACCGACGTGCGGCATCTTGTGGGACACCTCATCCAGCTTGTCACCCAGCATGCGGCGAACCGAGGTGTAGAACACCGGGATCAGCAGCAGGCCGAGGATGGTGGCGAACAGCATGCCGCCGATCACGCCGGTACCGATGGCGTGGCGGGAGTTGGCGCCCGCACCGGTGGAAATGGCCAGCGGCAACACGCCGAGGATGAAAGCCAGCGAGGTCATCAGGATGGGGCGCAGTCGCAGGCGGGAGGCTTCCACCACCGCGTCGCGAAGCGTCTTGCCGGCCTGCTGCTGTTCGACCGCGAACTCGACGATCAGGATGGCGTTCTTCGCGGCCAGGCCGATCACGGTGATCATGCCGATCTTGAAGAAGATGTCGTTCGGCAGGCCGCGCAACATTGAGAATACCACCACACCCAGAAGGCCAAGCGGCACCACCAGCAGCACGGCCACCGGGATGGACCAGCTTTCGTACAGGGCGGCAAGGCAGAGGAACACGATGACGATGGACAGCACCATCAGCGCGGTGGCCGAATTACCCGCCAGGATTTCCTGGTAGGACTGGCCGCTCCAGTCGTAACCGATGCCCTTGCCGAGCTTGTCGTTGACGATTTTCTCCATGGTCGCCATGGCCTGACCCGTCGACGAGCCCGGCGCGTTGTTACCTACGATTTCCACGGCCGAGTACCCGTTGTAGCGGGTCAGCGTCGGTGCGGCCATCGTCCACTTCGAATGAACCACGGTGGACAGCGGGATCATCCTGCTGTCGGTGGCCGTCGATGCGCTGGCGACCGTGCTCGTCGTCGAGGACGTGCTGCTGGTGGAGGAGGTCAGCGTGCTCGGGGTGTAGATGTGTGCGAACGCGTCCGTACCCATGCGGTAGGGGGCGTCGGCCTGCATCATCACGCGCTTCACGCGGCCGCCGTACTGGAAGTCGTTGACATAGACCGGCGCCAGCGTGAGCTGGATGGCCGTGTAGATGTCGCTGACCGACAGACCCATCGTCTGAGCCTGCGTACGGTCCACGTTGAGCTGCAGCAGCGGAGCGTCTTCCAGCGTGTTCGGACGGACACCCACCAGGGATTTGTCCTGCGCCGCGGCACCGAGCAGCTGGTTACGCGCCTGGGTCAGCTCGGCACGATCCTGACCGGCACGGGCCTGCAGGAACATGTCGACGCCGCCGAACTGCGACAGACCGCGGATGGTGGGCAGGTTGACCACGAAGATCGTGGCATCGCTCACCGCCTGCATCTGGCCATTCGCTTTGCCGAGGAACTCCGGCACGGTGATGTCGCGATCGGCCCAGTCCTTCATGCGAATGAAGACCATGCCGACGTTTTCGCCCTGACCCACGAAGCTGAAGCCGGAAATCTGGAAGACACCCTCGACTTCCGGGTTCTTCAGCATGATGTTGCGGATCTGCTCCTGCACCTTCTGCGTACGGGCAAGACTCGAGCCCGGCGGGAGCTGCACGATCGCCAGCGCATAACCCTGGTCTTCGTCGGGGACGAAGCTCGACGGCAGCCTGGTGAACAGGAAGCCGGCCAGCGCCGCGATCAGCACGAACACGATCATCCAGCGCGGACCATGGCGTACGGCGGAGTCGATGTGACCCGAGTACGTATGCGTGGTCCAATCGAAGACCTGGTTGAACTTGCGGTAGACGACGTTCTTGCGCTTGTCCGGCTCATGCTTGAGCAGGGTGGCGCAGAGGGCCGGCGTGAAGGTGACGGCGAGGAACGCCGAGAAGCCCATCGAGACCGCGATGGTCAGTGCGAACTGCTTGTAGATGATGCCGGAAGCGCCGGGCTGCAGCGCGGACGGAATGAACACCGCCGCCAGCACCACGGTGATCGCCACGATGGCGCCGGTGATCTGGCCCATCGCCTTGCGCGTGGCTTCCTTCGGAGGCAGGTGCTCCTCCGTCATGATGCGCTCGACGTTCTCGATCACGACGATCGCGTCGTCGACCACGATACCGATGGCCAGCACCATGCCGAACAGGGTCAGCTGGTTGATCGTGAAGCCCAGCGGCGAGAGGCCGATGAACGTACCGAGCAGGGCGACCGGGATGACCAGGGTGGGGATGATCGTCGCGCGGAAGTTCTGCAGGAATATCAGCATCACCAGGAAGACGAGGATGATCGCCTCGACCAGGGTATGCACGACTTCCTCGATCGAGATCACCACGAACTTGGTGGACTCGTACGGGGCGAACCACGTCACGCCGTCCGGGAAGCTCTTGGACAGGTCGTCCATCTTCGCGCGAACCGCATTGGCGACGTCCAGCGCGTTGGCGCCGGGCAGCAACTGCACACCGAAGGCGCCGGTGGGGATGCCGTTGTAGTCGGTGGCGAATCCGTACGTCTGCGGTCCGAGCTCCACGCGCGCCACGTCCTTCAGGCGGACGACGGTACCGTCGTTGTTCGCACGGAGGATGACGTTGGAGAACTCTTCGGCCGAGGTGAAACGGCCTTCCGCCGAGACGGTGGCACTGAAGCCCTGACCGTCGGTCGCCGGATCGGTACCGAGCGAACCCGCCGCGAACTGCACGTTCTGCGCGGCCAGTGCCGACTGCAGGTCGGTGGCCGACATGCCGTAGCCGCGGAGCTTGTCGGGGTTGAGCCAGACGCGCATGCCGTACTCGGCACCCAGCTGGCGGGTGCTGCCCACGCCGGGAATACGAGCGACCTGGTCGAGCACCTGCGAGGACACGATATCCATCAGGCGATGGCTGTCGATGGCCTTGTTGGTCGAGGTCAGGGCGATGAACATCAGGAAGTCGGGGTTGGCCTTGGCCACCACGACGCCCTGCTGGGTCACTTCCGACGGGAGGCGCGGCGTCGCCAGCGACACCTTGTTCTGCACCTGGACCTGCGCGATATCAGGATCGGTGCCGGTGTCGAAGGTCAGCGTGACGGTGGCGGTGCCCGACGAGCTGGACTGCGAGCTGAAGTAGATCAGGTGGTCGATACCCGTCAGCTGCTGCTCGATCACCTGCGTCACGGTTTTTTCGGTCGTATCCGCGCTCGCACCCGGGTAGGTCGCCGTGACGGTGACCTGCGGCGGTGCGATGTTCGGATACGACTCGATACCCATGTTCAACAGGGAGATCGTGCCGCAAAGGCTGATCAGGATCGCCAGCACCCACGCGAAAATGGGGCGGTCGATGAAGAAACTCGGCATGACGAAACTCCCTTACTGCTGGCCGGCCGGCGCGGCGGGGGCGCCTGCCTGAGCCGGTGCAGCAGCTTGCTGGGCGGGGCTGGCCTTCACGGGCGAGTTTTCCTTCGCCTTCGGCACGCCCTGAACGATGATCCTGTCACCCGGCTTCAGTCCGCCGGTGACGACCCAGTTGCTGCCCGAGATGCGATCGGTCTGGACCGGGCGACGGACGGCGGCGGAGTCGATGGTCTGCTCCTTGCCGTTCGCGTCCTTCACCGTGGCCTTGTCGACGACCATCACATAGGCCGAGTTGGCGTCGCGCAGAACGCCGGCCTGGGGCACCAGGTAGACGTTGTGCAGGCTGCCGAGGTTGGCCTTGACCGTCACGAACTGGCCCGGGAGCAGGCGCGTGCCGGTGTTGTTGACCAGGGCGCGCAGGTCGACGGTGCCGGTCTGCGGGTTCACGGTGGCGGACGAGAAGTCCATCGCGCCCTGCTCGCCGAAATCGGAACCGTCCGGGAGCTGGATGCGGACCGTGGACTGGCTGGTGTCGCTGAGCGTGACATTGCCCTTGGCGGCGGCCCCGCGCATGGTGTCCAGGTCGCTGACGGACATGTTGAAGTTCACGTAGACCTTGTCGATCTCGTCGACCTGGGTCAGCAGGGTGGTGTCGCTCTGGCCGACGAGTGCGCCTTCCGTGACCTGCTGGCGGCCGGCACGACCGTCGATCGGGGAGACCACATCGGTGAAGCCGAGGTTGATCCGGGCCGACTGGACGTTGGCTTCGGCCTGCTTGACCGAGGCGTTGCCGGTGCGCTCGTTGGCTTCGGCCGTATCCAGATCCTGGCGGGAGATGTAGTTCTTGCCGATCAGCCCGCGCGAACGGTCGGCCGTGGCCTTGTAGTTGGCCGCGGCGGCCTTGGCGGAAGCCAGGGCGGCAAGCTGGGCGTTGAGTTCGGCGGTCAGCGGCTGCGGATCGATCTGAAACAGCTTCTGGCCGGCCTTCACGTCCGTGCCCTCGTCATACAGACGCTTCAGCAGGATGCCCGGCACGCGGGCGCGCACATCGGCGGTGCGGAAGGACGAGACGCGACCGACCTGATCCTGGACGAGGGGAACGTCCTGAGGCTGGACGGTGATGACGCCGACTTCGGGCGGAGGCGGCTGCTGGGGCGCCTCCTGCTTGTGGCAGGCGGCAAGCGCCGCGGTGAGGCCGAGGGCCATCAGGGACGTGCGCAGAGGCAGGGGATTCATGAAAACTCCGTTCCTATTCCAGGTTTCTTAATCTTTCGCGGCCGGCCATCCGTGGGGATGTCGTACGCGTGCATAAATACGGTTACCGCATGTCTCGCCCAGTCGTCCTGTGCCTTCTGGCTCCTCGCCCGCATGCCGAAGAGGCGACGATCCCCCTCGAGCCCGTGCAGCATGGCCAGGAACAGCTCGGCGGCCACCTCCGGGTCGTCCCGGCGCATGTCCCCCGCGTCCATCGCTTCGGCCATGCAACGCGACAAACGCACCGCGACCGTGCCGATCGCCGTGCGGAAGAACGTCTTCGCAGCGGCCGGGAAGCGCGGTGCTTCCGCGATCAGCATCCGGCCCAGCGCGACGTGCTCGTGATCCATCACGTAGGTATGGTGCGCCTCTGCCAACGCATACAGCGTGTCGGCCAGACCGCGGCTCTCGGGTGCGAGGCTCGCGTGCAAAGGGTGGGCGAGTTGTTGGACGGCGGCGTGAAACAGGGTGTCCTTGTTCTCGAAATGCGCGTACACGGTCTGCTTGGACACGCCCGCCTCGCGTGCCACCGCCACCATGCTGACGCGGTAACCGTCGCGCAGGAAAAGGGCGCACGCCGCCTGAAGCACCCGCTGCTGGTGATCCGAAGCGGGGCGTGACTCCAGGTGCGACATTAACTTTACCTGCTGGACTATACCGTCCAGTTTAGAATCTCCCTCGGACCAGCGTCAACGGGCAATAGCGCCATTCGCACGCGAATTGTTGCGTTGCAGCTTCGCCCGAGTCCGAAGCCATGCTGTCCGTTTTCCGAAACAGTGCACGGATAATGTCGCGGCGCAGTGAAAAAGCACCTTATCCGTTATGTCTGACGGTGTGGCTACATGCCACGTGTGGGAGCTATGCTTTCACGGATTTCTTTCCCGTCCCCACATCGATATCCGCCCATGAATGCGATTCGCACCGCCGAAAGCGGCCAGTTCGAAGCCCTCGTCTTCGATGAACTGAAAAAGATCGACTACCCCGCGGAGCGCCTCAACGAGGCGCGCTTTTTTATCCAGGCCTTCTTCGAGCGCATCGCGCCGGCCGATCACGCGCTGCACGCCCCCGACCGCTGGGCCGCCCTGATCGCCGACCTGCTGACCTTCGCGCGTGAGCGCACGCCGGGCAAAGCGAAGGTCCGCGTCTACAACCCGGGCCTGTCCGGCACCCGCGCCGTGGTCGAGGTCGTCACCGACGACATGCCCTTCCTGGTCGACACCGTATCGATGGTGGCCGCCGCGCACGCCGACGTGCACGCGATCATCCACCCGGTCGTGCCTGTGGTCCGGTCCGCCGCCGGGGTGCTCGAGTCGATCGGCGCCGGCGAGAAGACCGAGTCGCTCATGCGTTTCGAAATCGACCGCATCGACGACACCGAACTGGAGAACCTCAGGGCCAACGTCGAGACCGCGCTCCACGACGTGCGCGAGGCCGTCGACGACTGGCGTGCCATGCGCGGCAAGATGAACGAGATCGCCGACGATCTTGGCAGGCGCTCCCTGCCGTACACCGCCGAGGAGGTCCGCGAGGCCAGCGACTTCCTGCGCTGGGTCGCCGACGACCATTTCACCTTCATGGGCTACCGCGAGTACGAAGTGGCGCCGGGGCAGGGCGACGAGGTGCTCAAGACCGTCGAGGGCTCGGGCCTGGGCATTCTTCGTGCCGCGGAGCGCTCGCTGGCGCCGCGATCGCTGCGCACCCTGGTGGCCAGCGAACTGCCGCGCTCGGGTTCCACCGACGCCATCATCCTGACCAAGACCAATGCCCGTTCGCCGATTCATCGCGCGGGCTACATGGATTACATCGGCGTCCTCAAGTTCGACGACAAGGGGCGCCCGGTCGCCGAGCAGCGTTTCCTCGGTCTGTTCTCGTCCAACGCGTACATGGCGCACCCGCAGCATGTGCCCCTGGTGCGCGACAAGTGCGAAGCGGTGATGAACCGTTCGGGCCTGAAGCGCGATTCGCATTCGGGCAAGGCGCTGCGGCACATCCTCGATACCCTGCCGCGCGAGGAGCTTTTCCAGTGCAGCACGGACGAGCTCTACGCGCTGGCCACCGGGCTGCTCGAGCTGGCACAGCGCACGCGCACGCGCCTGTTCATCCGCCGCGACAGCTACGGCCGGTTCTTCTCGTGCCTGGTGTTCATCCCGCGCGACCGGTTCAATACGACGGTTCGCGAACGTGTCGAGAACGTCCTGCGCGACGCGTTCCACGGCGAACACGTGGATTCCGCCGTACTCATGGGTGAAGCCGCGCTGGTTCGCCTGCACGTGGTGGTTCGTCCGCGCATCGGCGACCACCCGGTTTACGACGCCGTGAGCATCGAGTCGCAGATCGCGTCGATCGCGCGCAACTGGTACGACGACCTGCGCGATCGTCTGATCGCGACGGTGGGCGAGCAGGAAGGGATCATCCTGGCCAACCGTTACGGCAAGCTGCTGCCGGCCGGGTACGTGGACGAGGTGTCGCCGCAGGTCGCCGCCGCCGACGTGCGCGCCCTGGCCGGCCTCGACGGCCCCGATGCCATCAGCATGTCGTTCTACCATCCGTCGCACCGTCCGGAAGAACTCCGTTTCAAGGTGTATCGCTCGGGTTCGGATATCGCGCTGTCGGAGGTCCTCCCGCAGCTGGAAAACCTCGGCCTGCGCGTGCTCACCGAGCACATGTATGAAGTGAAGGCCGGCGACAGCCGCCTCTACATCCAGGATTTCGAAGTGCAGCCGGTGGGTCGTCTCGCCTTCGAGGTCGAGCAGGTCGGCACCTTGTTCGAAGACGCCTTCGAACAGATCTGGCGCGGCAACGCGGAGAACGACGGCTTCAACCGTCTCGTCCTGGGCGCGAAGCTCGGCTGGCGTCAGGTCGCGGTGCTGCGCAGCTACACCAAGTACCTCCAGCAGGCGGGTGTCGCGTTCTCGCAGGCGTACATGGAAGACGCACTCAATCGCTATCCAGCCATCGCGGGCCTGATCGTCGAGCTGTTCAACGCACGCTTCGACCCACGCCGCGAAAGCCTCGACGCCACGGAGCGCGCGTGGGCCGAGAGCATGTTGTCGCACGAGATGCACACGCTGATCGGCGCGGAGATCCTGTCGGCCCAGCCAGGTCTCATCGGCAACCTCATCGCATCGCTGTCGCGTCCGCGCGACGAGCAGGTGGCAGCGGTCGAAGAAGCGATCAACGCGCTGCTCGACAACGTGTCCAGCCTCGACGAAGACCGCATCCTGCGCAGTTACATCGCGCTGGTGCACGCCACGCTGCGTACCAGCTTTTTCCAGGCCTGGGATGGCGTGTTCCGCCCGTACATCAGCTTCAAGTTCGATTCGCACCAGGTGCCCGATCTGCCCAAGCCGGTGCCGTTCCGCGAGATCTTCGTCTACGCGCCGCGTGTCGAGGGTATCCATCTGCGCTTCGGTGCGGTGGCACGTGGTGGCCTGCGCTGGTCCGACCGTCGCGAGGATTTCCGTACCGAAGTCCTCGGTCTGGTGAAAGCCCAGATGGTGAAGAACACGGTCATCGTGCCGGTGGGTTCCAAGGGTGGCTTCTTCGTGAAGCGTCCGCCCGTCGGTGGCGATCGCGATGCGCAGCTCGCCGAGGGCATCGCGTGCTATCGCATGTTCATCAACGGCCTGCTCGACATCACCGACAACCTCGTCGAGGGTGCGGTGCTACCGCCGCATGATGTGATCCGCCACGACAACGACGATCCGTATCTGGTCGTCGCCGCGGACAAGGGCACGGCCACGTTCTCCGATATCGCCAACGCGATCTCGACCGAACACGGCTTCTGGCTCGATGACGCCTTCGCCTCGGGCGGCTCCAACGGCTATGACCACAAGGGCATGGGCATCACGGCGAAGGGTGCGTGGGAGTCGGTCAAGCGCCACTTCCGTGCGCTGGGCCGTGACTGCCAGACCGAGGATTTCACGGTGGTCGGCGTGGGCGACATGTCGGGTGACGTGTTCGGCAACGGCATGCTGCTCTCGGAAAAGATCCGCCTGCTGGCCGCCTTCGACCATCGCCATATCTTCCTCGACCCCAACCCGGACTCGGCGACGTCCTTCGCCGAGCGTGCGCGCATGTTCGCGCTGCCGCGCTCGTCGTGGGAAGACTATGACAAGTCGCTGATCTCGGCCGGTGGTGGCATCTGGCCGCGTACGGCGAAGTCGATCCCGGTGTCGCCGGAAATCAAGGCCGTGCTGGGTATTCGCAGCGACGCGACGCACATGGCGCCGACCGACGTCCTCTCGGCGATCCTCAAGGCGCCGGTGGATCTGCTCTGGAACGGCGGTATCGGCACCTACGTCAAGGCGACCAGCGAGACGCACGCGGACGTCGGCGACCGCGCCAACAACGCGCTGCGCGTGAACGGCAACGAGCTGCGATGCAAGGTGGTGGGCGAGGGCGGCAACCTGGGTATGACCCAGAAGGGTCGCATCGAAGCCGGCCAGGCCGGGGTGCTCCTCAATACCGATTTCATCGACAACTCGGCCGGCGTGGATACCTCGGATCACGAGGTCAACATCAAGATCCTGCTCAACGACGCCGTCCAGCGCGGCGAGCTGACCTTCGAGGGCCGCAACAAGCAGCTGGCCGAGATGACCGATGAAGTCGGCCGCCTCGTGCTGTGGGACAACTATCGTCAGAACCAGGCCATCACCGTGATGGAGCACCAGTCGGTGCGTCGTCTCGGTTCGATGGCTCACTTCATCAGCACGCTCGAAGCCGAAGGCATGCTCGACCGTGCGGTGGAATCGCTGCCGACGGTCGCCGAACTGGCGGAGCGCAAGCTGCGCGGTCAGGGCCTGACCCGCCCGGAACTGTCCGTGCTGCTGTCGTACGACAAGATCCGGCTGTTCCAGCAGCTGCTCGATTCGGACGTGCCGGAAGATCCGTATCTGTCGCGCGAACTGGTCCGCTACTTCCCCGTGCCGTTGCACGAGAAGTACGCCGAGCACATGCAGCGCCATCGCCTGAAGCGCGAGATCATCGCCACCGCGGTGACCAACTCGACGATCAACCGCATGGGCGCGACGTTCATGATGCGCATGCAGGAAGACACGGGCCACGGTCCGGCGTCGATCGCCAAGGCGTACACCGCCGCACGCGAAATCCTCGATGCGCGAGAACTGTGGGCCGAGATCGAGAAGCTCGACGGCAAGGTCGCGGAAGACACCCAGATCGACGCGATCCTGCAGATCTGGTCGTTGCTGCGTCACCTGACCCGCTGGCTGCTCAACCGTCCGGGCGGCACACTCGACATCGCCGCCAACGTCGATCGTTTCGCCAGCGAAGTGACCGTCTTGCGCAAGGCGCTGCCCGATGCCCTGACCGATACCGGCCGTGGCGACTTCGGCGCGAGCCAGGAGAAGTGGGAAGGCCTCGGCGTCCCCGGTGAGCTGGCGGTTCGTCTTGCCCGCGTACCGGTGCTGCGTGCGGCGCTGGACATGGTCGAAGTGTCGAAGCAGAGCGGTAAGGACATGGCGACGGTCGCTCGTGTGTTCTACGAGCTGGCCGAGGCACTGGACCTCGACTGGCTGCGTGGGCAGATCGAGGCCCTGCCGGTCGAAGGTGCCTGGCATGCGCAGGCGCGTGGTTCGCTGCTGGACGAGCTCAACGCCCAGCATCGTGCCCTGGCCCTGCAGGTGCTTTCGGTCGCCGGCGACCGCACGGACATCAGCCCGGTCAAGGCCTGGCTGGAGCGGGACGATGCCACGCTGAAGTACACCCGCGCGATGCTGGCCGAGATCCTGACCCAGAATGCGGACTACCCGATCGCCTCCGTCGCGGTCCGTCGTCTCGCGCAGTTGGCGCAGATTCCGGTGTAAAAAGGCGGGCTCCCATCAGGGCAAGGCATTGCCCTCCTGGTGGGAGCCGCATAACCGGAGGAACACGTCGGTCCGGTGGGAGGCCGCCTGCTGACGATTCCGCGACAGCGGGAAACCCCACAGGAACCTGCGGCAACTTCAGCCTATCCGACCCCGCCATTTAAGGACTAAGCTCCGGACTGGATCCGGAAGCCCACACCTCATGCGCCTAGCCTTTGTCGCCAGCGAAACCGAAGTGGCCCAGCGCGCCCGTGCGGCGCTCGTCAAACGCTACAAGGGCGTCGAACCCGAAGACGCCGAGATCGTCGTGTCGCTCGGGGGCGACGGCTTCATGCTTCGCACCCTCCACGCCCACCGCACCCTCGGCCTGCCGTTCTACGGCATGAAGCTGGGTCGCCTGGGTTTCCTGATGAACCAGCACGACCTCGACCACCTGCCCGAGCGTATCGAGCGGGCCCACCCAGCCGTTTTGCATCCGCTGGAGATGCACAGCGTCTGCTGCGATGGCGTCGAGCATCGCGCGCTGGCCTTCAACGAAGTCGCCCTGCTGCGCCAGAGCAACCAGGCGGCTCATCTGACGGTCAGCCTCAACGGCGAGATGAAACTCGACGAGCTCGTCTGCGATGGCGTCCTGGTTTGCACCCCGGCCGGCTCCACCGCGTATAACCTGTCCGCCCATGGTCCCATCCTCCCCCTGGACGCCAACGTGCTGGCCATGACGCCGATCAGCCCGTTCCGTCCGCGGCGCTGGCGCGGCGCGATCCTGCCGCACGCCACCCGCGTCACGTTGCACACCAAGGATCCGAACAAGCGGCCGATCAGCGCCACCGCGGATTTCCACGAGGTGCGCGACGTCCGCTCGGTCGAGATCAAGCAGTCGCGCCGGAACGCGGTCCGCCTCCTGTTCGATCCGGAGCACAATCTCCAGCAACGCATCCTCGACGAACAATTCGCCCCCTGACCGGAGGCGAACCTGTAGGAGCGCGCCTTGCGCGCGATGGCCTTTAGCCCCAACCTCGATCCCATGAACGCCCCCGAAGAAAGCCAGAACGCCCACAACGACGCCTCAGTCAGCGACAACCGCCTCGTCGTCGCCATCTCCTCGCGCGCGCTCTTCGACATGGAAGACAGCCACGACCTGTTCGAGCGCGACGGCCTCGATGCCTACCGTGCCTTCCAGATCGAGCACGAAAACGACCTGCTGAAGCCTGGCGTGGCTTTTCCACTGGTGCAGAAGCTTCTCGGCCTGAACGCATTGTCCGGCGACGTCCCGCCGGTCGAGGTGATCCTTCTGTCGCGCAACTCCGGCGACACGGGCCTGCGGATCTTCAACGCGATCCAGCATTACAAGCTGGGTATCTCGCGGGCGGCGTTCACCAGCGGTGCGCCGACCTCCGATTACATCGCCCCGTTCCGGGCGGATCTGTTCCTCTCAGCCAATGCGGAAGATGTGGGCCGCGCGTTGCGGGCGGGCGTCGCCGCCGCGACGATCCTCCCGTCGACGGCGCCGCAGCGCTCCAGCGAACAGCTTCGCATTGCCTTCGATGGTGACGCCGTGATCTTCGGCGATGAAGGTGAGCGTGTCTCGAAAGAGCAGGGCCTGGATGCGTTTCATCGCAGTGAGTCGGAGCTTTGGGCCGAGCCACTGTCGGGCGGCCCGTTCCGTGGTTTCCTGGCCGCGCTGCATCGCCTGCAGGCCGCGTTCCCGGCGGAGACCTCGCCGATTCGTACGGCGCTGGTGACGGCGCGTTCCGCCCCGGCGCACAAGCGCGTGATTCTTACGCTTCGCCGCTGGGGTGTGCGTATCGACGAGGCGTTGTTCCTCGGTGGGCGTGACAAGGGGCCGTTCCTCGATGCCTTTGGCGCCGATATCTTTTTCGACGATTCCCCGGCCAACGTGGAGTCGGCGCGTCGGCACGTAGCGACGGGGCACGTGCCGCACGGCGTGTCGAACAACTGAGTCCGCTTCTCCCGCGATGCCGGGATCAGAAACCCATCACGGGCCCTGTCCGGGTAACGGAGGCTTGCTGACTTGCTTGCTGCATGGAGGCATCGCGGGCTTGCTGTTGTAAGGCGGCATCCCATTGCTGTCCTTGGGCGAGGCTCCGCTCCATAGGCGGTGCGGGCGAGGCCAAGTCGAGCGTGGCTACAGCCCCCGGACGGATCCCCGTGCACACGATGCTCCGCCCCTGAACCTCGACGTCATACAACTCGCTTGCGTCGCGTATGTTCGATTGACGCGCGACAAGCGCCATCTGTGCCGCCTTATCGTTTGAAACTTCCATGGGAAGCTGCATGCGCAGTGACGCGTAGAGCGGGTCCGAATGGGCGCTCGGCAGACTTGTTCGCGGGTGGGCGTCTGCCATCGGATGAGGCGATCCGATCAGCCGGCCGGGGTCGTCGGGATGGAAGTCCTTACGAGCGCCCTCCCTTTCCAGGCGAAGACTCCGCGTATCCTCCAGCTCCCGCAGCAGCCTGGGATCGGTAACGTCCTTCATCTCGGTAAACGACACGGTCGTGGTCGGTTGCGCACTGCTGAATTCGCTCCAGTCGCCGTTGCGGTCGCGCCCGAAGAAATGATCGTTCCGCCCGATGACGTTGGGGTCCATGTGAGACCTGTCGCCGATGGCCGAGGTCCAGGCCGCGGCCATGTCTGCGCCGTATGAGGCGCGCTCTGCTGCTGACATGCCTGTCGCGCGCGCCATGTCACCCAGTGTGGCTGCGCCGCGGCGGGTTCCCATGAGATCGTTGTCCAGCATGGTCTTCCAGATCTTCTCGGACTCTTCCGGCCCATTCGCGCCGTGATGGCGAGCGGCTTCGAGCAGCTTGCGCGGCGTCCATGCATTGGGATCGATATGAACTGCGTTAAACGAGAGGTCGTGAGCGTCCTGCACGAGCTTGCCGGAAAGGTTGAGCGCTCCCAGTGCGTCCCCCTTTCTGAATTCGACTCGACGCGCAGCAAGGTCGTTGCGGATGAGGTCTATACCGAAATCATCCCATTCTCGTTCAGTTAAATGCTTGCCGTCGTGTTTCTCGGCGTAGTTCTGAGCGTACGCATTCGCTGTCGCGCCAGGCATGTTGTCGTTGCGCACCACGCCGAGGGCTAATTGCCCATATCCGTCGTTTCCGGGAAGTTCGGCGAGGTAGTTCCAATAAAGCTCACGATTTCCCGTATTAGCGTACATGGATAGGACGTCCAGATCTTTACTCGTCAGCCCAGTCATTATTTCGCCTCCGTTGCTTTCAACGTTTTACGCACAAACATCTCCATTGTTTGCCACTCGGGCAGGATCACCCGAGGGTAGCTGAGCGAAACGAGCAGTCGGTACTCAGGCACCAGAAATTGATGCTTACACGTCGCGCGGCGCGAATGGCCTGGAATGTCGACAATTCTCCCGGATTCGATCCGCACGCCATCCGTTTGAGCGACCGACGTGCACTTGATTACCGTCGTCGGAATGCCATCCACGCCCATGTAAACATACCAGTCGTCATTCTGTGTGGGGTCGGGAGGTCTGACGTGAGTGCCGTAGGTTTTGATGTAGAAGTGTCGAAATTTCTCGAAGTCCACCGAATAGCGTGTCAGGCCGTGAGATGTTTCGCCTTGTATTCGTGCGCTGAGATCGTCAACGACCTTTTCGCTCGGTGTGGGTTTTTCCGGGTCTAATGGCTCGATCATTCGGCGGAGCAGTGCGCGGTACTGGTCATCCGAAAGATGCTCCACTGTCGATAGATCAATGCTTATGTGATTGATGAAATTGGCGTTGCTGTCGTGATAGTCGACGCCGAGGGGGAGCGGCCGCAGATAAGGCCACTGTACGTTGAGCATCACCCCGCCATCCGCATCGGGTCCCGATTGCTGGTAGTACATGTTTTTCGGAAAACGAAAGAGGTAAGGCCCAAGCTTCGCGTCGACAGTCGGGACGGCCGCTTCGGTTTTATCGGGGGGAGCTAGCGGAGCAAGCAACGATGCCGACTCTCCAGCATGCAGAGGCGCCGCGCTGAGCGCCGCAAGAAACGCAATCAAAGACTTGGAAACGGGCATGGCCTCTCCTTGGTCGATCGTCTGGGGCGGCGGCGTGTTCGGCTTCCGCGATGAGGTCAAGGTACGGCAAATGACGGGTGTCGGCACCGACGGGGTCACCACGATCTGCTCGCCCGCCCGCAGGGACATGAGGCCGGTCGGCGATGCGGGTGTCGACGCGAGGTGGCCGTCGCCGCGATGGGCGGCAACGAACTGCTTCAATGCATCGGACTCACGCCTCGCCAGCGCTTCATCCCGTGGCGCATGGACGACGCAGGCCGTGAAACGGCGGTCGAGCGTGATGGCGTTGTTGCCGTAGCGGTCGTGCAGGGCGCTCAGGCCCCGCGTCGTGGCAAGACATCGCCACGGCGATTCCGCGTCGGTCAGCGCGGCGATGGGCGGAAGCGTGTCGAGGGCATGGGCCAGCAGTAACGACGACTCGCCCTCGTCCAGCGCCGCCTGCCACTGGCGTATGGCCGATTCGATAAAGGGGCCGGACGCGGTGCGCCACCGATCGGGCACATCCAGGTACACAGTCGCTCGCCGCCAGGATGCCGGTGCCAGCCTTTCGCTCCGCGTGGCGGCATCCACGATCGGGTCCGCAAAAGGCGCCAGAACGTCGGAGACACGCTTCCAAACGATATCGATACCGGCATCATCAAGCCCCAGCCACCCACGAAGTCCTTCCCTGGCCTGGAAACCGACTTCAGGACGCTCTGCCAGCGTCTGCAGGAAGGCGCGTCGGGATACGTAGTGGACGGCCTGTGCGCAAAGCCGGTGGATATCGCCCGGGGCGGCCGGCGGCGCATCGTTGTGCGCAGACCGCAGCACGTCGGCGACCACATGCGCCAGGCTGACGAACGCGTTTCGCGTGTGACTGACGATGAATCGTTTGTGTCGGTTCGCTTCGGGGAACCACGCCGCAGCAAGGTGTCGAAGCTCATCGGCCGACAAACCTTGCGGTCCCCACGCGCCGGCCAACGGATTCCAGGCAGGGCCGCCTCCGAAAGGGTTCAGCCGAAGGACGGTCCTCCCGGGTGCCGCGTGTGCGAAGGCAAGGCTGCGGGAGCCGCAGTCGATGACGAGGGTGGACCCGTCTGCGTGTCGCAGCGACGCAAGGACGACGGCGTGCGCCTCAGGGTAATACGGAGCGGATACGAGGACTGACGCGGCATCGGGTGCGCCCAGCGTGCGCCCACGCTCTTTCGTTACGTGAATTACACCGGGCTTGATCGCGGTAAGCAGGAGGGACGAGGCTGATAAGCGGTCGAATGGGCCGGACACCGGGACCGAGGAAGCCCGGTGCCGCCATAACACGATACCCAGGCACCACAGCAATAGCGGCAGCACCAGCCCTGCGCCCGCGCAGATCGCGATGCGCGTTGCGTAGGGGCGGTAAGCCGGCTGATCGAGCACCTGCCAGTAGTCGTGCCACAGGCCGGGTGCGAAGGCCGACGTCGGCAGGCCCAGTGAGAAAATGATCAATCCGCTCGCGAGGGAGGGGGCGATCGCACACGCGCCGAGGGCCGAAACAGCCGCGCCGACGCGCCAGAACCATGGCTCCATGCCATTCCTTGGTGATTGTTTTCCGGGTCGAATTATCGCATGGGTACGGCCACGGCAAACTTGCGACGCGACTCAGACGATGTTCGTCCACCGCCACCAGTCGGTCTTCTTCTCTTCGCGCACGAAGGTGAAAAGCCCCGCGCCGAGAATCAGCACGATGCCCACGAGCATCGGCCAGTCGAGATGATCGTGGAAGATCAGATACCCGAACAGGATCGCCCACAACATCTGGCTGTACTGGGTCGGTGCCACGCGCGCCGCCGGGGCGTTCTGCGTGGCAAGCATCAGCAGGACCGCGCCCGCCGCCGCGAGCAGCCCGTAGCCAAGCACCAGGAACCACTGGTGCAGGTCCGGCCACACGAAGTGCGGCAGCATCATGATGAAGCCGGCGATCATCGGCCCGATCACGCCCGCGCCGTAGAGGGTGATGCGCTTCTCGGTGGCTCCGGCCATGCGTAGGGCGATGATCGACAAGGCGCCGGTGATTCCGCAGATGATCGCCGCGACGTGGCCCTGGCCCAGGTGACGGAAGCCGGGCCGCAGAACGACCAGTACGCCGAGAAATCCCACGACCACCGCGGACCAGCGTCGCCAGCCCACGTGCTCGCGGAGGAAGACCACCGAGAGAATCGTCACGAAGATCGGCAGCAGGAAGATCAGCGAGAACGCCTCGGCCATCGGCAGGGCCGTAAAAGCCATGACGGCGGTGATGTTGCCGATGGCGCCGGCCATGGCGCGCAGCAGCCAGAGGCCGGGCATCTTCGACACCACGACCTCGCTCCAGCGGTCCCCCGGCTTCTTCAGGAACGGAAACGCCGCCATGGCGAGCACGGCGCCAAAGAACACCGCTTCGTACGGCGGCAGGGAGCCCTCGAGGGACTTCACGAAGGCATCGCTCCACGCGTAAGCCGCGTAGCAGGCGAAACCGAGCAGGACGCCTTTGAACATGGGGAAAATCCTGAAGGCGGGGGCATCCCATTATGCAAACGTTTGCAGCCCTTGTATGCATGTTGCGGGACGCCATGACCCCGACCCCGCGCGGGTCTACAATCGAGGGCTTTCCGGCTGCCCACGTACGAGTACCCGCATGGCTCACCGTCTCGACCCGCTCGATCTTTACGACGTCCGCTCGCTGCTTACCAATGAGGAGCGCGCCGTGCAGGACGCCGTTGGCCGTTTTGTCGACGAAAAGGTGTTGCCGATCATCGGCGACGCGTTCGAGCAGGGGCGTTTCCCGGCGGAACTGGTCTCCGAGATCGCCTCGCTGGGCCTGCTCGGCGCCACGTTGCCCGAGGAATACGGCTGCGCCGGCATGAACGCCGTGAGCTATGGCCTGATCTGCCAGGAGCTGGAGCGAGGCGATTCCGGTCTGCGCAGCTTCGCCTCGGTGCAGAGCTCGCTGTGCATGTATCCGATCTTCGCCTACGGTTCCGAGGAACAGAAACGCGAGTACCTGCCGCGCATGGCCGCGGGCGAGGTGATCGGGTGCTTCGGTCTGACCGAGCCGCACGGCGGGTCGGACCCAGCCAACATGAAAACCGTGGCCCGCCAGGACGGCGGCGACTGGGTGATCAACGGTGCCAAGATGTGGATCACCAACGGCAACCTGGCGCACATCGCCATCGTCTGGGCGCAGACCGACGACGGCATCCAGGGCTTCATCGTGCCGACGGACACCAGGGGTTTCGCCGCGCAGGAAGTCCACAAGAAGATGAGTCTGCGCGCCTCGGTGACGTCGGGCCTGTTCTTCGACGACGTACGTGTTCCCGACAGCGCGCGGCTGCCCAACGTCAAGGGTCTGAAGGGCCCGCTGGGCTGCCTCAACCAGGCGCGCTACGGCATCACCTGGGGCCCGATCGGCGCCGCGCAGGCCTGCCTGAAGGAAGTGCTCGATTACGCCTCGCAGCGCATCCTGTTCGGCCGCCCGCTGGCCGCCAACCAGGCCGTGCAGATCCGCGTCGCCGACATGGCACGCCGCATCACGACGGCGCAGCTGCTTTCGTTGCAGCTCGGTCGCCTCAAGGATGCCGGCCGTCTGCAGCCGACGCAGGTGTCGCTGGCGAAGTGGAACAACGTGCGCATGGCGATCGATATCGCGCGTGACTGCCGCGACATCCTCGGTGGCGCGGGTATCACGACCGAGCATTCGGCGATCCGCCACGCGCTGAACCTGGAATCGGTCATCACCTATGAAGGCACCGAGACCGTCCACCAGCTGGTGGTCGGTCGGGAGCTCACCGGCATCAACGCATTCTGAGGCACGTGCCATGCACGGCCCGCGTATCGAGACCGACCGGCTGATCCTGCGCCCCACCGCGGCGGAGGATTTCGAGGCGTGGGCCGCGTGCATGGGCGATCCGGAAGTGAATCGCTTCCTGGGCGGTCCGCAGCCACGCGCCGTAGCCTGGCGCAACTTCATGACCATGGCCGGCTGCTGGAGCATCAATGGCTTCGGCATGTTCTCCGTCATCGAGCGCGCGAGCGGTCGCTGGATCGGTCGTCTGGGTCCCTGGCAGCCCGAGGGCTGGCCGGGCCATGAGATCGGCTGGGGCATGGCGCGGGATACCTGGGGCAAGGGCTACGCGACCGAAGGCGCCGCCGCGTCGATGGACTGGGCGTTCGACCATCTCGGCTGGAGCCAGGTGATTCATTCGATCGCGCCGACGAATATCGCGTCCATCGCCGTGGCGAAGAAGCTCGGTTCTCGCTGGCAGGGGCCCGGCGCGCTGCCGGCGCCGTCCACGGACGTTGTCGTCGACCTCTGGGGCCAGACGCGCGAGCAGTGGCTCGCCCGGCGTCGCTGACGTATACGCCGGGCGGGCTCGTGTGTGGCCTCGCCCGGCTCTCTCTCTTACGAGTAATCCGCCATGTCCGT
Organism: Luteibacter sp. 1214; assembly: GCF_031455395.1. Classification (NCBI taxonomy): domain Bacteria; kingdom Pseudomonadati; phylum Pseudomonadota; class Gammaproteobacteria; order Lysobacterales; family Rhodanobacteraceae; genus Luteibacter; species Luteibacter sp. 1214. Next base: position 91,633 of record NZ_JAVDSQ010000007.1, read on the forward strand.
CCCACATCCCATCCCCGCCCGGCACAAGGGCTTCAACCGCGCCGAGATCGTCGACCAGAACTTCGTCGAGTACGTGCAGTTCTGGCAGGGCGACGTCGCGCGCGCGCCGCAGGACGATGAACCGGTATTGCCGGGCAGCGCGCTGGATGCACGCGGTTTTCGCGAACTGCTCGAGTCGCAGCTGATCAGCCGCCATCTCGATCTGATGGCACGGGTGCTGCGCGTACAGAACAAGGTGTTCTATACGATCGGCTCGTCGGGGCACGAGGGTAACGCGATGGTGGCGCGGCTGACGCGGCACACCGATCCGGCCTTTCTGCATTACCGCAGCGGTGGTTTCATGGCCGAGCGGTTCCGCAAGCTGCCGGGCATGGATCCGGTGATGGATTCCGCGTTGTCGTTCGCGGCGAGCCGCGAAGACCCCGCCTCGGGTGGGCGGCACAAGGTGTGGGGCAGCAAGCCGTTATGGGTGTTGCCGCAGACCTCCACCATCGCATCGCACCTGCCCAAGGCGCTGGGTACGGCCATTGCGATCGAGCAAGGACGCCGCATCGGGCATGCCCTGCCCATCCCTCAGGATTCGATCGCGGTGTGTTCGTTCGGCGATGCATCCTCGAACCACGCGACCGCGCAGACGGCCTTCAATGCGGCGGCGTGGACCGCGTACCAGAAGCTGCCCGCCCCGGTGCTGTTCGTCTGCGAGGACAACGGCATCGGCATCTCGGTGAAGACGCCGGGCGGCTGGGTCGCCAACAACTTCCGTCACCGCCCCGATCTGGATTACTTCCATGCCGACGGGCTGGACCTGGCGGGCGGTTACGCCGATGTCCAGCGCGCCGTCGAACACTGCCGGCGCACGCGGCGTCCGACCTTCCTGCACCTGACCACCACGCGCGTCATGGGCCATGCCGGCACCGACTTCGAGATCGAGTGGCGCTCGATCGACGAGCTGGTGGCTCTCGAAGCGACCGATCCGTTGCTACGCAGCGCGGCGATCGCGCTGGCCTCGGGTCTGTACGACAAAGACAGCTTGCTCAATCTTTACAACGCCACGCGCAACCGCTGTTTCGAAGCGGCCGAGGATGCCGATCGCCGCCCGCGGCTCGCGTCGCTGGAGGAAGTCATGGCGCCGCTGGCGCCGTACACGCCGGACGCGGTTCGTGCGGAAGCGGAACGGGCCGCCGATGCCGCCGAGCGGGAGCGTGTGTTCGGCGGCGCCGACAAGCTCCCCGAGGCGCAGCCGCCGAAGCATCTGGCCGTCCAGATCGGTCAGGCCCTGCACGATCTCATGGCGAAGTATCCGGAAAGCCTGCTGTTCGGCGAGGACGTCGCGCAGAAGGGTGGCGTGTACACGGTCACCAAGGGCCTGCACAAGGCGTTCCGCAACACGCGGGTGTTCAACACGCTGCTCGACGAAACGATGATCCTCGGCCTCGCGCAGGGCTATGCCAACATGGGCATGCTGCCGCTGCCGGAGATCCAGTACCTGGCGTACTTCCATAACGCCTGCGATCAGATCCGCGGTGAAGCGGCTTCCCTGCAGTTCTTCTCGAACGACCAGTACCGGAATCCGATGGTGATGCGCGTAGCCTCGCTGGGTTATCAGCGCGGCTTCGGCGGTCACTTTCACAACGATAATTCGATCACCGCGCTGCGTGACATCCCCGGCCTCGTCGTGGGTTGCCCGAGTCGTGGGGACGATGCCGCGACGATGCTGCGCACGATGGCGGCGCTGGCGAAGGTGGATGGTCGCGTGACGGCCTTTCTCGAACCGATCGCGCTGTACATGACCAAGGATCTCCACGAGGCCGGCGACGGTCGGTGGCAGTTTCCCTACCCGGCACCCGGTGAGGCCATGCCGCTGGGCGAGGGGCGGGTTTATGGCGACGACGCCGACGACCTCGTGGTGTTCACGTTCGGCAACGGGGTGCCGATGAGCCTGCGTGCCGCGAAGCGTATCGAGGCGGAGCAGGGCTGGAAGGTACGCGTGGTCGATCTGCGCTGGCTGGTGCCGCTGAACGATGGTTTCATCGCGACGCAGGCGGCGAACGCCAGGCGGATCCTCGTCGTGGACGAGGGGCGCAAGAGCGCGGGCGTCGGCGAGGGAGTGATCACGGCGATCGTCGAGGCAGGCCTCGGGCACGTGCCGTTGCGCCGGGTCGTCGGTGCGGACACGTTCACACCGCTGGCGGGGGCGGCGTTTCTCGTATTGCCGGGGGACGACGATATCGTGGCCGCGGCGGAATCGATGCGGGAGCGCACGTAGACCGCAGCGCGGCCTAGTTGGCGACCTTACCCTCGCGCCGCACCAGGGCCGGCCCCGCCGGCCCCGAGCACACCACCCGGTTGCGACCCGCCAGCTTGGCCGCGTACATCGCCGCGTCGGCACGTTCGATCAACGACTGCAACGTATCCGCCGGCGTGCGCAAGGCCACGCCGATGGACACCGTGAGCGGTTCGCTGTTCTCGCCCAGGTGAGCATCCAGTCGTGTGATGCGGCGGCACAACCGTGTGGCTACCTGCATGGCGTTCTCGCGATCCACGCCCTGCAGCATGGCGACGAACTCCTCACCGCCGAACCGACCCAGCAGATCCGAAGGCCTCAGTTCGTCTCGCAATGCCGCCGCCACCGCCACGAGCGCGCGGTCGCCCGCGGCGTGACCGAAGCGGTCGTTGAGTTCCTTGAAATGGTCCAGGTCGAGGAAGAGCAGGGCGATCGGACGCGACAAGCCTTGCTCCAGACGCTCCAGCGCGGCATCCGTCCAGGCGCGGCGGTTGTGCACCCCGGTCAGCGGGTCGCTGTCGGCCAGCTGCCGCGCGCGATCGCGATCGTGGCGGATGGTGAGTGCGCGATCCGACAAGCCGATCGACAGCACGATGGCTTCGAAGGCGCCGAAGGCGATCGCCGCGTTGGGCAGCCACGGCGCGTCGGCAAGCATGCCCTGTGTCTGCGCACCGCATAACGCGGTCAGCAACAGCAACGGTGTCCAGCCCACGAGGAAGAACCAGGCGTGTCGCGAGCCGCGGGCCGCGGCGATGGCGCCGGCGACCAGCAGCAACGATGCGCCGATCAGAAGCAACGGCTGCAGCAGCAAGGCCGCCGTCTGCACGAGGACCTCGATACCCGTCGCACGCAGCACGATCAGCACGGGCATGCCGACGGCGAACGCCAGTACCGGCATGCGCAACAGCGGTGCGTAGTCATCGATCTTGGCGAAGCGAAGCACGAACAGCGCCGAGAACGAGACGGAGAGCGACGTCGCCGCGGCGCCGAGCGTATCGCCCATGCCCGCCAGCGACTCGAACTCCAGGGGATGGAAGATGTAGCCCGTCTTTACGCCCTGGATGAGCGCGTAGCAGACCAGATAAGCCGCGTACCAGCCGAAGGTCATGTCACGCAGGATGGCGGCGAAGCACATCGCCATCAGTGCCATCGTCAGGATGACCGCGAAACAGGCCGTCGCGAAAGCGACCCAGCCACTGTCTTCGCGAAGATAGTCGGCCCACGAGCTGGTCGACATGGTGACCGCTCCGGCGGGCATCGTCGTCGGTTCGAACTTGAGCAGGATCGTGTGCGACGCGGGCATCGACGCGGGCAGGCTGAACATCAGGCGCCCATGTCCATGCACGCCGGGGCCGAAGTCTTCGAGCGAAGTGGACACCGCCCGCCCGTGTTCGTCGTAGAGGGACACGGCGCCGAGCCCGGGCGTGTTGATGCTGAGCACGCGTTCGCCGGCGGTCCAGGGCGGAAGTTGCCGCAGAATGACCCAGGTGCCGTTGGCCGAGGCCGGGAAGACCTGCATGCGCGCCGGGTCGAACGAGGCGAGCGGCCGGTTGTAGGCTTCGAGCAGGACGTCCGACGGGACATCGCCGGGATGGGCCTCACGCCAGTTACCGGTGAGGGTGGCCGCGGGTGTCGCCATGACGGTGAAGAGCAGGCAGGTGACGACCGCCTGGATCAGGCGATGTAACCACTGCCACTGTCTTTCCCTCGAGCTCATGCCAGTCCTGCATCCGACGTACGGCGGCGCGCCAGCCGGGCGCGCGACGTGGATCCGGCGGCATTCCAAGGAAAGCCCGTCTCCCTTACCAGCAGCCACATTGTGCCGCTATTCGGCAAGCATGTCGCCTTGGCCGTTGGGGGTAGGTGAAGGGCCTAGGCGGCCGCCGGAGCGGCCAGACCGCCGAATCGCTCGAGCAGCTGGGTCTGCGCGTCCCGTACCGGCTGCCCGGTTGCCGGCTGGAGCAGCGTGTAACCGCCATCGGCCTGCTGGACCCAGGCCGAATGGTTGTCGGTCAGGTAGAGGTCGAGCTCGCGGCGCACACGCTGGCGCAGCTTCTTGCCCTCGATGGGGAAGCACGTCTCGACGCGGCGGTCGAGATTGCGCTCCATCAGGTCCGCACTGGCCAGGAAAAGTTCGGGCTCGCCATCGTTGTGGAACCAGTAGACGCGGCTGTGTTCCAGGAACCGGCCGACCACCGAGCGCACGCGGATGTTCTGCGACACACCCGGAATGCCGGGCCTCAGGCAGCACATGCCGCGAACGATGAGCTCGACGCGGACGCCCGCCTGGCTCGCCCGGTACAGCGCGCGAATGAGCTTGGGGTCCGTGACCGCGTTGATCTTGAAGACGAGCTCCGCCTTTTTACCGGCGGCGGCGTTCGTCGCCTCGCGGGCGATCAGGTCGAGCAGGCCCTTCTTCAGGGTGAACGGCGCATACAGCATGCGCTTCATCTTTAGTGCCTTGCCCATGCCCGTGAGCAGACGGAACAGGCGATGCACGTCGTCGCACAAGGCCTCGTCCGAGGTCAGCAGGCTGTAGTCGGTGTAGAGGCGCGCGTTGCCCGAGTGATAGTTGCCCGTGCCGAGGTGGGCGTAGCTCACCAGTTTTCCGTTCTCGCGACGCTGCACGAGCATGAGCTTGGCATGCGTCTTCACGCCGACGACGCCATAGGTCACCACCGCACCGGCCTGCTGCAGGCGTGAAGCGAGGCTGAGGTTGGATTCCTCGTCGAAGCGCGCACGCAGTTCGACCACGGCGGTGACCTCCTTGCCTGAGCGCGCGGCTTCCACCAGCGCGTCGACGATTTCCGAATTGGCTCCGCTCCGGTACAGCGTCTGCTTGATCGTCAGCACCTGCGGGTCCTTCGCCGCCTGGCGCAGGAAGTCGACGACGGGCGAGAACGACTCGAACGGGTGGTGCAGCAATACGTCCTGTTTGCCGATGACCGCGAACATGTCTTCGGCCTCGGCCAGCACCTTGGGCAGTGCCGGGATGAAGGTCGGGAACTGCAGGCGCGCGTACTGCGGCTGCAGGGTCATCTCGAAAAGGCGAGCCAGGTTGACCGGGCCGTTGACTTCGTAAAGGGAGTCAGCCTCGAGCGAATACTGTTTCAGCAGATAGTCGACCAGCGGCTTGGGACAGTTATCCGCGACTTCCAGACGCACGGCGTCGCCGTAGCGCCGCGAAAAGAGCTCGCCGCGCAGCGTGCGCGCGAGATCTTCCACGTCTTCCGGATCGATCGTGAGATCCGCGTTGCGGGTCAGACGGAACTGATACGAGCCCAGAACGCGCATGCCGGGGAAAAGATCGTCCGCGTGCGCATGGATGATCGAGGAGAGCAGGACGTAGTTGTCGCCGCCCTCACAGATCTCCGGGGGCATGCGGATCAGACGCGGAAGGATACGCGGGGCGGGAACGATGGCGAGGCCCGAATCCCGGCCGAACGCATCGGTGCCTTCCAGCTGCACGATGAAGTTGAGGCTCTTGTTGACCAGCCGGGGGAACGGATGGGTCGGATCGAGGCCGATCGGCGTGACCAGAGGCGCCACTTCATGGCGGAAATAGCGGCGTACCCAGAGCTTCTGCTTATGCGTCCACTGGTTGCGCCGGACGATGGCGATGCCCTCGGCGGCCAGGGCCGGGAGAATCTTCTCGTTGAGGATCTGGTACTGCCGGTCGATCTGGCGGTGAGCGACCTCGGCGATCTCGGCGAGCACGCGGCGTGGCGGAATGCCGTCGGCGCCGATCACTTCGTGGTCGAACGCGATCTGCTGCTTCAGGCCGGCGACGCGGATCTCGAAGAACTCGTCCATGTTGGACGAAAAGATCAGCAGGAACTTGAGGCGTTCGATCAGCGGTTTGGATTCGTCCAGCGCCTGATCGAGGACGCGGATGTTGAACTGCAGCTGCGACAGTTCGCGATGCACGTAGAGGCTGCTGTCGCCAAGGTCGACTTCCGGCAGATCCGGCGGCGCCACCGCTTTGCTGGCGGGGCTCTTGGGTGCCGTCGGCGTCTCGTTGGGTGGCGTCATCGTGTCCAGGGCGTCGTCCTCGTGGCGAATTACGACGACCCCATGGTACGCCGCCCGGGAAGGATATGACCGGGCTCTTACATCACCGTGACACGAGATCAGATCACGAGCGGCTCGGGCTCGAGGGTGACGCCGAACATCGCCTCGACGCCTGCGATCACTTTCTGCGCGAAGCTCCACAGCTGGGGGCCGCTGGCCTTGCCGTGATTCACGAGAACCAGTGCGTGGCGGTTGGACATGCCGGCATCGCCATCGCGTGCGCCCTTGAAGCCAGCCGCTTCGATCAGCCACCCGGCGGAAAGCTTGGCCGTGCCGCCCGCATGCGGCCACACCGGCAGGCCGGGGTGGGCGAGCGCCAGAGCGTCGGCCTGATGGGCGCCGACGATGGGGTTCTTGAAGAAGCTGCCCGCATTGCCGATCACGGCCGGGTCGGGAAGTTTGCGCGAGCGCAGCCTGACGACGGCCTCGGCCACGTGATACGGGGTGGCGCGCTGCGCGCCCATCTTTTCCATTTCTTCGCGGATGCCCGCGTAGTCGAGCGACAGCGGCCTTTCACGCGGGAGATCGAAGGTCACCGCCACGACGATCCAGCGTCCCGGTTGCCGCTTGAACGCGGAGTCGCGGTAGGAGAACGCGCAGGCGGCCTTGTCGAGCAGGACGAACTCGCCCTTATGCGTATCCCAGGCCTCGACCGTGTCGATGAACTCCGCCACTTCGACGCCGTACGCACCGATATTCTGAATGGGCGACGCACCCACGGTGCCGGGGATCAGGATCAGATTCTCGAGGCCGGCGTAGCCCTGGCCCAGCGACCACCGCACGAAGTCATCCCAGCGTTCACCGGCGGCGACACGGATCAGTACGCGATCGTCGCGCTGAAACGTTTCGACGCCGCGGTTGGCGATGGCAACGACGGTCGCGTCGATGTCGCCCCTGATCAGCATGTTGCTGCCCTCGCCCAGGACCAGCACCTTGCCGTCGCGAACGGCAGGGTAGGCGAGCAGCCCGGGCAGCTTGCCGACGTCGTGCACCTCGGCCAGCAGCCGCGCCCGGGCATCCACGCGCAGCGTGTTCCGTCCGGCGAGCGGTGCGTCGCTGGTGAGCAGGAAACCACCCATGTCGATGGGATCATTGTTCATGCCACGATCCCGCGGCGACGGATTTCGGTGACGGCTTCGGCGATCAGCTTCGGGCCGCGGTAGACCAGGCCCGAATAGACCTGCACCAGGGATGCGCCGGCCTCGATTTTTTCGGCGGCGGTGTCGCCGTCGAGAATGCCGCCCACGCCGATGATGGGCAGCCGGTCGCCCACGCGGGCCTTCATGGCGCGCAGGACGCGAGTGGACTTCTCGAACAATGGCCGTCCCGACAGGCCGCCCACTTCGCCGGCATGCGGATCGCCGGCGACGGTGTCGCGGTCGATCGTGGTGTTGGTGCAGATGACGCCGTCGATACCGGAAGCGAGCAATACGTCGGCGATGGCGTCGAGTTCGCCTTCCGAGAGATCGGGAGCGATTTTCAGCAGCATCGGCTTGCGTGCCCCGTGTTTCGCGGCAAGGCTCTCCTGCGACTCGCGCAGCGTGCCGATGAATCGGCGCAGCGTCTCTTCCTCCTGAAGGTCGCGCAGGCCCTGTGTATTCGGGGAGGAAATGTTGACCGTGATGTAGCTGGCCAGCGGGTAGGCGCGATCGAGGCAGATCAGGTAATCGTCGATGGCACGCTCGTTGGGCGTGTCCTTGTTCTTGCCGATGTTGATGCCGAGCACGCCGCGGAAGGATGCCTTCCGTACGTTGCGCACCAGCGCATCGATGCCTCCGTTGTTGAAGCCGAGCCGGTTGATCACCGCCTCGTGATTCGGCAGCCGGAACATGCGCGGCTTGTCGTTGCCGGCCTGCGGACGTGGCGTCACGGTGCCGATCTCGACGAAGCCGAAGCCCATGGCCGCAAGGCCGTCGAGGTGCTCGCCGTTCTTGTCGAGGCCGGCCGCGAGACCGACGGGGTTCGGGAAGTCGATACCGAACACCTTCACCGGCAAGTCAGCCGGCGGCTTGGCTATCAGGCTGGAAAAGCCGCTGCGTTGCGCGACATCGGACGCGTAGAGCGTAAGGCCGTGCGCGGTCTCGGCGTCGAGGGCGAACAGCAGGGGGCGGATCAGGTCGTACATCAGGCGTCCGGGTGTCCCGCGAAGATACGGGTGTCGTAATCGAAATCGATGGTACCGCCGTCCTGCGTGGCGTCGAACAGCGAGCGCAGGGCGAACAACAGCGGTTCGTGGTTGGGGTGGCCGGGTTTCGGCATGTACGACGACGACATGGTCCGGCCGAGCAGCCCCTCGTAGTCCAGCTTCTGGCCGTGCGGAAACGACGCCATGCCGCGATAGCCATGGCCGAACCACTGCGCCATGGCTTCGTCATTGGCGTAGCGCCCGGCCACGCTGACATAGTCGATGCCGTACTCGTGCAGCAGACGCTCGTAGCCTTCGAGGAACGGCGTGCCGGTGAGTCGGCGCGTGTTCCAGAACACCGCCACCAGACCGCGGTCACTGAGCACGCGGGTGAACTCGGTGCGTACCTTTTCCTTGTCGAACCAGTGAAACGCCTGCCCGGCGATGATCAGGTCGACCGACCCGTCGGGCAGGCCGGTCGCTTCCGCGGTCCCGTCATGCGACCGGAAGCGCCCTTCGGTGCCCAGCCATTGCTCGGCCGCGGCGCGCATGGGTGCGTTCGGTTCGACGCCGGTTACGCGGTGCCCGGCGTCGAGGAACAGCTTGCTGGAAATGCCCGTACCGGCGCCGATATCGGCGACGGTCCAGTCCGGCCGCACGCCCTGCTCGTGAAGCCAGCCGACGAGCGCCCGGGGGTAGTCCGGCCGGAAGCGGACATAGTCCGCCACGCGGTCGGAGAAGCGATCCGTGGAGCGCAGGTCGGTCATGTCGTTGTCCGTGGGTCAGAACTCGAACTTGATGCCCTGGGCCAGCGGCAGCGAATCGGAGTAGTTGATGGTGTTGGTCTGGCGGCGCATATAGACCTTCCAGGCATCCGAACCCGACTCGCGACCGCCGCCGGTCTCCTTCTCACCGCCGAAGGCGCCGCCGATCTCCGCGCCGGAGGTGCCGATATTGACGTTGGCGATGCCGCAATCCGAGCCGGCGGCCGACAGATACTGTTCGGCGGCTTTCAAATCCTGCGTGAACAGCGCCGAGGACAGGCCCTGCGGCACGGCGTTCTGCTCCGCGATCGCCTCGTCCAGCGTGTCGAACGGCATCACGTAGAGGATCGGCGCGAAGGTCTCGGTCTGCACGACCTCGTCGGTATTGCTCAGGCCGGTGATGATCGTCGGCAGGACGAAGTTGCCCTTGCGGTCGGTGAGTGCCTTGCCGCCCGTACGCACCGTGCCGCCGGAGGCCTTGGCCTTCTCGACCGCGGCGACGAAGGTCTGCACGGCCTCGGGGCTGTTCAGCGGACCCATCAGGGTGGTCGCCAGCGTGGGGTCGCCGATCTTCTGCTCGACCTGGCCGTAGGCCTTGACGAGGGTGTCGACGACCTGGTCGTGGATGGAACGATGCACCAGGACCCGGCGCGTGCTGGTGCAGCGCTGACCGGCGGTGCCCACGGCGCCGAAGACGATGCCGGGAATGGCCAGCTTCAGATCGGCCGACTGGTCGAGGATGATGGCGTTGTTTCCGCCCAGTTCCAGCAGGCTGCGGCCCATGCGCTTCGCGACGCGCTCGCCGACCATGCGACCGACCCGGGTCGAACCGGTGAAGCTGATCAGCGGAACGCGCTTGTCGTCGACGAAAGTCTGCGCCAGATCGGTGCCCGCATCGTTGAACAGGAAGAAAATGTCCGGGAAGCCGGCTTCCTTGAGCGCCGCGTTGCAGATCTTCATGGTGGCGATGGCCGAGAGCGGCGTCTTCGGCGACGGCTTCCAGATGCTGATGTCGCCGCAGATAGTCGCCAGGAAGGCGTTCCAGGCCCAGACGGCCACCGGAAAGTTGAACGCGCTGACGATGCCGACCAGGCCGATCGGGTGCCACTGCTCGTACATGCGATGGCCCGGGCGCTCCGAATGCATCGTGTAGCCGTAGAGCATGCGGCTCTGACCCACCGCGAAATCGGCGATGTCGATCATTTCCTGAACTTCGCCGTCGCCTTCCGGCTTGATCTTGCCCATCTCGAGTGCGACCAGCGAACCCAGGGCGTCTTTATGCTGGCGCAGGGCCTCGCCGCAAAGGCGCACGGCCTCGCCACGGCGCGGGGCCGGCGTGGTCCGCCAGATCGCGAAGGCTTCCTGCGCGCGCTGCACGATCGTCTCGTAATCCGTGGCGCTCGTGGCCTGTACCGTCGCAATCCGCTCGCCGGTGGCCGGGTTCACCGGCGTGATGGTGCCGGCATCCGTGGTGGCGGCCCACTCGCCGCGACCGAGGTAGGTGCCCGATTCCGTGGCGTTGAGATCGAGCGCTGCGAGGATCTTCGAGGACATGACGAACTCCGGGAGCTAAAACCGCGATTCTAGCAAACGAGTCCTTCACACCCTGTTGTGCGGCGCGGGACGGATGTCGCGGGCGCGTCACGGTCGTCCGAACTTGCGAGCACCCTGCAAAGACACCGGCAAGTCTATGGTCTCTCTCACAATCCTTTAAGGGTCGGAGGCCGCACATGCCGCATATTTATGAGGTTCCCTATCTGCCCGACGCGTCCGGTGCCTGGACCCTCCGCACCCATGGGCGCGTCATGGAGCGCTTCAACTCGCGCGTTGAGGCCCTGCGGGCGGCGGTCGATCACGCGTCGGCCGACGGCGGTGACACCGGCATCGCCGTGGAGGGTGCCGACGGCATCTGGCGACCGTTCGGAGCCGATTTCAAACGCCCCGTAACGATCCCCGGACTGCCGACCCAGAGGCACCTTTCCGCCGTGCGATGACCTGCGCGGCTTCAGTGCTCGGGAGGTACGTTGATGATCATGCACGACACCTTGCCGTCGAGACCGTTGTCTTCGTGGTAGACCTTCGAGTAGACCACCTGGCCGTTACCGAAGTCCGTGTCCTCTAGGCTGTATTCGAAACCCCAGGCGTAGGTGCGGGGTACCAGCTTCCGGAAGGTGAAGGACACCCAGTCGTCGCCTTTTCCGCACTTCGGATCGTCGTACAGTTCGACAACGGTTCCGGCGGGCACGTGTTCGAACTCGATCGACTTCGCTTCATCGTTGGCGCAATGGCCTTCCTTATCCCGGAAGTGGTACTGCGCGTGTGCTCCGATGGTGAGTGGGACGGAACAAACGGTGTCCTGCGTGAGGTTGTGTCCCTCGTAAAGTCGAACGTAAGGCGGCATGACCTTGGCGTCGCCCGTGCCGTCGGCTTCCTGTTGCGCTGACACGAACCCTCTGGCCTGTTGGACTGGATCCGCATAACCGGCGCTCGCGGCTAAAAGCATCGACAAAGCGATCGGCAAGCGGGCGAGCAACGTCGTGTTGTTATATTTCATGGCACTTCCCCTACATTTTGGCAATGGTGAGTTCATTGACCTTCGCAACGAACGACAGGGTAAGTGCGTGATCGTTGCCGTAAGCGTCCACGATGTGGATCGGCGTGCTTCTCACGGGGGCGACTGGCTTCTTCTCCTTGTCAAGGAGTCGGCCTGCCAAGTTGCCCATGAGTAGCCCGACGACCACGCGTGCCGGCGACGCGCCTTCGATCCTGCCCACGCATCGGTTGAACATCTCCAGAGGCGTGTACGACGCGGGCGGCTCTGCATTCCCGCCGCTTTCGACGGAAGGCGACGGTACCTCGATGGTCGCAAGGGGAGGAAGCGGAAAGTTTTCCGGTTTGTCGGCGCCAGGCTGGGCGTAATAGGCGACGCTCCATTGCACATGGTCGTTGAGGCTGCCGTTACCGTAGATCGAAAAACCCTCTTGCTTACCGGCGCTTCTGCTGACGGATCGGAGGCCCAGTTCGCGGCCGTTGTAAGAGACGTAAATGTAGTGCTCGTTGACCCAATAGAAGTAATCCGGGCTGCCGACTTTCACCGGCGCAAGGCGGCCGTCGGCGGAGGTGGCCCCGTAGCTGGTGATGGGCAGCGTCGGAAAAGCGGAAGGCCTGACGTTCACCCAGGAATTGAACTGGCCATCTTCGCCTTTGCCCACCGGGTCGTCGACCCCGATGCTGTTCGTGGTGATGTAGACCGGCGTCGCGGTGCGTGTGTCCGATGACGGGATCGGAATGCGCGCGGCGATCTGGCGCGACGACAGCGCCGAGGTGGACACATAAAGTGTGACGACACTCTGGTGAGGCGCGGGGCGCTGGACGTCCGCCGATGGCGGACGGGTGCTCTCCGGGGACGCAGCCGTGTCGTGCTGCACCGCGCCGATAAGCGACTCGTCCCAGAGGTAGCCGTCATCGTGGGTCGAAAACGCCCAGTCAGGGTGGGGCTGGCCCGGATCGCGCCGGGGCAGGGGTTCGCCGCTGCTGTAGTCGATCAGTTCGATCGTATCGAGGTCCGCCTGCGTGAGATCGACCGGCTTGCGGTCGCTGTCGATCGCCTGCAGCATGACCCTCACGGCGCATTGCTGTCGCGTATTGTTGAACAGCTTCAGTGTGGGGCTTGTTTCGTTAAACGTATCCTTGTAGATCCTGAACAGCACGAGCTCCACCCAGCGACCTGCCTCTGGTGTCGTGACGTGTTTTTTCATCGGAACACTCCTGTTGTGGTGGCAAAGCCGAGCGGGTTGCAGCCGGCCCGGTGATCCATATGCATCCGAAAACCGCTAGTAGGTAAAGACATCGACGCTCCGCAAGTTGAGCGCGTCCATAACAAGCGGGTCAGCGATGGAGTAGCAGTGCGCGACGATGGTGTCGCCCTCCTTGTTAAGCCACTTTCGAATCGTACCTGGGCTTCTGCCAGCGAAATTTTTGGTTCGGATTTTCAGGCCGGCGCCCTGAAATTCGAAGGAAGTTTTAGCTGCCGCGAAGTTGTCTTCCGGTTGAAAACGGCTGTCATCATGGACCCTGATTCCATTTTTATAGTTGTCCCCGAGCGCGTCTCCGTGACCGCCATCCAGCATGCGTATTTTATGAGGGCCCTTTTGCGCTGCTCTTTGTTTCGCGACCACGCGTAACCGGTCGGCGACGATTGAGCCGGTCGTCATGGTGTCCGTGACATGAACAGTGCCCCCAGCGGCGTTCGTAAATGAGAACCAGCGGGGGGTGATGTTTATTTTGGCCGGATCGACAGGCATGATCCGGTTCGGTATTTGAGCACTTACTGCGGGCGCGCCCACGTAGTGGTTAACCTTTCTCCCCGAGGGATGGACGGCCTCAATCAAGCCTGAGTCGGTAGTTCCTGGATGAAGGGTGGTCGCTGTCACGGTCGGTGTTCGCCCGGTCGCCCCTTGCGTCGCTGACCGCCGGGCGCCCACGAATCTCCCACGCGGCGCTCCCATTTTTGGTGCTGCCGACATCGCACCCGACGCCAGCCCCGTTCCGAACGCTATCCATCCCAGGATGCCGGCGGTCTGTTCATCGCCGGTCGCCGCCGAGGCCAGGGCGCCGACCTCCACGGCCACGGACGTGACCTCGAGTACCGCGGCGGCAGCCATGACCATCATGGTCGGTGTCGATACCGCCGCGGTAAGGCTTCCGGCGGCGGCCGCGGCGACGACGCCGAGCAGGGCGCCGCCGGTCGCAACCACCGCGACGGCGGCACCGATGGCGCCCAGCGCGAGGCCGAGCCAGTCCCACCACGCGCTCCCCGTGGGATCGATGCGGTTGATCGGATCGCCCGCGCAATAGGCGTAGCGATTGACGCCGCCCGCGCCGAAGGGGCTCGCGCGGTCGGGGCTGAGGAAACGCCGCAGTGCTGGCGAATACGGGCGCTCACCCAGCAGATACCAGCCGGTATTTGCGTCGCAGACCTCCCCGGCGAAACCGGACCGCGCCGCGTCGGACGTCGCTTTGCGATCGCCGTAGGCCCCGTAGGTACGCGTCGCGACGGCATCGCCGGCCTCGAGAATCACCGAACCCTGCGGGTCGTTACCCAGCAGCCATGTCCTGCGCAGGTCACGGCTGAGGACGGACTCGGCGACGACCGTGCCGCCGGAACGCAGGAAACGCCTCTGCTCTTCGTCGTCGAATTCGCCGTAAAGTTGTCCGTCGTCGTAATAGCGGAGGGTGCTGCGTTCCTGCCGGACGACCTGTCCTATCCGGCCGTCGGGACCGTAGGCGTAGTCGGTGCGAACGTTGCTGGCCGATGTGACCGAGGCGAGCCGACTCGCCGCATCCCACGTCAGCACATTGCCCAGCCCGTCTTCGATCACGTTGCCGTTGTCGTCGTAGCGGACGACCAGCGGGGTGCCGTAGCCCGGGTAACTCGCGAGGCTGCTTTCCACGCTGACGAGGCGGTCGAGGTCGATGGCGTCGTAGCCGTAGGCGGTCCGGTTGAAGCGGCCATCGACAAGCGTGGTCTCGACGCTGCGCAGATTGTCGATGCTGTCGTAGTCGAAGCGTTGCGTGCGATAGGCATGACCTGCTTCGTCGACGGGATATTCCCCGTCGATGGCGTCGATAGTGTGGACGACGAGCCGGCCCCGGGTGTCGTATTCCATGCTTTCTTCGCGCAGGGGCGACACATCGTCGTTACCGAACCACCGCTTGCCGGTCACCTTGCCGTCCCTGCGCCACTCCAGGACCAGTTTCCGCCGTGTGCGCTTGCCGGCGCGCTCGGCCAGCCAGGTAGTGCCGGCCACACGGCCGAGATCGTCGTATTCAAGGCTCTCGGTCACCGACCCGCCCGCGTCGGTCGTCGCGGTGCGTGAGGTCGGGCGTGAAAGACCGTCGTAGGCAAAGGTCACATCGACGAGCCCAAGACCTTCTTTTGTCACGTGCTCGAGGCGCTCGGTACGCCCGCATTTGTCATAGTGAAAAACCTGGGTGGCTCCGTCGATCCCGCTTTTGACCAGTTCGACCCCACACGGTGAAACGATCACTTCGCTCGAGCGGGACGTGTCGCCCATGGTCACCGTCTGCTTGGTCATCCGGCCCAGGTAGTCGGTCTCAATCCCCATCTCGCCGCTGTCGCTCTTGATCGACTTAGGCATGCCGCCGATCGGATGGTAGGCAGCCGTTCTCAGCACGACCGGCGGGTCGGATGCGAGCGTTTCCGTCACTACCGCTTCGTTGAGCCAGGGATCGTAAGTCCGGCGGATCTCGCCGCCTGCGGGCAAGTGCTCGCTGGCGGCGTTGAACTGGTCGGGCCCGTAGTCGTAACGTCGCGTCAGGCTGCCGGAGGTTTCGCTGAGGAGACGGCCCAGGCCGTCCCAGTCCTGGCGGCCGAGGCGCAGGGCAGGGGCCCCGTCCGCGGGCGTCAAGGACATGCTGGTCGGTAGTGCCTCTTCGTGCCCGGCCGCGAAGGTGTACGCGACCGCCGTTCCGTCGGGGAGCGTCACCTCGGTCAACCGTCCGAGAACGTCCCAGTGCTGCGCCGTCACCAGGCCCAGCGGATCGACGATCTCGATGCAACGACCCAGGCCGTCGTAGCGCCATTGGGTCATGGCCACTTCGCGGGCCGCGCCTTCGTCGTCCCAGATACCGGATGCCGCCCGCCGTTGTCGGCCGGCCGCGTCGGTGTCGGTCGACTGCCAGCCACCGATGCGCCGTTCATCGGCCTCCTGCCACGCTGTCGTGCGGGTGACGACCTCACCGTTCACCTCGACGAGAGCCGTTTCGCTCCGGGCATGACTTCCGTCCGGTGCCGTCCGGTCGCTGCATCGGCCCCAGTCGTCGTACTTGAATTCCGTGCGAAGCCGTAGTGGCGCATCGCTCGCCAGACGATCGTAAAGGACCTCGGCCAGCACCTGACCGAAGTGGTCGTAACTCACCTCGCGGACGGTCATCATGCTCCCGTCGGGCAGCGGCTCTTCCTCGGTGGTGACCCGTCCCTGTTCGTCCAGCCTCGTCCGGTGTGGCAGGCCGGTCACTCCCCTGCGTTGCACCCAGCGGCTGGTCGTCGACACATGGTATTGCCACTCGCTTGTGATCACTTCCTGTTCCCGACCGCGTGCGCGGCTTTGTGTTTTCGGCCGGGAGAGGTTGTCGTAGATGGTGTAGGTGTGATTGCCCAGCGCGTCCATGCTGCCCCGCAGCTGACCGCCGACAAGGGCGACCTCTTCTTCCGTGGTACTGGTCACGCCGTCAAAGGTGGTTTCGGTGACCGTTGTGACGATGGTCTGCCTGCCTGTGTCGGTTCGGTATGTGAACTCGCGGGTCAGGGTCAGGCCGTCCTGCGTGCGCGATTCCTTCGACAACGCGCCGTGACGATCGCTGTGATCCAGGATGAAATGCTGCTCGCTGCGGGTCAGCGGGTCGTCGCGGTCTTTTTCAACGAGGGTTTCCTCGCAAGCCTGCACGTAGAACGTCGGCGCGCGAGGGGATGCCACGGCGCGCGCTGCGCCGGCCGCGACCCGTACAGGCACGTCACGGTACCGGTAACGCGTCGTGAGCACCGGACCGCCGCCCGGTCCCGGCTCGACGGTTTCGCTCTTCAGCCGATACGCCAGTCCGAGCGGATCCGGTGGGCAGAGACCGCTCTCACCGCCCAGGGGGAAATACGCCGAGCGCTCCACGATACCGGTGGCGCCGTCCCGGTGCGCGATCAGGTTGCCGTCGTCATCGTAGGTGTTATCGGCGATGGTCACCTGTTTTACGGTCGGGTTGCGCTTGTCGTACAGCGTGGTAGTGATCGAATGCGGTAGCTGGAAGCTCGTCTTCTGTCGGACGAACGGGACGCCGCGCTCCTCGCCATAGACCGTCTTCACCTCCTGGACCACCGTGCCCCGGGTCGTGGTTTCGCGGACGATCAGATGGAAATGGTTGTAGGTGCGTTCGATCGTGCAAAGCGTGTCGCCGTTACTGGCGACCTGGGTTTCCCGCGACCCGTATACGAATCCTTCGGCGTCGCCGTGGTGCAGCAACTGATCGTTTCGGTTTTCCCATGCCGTGACCAGGGGATGGCCGAGGTAATTGTTGGCACCATGCGTGTTGTAGGCATACCGGCTGGTTTGCAGCACCGTCGTGCGATTGGCGTCGAGTACGCGGCGGCGTTCGGCGACGGCGGGCATGTAGCGTCGCCCCGCCCCCGGTGGAAGCTGAATGGACTCCTCCGCATACTCCACGACATCGAGGATGCCATCGGGCGATGTGACCGAACGCAGCAGTGCGAGATAGGGCGGTTCCAGGCTGTTCTTATAACCGAAAGCCCACACGGCTTCTTCTTCGTCGCGAACGGGCTCAGCGTTGAGTTCCGTGAGCGCGGGGATGCGAACGCGCTGCAAGGTGTCGCCCACGCGCGAAAAATGCAGTTCCACCGGCGCTGTCAGCCCGGTGAAGATGGTCAGGTGGATGTTGCCGCGATCCGGGTAGGAGAGTATGAGCAAGGGCTGACCCTCGTCATCCACGACCCGTGTCAGAACAGGCGTGCCGTGTGGCCCGCTTTCCCATGTCAGGTGAATGGCGTCGCCACTGGGGTTGACGATACGCTGGGGACGCAGACTACTGGAAGAGCCGGCGGCGGGGGCGAGATATTCGATGACACCCGTGGCGTGCTCGAGTACCGCGGTACTGTTATCGCCAGCGGTGAGCCGAAAGCTCTTTAGCTTACGGTCGGGAAAGCCCGAAGGAGTGCCGGGGGACAGACGGTCGAAACGGTGACTGTCGCCGCTGCCGAGCACCAGCATGCCGATGTCGCGTTCCAGCCGGGTGACACCCAGATGCCAGCCCGTGCCGAAACCATCATCATTGCTGCTCAGCGCATCGTGGTTCAGGCGGAACTCGAACGAGGGACCGCGTAGCTGGTTGCCCTTGCCGGTGGTCAGATCGATGCCTGCCGAGTACATCCCGGTGCGAGGATCGACGTCACCACTGACGTGACTGTAGAAGCTGAAGGCACCGGAGTAGAAGTCGTCATTGGCGAGGGCGCCTTGTGTTTCGGGAGACCGACCGGTCATGAGCGTGCACTCCTTCGCGTCAGAGGAACCTCAGTTGATCGCGCGTTCCCGTGACGAATCCGAGTCGGCACGTATGCTTGTTGCCGTACATGTCGGTCACCTCTATGTCCACCGGGCCACGCGGCACGAGCTCGTCGTCGGCTTGCGGCACATCGTCGCCGCTGGGTTGCGGGATATCGATGCGTCCACAAAGCATGATGACCCCATGATCGGGATACACCTTATCGAGCAGTGGAAGCGGCTGGCCTCCCAGAGGTACTCTGTCGTCCCAGTGAATTTCGCTTTCTCCCGGACTTGCATAGCCGGTGAAACACGGGTTCTCCGTGAAAGGGAGTTCGTTTTTCCAGTGGATCATTCCCGCCGGGCTGCAACGCATGGACCTGATGGTCGGCCCAGGCGAGGCGGCGGGCTGCAGGAACAGCAGGTGGACCTCATTGAAGATGCCCTCCCGCGAGGACCCGGTCCCACGGGTATCGGACGGGCCGAGGCGGAACTCGGCTGGCGTATAAACGGGTGGGGTCACGGCTCGGACCAGCTTGTCCGCACCCGTGTCGAGTCTGCTGTTGTACGGGCCTTCCTGGCCGTCCGGGTCCAACACGTAGCCATCGGTCCGATACGTCCACTTGTTGTCGCCGGTAACGCGGAAAGCGAGTGCAAGAGGCGCGCGCAAGGCGTCGGCCGCCGCATCGACGTAGAATTCCAGGTAGTCCCCGCCCGCGAATGTCGTGTCGGGTCGGCGACCAAGACCGGGGTGAGGCTCGTAGCCTCGGAAATCGCGTTGTGCTGACCAGCCCCGATGTCGCTCGCCGCCATCTTCCGAGATGGGGATTTCGACTTCCGGCTTCGCGTAATCGATCAGGCGTACGCTGTCCTTTTCGCTCTGCGTCAGCTTCACCGGTTCGAAATTGTACTCGGCCTCGATGTAGAGACGGACGTAGGCTTGTTGCCGGCCGTTGGTGTAGACAAGGCTGTCGACATGGAGCGAAACCCGGGCGATTCTCCAGCTGTCATCCGCGGCGTTGGGTGTCTGCGCGTTCATTGCTACTCCCTTTGCAATTCAATCCCTGGTGGTCGCGTCATACGGTAACGAGCGAGTGCCTTGTCACAGTTGACGGCTTACTGGCCGTGTTGTCGATATGGCATGGGTTGTAAGCCTGCCCGGCGCTTAACCGGCAGGATCGATGCAAGTCGCCGTCGGCATGGCGTCAGTGGTATCCACGGAGCGCGAGGTACACCCTCACACGGCGTAGAGGGTGATTGAAAAGATGTTGAACCGCTTCATCAGGTGCCGGTCGGCGCCGCTGAAGCAGTACGCGTTGATGATGTGTGCATCTTTCATGTTCCAGTACTTTTCGACTTCGGATTTCGACATCCCCGATATATCGACGACCGAGATGTTGCTCTGGTTTTTTCTCGAGTAAAGCGACATTCTCGGTATGCTGGCTCTGTCGTGCAAAAAAAATTTCTTTTCCCTCCAGAGGCGCCAGCCGGCGAGCCAGTTGAATCCCGCGAAGTCGCCATGGACTCCGGTCAATACGATGATTTTCTTCGAGTCGTTCAGTTTGCCGATGTCCCGTATGACGCCATCGACGAGGTCGTCGCCATCAATGGGGGTGTCGTTGAAATGCACGATGCCACCGTTGCCGTTCGGTCTGCTCGACCATCGAGGTACGACTTCAGGGCGTCCTTTATAGCCCCTCCGGATGACTCGACCGTCAGGCAGCTGGCCCCTGGGTCCTTTTTTTGCGTGGTGAAGCGTGACCGAGCGTCCACCGTAATCGAATTGAAAGGTCCAGTGCCCGGCGCCGCTTCTTCGCCATGTGGGGAGAGGCAAGCGACGTGCGCCTGGCGCTCCCGCGGCATGCTTCGTGCCGACAAATCGAGTCGCGGCACGTCCCGCCGCAGGTCCCACGGACATTGCGCCGGAGGCCACGCCGGTGCCGAAGGCGACCCAGCCCAGAATGGAGGCGGTTTCCTCGTCGCCGGCGGCGACCGCGGCGAGCGAGGCGATCTCGACAGCGGCCGAGGTAACCTCCAGGATCGTGGCGGTGGCCATGACGACCATCGTTGGGGTGGACACGGCTGCGGTGAGGCTTCCGGCGGCGGCGGCTCCGACCACGCCTAGCAGTGCGCCGCCGGTGGCGACGGTGGCTACGACCGCGCCGATGATACCCAGGGCCGCGCCCAGCCAGTCCCACCAGGCGTTGCCACCGGGATCGATCCGGTTGACCGGATCGCCCGCGCAATAGGCGTAGCGATTGAGGCCGCCGGCGCCGAAGGGGCTGGCCCGGTCGGGGCAGAGGAAGCGTTGCAGCCTGGGCGAATACGGTCGGTCGCCGAGCATGTACCCGTCGATGTCATCGTCGCGGGCTTCGCCCGCGAAGCCGGTGCGCGCACCGTCGTCGGTCGTATCCCGATAGCCAAACGCGCCATAGGTACGCATCGTCGTCGCGTTCGCGCCGCTTTCGACGATGGCCGAGCCTTGCGGATCGCTGCCGACGAGCCAGGTGGTGCGCAGGGCACCCGCGAGCACGCTCTCGGCGACCACGGTACCTCCGGCACGCAGGTAGCGACGTTGATCCGTGTCGTTGAACTCGCCATAGACCAGGCCGTCGTCGAAGTACCGGTAGGTGGTTTGCCCCGCCCGTCGTATCCGCCCGATCCGGGCGTCAGGCCCATAGCCGTAGTCGGTCCGGACGCCGTCGGCCTGGCGTACGCCGATCAGCCGGTCGGCGCCATCCCAGTCGATGCTGCGCCCCATGCCATCGTCGACGAGGTGACCGTTGGCGTCGTAGCCAAGGCGGAGCGCCGTGCCGTATCCGGGATACCCGGCGAGCGTGCTGTGGACACCGACCAGACGATCGCGGTCGATCGTGTCGTAAGCGTAACCGGTGCGGTTGACGCGTCCGTCGACGAGCGTGGTCTCCACCGCAAGCAGGTTGTCGATGTCGTCGTGAGTGAAACGTTGGGTGCGATACGCGTTGCCTGCCTCGTCGACCGGGTATTCACCGGCGAGGGCCATGGCGATGGTATGGGTCTCGAGCCGGCCCCGGAGGTCATAGTCCATGGTTTCCTCGCGCAGCAGTCGATCCTCGGCGTCGTACCACCGTCGGCCCGCCAGTTTGTCGTCGTCGCGCCAGTGCAGGGTGAGCGCTCGTCGCGTCGCTCCGGCCTTGTTGTCGATGAGCCAGGTCGTGCCCGACACGCGGCCGCGTCCGTCGTAGGTCACGCGCTCGGTCAGCGAGCCGCGGGCATCGGCGATCGTGCACGTCGACGGTCGTGACAGTGCGTCGTAGTCGAAGGTGATTCCGACGATCCGCAGGTCGTCGTCGGCAAGGTGGTCCACGCGGACGACGCGCCCCAGATCGTCGTAGACGGACACCCGACGCACGCCGTCGACGCCGGTCCTGGCCAGCTCCAGGCCACCCGGGGATACCTCGACGTTGCAGAAACGCGTGGAGTCGTCCATGCGTATGTCCTGTCCGGTCATGCGACCGAGATAGTCAGTCCGGATGTCCATGACGCCGATGTCGCTGCTGAGCGACACCGGCACGCCGACGCGTGGATGGTAATTGGCCTTTTTCAGCGGCACGGGTGGATCGGTCAGGAGCGTTTCGGTCAGCAGGGCCTCGTTGAGCCAGGGTTCGTAGGTACGCTGGATCTCGCCGCCGGCTGGCAGGTACTCCCGCTCGGGGTTGAACTGACCCGGCACATAGGCATACCGACGGGTCAGGCTGCCGGCGGTTTCGTGGGTGAGCCGACCCCATCCGTCCCAGTACCGGCTGCCCAGCGGGATCGTATCGCCGCCCCCGGCAGGTACGAGGCCGATCGTGGCGAGCAATTCACCCTCGTGCCCGGGAGCATAGGTGCGCCGGACGACCGCGCCATCGGGCAGCGTGGTGTCGAGCTGGCGGTCGAAGGCATCCCAGCTTTGCCCGGTGATCCGGCCGAGCGCGTCGACCGTCCGGACACAGCGGCCCAGGCCGTCATACCGCCATTGCGCGAAGGGCCCCTCGACGGCGTTGCCGAGCCCGTCCCACTCGCCGACCTGGCTACGGCGTTGCCGCCCGGCGGCGTCGGTGTCGGTCGACTGCCAGCCACCTATGCGCTCGCCGTTCGCTTCCCGCCACACGGTTGTCCGGGTGAATACCTCGCCGTCGAGCCGGACCAGTACGGTCTCGCTCCGGACATGACTGCCATCGGGGGATGTCACCCTGGCGCACTGGCCCCAGTCGTCGTAGGCGTAGCACGTGGTCAGCTTCAGCGTCCTGTCGTCCGCGAGGCGATCGAAACGTGTCTCCCCGGCGACCTCGCCGAGGGGATCGTAGGTCAGCGTGCGCACCGTCACCAGCTGACCGTCGGCCAGCGGTTCGTCTTCTCTGACGACGCGCCCCAGCTCGTCCAGCCACGACCTGTGCGGCAGGTCGGTGGTGCCGATGCGCTCAACCCAGCGCTCCCGCGTCGACAGCTGGAACCGCCAGCGCGTCACCGAGAATTCGTTGGACCTGTCCCGGTATCGGAGCGCTTCGGTCATGCGTCCCAGCCGGTCGTAGCGGAAGTTCGTGTAGATGCCGTTGCCTTCCATGTTGCTCACAACGAAGCCGCTGAGCAGCATGCGGGTTTCCCGCTCGATCTGGACGATGCCGTCGTGTGTGGTCCGCTTCGTCTGGGTGGTCAGCGTCCTCATGGCCGTGTCGAGTTCATAGCTGTAGTCGACGCGTGCCATCAGGTTGTCCTGAACGCGCGTTTCCCAGAGGATTGCGCCATGCTGTTCGCCCTGGTCGACAATGAACGCCTGCTCGCTTTCCCATAGCGGCTCGGCGACGCCCTCGATATGCACGGCTTCGGCGCACGCTTGCACGTAGACCTCTGGCGTGTACGCCGGCACGGCGTTCGTTCGGCGGACGGGCAGCGCCGTATACCGGTATCGCGTGATCAGCGTGGGGCCGGCGCCCGGCCCAGGTATCGCGACCTCGCTCGCGATCCGGCGCGTGAGCCGTAAGGGATCGGGTGGACAACGGTCGCCGTCGCCGTCGAGCGGGTAATACTCGAATCGCTCCGTAACGCCCGTGCCATCGTCATGACGGTAAACGACGTCGCCTTCGGTGTCGTAACGGCTTTCGACAGCGACGGTCCGGCGGACGTCATCGTGGCGCGCGTCGTAAAGCGTGGTGACGACCTTGTGCGGCAGCTGAAAGCTTTTGGGCTGGCGCGCGAACGGCTCGCCCGGGACCTCGCCGTATTCCGTGGCAACGTCCTGCACCACATGGCCCCGGGTGGTCACCTCGTTTACTAACAGGTGGAAATGGTTATAGGTGCGCTCGATGGTACACAGGGCAACGCCATGATCGTCCAGTTGCGTTTCCTTCGAGCCGTAAAAGAAGGAACTGGCAGCGCCATGGTGCAGTAGCTGGTCGTTACGGTTCTCCCATACCGACACCAGCCCGAAGCCGTAAAAATTTTTGTCGCCATGCACGTCGTAGGTGTAGCGACTGGTCTGCAACACGCGGCTGCGATCGGCGTCGAGCACGCGGCTGCGTTCGGAGACAGCGGGCATGTAAGTCATGGGTGCGCCTGTCGGCAGGCGCAGCGCGGTTTCCGTATATTCCACCTGATCGCGTACGCCATCGGGCGAGGTCACCGCGGCGAGCAGGGGCAGGTAGGGCGGATCGAGACTGTTGCGATACTCGAACGCCCAGACCGGCTCTTCCTCCTCACGGACAGGCGTCGCGTTCAACTCCATGAGTGCGGGAATGCGAACGCGATCCAGCTGGCTGCCTGTGCGCTCGAAGTTCATCTCCAGCGGCGCCGATGGTCCGGTGGCGATAACGAGCTGGACGCGCGAGGGATCCGGATAGATCAGACGAAGCAGGTCGACACCATCGTCGTCGACGACCCGGGACAGTACGGGCGTGCCGTTGGGTCCGAGTAGCCAGAGGAAATGGATGGCGTTGCCGCCAGGATTGACGATATGGGCGGGACGCAGGACCGACGGGCGGTCGTCCAGTGGCCTGAGGTACTCCACCACGCCGGTCGCGTGTTCGAGCACCGCGGAGCCGTCCCAGGCCGGGGTCAGCCGGAAACTGTCGAGTTTGCGGTCGGGAAAGGTGGCCTCATGCCCAGGGTAATACCATTCGATGCGGTGACTGTCGCCGCTGCCCAGCGTCAGTATGCCGCTGTCCGTATCGAGCTCGGTGATGGCCAGCCGCCAGCCGACACCGAAGCCATCGTCGTTCATGCCGAGCGCGTCGTAGTGGAGACGAAATTCGAAGTGCGGGCCGCGCAGGAGGTTGCCCTTACCGGTGGGCAGATCGATCGCGGCCGAGTACATGCCGGTGCGGGGATCGACATCCCCGCTGACATGGCTGTAGAAGCTGAAGGCGCTGGAGTAGAAGTCACCGCTGGCGAACGGCGAGGCACCGCGGTTGGTTCCGTTCCTTTCCTGCATGACGAGACTTCCTGTTGAACGTGCCGCGCAAGTGCCGAGCGTGCCGCCGCGCTTTCAGCTGACCTTCAACGTGTCGCGCTCGCCGGCGACGAACCCGATATGGCAATGTTGTTCGCTGCCGTAGGTATCGCGCAACGTCACCTCGACGGGCTCCTGCGGCGCGCCGCCATGGTCGGCGCGCCGGATGTCGTTCCGGCCACACAGCATGATCGTTCCCTTGCCGGGTATGGCGACGCTGAGTGTCGGCCTCGGGAGGCTGCCCACAGGTACCTTGTCATCCCATGTGATCGCGGTGCTGCCCGGCTCGGCATAGCCCGTGTAGCATGGGTTGTGGGTGTCCGGACGCTCATCGATCCAGTGGATCATCCCCGCCCGCTCACATTTCATGCTGCGCAACTCCACGACGCGCCCACCGTTGACGATGGACACGGTGACGATGTCGTCGAAAATGGTGACATCGGGCGCGTCGCGGTGTCGGTAGCCCGCCCGTCTGTCGAGGACGAATTCCGAAGTCGCGTAAACGATCGGCGGCTCGGCGCGAACGGCCTTATCCGGTCCGGTGTCGTAAAGGGTGTTGAATGCGCCTTCGTCACTGCCGGGCTCGAAGACATAACCGTCCGTGCGATACCGCCAGCCATTATCCCCGGTGATGGTGAAGCCAAGCATCAGTGGGCCGGTCAATGCTTCGGCGTCAGCCGAAAGGTAGAGTTCGACGTAATCGCCTCCGGCGCTGGGCGTGGAAGGCGAATGGCCGTTCCGCGCGGCGGCCGGGTGATAGGCATATTTATTGTAGACGCGCTGTGCCGACCAGCCTTTCCAGGCCGTGGCACGAGCCTGCGTCGAGAACGGTATGGCGTTCCGCGGCGAGTTGTAATCGATGAGACTGACGCTCGCTATTTCGGTCGGGGTCAGGGGCACGGGATTGCCGTTGTTTTTTGCCTCGATATAGGCGCGAACACGCACCTGCTGGTGCTCGTTGGCATAGAGCAGATCGTGATCGACGTAGAGGGCGACACGGGTGACTTTCCAGTCGGGAGCAGCGGTGGTCGAGGTGGCTTTGCTGCGTTTCATGGCACATCCTTGTGCAGAGCTGCGTGCTTCGGTCACATTCAACGATCTGGCCCTCCTGATGTCGATAGGACGTGTGTCGTAGGCGCATGCGGCACCTAATCGGCAGGTGGGGCGCACATCGTTCTTCCGATACGGTGTTTCGGTGTGGGCGTGCGGGCGCTTTCGCTGGAAGGGCGGCCTCAGGTATCCTGACGAATGTTGGCCCCGTAGCTCAGCTGGATAGAGCGTCCCCCTCCTAAGGGGAAGGTCGCCCGTTCGAATCGGGCCGGGGTCACCATCATTCTCAGCGCCCCCGGAGTTCCCCATGAGCCGTTCCTTCGACGCCATCATCGTGGGGGCCGGTCAGGCCGGACCCGCGCTCGCCGCCCGCCTGACCGCCGCCGGCAAGACCGTCGCCATCATCGAACGGCATCTGGTCGGCGGAACCTGCGTCAATACCGGCTGCAAACCGACCAAGACCCTCGTCGCCAGCGCCTATGCCGCGCATCTGGCGCGTCGCGGTGCCGAATATGGCGTGGGCGTGGGCGTGGGCCAGGTCAGCATCGACATGCCGGTGGTCGCGGCACGGGCGCGCAGGGTGATCATGGACTCGCGCAAAGGCAACGAGGACTGGCTGGCCTCCATGCCGGGGCTCGAGCTCATCCGTGGGCACGCACGTTTCGTCGGGCCGCGCCGGATCGAGGTCAACGGTGAAACCCTCGAAGCGCCCCAGGTTTTCCTCAACGTCGGCGGTCGGGCAAGGGTGCCTGACTTCCCCGGTCTGGACGAGGTGGACTACCTGACCAACAGCACGATCATCCCGCTGGAATCGCTGCCGAGCCATCTGGTCGTGGTCGGCGGCAGCTACATCGGTCTGGAGTTCGCGCAGATGTACCGTCGCTTCGGTTGCGAGGTGACAGTCGTCGAGATGGGCCCGCGGTTGATCGGTCGCGAAGACGAAGACGTTTCTGCTGAAGTCCGGTCGTTCCTGGAGGACGAAGGCATCACGGTGCGCACGGGCGCATGCTGCATCACCGTGCATAAGGACCCCGCCGGCGTGCGCGTGGGCGTCGACTGTTCGGAAGGCGCGCCTCAGGTCGTCGGCAGCCACGTGCTGCTCGCCGTGGGTCGTCGCCCCAACACCGACGATCTCGGTCTCGATGCGGCGGGCATCGCAACGGATAAGCACGGCTACATCGAGGTCGACGATCACCTGAAAACCAGCGCCGACGGCGTCTGGGCGATGGGCGACTGCAATGGCAAGGGCGCCTTTACCCACACGGCATGGAACGATTACGAGATCGTCGCCGCGAATCTGCTTGACGGGGAAGAGCGCAAGGTCAGCGACCGCATCCCCGGATATGCTCTCTACGTCGATCCGCCGCTGGGTCGGGTGGGTATGACGGAGACGCAGGCCCGTCAGTCGGGCCGGCCCTTGCTGGTGTCGAAACGCATGATGACCCGCGTCGGGCGTGCCGTGGAGAAGGGCGAAACGCGTGGCTTCATGAAGATGGTCGCCGATGCGGAAACGAAGCAGATCCTTGGCGCGGCGATCCTCGGCGTCGGCGGGGATGAGGTGGTGCACGGTGTGCTGGACATGATGAATGCGAAGGCGGACATCGGTACCTATCAGTGGGCCGTGCCGATTCATCCGACGGTGTCGGAATTGATTCCGACCCTGATCGGGGATCTCAAGGCGGCGGACTGAGGCGCTTACACGATATCCATCCCGGACACCGGCTGGCTGAAATCCACAGCCTGCAGATTCTGCGTCAGCCGAAACACGCCTTCCGCCACGCGGCGCGACAGCACCACATCAAGGATCGTCGTCTCATGCGGCCCCAGCGCGTCGAGCAGGTCGTCGTCCTGCGCCGTGGCGGCGACGATGTGCCGGATCAGCCCGGTGACATCGGCGGGCTGGATGCGCACGCCATAGGGCCGGTGCGACGGCTGCGCCGGGCGCAGGACGCCGCCGGGCTGGCGCGGATCGGGCACGGGGGCGTCACCGGCGAACAAGGCGTAATTGAGGAACATCGTGACCGTCGCCGCGCTGCGCGAACTGGCCTGGCGGTCGGTCGAGAAGCCCGGTGGCAGATCGTTTGGCGACGCGGTGGGCCCGGCGGTCAGGAGGAACCGCGCATCGCGCAGCGGTTCACCGCGATCGTCCAGCAGGCGGAATATGAGCAGGCTCCGCGGATCGTGGATGTGCGTGCGCGAGGTGAGAAGCTTTTTTTCCGTCTCGACCTTGTCACGGTCGCGCTGCGCGTTCTCCGTGGCGAAGGCGTCGCACAATGCCGCGTACGATGCCGCCGAAGTGACGGCGAGACAGCGCAGGATTGCGTCGATCGTCACGGTGGAAGGAGGCTCCGACGCCATGATGCCGTGCTCGTCGCCGGAATGAGCGAGCCCGGGCAACAGCTTGAACGCACTGCGCGGCGCCTTGCTGATCGTCATGTCGAGCGTCGCCGTGCCGGCTCGCTGCGTAAGCACGCAGTGCCGCGCGTTGAGATTGGCGGCCGCCATGCGCACCACACCGTCCGACCCGTCTTCTCCGGTGTATGAGTTGACGAAGTCGTAGAACTTGCGGTCCGGTCGATCGCCTGTCAGGTTGAACAACCACGTGCCGTGCGCGGCCGGGTCCGGACCATGGATCACGTCGAGCGCCTGCGCCACGGATTCCGGACTGCCGTGCTCCAGCCAGTCGAGGATGCGCTGCCCCGGCTCGACACCGTCGAACCAGGCCTTGAGGTGGCCGACGACGCTCTTCCCCAGCGTTGCCAGCGCGGATCCGAAGTGTGGCGGCGCCAGCATCACCAGACGCCGCAACCGGATCGGAGCGAACAGGGTCGGGCGGTCACGCTGGGCATGCAGCCAGGCCACGGCGACCGGCCCACCGGTGGAATGGGTGATGCAGTCGAACGTGCCGTCAGGCAGGGAAAGCCCGCGTAACGCGTGATCGAAGGCGCGGACGATATCGTCCATCGTCACGCTGTCGTCGAACGTGACGTATTCGGACAGGTGGATGTCGAGAACGCGGAGCGTCGACTCCGCCTGGGTGGCGCGGTCAGCCAGTGCCTTCGGCAGGCTGCCGTAGGTGGACGTGTTGGTAACGCTCCAGCCATGCACGAAAACCAGCGCGCTCATGCCCCGTTCCTTGATTACCGGATCAGCTGAGCATAGCCGGGGTGGACGGGCGAATCAGTCCTCGCGACGGACTTTGAGCTCGCCATCGCCGAGCATCACGCGCAGAAGGTCGCCGACGGCGACGTCTCCCGCGCGGCGCACCACCGCGTCGCGCTCGTCGAAGACGATCGCGTAGCCACGTTCGAGCGTCGCCAGAGGACTGACCGCGTGCAGCGTGCGCGCCTGCTCGGTGACGCGTGCGCGATCGCGTTCGATGCGACGTGCCATCGATGTCCTCAGGCGCAGGCGCAGATCCGCGATGCGGCGCTGCGAGGGGGCGAGGCGAAGCCGCGGATGCTGGGCGGCCAGGCGCGCCTGCAGGCGGTCGAGGCGGGCACGGCGAAGCGCGTTCGACTGGGCGGTCGCCATAACGAGTCGGCGACGAAGTGCCTCGAGCCGCTGGCCATCCCGCGCGAGGCGCGCCTGCGGACGTTGCGCATTGAGGCGTGCCTGCCAGTGATCCGCACGCTGGGCGGCCGCCTGAAGGCGACGAGCGATCAACGTGGCCATGCGCTGGCGCAGGCGATCGAGCCGACGTTCGAGGTCGCCGGCGTCCGGTACCAGGAGCTCGGCGGCAGCCGATGGCGTGGCGGCGCGCAGATCGGCGACGAAGTCCGCGATGGTGAAGTCCACCTCGTGGCCGACGGCCGAAACGACCGGGACGGCACTGGCATGGATGGCGCGAGCCACGGCTTCGTCATTGAAGGCCCAGAGATCCTCCAGCGAACCGCCGCCACGGGTCACCAGCAGCACATCGTAGCGTCCGCTGGCCGACGCCCGCCGCAGCATGGCGGCGATGGCGGGCGGTGCTTCACGGCCCTGCACGGGCACGGGCAACACGTCCACGTCGGCGAGGCCGAAGCGACGGCCGAGTACGCTGAGGACGTCGCGGACCGCCGCGCCCGAGGGCGAGGTGATGACGCCGATACGCTTCGGATAGGCAGGCAGCGCGCGCTTGCGCTCCGCGTCGAACAGACCTTCGGCGCCGAGACGCGCCTTCAGCTGCTCGAACTCGCGCTGCAGGGCGCCTTCGCCTGCCGGCTCCATGTGGTCGGCCACCAGCTGGAACTCGCCGCGCGCCTCATACAGCCCGACCTTGGCCCGCATCAGCACGTGCATGCCGTCCGTGGGACGAAAGCGGAGCCGCGATGCGGCCGTGCGGAACATGGCGCAGCGCACCTGAGCGCCCGCGTCTTTCAGCGTGAAATAGACATGGCCCGATGCGGGGCGCGCGACATTCGACAGCTCGCCCTCGATCCAGACGCCCATGGGCAGGGCGTCTTCCAGCAGATCGCGCACCAGCCGGTTCAGGCCGGATGGCGTGAATATCTCGGGAGGGGAGCGGTCGTCGAAGGCGGGCATGGACCGGGAAGCGTAAAGCGTAACGGGCCACCCGTAAACCCGGAATCGTGAACAGGAATGCCTTTTCGGTTAGCGCCTTACGTGTGACGGTTAACCCATTACATGCGGAACACGCCGAACCGGCCCTGTTCGATCGGCGCATTGAGCGAGGCGGAGATGGCCAGGCCCAGCACCCGACGGGTGTCGGCCGGATCGATGATGCCGTCGTCCCAGAGCCGCGCGCTGGCGTAATACGGGTGACCCTGACGTTCGTACTGGTCACGCACGGGCGCCTTGAACGCCTCTTCGTCGTCGGCGCTC
Organism: Luteibacter sp. 1214; assembly: GCF_031455395.1. Classification (NCBI taxonomy): domain Bacteria; kingdom Pseudomonadati; phylum Pseudomonadota; class Gammaproteobacteria; order Lysobacterales; family Rhodanobacteraceae; genus Luteibacter; species Luteibacter sp. 1214. The sequence continues at coordinate 122,285 of NZ_JAVDSQ010000007.1, forward strand.
CACGAGCCACCGCCGGCCTCGATGCCATCGCGGCGCACGGTGGCGAGCACGGACGCCGCCTGTTCGCCACCCATCACGCTGATGCGCGCGTTCGGCCACATCCACAGGAAACGCGCGCCGTACGCGCGACCGCACATCGCGTAATTGCCCGCGCCGAAGCTGCCGCCGATGACCACGGTGAACTTGGGCACGTGCGAGCAGGCCACCGCGGTCACCATCTTCGCGCCGTCTTTGGCGATACCTGCGTTCTCGTACTTGCGGCCCACCATGAATCCGGTGATGTTCTGCAGGAACACGAGAGGTACGTTGCGCTGGTTGCACAGTTCGATGAAGTGCGCACCCTTCTGCGCGGACTCGCCGAACAGAATGCCGTTGTTGGCGACGATGCCCACCGGATAACCGTGGATATGTGCGAAGCCCGTGACGAGCGTCTTGCCGTAGCGTGCCTTGAATTCGTGGAATTCGGAATCGTCCACGATGCGTGCGATAACTTCATGGATATCGAACGGGCGCCGCGTGTCCTCCGGAATGACCCCATACAGTTCGTCCGCGGCGAAGCGCGGTTCGACAGGCGCGCGCACGGCCAGCGGCTGCTTCTTGACCCGGTTCAGCGATCCGACGATGTCGCGGGCGATAGCCAGGGCGTGCGCGTCGTTTTCCGCGAAGTGATCCGCGACGCCGGACACCGCGGTGTGTACGTCCGCGCCGCCCAGCGCCTCGGCGTCGACCACTTCACCGGTGGCGGCTTTGACCAGCGGCGGGCCGCCGAGGAAGATGGTGCCCTGCTCGCGAACGATGACGGTCTCGTCGCTCATCGCGGGCACATAGGCGCCACCCGCGGTGCATGAGCCCATGACGACGGCGATCTGCGGGATACCCTGCGCGCTCATGCGCGCCTGGTTGTAGAAGATGCGGCCGAAGTGCTCGCGGTCGGGAAAGACTTCGTCCTGCAGCGGAAGGAACGCGCCGCCGGAATCGACGAGGTAAATGCATGGAAGGCGATTCTCCATCGCGATTTCCTGGGCGCGCAGGTGTTTTTTCACCGTCATCGGGAAATAGGTGCCGCCTTTGACCGTAGCGTCGTTGGCCAGTACGACGACTTCCTGTCCCATGACCCGGCCGATACCTGCGATGACGCCCGCCGCCGGTGCGGCATTGTCGTACATGCCGTGCGCCGCGAGCGGAGCGATTTCGAGAAACGGAGAGCCGGGGTCGAGCAGGGCGCGGATGCGCTCCCGGGGCAGCAGTTTGCCGCGCGCCACGTGTTTTTCGCGCGCCTTCGCGCCGCCGCCTTCCGCCGTCCGCTTCAGCGTGTCGCGCAGGTCGTCGGTGAGTGCGCGCAGGCGGAGGCTTGCCGCCTGGAACTCGGAAGAACGGGTATCGAGCTGCGAATCGAGAATGGGCATGGGGACATTCGCGCGAGGACTAAACGAACATCATAACGGGGCGGACCCGAAGGAAAACGCTGCAACGCGCCAAGAAAAAAGGGCCGCCCGAAGGCGACCCTCTTTCGTCCGTAAGCCGTGAGGCTTACTTCTTGGTGCTGTCGTCCTTAGCGCTGTCAGCGTTGGAAGCAGCGTCCTTCGCCTGGTCAGCCGACTTGTCGGCCTGATCAGCAGCGTTGGAAGCGGCGTCCTTGGCAGCCTCGGAAGCGCCACCGGCGGTCGAGGCCGAAGCGGCCTGCGAAGCCTGAGCGGCAGCGTCCTTGGCCTGGTCAGCGGACTGCTGAGCCTGGTCGGCAGCCTGCGACGTGGCGGCATTGGCCGACTGGTCGGCGGCCTGCTGGGCCTTGTCAGCCTGCTGCTGGGCGTCGGAAGCCGACTTCTGGGCGTCCTGCGCGGAATCCTGCGCGCCGTTGCTGCAAGCTGCCAGAAGCGCGACGAGCGCAGAGGCGAGAAGGGTACGCGTAAAATTCATTGTGTTTCTCCTTAGCCGTGGAATGCCGTGAGGCGGGCGTATTAATAGCCTAGTTGTCGTGACATAGCTATAAACCTCATCGTGCCGCTTCAGTGGGCATTAAAGCCCATGTATTTGGCGTGATCACGTTTCGGTGCGAGCTTTATCCCTTCGACCCCGGTTTCACACCAGTTCGATGGCGATTGCCGTTGCCTCGCCGCCACCGATACACAGCGCGGCGACACCCCTTTTTGCGCCACGGGCCGTCAACGCATTGAGAAGGGTGACCACGATGCGGGCGCCGCTGGCGCCGATCGGGTGGCCCAGTGCGCATGCCCCGCCGTGGACGTTGACCTTGTCGTGCGGCACGTCCAGCTCGCGCATGACCGCCATCGGCACCACGGCGAACGCCTCGTTGATTTCAAACAGATCGACGTCACCGACGGACCAGCCCGCCTTTGCGAGCACCTTCGAAATGGCGCCGACCGGCGCCGTGGTGAACCACTCCGGCTCCTGCGAATGCGTGGCGTGGGCGACGATACGAGCCAGCGCGGTGACGCCACGCGCCTTTGCCTCATCGGCGGAAAGCAGCACGAGCGCGGCGGCGCCGTCGGAGATGCTGGAGGAGCTGGCGGCGGTGATCGTGCCGTTTTCCTTGCGGAAGGCGGCGCGCAGGGTCGGTATTTTAGCGGTATCGGAGCGGCCCGGCTGTTCGTCCTCGGCGAAGTCCTGTGGGCCCTTGCGACCCTGCACGGTGACCGGAACGATCTCGCCAGCGAATGCGTCGGCCTTCTGCGCCGCCTGCGCGCGCTCGACCGAAGCGATCGCGAAGGCGTCCTGCTCTTCGCGGGTGAAGTGGTACTTGTCCGCGCACCGTTCGCCGAACACGCCCATCGACTGACCGTCGTACGGGTTGGTCAGCCCGTCCCACGCCATGTGGTCGACCAGCTGACCGTCGCCATAGCGGATGCCTGTGCGCGCGTTGACCATGTGCGGCGCGTTGGTCATGGACTCCATGCCACCCGCGACGACGATGGACGCCGAACCGGCCTTGATCAGGTCGTGGGCCAGCATCATGGCCTTCATGCCGGAACCGCACACCTTGTTGATGGTGGTGCAGCCCGCCGAGGTCGGCAGGCCGGCCTGGAGAGACGCCTGGCGCGCGGGCGCCTGGCCGAGATTCGCGGGCAGCACGCAGCCCATGATCACTTCACTGACATCGGCCGGCGCGATGCCGGACTGTTCGAGCGCCGCCTTGATGGCGACCGAGCCGAGCGTGGGCGAGGGGACGCCGGTGAACTGACCGAGGAAAGAACCGATGGCGGTGCGCTTGGCACCCGCGATGACGATCTCAGACATGGGGACTCCGTGGGACATCGTATGGCCGCCCTGGGGAGGACGGAAACCGGTCGAGTATCGCAGTGGCGGCAGGGGAGGGGCAATCTGCGCTGCGACACGCCCCTGGGCGGCCCCGCGATGCCGTGCCGGCGGCAGTTTTCACGGACGGGTTCAACATTTTGCCGACTGGATGAGATTTTTCGCAAAGTCGTGTGGCACCATCCGTGCCACACGTCCGCCAGAGTCGGCGTGGGACATTGACGTCTGAAATCAGGGGTATAACGTGAATACGACGAATCTGCTGCGTCAGCGCGAGCTTGCGCTGGCCGTGTGCGTGAGCCTGGGTCTGACCGCCTGCGGTGGCGGCGGCAGCAGTGCGCCGAGCCGCAACATTCCACAGGTGGTGGCGCCCCAGACGCCGCAGACGCCAAGCCCTCCGGTCGACCAGCCACCGGTGGATATCCAGCTGACCGCGACAGGTGCGAACGCCGCGCATGCCGCGGGCCTGACCGGTTCGGGCGTCGCCATCGGCATCGTCGACAGCGGCGTCACGGCGGCGAGCCCGGCGCTTTCCGGCCGGGTGACCAACAAGTTCACTTACGTCGATCCGGGCACCAACAACCTCAAGGTCGACGATGTTGTCGGACACGGCACCGCCGTGGCCGAAATCGCCGCGGGCAAGCCGTTCGGCCAGTTCGCCGGGGGCATCGCTCCCGATGCGACGATCGTCTCCGCGCGTATCGTCAGCGATACGACGCCGAAGGACGACGGTTCGGGCAAGGGCAACAAGGTGACTTCGGCGGATCCGCTCGGCACGGTCAACGAAGCCGTGTTCCAGGCGGGAGCGCGTATCTCCAACAACTCGTGGGGCGGCTTGTACTGGGACGCGTCCGATGCGGCCACCACGGCCAGCTTTGCCGATGCGTATAAACACGCTGCGCTTTCCTCCAGCGGAACGGTCTACGTATTCGCGGCCGGAAACGATGGCGCGGCGAATCCGTCCGATATCGCGGCGCTGCCGCTTCGCGCGCCTTCCGTGGCGGGCGGCTGGATCGCCGTCGTCGCTCTGAACAGCCACGACACGAGCCAGATCGCCTCGTATTCGAACCGTTGTGGAGACGCGAAGGCGTTCTGCATCGCGGCGCCGGGTGAGCTCCTGACACTGGCTGCGTCGTCGACCGCCGCCAAGCCGGCCTACCAGGTGTGGACCGGCACGTCGCTCGCCGCCCCCCAGGTCGCTGGCGCGGCGGCCGTCCTCCTGCAGACCTTTCCGCATTTCGACAACGAAGCGCTGGCCGACCTCATGTTCAGCACGGCCGACGATCTGGGCGATCCCGGCGTCGACGCCATTTATGGGCACGGCCGGCTCAACCTCGGCAAGGCGATGCTCGGCCCGGCGAGGCTCGATCATGCGTTCCGCGCGGACATCGGCTCGGCCAACGTGACGTTTTCGAACGACATCTCCGGCGATGGCCTCAACGTCTACGGTAGCGGCAAGCTGACGATTACCGGCACGAATACGTTCTCCGCGTTGAACGCCGAAGACACGACGACCGTAGAGGTCATGAAAGACCTTCCCGCGGCGCGAATCATCGTGCAGGACGTGGGAGCGAAGCTCATCGTTCACGGCGATCTCGGGCAGGGTCAGACCAACGGCCTCCGCGACAGCGTGGACGTCAACGGCACTCTGGAGCTGACGGCGCATCCCACCCAGATAAAGGCGGATCTCGGGCTTTACGGGCCATCGCGTCTTTCGCTGCTCCTCGGCGCTCCCGTGAACGTCGCCGGCGCCGTACGGATTTTTGGCGGCGATCTGTATGTCGCCGGCGCCGTGCCCGGCTACACGGTGACCAGTCACCAGTCACTGGTCACCGCTGATTCGGTGACCGGCACGTTCACCAGCACGACGTTCGCGCAAGGCGTCTTCCTGTCATCGACGGTCCAGTACGCACCTAAGGAAATCTGGCTCGACACGACCAGCCTGAGCGTGACCGCCGTGGCGAACTCGAATGCGGTGATGGCGCGCTCGGCCGCGGCGACGACCTCGGCGACGCGCCTTGACGGAGCCTTCCAGCAGATCGAGGGCTCGCTGGCGGGCCCGGTGGCGGCGGCATCCGCGCCGCCCGTGACGACGCTCGTCGCCGCCGGCCAGATCCAGCAGTCGCGCACGGACGCGGTGGCGAGGGCCTCGCTGGAGTCTCTCTCCGGCCAGCTGTATGCCGCTGGCACCGCCGTGACGCTCGCCGGTATCGATGCCAGCAACGACGCGCTGATCTCACACCTGGACCAGCAAGGCTCCGGTGCGTGGACGCAGTCCCTCGATTCACGCGGGGGCATGAGCCGCGGCGGGTTCGGCAACGTCGGTTTCAACCTCAACGGTGGCCTGGTCGGCAACGACATCCGTCTCGGCCTCAACGGCTTCGCCGGCGTCGCCGTCGCGCAGATGTCGAGCCACGGCCAGCTCGACGGCAGCTTCGATCGCCAGCGCAGCCGTTCCACCGCCGGCATGCTCTATGCCGGCTCGCGTGGCGCCAACTGGTACGGGGTGGGGCAGTTCGGCTTCGGCAGTTTCCGTGGCGACATGCGCCGCCTGCTGCGTTTCGGCGACCAGGCCGCGTTCGCGGGCAGCGACCAGAACGGCAGCTACCAGTCCGCTTACGGCGAGGTCGGCTTCCGCAGCCATGCGGGCGCGTTCACGCTCACGCCGTTCGCCAACGTCGAGTACGCGAGCATCCGCCGCGATGGTTTCTCGGAAACCGGTGGCGACGGCTTCGGACTGACCGCCGATGGCCACACCACCTCGCGCTGGCAGGCGGGGTTCGGGCTTCGCGCGGGCGGTTCGTGGCTCACCACGCGCGGTGCGCTGCACCTGGATGCGAAGCTGGGTTGGCAGAATGCGTTCGCGACGAAGGGCGAGGTCTTCGCGGCACGCTATACGGGCTTTTCGCAGTGGGCGCCGGTCGACGGCATCGGCCTGTCGCGCCGGGCCGGCACGGCAGGCGTGTCGCTCGGCTGGGACATGACGGCCAGCACCCAGCTGGGCTTCAACGTCGACCAGCGGTTCGCGGACCGCGATCACTCGCGTTCGGCGAACGCGAGTTTCCGGATGAACTGGTAGGCCGGCGGATTACGACTTGCCGTGGAACAGTTCACGGCCGATCAGCATGCGACGGATCTCGTTGGTGCCGGCGCCGATCTCGTAGAGCTTGGCGTCGCGCAGCAACCGGCCCGCCGGGAATTCGTTGATGTAGCCGTTTCCGCCCAGTGACTGGATCGCTTCCAGGGCGACCTTCACCGCGTTGGTCGAGGCGTTGAGCAGGCAGGCGGCGGGGTCGATGCGCGACTTCACCCCGTTGTCGAACTGCTGGGCCACCATGTAAGCGAACCCGCGTGACGACTGCAGCGCGGTGTACATGTCCGCGACCTTGCCCTGCATCATGCCGAACGTACCGATCGGCGCGTTGAACTGCTTTCGCTCGCGGACATACGGAAGCACGAGATCCACCGCCGCCTGCATGATGCCGATGGGACCGCCGGACAGCACCAGGCGTTCGGTGTCCAGGCCGCCCATCAGCACGCGCACGCCTTCGTTCACTTCGCCGACGATGTTTTCCTCGGGAATCTCGCAGTTGTCGAACACCAGTTCGCAGGTGTTGGAGCCGCGCATGCCCAGCTTGTCGAGTTTCTGCGCCGTCGAGAAACCCTTCATGCCCTTCTCGACGATGAACGCGGTCATGCAGCGGCTGCCCGCGGGGCGCGGGGCGGTGCGCATGTAGACCAGCAACACGTCGGCGTCGGGACCGTTGGTGATCCACATCTTGGTGCCGTTGGCCACCCACTTGCCGTCGATCAGTTCGGCCTTGCAGCTCATCGAGCCCACGACGTCCGAACCGGCGCCCGGCTCGCTCATCGCCAGCGCGCCGACCCACTCGCCGCTCGCGAGTTTCGGAAGGTACTTGCGACGCTGTTCGTCGTTGCCGTTGTGGTAGATGTTCTGCACGCAGAGATTGGAGTGCGCACCGTAGGACAGACCGACCGAGGCCGACGCGCGCGAGATCTCCTCCATCGCGATCATGTGCGCAAGAAAGCCCAGGCCGGAGCCGCCGTATTCCTCGGGAATGGTGATACCGAGCAGGCCCATCTCGCCGAACTTGCGCCAGAGGTCTTCCGGAAACACGTTTTCGCGATCAATGCGATCCGCGCGCGGTGCGATTTCCTTGTCGGCGAACGCGCGGACGCTTTCACGCAGGAGGTCGAGGTCGTCGCCGAGGGAGAACGGGCGCATGGTGCAACTCCGGAAAAGGGATGGGGAAACCTGCCCATCGTAGCGTGCGCACGCCGTCAAGCCACGGCGCGACGCAGCAATCAGGCCTTCGGAATGGCCGCGATACGGTCGTGCACTCGGATCAGCAGCAGGCACTGGCGATCGACCAGGCGTACCGTTTCGGCGCCCAACGTGACCCGCATCGACGTGCCGACCAGGAGCGCTGGCGTGCCCAGCGGCGGTGCGACCGTGCCGGTGCGGATGTGCCCCGCCAGGGCGTCGAAGCCGTGGGTAATGTGGCGAGCCAGCGCCTGCAGCGCCAGCGCGTCGTCCGCCGGCAGGGATTGCCGGTGTGCACCCAGGGTCGACAGGTGGGACAGTCCCGCCTGAAGTGCCGTGAGCAGGCGAAGGGCACGCTCACCGAGATCGCGCGAATGGCCGGGTTCGCCCAGTAGTTCCGTGACATTCCCGGCCACGGCGGCCTGTGCCGCGTGCGCATCCCGTCGGGCGATGCGATAGGGCAGGTCGTCCACCTTGCCGTGAGCGTACTGGTCGGCGATCCGCTCCAGATAGCGTCCATAGGCCAGCAAGGCATCGGCCACGATGTCATCGAGCCGGCGCACCCGCCAGTCGGGCAGCACGAAGCGAATGGCCGCGGCGGCGACCACCGCGCCGAGCAAGGTATCGAGCAGTCGCGGACCGATGGCGTCGTACCCGGCACCGACGCGATCGAAGCAGAGCAGCACGAACAGCGTGATGACGCCGGTCGCCAGCGCATAACGGCGCAGCCGGAAGGCGAAGAACGCGGCACCTGTCGCCACGAGCACCGGCAGTCGCCAGTCGCCCGGCGGCAACAGACGCAGCAGCGCCCAGCCGACGACCAGCCCGGCCGTGGTGCCGGCGATACGCTGGACCATGCGACGTCGCGTGGCGCCATAGCTGGGCTGGCAGACGAACAGCGTCGTCAGGAGAATCCAGTAGCCGTGGGTCGGGTGCAGGCCAAGCATCAACGCGTAACCTGCGAGCATACCGATCGCCAGGCGCATGGCATGACGAAAATGCATCGAGCGGCGGTTCAGACGGAGGCGCACCCTGGCCAATGCTTCGCGGATCGACGCGGGCTCGTTGCCCTGCAACGAAATGTCGGCGTCCTCGCGCAGGCTGCCTTCGTCTTCGATGCCGGCTTGGAGACGGTCCATGTTGCTCAGCAAGGCCGACAACGCGTCGTCGATCGCTTCGTCCGGCGGGTCGCTGCGGCGGCGGTACGCCAGCGCCTCGCGCAGGTCGTCCAGTGCGGCGCGCGGCAGGGCGATGGATCGCAGCGGAGCGACCTCGCGAATCGCATCGGCGCGCTCGCGACAGGCGATGGCCTGCAATCGCAGAAGTCGTCCGAAGCGGAACATGAGGTCGCTGTGGTAGAGCGCGCCTGCCAGTTCGTCGTACGGGTAGTGCGACGAGCTGATCCGCTCGTGGATGTCCTGGGCGACGAAGAACATGCCCAGACGAGCCGCGGAACGCCCGCGTGGCTGGCGGCGTCCGATGCGATCGAGCAGCGCGATGCGCGCAGCGGTCAGCGCTTCCACCGTGCGCAGGTTGCGCTTCGAGAACTCGATGTGCAGCGCGTCGCGATCGAGGCCGCGTACGGGTTCGAACAGCGCCGCCTTCGCCTCGATCAACGCGGCCAGCGATTCGAACAGCCGGGCGAGTGCATGGCGGACCGCACGCTGAGGTGCGAGCGCACTCCACAGCAGTGAGAGCGATCCGTACCATGCCGCGCCGGCGAGGATCGCCAGCGTGCCATGCCAGCCGCCAGCTGCCGCGCCTGCGCTGTCGGTGGCGATCATGGTGTAGACCGAGAGGATCAGCGTGGCCGTGGCGATCGTGGCGTATCGCCCGCTGGCGGCACCGAGCATGACAAGAAGAAACGTGCCCACCGGCAGCAGTATCGCGAACAGCGGTGGCGTGCCGATGCAGGCCTTCACCGCGGCCGCGGCGAGCGCGAAGCACAGCAAGGTCACGATCAGCCCGCGCAGGCGGCCCCGCCAGGCGTCATCGGTCTCGGCCAGAGCGCAGGCGATGGCGCCGAGCAGCGCGGGGACGATCGCCTCGGCCGGGCCGGCGAGCGTGCACCATAAGGCAATGCCGGTCAGTGCGAGGAGCACCCGCATGACATCGGCGAAGCGGTCGGATTCTGCCAGGTGACGAAAGGAGAGCATGGCCTTAGCTTAGCCCGCTACCGCGTCGGCGCGAGCCGGCCCTCCTGGCGATATTTTGTCGCGGAGCTCCTCAGCAAAGCCCGCCATTCACCGCCAGCACCTGTCGCGTGATGTAACCCGCTTCCGGACTGACCAGAAAGCGTACCGCCGCCGCCACTTCTTCCGGCGTACCCGTACGCTCCATGGGAATCACCTTGAGAATCTGCTCCACCGGCACCTCGGGGTCGAGCATGTCCGTGTCGATCAGGCCCGGCGCCACACAGTTCACCGTGATCTTGCGCTTGGCCAGCTCGACGGCCAGTGCCTTCGCCGCGCCGATGACACCGGCCTTGGACGCGCTGTAGTTCACCTGTCCCCGGTTGCCGATGATGCCCGAGACCGACGTGATGCAGACGATACGGCCCGGCTTGCGCCGACGGATCATCGGCATCACCAGCGGGTGCAACACGTTGTAGAAGCCATCGAGGTTGGTCCGCAGCACCTGGTCCCAGTCGTCGGAGGTCAGTCCGGGGAACGCGCCGTCACGGGTGAGGCCGGCGTTGCAGACCACGCCGTAATACGCGCCGTGTCCGGCGACGTCCGCCTCGAGAGCGGCGGCGGATGCCGCGCGGTCCGAGATATCGAACTGCACGACGCGGGCGTTGCGGCCCCTGGCGACGATCTCCGCGACGACGGCGTCGGCTTCCTCGCGGCGTGAGCGGCAATGCACCACGAGGTCGTAACCGGCGTCCGCGAGATTCAACGCGATCGCGCGGCCGATGCCACGGCTGGAGCCTGTGACGAAGATGGTGTCGGTCATGGTGGAGCACCTCTGGAGTCGAGACGATTATGGCGAGGATCGAGAAAGGGTGTCGGGTCCGGCGGGCTGAACACGGTCAGGCGTGCCTCGGCATGCAGACCTTCCGCGTCGATACGGCAGGCGAACGCACCCATGCCTTCCTCATCATGAAAGTGGCGTACGGCTTCGATGCGCAGCAGTGCCCCGGTCGCGAACGTATCGACATCCGCGCGGTAGGCCCGTGTGCCCAGGAGAAAGCCGGGCCTGACCTGACCGCCCGCCGTCAGCACCTGGCAGCCGTTCCACGCGGCGATGGTCTGGGCCATCAACTCGACGCCCGCCCACGCGGGGAGACCGGTCGCTTCGACAAAGGCATCCCCGCGTCGGACGAGACGTTCGCAGACGACACGATCGGCATCCCATTCCACGACACGGTCGAGCAGGATCATGCGACCGGCATGCGGCAGCAGGGTTTCGACAGGCCAGATCGTCATGTCGCGTCCGCCAGGATCAGGCTCGCGTTGTTACCGCCGAACGCGAACGAGTTGCTCATCAGGTGACGTGTGCCCGCTGGCGACCGGTCACCGACCGTTGTGAAATGCAACGGGGGCAGGGCGGGATCCGTCCCGCCATCCCATATGTGCGGTGGCAGCCGGCGTCCCGCATCGGTCAGCGCCAGCCAGCAGAAGGCGGCTTCCAGGGCGCCGGCCGCGCCGAGCGTGTGGCCGGTCAGGGCTTTGGTCGAGGAACACGGAACCGGCCGCGCGAAGGTATGCGCGACGGCGTGGCTCTCCATCGCGTCGTTATGTTCTGTCGCCGTGCCGTGCAGGTTGACGTAATCGATGGCGCTCGCCTCGATGCCGGCCGACGCGAGCGCGCGACGCATCGCCTCGGCCGCGCCACGGCCGTCAGGTGCCGGTGAGGACATGTGGTATGCATCCGAGCTCGCGCCACCGCCGACGAATTCGACCTCGGCGGCGTCCCGGGTCATGAGAAACAGCGCGGCGGCCTCACCGATGTTGATACCGCGCCGTGAAAGCGAGAAGGGCACGCAACGCTGTCCGTCGGTGGCTTCGAGCGCATGGAAGCCGTGCGTCGCCAGACGGCACAGCGTGTCGGCACCGCCGCAGATCACGGCGTCGCACAGGCCGAGGCGCAACAGGCGTCGCGCGCTGAGCAGCGCGCGGGCGCCTGACGTACATGCCGTCGAAATGCCGTAGGCGGGACCGGCGATGCCGAGCCATTCGGCGAGAAAGGCCGCGGGTGCGCCCAGTTCCTGATCGGAATAACGGTAAGCGTCCGGCCACGTGCCGGTCTGCGCGCGGGTGGCGATATGGCCGGCCGCCTCCTCGATCCCCGTGGTACTGGTGCCGATCACGACGCCCACGCGGTCGGCACCATAGCGGGCGATCGCGTCACGCAGTTCGGTTTCGATTTCCTGTGCCGCGAGCAGCAGAAGGCGATTGTTGCGCGTGTCACGCGCTCCCATGCCCTGCGGCATCGACGGCAGAGGATCGACGACCTCGCCGAGGGGAAGCGTCCGGCCGGGCGCCCAGCCATCGATATCGCGCAGCCCGCGCGTGTCTCCGGCAAACAGCGCCTCCGCGACGGCGGCCTTGCCCGCGCCCAGCGAGCAGGTCACGCCCAGTGCGTTGAGATAGGTCTTCATACGGCGTCGAGCGGCTTCCACGCGGCCACGTTGACCAGCGTTTCCTCGCGCTTGCCCGGCGGTGGCGGATTCCTGATACCCCAGCGCTCCAGCAGGCCGAAGTCCTTCGACCGGCTCCACCACAGATACGGCAGAGAGACGTTGCGCGGTTCGAAGCGGAAGCCGCGCCCGCGGATCATCGCAAGGTATTCGTCGGCGGTTTTCTGCACGTGCATCGGGTGGCGGAAGAACCAGCGAATCACCCACGTATCGATGTACGCCTTGGTCGACTCCGCGAACAGCAGCAGGCCGCCGGGCTTCAGTACGCGCCAGAATTCATCGAGGGCGCGTTCCTGCTCCACCAGGTGATGAAACGTCTGATGACAGAACAGCACGTCCACGCTGGCGTCGGGCAGATCGATGCGCGCGCAGTCGGCGACCATCAGCGTGACGTCGATGTCTTCGCGTCGGGCCTCCGCCCTCGACAGCTCGATGCTGTGCGGGTCGGCGTCGAGGCCCAGCATGCGCGCGGGGCGGAACGCGTCGCGCAGATATCGGAACGAGCGCCCCTGGCCGCAGCCGACGTCGAGCAGTGTGCCGCCTTGCGGCAGCGGCTCACCGATCAGGCGCTTGTGGTCGTTGATGGCGACACGCAGCACGTGGTGCTGCCAGGTATGGGTGCGCAGGAAGACGAAACCGATCCGGGTTTCTTCGACGTACGTGGCGCTGGCGTATTTCATGACAGGCATTCCATTCGATCAGGGTGACGACGTGCGGGCCAGCCGGCGTTCGACGTCGTCGGTGAAGACGCGGGGCGAGACGAGCTGCATTTCGCCATCGGGGACGCTGACCGCGACCTGGATGGTGCTGGCGCGTGTGAGCCGTGCGCCGGTGATGGCGTCGCTGAGCGTGTAGTGGATCTTGAGCCGGTTCTGCCACTCGATCAGGTCGGCGCGCACGGTGAGCTTCTGGCCGAAGCGTGCGGCCTGCGCGTAGCGCAGCTGGAGGTCGATGATGGGCCAGGCGAAGCCTGTTTCCTTCATGCGCACGTAATTGTGGCCGACGTCGTCGAGCAGGGCGCAGCGCGCCACCTCGAGGTACTTCACGTAGTGGCCGTGCCAGACCACTTCCATCGAATCGACGTCGAAGAAGGGCACGATGACCTCGATCTCGGTCGCGAGCACACCGTTAGCGCGCATGGGGAGCTCCGTTCGTACCTTGCCAGTACGGGTGAAAATTGAACCATTGAAGCGGCGCATCGAGGCAACGGGCGGCCAGCCAGTCGGCATAGCGCGCGACCGCCTCCTGAATGAGGCCGGCGCGGCGCGCACGATCCCAGGCGGCGGCGTCCTCGAAGCGACGCAGATGAATGCGATAACGCGAGGCGTGCTTGAGACAGCAGACCACGTTGACCGGGCAGCGCAGCATGGCGGCCATCAGCCACGGGCCCTGAGGAAAGCGGGCTGGCGCGCCGAGGAAATCGGCCTCGACCGTGCGGGCACCGTGTGGGGGCACGCGGTCGCCGGCGATGGCGATCCACTCACCGCGATCCAGCCGTTGCGACAGATCCATCATGGTGGCGGTGTCCAGGTCGCCCACATGCATCAGCCGCAGTCGCCGATCGCCGGACTCACCGAGCAGCCGGTTGAAGTGCGCCGCGTTGGGCAGGTACATCAGCACGTTGAGCGCCACGCCCTCTCCGATCTCGGCCATGGCGCGGCACACGTCGAGGTTGCCCAGATGGGTGCAGATGAGGATCTGGCCGCGCCCGCCGCCAATCAGCGCGTTGCGTACGCCATCGGGATCGTCCATGTCCACGGATGACAGGCGGAGCTTGCCGCGCCAGACGTCGAAACGGTCGAGCATGCAGTCGCCGAAAGCACGGTACTGTGCGAAGGCCGCGCGTCGACGCGGGAAGAGATCCGTACGACCGCTCCAGGCGGCGAGGCGCCGCTGGTAGTCGGCCACGTTGCGTCGCGTGGTTCGCCCCGTCACGTAGAAATAAAGCACCACCAGCCAGATGACCGGCGTGGCGAGGCCACGACCCAGCAGGCGCACCGCGATCGCGGTGAGCTTGAGGCCGAGGAAACTGCCCCGCTCCTTCTGCGCGGTCCAGTGTCCGCTGGCAGCCGAATCAGACATGCGCGCCGTCCAGGCGCAGATACGCGGATGAGACGGGCTCTCCGTTCATGCGATACACGAACTGCAGGCGACCGCGCTCCTTATCGTGGCGGAGCAGCAGTTGTGGCCGGTCGCCCGGTCGAAGCAGGCGCTGGAACTTCAGTGCGTCCATGCCACGACACGTCTTCGGCGTACCCAGACGGACAGCGGCGAAAGACAATGCCCAGCCGACCTGCAGCACGCCCGGCACGACCGGCGCCTCGGGAAAGTGCTCGGCGAAGCAGGCCAGATCGAGCGGCAGCTCCAGATCGATGACCACGCCCTCATCGTCGCGATGCTCGCCGAGCACGACGGGCTCCGTCGGAAGCTCGGCCCGCAGTGCGTCGTCGACGTGCTGCGTGCCCGGCAAGTCGGCGACGAAACGCCAGACCAGCGGCGTCGACAGGGCGTCGTCGCCGGCGGCCTGTTGGCCCAGCTCGTTGAGCAGGCCGGTGCGTCCGTGGCGAAGCAGGGCGGTGCGGCCCGTGGCACTCAGCGCGACGACCATGCCCGGGCCCTTCTTGCCGGCGTAGCCACCCCCCGCACCGGCAACCCAGGGATGGGAACGCAGCCGTGAGGCGGCGGCGTCCATGGGCGCCTTGTTGATCCGCCGACGCAGACGCTGGCGCAGGATCCACTCGCCGAGGAAAAGCACGCCCATGACCGAGTAAGCCAGGATGCCGTTGTAGAAGGTCCACCACGACAGCGGCCCCCATCCCGCCAGCAGCGCGGAGGCGGTGCCATTGAAAAAGAAAAAACCCACCCACACCCAGGTGACCTTGCGTGTATACGCGACAGCCACCGGAGGCAGGTCGGGCTCGGTGACGCGCGCGATCCGCTCGATCATCGGCGGCCCGAACTTCAGGCTGAGGCCGAACGCGCCGAAGAGCAGCGCGCAGATCAGGCTCGGGTACCAGCGCAGCAGGCGCTCTTCGCCTCCGAAGGCGAGGACGGTGCAATAGATCAGCGTGATACCGAGCATCCATCCGCCGCCGGGCTGACGCAGGAGCGCCGGCGCGCGGATCAGCCACAAGCCGCCCAGGATCAGGCCGAATACCGGTGTGGACACGTGGTCCATGCCGAAATAGACGATGAACGGAAAGAGGATGCCGACGATGACCAGCACCATGTCGCTCAGTTTACGCATGACTCGCCGTTCGCTTTGACGTAGAGGGCCAGACGGTGGACCGTTTCGAAATGTCGGCGTGCATCGCGCGAATCCGAGGCGATCTTCAGTCCATATCGGGTCTGCAGGGCGAGTGCGAGTTCGAGCGCATCGACGGAATCCAGGCCGAGCCCTTGCCCGAACAGGGGCTGGTCCGCTGCGATGTCGTCCACCGTCAGGTGATCGAGTGCGAGTGTCTCGATGATGAGGCGGGCGATATCCCGCTCCAGGTCGTTCATGGCTTCCGTTCCCTGGCGTAGAGGCTGTGGAGGTGTTCGTTGAGACGGCGCGAGGCTATCGGCGCCGGGGTGCCTTCGCTGAAGGCTCGCACATCGAGGTCGTCACCGACGCGTATACGCACGTGCACGCGCCGGTCCGGCACGTGATACCAGCGATCCGCCTTGGTCAGCGTGGTCGGCTCGACGGTGATGTAGACGGGCGTGACGATCCGCGCGCCACGTACGGCGATGGCCGCCGCGCCGCGATGGAAGACCGGATCCTGCCCGGGCGTGGTACGCGTGCCCTCGGGAAAGACGATGAGCGTCTGGCCCTCACGCAACACGCCCGCCGCCCTTTCCAGCATCTCGGCGCTGCCGTCGTTGCTGATGTACTGGGCAACCGTCACCGGTCCGCGCATGTACGGATTCTTCCACAAGCTGTGTTTCACGATGCAGTTGGCGTCGGGCACGTGACCGAGCAGATACACGACGTCGATCAGCGATGGATGGTTGGCGACGATCATCTGGCCGGGCTTCCCCAGCCGCTCGCAGCCCTCGAAGTGCAAATCGACGACGCCCATGCGGCACATGAACCGCGAGTGGAGCCAGAAGGCGCGGCCGACGGTACGCCGCGCACGACGGCGTCGCACCGATGCTTCGCCGGGCCAGCGCAGAACCACGGGCAGGACGATCCCGCGGAGCAGGAGGCCGCCGATGCCGAACAACGCGAAGCTGAGCGCGGTGCCGATGAAGCGCCAGGCCCAGGCGTCGCGGCGTCGTTTCACGCTATGGGCTGCCAGGTCCATCGTCGTGTCTTCCACGGGTGGTCGAGGGAAGCGCCATGGTGCAGCGCACGGATAAAGCGCAGGGCATGCTGGCCGTCCACTGGCGCGGTCGCGTCGATGTTGCCGCGCAGGGACAGCTGCCAGCGCGCGCCGTCCCCGGGCATACCAGCCCGGGACACGCGCAACGCGACGGCGTATGAGAACGGCACGTCGTCGATCCAGCCGTCGTAAGCGACCGGCGGCCGCTCCTCCGCGACGACGACGATGACCGTCGGGGCACCGTCATCGAGCAGCGCCGCGGCTTCCACCATGGCGTGCTCGAAGGTATCGCCCTCACCCGCGATGGCGACGGATTCGTCGCGCTGGCCGCGCAGGATCGACCACTGCCCGGCGATCGCGTTGTGGACGGAAAGTCCGAAGCGGGTCGGTGACAGGGGGGCGTCGCGGCCGATCTCCTCGAGCATGGCGAAGGTATGCGTGGTTTCGCCGTGGCGCGAGGCGTAGACGAAGGGCAACTGCTCGTCCTCGGCGCATAACGGCCACGCGGTGTGCATGACGATGCGCGCAAGGCGGCTGAGTCGCCGGCGCTGCATCGGCGGCACGAAATCGCAGGCGGGCTGCTGGCCCGTATCGGCGGGCACATGCGGGGCCAAGGCCCAGCGTGCCCATGCATCGGCGTCCTCGATGCCGGGCGCCCACGCGCGCCAGTCGTCGATACGCAGGGCGATCATGCGCCGGCCCCGTCGAACCGGCGCACGACCAGCGCCGCACAACTGCCCCCGAAGCCGAACGTGTTCGACAGGAAGCTGTCGATGCGCGCGGGGCGCTCTCCTTCGATCAGGGGCGCGTCGGCGAAGGCCTCGTCGAGTTCGCGCACGGGAGCGCCGCCCAGCAACACGCCGGCTTCCATCATCGCGATGCCCGCGATCGTGTCGAACGCACCCGCCGCGGCCGGCGCGTGCCCAATCAGCCCCTTGATCGAGGACATCCACGGCACGGCGAACCCGCGGTCGCCGAACACGCGGCACAGCGCGTGCCATTCGGCGAGGTCGCCCTGGATCGTGGCACAGGCATGGGTGTTGATGTAGTCGGGGATCGTTCCCGCCAGGTCGATGGCCTGGTGCATGGCCTCGGCCATGCCACCGGCCTCCGGGCTGATCATCCCGTCAGGATCGGAGGCGGCACCGTAGCCCGCCATTTCGGCGAGGATCGTGGCGCCACGCGCCTGCGCATGCTCCAGCGATTCGAGCACGAGTACACCCGCGCCACCACCCAGCAGGATGCCGTCGCGGTCGGCCTCGTAAGGGGCGGACACGCGCTCGCCCGGAGCACTCGTCGTCGACAGCGCATTCATGACGTCGAAGCACATCGCGGCTTTGTCGTGCAGTTCTTCCGCGCCACCGCAGATGACGACGTCCTGCCGGCCCAGCTGAATCAACTCCATCGCCTGGCCGATCGCATGCGTGGCGCTGGTGCACGCCGAGCTGACGGTAAAGGCACGACCGCCGAACCCGAACGCGTGCGTGAGGGTTGCCGCGACCGCGCTGCCCATGCTGCGCGGAACGATGAAGGGCGACAGACGCGAGATGCCGCGCGCGTGGAACATGTCGAGACCGGCTTCGTATTCGCTCAGCGCGGCGGAGCCGCCCATGACGATACCGACATCGCGTTCGCGCAGCCGGTCCTCGTCGAGGCCGGCTTCGGCAAGGGCTTCGCGCGCCGCATGCCACGCGTACTCGGCCGCTTGCGGCAGATAACGACGCAGCTTGCGGTGCGGTGGTTCCAGCGCGGCGATATCCGCCGGCGCGCCCACCCGACAGCGCATGCCCAGCGTCGCGAAGTCGGGCATCTCGCGGAAACCCGCGCGCTGCGCGCGCAACCCGTCGAACAGCGCGCGACGGTCCGGTCCCAGACAGGACACCGCGCCCATGCCGGTGACGACGACGCGTCTCATCAATCGACCGCCCTGAAGATCAGCGAGGTGTTGATGCCGCCGAAGGCAAAGTTGTTGTTCATCACGTAACCCGTGCGGATCTCGCGACCCTGGCCCGTGACGAAATCGAGCGCCGCGCACTCGGGGTCCGGGGTGTCGAGATTGATGGTCGGCGCGAACCAGCCGCGACGCATCATCTCGATCGCCCACCAGGATTCGAGCGCGCCGCACGCGCCGAGCGTGTGGCCGACATAGCTCTTCATCGAGCTGATCGGCACGCCGCCGCCCAGCACGTCGGCGGTGGCATGGGTTTCGGCCACGTCGCCGCGATCGGTGGCGGTGCCGTGCGCGCTGACGTAGCCGATCGCGTCGGGCGTGAGGCCCGCATCGGCCAGTGCCATGCGCATGGCGGCGGCCATCGTTTCGCGCGTGGGCTGCGTGATGTGCTGGCCGTCGGAATTGGTGCCGAAGCCGACCACCTCGGCGTAGATCGTCGCGCCGCGAGCCATCGCGTGTTCGTATTCTTCGAGGATCAGCGTCGTCGCACCTTCACCGACCACCAGGCCGTCGCGCTTGGCATCGAACGGGCGAGGCGTGAGTTCGGGTGAATCGTTGCGCGTGCTCGTCGCGAACAGGGTGTCGAACACCGCCGCCCCGGGGCCGGAGAGTTCCTCGGCACCGCCACAGAGCATCAGCGTCTGCTTGCCCTGCTGGATCGCCTCGTAGCCGTAGCCGATGGCCTGGCTGCCGGAGGTGCATGCGCTGGAGGTGGTGATGATGCGACCGCGCAGGCCGAAGAACACGCCCACGTTGACCGCGGTGGTGTGCGCCATCATCTGGATGTAGCTGGTCGCGGTGACGCCCTGCATCGAACCGGTCTCGAGCATGCGCCCGATGGTCTTGGCCGGCGCGATGCTGCCGCCCGACGAGCCATACGCCACACCCATGCGGCCGTCGGTGATGGAGGGATCGTTGATCAGTCCCGCGTCGATCAGTGCGCGCTCGCTGGCGGCGACGGCCAGCTGGGCCACGCGGCCCATCGAGCGCACGTGCTTGCGCGACCAGTGCACGGGCATCGCGAAGTCATCGACCGGGCAACCCAGACGACCGTTGAGCGCGTCGAAATAATCCCATTCGCCCATGCGGCGAACGGCATTGTGGAAACTGCGAAGCCGCGCCTCGATGGCATGCCAGTCGTGGCCCAGCGGCGTGATGCCACCGAAACCGGTGACGACGACGCGTTTGAGGGTGCGCGCTACCGGTGCGTGTGCGGCGGTGTTCATGCGGATGACTTCTTCGGTGCGGGGACGCTCACCGGCGCGATCAACGCCGTGAAGCCGATCCCGAGGAGCAGGGTGAGGCCGAAATGTTGCAGCGCCGGCATCGTGCTGAGCGCGAGCAGACCGAACGAGAGCAGGGCGGTCACGGCGGACAGCAGAACACCGGCATAGGCGGCGCCGGGAATGTGCGCGGCATGCGGCTCGCCTTCGCGCAGGAATACCGCGTAATTGGCGCCGACGCCGAGGACGAGCATCAGCGCCATGATGTGGAACAGCGTCAGCGGCTGGCCCAGGTAGCCGAGTGCCGCGACGCTGAAGACGATGCCGGCCAGCGGCGGCAGCAAGACGCGGCCGACCGCGCGTGGCCCGTAGCGCCACAGGAAAGCGAGACCGACGAGGGCGAGCGCGCCCCCGAGCCACACGTCCGCATAACCACGGTAGCGACCGAACAGGGCGGAAATGCTGGCCGGCTTGTCGACCAGCGACACGCCGGGCAGGCCTTCGGACGCCTGGCGCAGCAGGGCGACGTCGTCCTGGCCTTGCGGTACGACGATACTGCCGGTGCCGTGCGAACCGCTCAGCCACAGGTAGTGGAAGGGCGTGTACGCCGGCATCGCAAGCCAGTCATCGAGCGTGAAGGCGCGCCCGGGGTATGCGGTGACGAACGATGCCATGCCCTCGGGCCTGAATCCGGCAGCGGCGAGCCAGGCGTTCATACGGTCGGCCGGTGTGAACAACGGGGCGACCGCCGCGATGTTTTCCGCCTGTCGCTTCGCCGACGGCAGCATCGCGGTGATGCCCGTGAAACCGGTGAGCTTGCCGTCCGCGATCCATGTCCGCAGTCGATCTGTCAGCGCTTCTTCGCGCTGGAGCACTTCCTCGGCGCTGGCACCCTCGACCAGCCAGAACTGCGTCCCGCCACCGAAGCCGGCGACGTCTCGGATCGAGGCCGTCTGTGCTTCGAGTGTCTTCGGCGGGGAGATCAGCAGATGGATATCGTCGTCGTGGCCGAGGCGCAGCCAGCCGGGTATCGCGGCGACAGCGAGCACCGCGAGCACGACCAGGGCGCGCCGGCCGGACGCGGCGCGCTGCCAGCCCAGTGCCAGCCGGACCAGCGCGGGCGACAGCGGCGCACGCGCGGGTTTCTGCGCCAGCGCGGGAAGCAGCCAGAAGACGCTGGCGCATGCCACCGCCATACCGGCCATGGCGAACACGGCCATCTGTTGCAGGGCAGGGAAGGGCACGATGCCGAGCAAGGCATAGCCCAGCAGCGACGTGGCCAGCGCGAGCAACAACGCAGGGCGCACCTGGCGCACGCCACGCTCCGCGTTCCACGCGGCGCCGGTGTTGGCCCGCGCACACAGGTACTGGATCGAATAATCGACGGCCTCACCCAGCAAAGCGGCGCCGAAGACCAGCGTCAGCAGGTGCAGCTGGCCGAACACCAGCACGGTGGCGACGATCGCACCGACCACGCCCAGCGCGGTGGAAAGAAAGGCGATCAGCAGCGGACGCAGCGAGCGGAACACGAGCAGCAACAGCACCGCGATGCCCACCGACGAGGCGATGCCGACCACGTGCGTGTCGCGCTCGGCCCCCGCACGGGCGGCGGCGGCGTAGAAGATCGCACCCGTGCGCTGCAGCGTGGTGCCGGGGTGCTTCGCGAGCATGGCGGACTCCGCCGTCGCCAGCGTGGCCAGGGCCTTCCGCTGCACCACGTCGTCGTACGAGGAGCCCTTCAGCGTGGCAATCACCAGCACATAAGTGGTGTCACCCTGGTGTGCCGTGAGCATGTCGTCCTCGGGGACGAGGGTGGAGCGGTTCCACGGCTGGCGATCGAGCCAGTGCTGCATCCAGCCGAACGGATCGTCGGTCAGTTTCGCGCCGACGTTCGCGCCGAACGGCTCGTTGAGCCGGCGCCTGAGCGCGGCGACCGCATCGAAGCCCGGGCTGGTAAGGGCGGCCCGGTCTTCGGGGGTGAGCAGGTGGAAGCGGAACGGGAGGAACGGCGTGACCAGCTGATCGAGATCGAACGGCGGCAGTTCGGCGATCACCGAGGCGAATACCGGATCCTTGCCCAGCGCCTCACCGAGTTCGCGCGCCGCGGTCTTGGCCGCGTCGTCGTCATCGTTCGACACCAGCAGGATCATGCGGTCGCCGCTGGCGCGGGCCAGTCGCTCGACGGCGTCCTCCGCCAGCGGGTGGCGTTCCGTCGCGGGCAGGATCGTCATGATGTCGGTCTGCAGCGGCGAGGTGCCGCGACCGAAGAGGAGCCACGCGCAGAACAGGCAGATGCCCAGCGCTACGAGCGTGAAGAGCCCGGCCCGCAGCGTTGTCGGGGACGGCCTCATGGAACGCCGAGGACCTTCGCTTCGACCGGGGTCAGCGAGTCGGCGTCCCGCGTATTCGTGAACGTGATCAGGGTGCGCTCGCCGCTCGCGAGGTTCACTTCGATGGACTCGAGGAACGCGTCGCCCTTCAGTGTGATGCCGGCCAGGACGCGTGCCACGCGTGCCTGCCGCGGCACGAAGGTCAGGGTCCAGCGGTCGATGCTGCCGTCGGCCGTGATGGTGAACTGGCGAGCGGCTTCCTCGGACTTACCGGCGAGCAGCGACTGCAGCATGCCCGAGACCTGGCTCACGCCACGGTTGCCGTCACGGACCCGCTCCAGCTTGCCCTGCGCGTTCAGGCGGCGCGTATCGCCGGACGTGAGTACCAGGGTGTCCTCGAACGGATCGCGCGTGTGCCAGACCATGCCGTGTCCGATGACGAACAGCAGGTCGCCCTTGCTGACCTGCGGCTCCGCAAGGGCGGGGTTTTCGCGGCTCTGGCTGAATTCGGCGCGCACCTGGGGGTGTTTGGCCAGGCTGCCGAGGATCTCGTTGGCGAGCGATGGCGCCTGGGCATGGACGGAGGTGACGAAGAGCAGGGCGATCAGGGTAAGCAGACGGTGCATCAGGGGGATCCGTGGCGGAACTTGCGAATGAGGAGGCGCGGTGCACGTGGCAGCATGCCGAGAAGGAGTCGCGTGTGCATCGCCGTGATACGCGCGTTGTCGCGCCACATGCGGAAATGCGAGAGTCCGTTCTCCGGGTAGATTACCCGCGTTGGCAGGTTGCGTACCGGCACGCCCCGCCAGTACAGGCGCACCGCGATCTCGGTGTCGAAGTCCATCCGCGTCGGCAGCGGCTTGCGGGCGATTTCGGCACGCGTCTCGGCAAGCGGATACAGGCGGTAGCCGCACATCGAGTCCTGAATGTCGAAGGATAGCGTTTCCGCCCAGACGCAGACGTGTGTGAGGTATCGACCGTAAAGGCGCGCGCGGGGCACCGAATCGTCGTAGATCGGCTTGCCGCAGATCATGGCTTCGGGTGCGGCTTCCGCCGCCGCGAGAAAACGAGGCACATCGGCCGTGTCGTGCTGACCGTCGGCGTCGATCTGCAGCACATGGCTGTAGCCCGCGTCGTGCGCGGCAACGAAACCCGCCGTCAATGCGGCGCCTTTGCCGCCGTTCTCCGGCAGGCGGATGAGGCGAAGGTCGTCGCGACCGCCGACAAGCGCGTCGAGGATGATCCGCGTCTCTTCGTTCGAACCATCGTCCACGATCAGCACGGGCACGCCATGGGCCGCGAGCGCATTGGCCGTCGCGCCGATGGTGTGTCCGTGGTTGTAGATCGGTACGACCGCGCAGGGCGCGAAGGATCGCGCCGCGTCGTCGCGCGGTCCGGGCCTGCCCCCCATCGGTCGGCTCAGCGAGCGACCAGCGTCTGCACGGTGGCGACCACGTCGCCGACCGTACGCACGCTCTTGAAGTCCTCGGGCTTGATCCGGGTGCCGGTCATGTCCTGCACCTGGATCGCCAGATCGATCGCGTCGATGCTGTCCAGTTCCAGGTCGGTGAAGAGGTTGGCGTCGGGCGTCACCTTGGCCGGGTCGATCTCGAACGTCTCCTGCAGCACGGTGCGCAGGCGATCGAGTACATCGTCGAAGGTGAAGGTTTCAGCTGGGATCGCGCTCATAGCTCGGTAAGTCCATTTCATCCCCGGACGGGCGATCCACCGGTTGCGCGGGCAAGCGGGAGGCGGCGCCATCACCGAGGCGATGAAGGTGATCGGAAGTCTCTGGTTGTCGCCGCCTCTCGGACGGCATCCCCTGGGCCCCAAAAGCGCCGTGTAGGCAAAGCCTTACAAGATCCCCAGGGGCGACAAAAGTGTAACAGATCGCGCCCCTGAGCCAAGGCCGATCGTGTGAAATCGTGGGAATCGGCGGCCGCGTCGCGCCGATTCCCCGGCAGCCGTTGGCGCAGGCCCTTCGCGACGTATAGGCGGGTGGCGTCCGCCGCGTCCGCCCGGTCACGGCGCCGGCGGACACCACGCGTCCGCGGACACGGAAATTTTTCCGTCACATCGCGCGGAATGGCGCCGCAGGGCGGTCTGGCAGGTAAATCGGCCGTTGGCACGACCGATGCACTCTCCCTGGTGAAAGCACTTCCCATCGTCCAAGGAGAACGACCATGAAATTCGAAACGATCCTGCTCAAGGGCTTTTTTGTCGCCGCCGTCCTGACCTGCCTGCTTACCTTCGGCGCCATGGTCGGCACCAGCACCCCGATCGCCAGCCCGACGCTGGTGGCCACTGGGCGCTGATGCCCGGGCATCGCTCCCTCAGGGCGTCTGCACCACGCAAATGTCGCAGGGTCCAACGTCGTCCGACCGGCGACGTGTGGAATCGATGCAAGGTCGAAGTCCGCAAAGAAAAAGCCGCCGGATCGCACCGGCGGCCCTTGTCTTGCCAGTTCCGCAAAGAGGCGGTTCGCGAACGGTCATGCGGGCTTGACGTTGCTGGCTGGCCCGCCAGGGTTACCGGTATACGTTACGCGCTGGCCATCGGTCGCTGTGGTGTAACCAGCGAAGGAGAGATCCTGCATGTTGCTGGTCTGTCCTTCCGGACGAACGCTTCCACGCTTGTAATTGTCTTTCTCGGTCGTCTGGATAATCAGGGTGCCGATAGGCATGACTTGCTCCTTGTCAGGTGGTCGGCTCGGCAACATGCCGGGCCAGGAACAGTGTCGCTCGATGGTGCCGGGTGTCCAGACGCGCCGATCCGGCAGAAAAAAAGCCACCGGATTGCTCGCGGTGGCTTTCGTGGGCTCGCAGATAAACGCTTACTGACCGCGCATGCGGCCCTGGAAACGCGGCGCGCCGTTGCCCATGTGGGGCAGACGGATCTTGCCGATGGCGCTGATGCGCTCTTCCGCCATGCGGTCCGCGGCCTTGTAGGTCGGGATGTTGTCGCGCGAGGAGATTTCGAAGATGCGACCGACGTTGTAGTAGATCGTGCGCATCATGCGCATGGCGCGCTCGCGGTTGTAACCGTCGATCTCGAGCGAGACGTTCATCACGCCGCCGGCGTTGACCGCGTAGTCCGGTGCGTAGACGATACCGCGACGGGCGAGTTCGTCACCGATCGCGTCGGTTGCCAGCTGGTTGTTGGCCGCGCCGCAGATGATCTTCGCCTTGATGCGGTCGATGGTCTGCTCGTTGACCGTGCCGCCCAGCGCGCAGGGGCTGTACACGTCGGCGTCGACGTCGTAGATCTCGTCGAGACCCACGGCTTCGCAGCCCAGTTCGTCGACGCAACGCTGCACGGCATCCTTGTTGATGTCGGTGACGAACACCTTGGCGCCCTGCTCGCGGAGCAGCTTGATGAACTCGCTGCCGACGTGGCCGCAGCCCTGCACGGCGTAGCTGTACTTACCCACGTCTTCGTTGCCGTGCTTGGACTGCAGCGCGGCCATCAGGCCCTGCAGCGTACCGAACGCGGTGAACGGCGAAGGGTCGCCCGAACCGCCGTGCACCTGATGCACGCCGGTGACGTACTCGGTTTCACGGTAGACGTATTCCATGTCGTTGACGTCGATGCCCACGTCTTCGGCCGTGATGTAGCGACCGTTGAGCGAGTTGACGAAACGGCCGAAGGCGCGGAACAGCGCTTCGGACTTGTCCCTGGAGGGATCGCCGATGATCACGGCCTTGCCGCCGCCGAGGTTCAGGCCGGCCACGGCATTCTTGTACGTCATGCCGCGCGACAGGCGCAGCACGTCGTTGACGGCATCCTGCTCGGTCTTGTACGGCCACATGCGCAGGCCGCCGAGGGAAGGACCCAGCACGGTATTGTGGATCGCGATGATGGCCTTCAGGCCCGCGTCCTTGTTATGGCAGAAGACGACTTCTTCGTGGCCCGTGTTGGCGATGGTTTCGAAAATCATCGAACGCAAACTCCAGTGACAAGCGGCAGCAGCACCGCCTCTAGGTGATGACCGGCGGCGGGGACCACCGGTCGATAATGACGTTCCAAAAAAATCGCCCCGGCCTGGAAGGGCGGGGGCGATCTGTCGTGTCAGGTGCCTAGTTTAAACCGTTGTGAGCGTCCGTGTAGGTGCGGCGCAGCAGATGAGGCTCAGCGGTGCCAGTGAGGGTCGCGGACCCAGGTCTCACGCTCGACGCGCCAGCCCCGGCCGTAGGGGTGCCACACCGGCGGGCGGTAGACGTAGCCGGGACGTACCGTGGCCCAGCGGCCGCCGACCCAGACGTAGCGGCCGCCGTACCAGTTCCAGTAGCCAGGCGCCCAGACATAGCCGGCGCGCGGGGGCGGGACGCGCTCGAAGCGCGGCGGCGGCGGACGGGTGCCGACGGTGACCTCGACATATTCCCGTGCCGCGACCGGCGGGGTGTAGCTTGCGGCGCCGGCGGCCAGGCCCATGACGGCGACGGCGGCGAGGGTACGGGTCAGCTTGGTCATCGGTGTTCTCCTTCGCGAGGTTCCGCGGATGCGGATTCGGGGGCCAGAACGCGGGTTCCTTCGAGCGGGTTGACCCGCCGGGGCGCGTAATGTTCAGCTTCGCGAAAGCTTCCCGTGGGGGAACCTTGCGACGCTCCGCTGCTCCAAGACCCACATGCCCACTCTTACCGCCACCGGCCCGCTCCCGCCCATGAAGCCTCCCCGCCGTTTTGGCGTGCGCACCATCGCGACCCTGCTGGGCATCCGTTTCGCATACCGGCTGGGCAGTCGCCTGGCACCTGCGCGCACGGTGGCCCACGCGGCGCGGACCTTCCAGACTCCACTGCCGAGCAGCCGGGTTCGCGCCGCCTACGCCGCGACCACGATGTCGGCGCGGCGTGAGACGGTGCGACTGGGCGGCGAATCGATCGAAACCTACATCTGGGGCGACCCTGCGACGCAGCCTTACATCCTGCTGGCTCATGGCTGGTCGAGTCTGGGCTTGCGCTGGGAGTCCTGGGCACCGTGGCTTCTCGCCAAGGGCTGGGCCGCGGTGTCCTTCGACCAGCCCGGTCACGGTCACAGCGGCGGCGATCTGTGCACGCTGCCCGATTTCGTCCGGACGCTGGCTGCGGTGGGCTGTCACTACGGTGACGCGCACGGCGTCGTCGCCCATTCACTGGGCGGCGCGGCCGCGACGCTGGCGCTGGAGGACGGGTGGACGGCGAAGCGGGTGGTGCTGATCGCTCCCGCGGCGGACCCCCAGGGCGCCACGCGGCGCTTCTCGCGCTTCGTCCGCCTCGCCGAGCATCTGCGTCCGTCGCTGCATGCGGCGCTGACCGAGCGCACCGGCATACTCATCGACGATCTGCATATCGCGCATCACGCGCCGAAGCGGACCCAGCCCGCCTTGATCTTCCACGACTTCTTCGACCGCGATGTCCCGGTGGAAGAGGGGGAGCTCTACGCGCGGCTGTGGCCCGATGCCACCTTGCTGAAAACCCGCAGACTGGGCCATCGCCGGATCGTCGATGACGAAAGCGTCATGACCGCGGCGATAGCCTTTCTGGATGGCGTGGAGCTTCGCTGAGCCCGCCACATAGTCCCCCCTTCGAGGAGCGAGCCATGACGACCACCTGTGCGGTGTGTGGAACGGAGCACGACGAAGAGGCACTGGAACTGGGCTACCGCCGGCCGGACGCCGTGATCGATCTCGATGCCGCTACGCGAGCCGCGGGCGTATTCGAGAACGACGACCTCTGTGTCATCGATGCGAAGCGTTTTTTCGTCCGCGCGACGTTGCCGCTGCCGGTTAACGGACGTAACGGAAATTACCAGATCGGTGTCTGGGTCGAAGTCGCTTCTTCCGACTTCGACCGGATCGGCAAACTCTGGACCGACCCGGGTCAGGCGGCCGAGCCTCCCATGTCGGCGACCCTGGCGAACGAGGTGCGTCTGCATCCGGACAGCCTCGGGCAGGCCTTGCTGCTGCAGCTCACGGGACCGAAGACACGCCCCCAGGTGTTCGTGCGTGACGCGACGTATTCGCTGGGTGCCGAGCAGCGGCACGGCATCAGCGCGCACCGGGCGAGCGAATACTCGGTCGGACTCAGGGCGGCGTGAGGCGTTACGCAGTGCGGCGGCGTATCGCTGCACTGCGTCAGAGGTCCCGGCACGGGCGGGGATAGAATCGACCGGTTCCCTCCCCAGACGTCGCGTTTTCCCGGAGTTTTCATGAGCTCGCAGCCCAAGCACATCCCCGCCAGCCACACCGACGCGGAGGCCACGCCGCTGCGCTTCGTCACGGCGGCCAGCCTGTTCGACGGCCATGACGCGGCGATCAACATCATGCGCCGGATCATCCAGAGCCAGGGCGCCGAGGTGATTCATCTCGGCCACAACCGCTCGGTGGAAGACGTCGTGCGGGCTGCTCTCCAGGAAGACGCGGATGCCATCGCGCTGTCCTCCTACCAGGGCGGGCACGTCGAGTATTTCAAATACATGGTCGACATGCTGCGCGAGCGTGGCGCGGGTCATGTACGCGTGTTCGGCGGCGGTGGCGGGACGATCACGCCGGAAGAGATTCGCGAGCTGCAGGATTACGGCGTCGAGCGCATCTATCACCCGAACGACGGTATGAAGCTCGGTCTCACCGAGATGATCGAGGACGTGATGGCGCGAACTCGCAGCGCCGTTCAGTCGCGCGTCGAAGCGGCGCCGGCCGACGTTGCCGTCGAGAACGAGATTTCCATCGGCGCGATGCTTTCGGCCATCGAAGAAGATTCGCTTCCCGAAGCCGAACTCGCCCGCCTGCGCAAGGAATGGCAGCTGGCGGGTAACAAGACCCCGGTGCTTGGCCTGACCGGTACGGGCGGCGCGGGTAAGTCGTCCGTGGTGGACGAACTGTTGCTGCGGTTCCTGCACGCGTTTCCGCAGATGCGGATCGCCGTGCTCGCGGTCGATCCGACCCGTCGCCGCAGCGGCGGCGCGTTACTCGGCGACCGCATCCGCATGAACTCGCTGCGCAGCCCGCGCGTGTATATGCGCTCGATGGCCACGCGTCGCCAGCACGCCGCCACCTCGATCGTGCTGCACGACTGCATCGATTTTCTCAAGGCCCAGGCTTACGACCTGGTGATCGTCGAAACGGCGGGTATCGGCCAGAGCGACTCCGAGATCGTCGACCTCGTCGATTTCCCGGTCTACGTGATGACCAGCGAATACGGCGCCGCCAGCCAGCTCGAGAAGATCGACATGCTGGACTTCGCCGAACTGGTCGTGCTCAACAAATACGACAAGCGCGGTGCCGAGGACGCCCTGCGCGACGTGCGCAAGCAGTGGAAGCGCAACCGCACCGCGTTCCAGATGGCCGACGAGAAAGTGCCGGTCTACCCGACCATCGCCAGCCAGTTCAACGATCCGGGCGTCACCTGGATGTTCGACAACCTGTGCCGTCTGCTGCGCGAGAAGCTCTCGTTGCCCGACGCGGTCTGGACGCCCGATGTCGACACGACATTGCGCGAACCGCGTGCCACGGTGCTGATTCCGGGCAATCGAGTGCGTTATCTGGCGGAGATCGCGGAGCAGGGGAGAGGCGTCAACGGCGGCATCGCGAAGCAGGCCGAGGCGGCCAGCAAAGCGCAGCACTACTACGAATCGCTGAAGGATATCGGCGACGACGCCCTGCCGCGTGCGTTCGATCTTTACGACCATGCCTTGCTCGCGGTCGACGGCGACCGTTCGCTGGCCACCCTGCGTCAGCGCTACAACGAGGCCGTGCGCGAGCTCACCAGCGAAGCGATCCACCTGCTGCGCGAGTGGCCGTCGCGCTTTGAAGCCGTCACCGCGGAGTTCAACGAATACCAGGTGCGCGACAAGGTCATTCGCGTCGAGAACTACCGCGAGTCGCTCAGCCACCAGAAGATTCCGAAGGTCTCTCCGCCGAAGACGAAAGACTGGGGCGAGCTGCTTTCGTTTCTCATGCGCGAGAACCTGCCGGGGCACTATCCGTACACGGGGGGCGTGTTCCCATATCGTCGCGCCGGCGAGGATCCGACCCGCATGTTCGCGGGCGAGGGCACGCCGGAGCGCACCAATCGTCGCTTCCACTACCTCTCACTGGGTGGCGCGGCCGCGCGTCTTTCGACCGCCTTCGACTCGGTGACGCTGTATGGTGAAGATCCCGCGCCGCGTCCCGATATCTACGGCAAGATCGGCAATTCCGGCGTCTCCATCGCCACGCTCGACGACATGAAGAAGCTTTATTCCGGCTTCGACCTGTCCGCGCCCTCGACGTCGGTGTCGATGACGATCAACGGTCCGGCCCCGATCATCCTCGCCATGTTCATGAACACGGCGATCGACCAGAACGTCGAGAAGTACCTCAACGAGGACGTCTCCCGCTGGGAGGCCGCCAACGCGCACATCGCCCGGCTGTACCCGGGCGGCGACCGGCCGCGGTACCACGGCGAGCTGCCCCAGGGTAACGACGGCCTCGGTCTCGGCCTGCTTGGCGTGTCCGGCGAAGAAGTGGTCGATGCCGAGACCTACGCGCGGATCAAGGCCTGGACCCTGGCCAACGTGCGCGGCACCGTGCAGGCGGACATCCTCAAGGAGGACCAGGCCCAGAACACCTGCATCTTCAGCACGGAGTTCGCCCTGCGCATGATGGGCGATATTCAGCAGTACTTCGTCGATCACAAGGTGCGCAATTTCTACTCGGTGTCGATCTCCGGGTACCACATCGCGGAAGCGGGTGCGAACCCGATCAGCCAGCTCGCCTTCACGCTGTCCAACGGCTTCACCATCGTCGAGTACTACCTCGCCCGTGGCATGAAGATCGACGACTTCGCGCCCAACCTGTCGTTTTTCTTCTCCAACGGCATGGACCCGGAATACACGGTGATCGGCCGCGTCGCCCGTCGCATCTGGGCCCGCGCCATGCGCGAGCGTTACGGTGCCAGTGCGCGCAGCCAGATGCTGAAGTATCACATTCAGACGTCGGGGCGTTCGCTGCACGCGCAGGAGATCCAGTTCAACGACATTCGCACCACCTTGCAGGCGCTGTATGCGCTGTTCGACAACTGCAACAGCCTGCACACCAACGCGTACGACGAGGCGATCACCACACCGACGGAAGAGAGCGTTCGTCGGGCGGTCGCCATCCAGCTGATCATCAACCGCGAGCTCGGCCTCAACTTCAACGAGAATCCGTGGCAGGGCAGCTACGTCGTGGACGAGCTCACCGATCTGGTGGAAGAGGCCGTGTACAAGGAGTTCGAGGCGATCAGCGAACGCGGCGGCGTGCTTGGCGCGATGGATACGATGTACCAGCGCGGGAAGATTCAGGAAGAATCCATGTACTACGAGCACAAGAAGCACGACGGCTCGCTTCCCCTCATCGGCGTCAACACCTTTCTGCCCCGGGATCACGGCGGCGAGATCGCCACGGAGATTGAACTCATCCGCTCGACGGAAGAAGAAAAGGGCCAGCAGATCGACAACGTGCTGCTCTACGGCAAGGCCCGCAACGGCCTGGCCCCGGACAGCCTGACCACCTTGCAGAAGACCGCCCGCGATCGCCGTAACGTCTTCGAACAGTTGATGGACGCGGTGAAGAACAACTCCCTTGGCCAGATCAGCCACGCGTTGTACGACGTGGGCGGCGAGTATCGGCGGAATATGTAAGGCGGCACCCATCGCCAACCGGATCGGCTCCCACCAGAGCCGCTCTGCGGTTAAGCTCCGGGTTCTCCCAGGGAGCTTTTCATGCGTCGGATCCTCTTCTTTCTCAGTCTGGTCGTACTCGCCTTCCAGGCGCGCGCGGCGGACGATGTCCCTCCGCACGACAGCTTCACCATGCCCGGGGTAACTGCCGCCGAAACGCGGCACATCAACGTCTACACACCGCCGGGCTATGCTGCCTCGAAAGCCCGCTACCCGGTCCTCTACATGCCCGATGGCGGCCTGGAAGAAGATTTTCCGCACGTGGCCAGGGCGCTCGACGAGGGTATCCGCAAGGGCGAGATCCAGCCGCTGATTCTTGTCGGCATCGAAAACACCGAACGTCGCCGCGACATGACCGGACCGACCTTGGTCGCGTCGGACAGGCGGATCGCACCCCGCGTGGGTGGATCGGCCGGCTTTCGAGCCTTCATCGCGACGAAGCTGGTGTCCGAAGTCGGCAAGCGATATCGGGTCGACGGCCACAGAGGTGTCATCGGTGAATCGCTGGCCGGACTTTTCGCGCTGGAGTCGCTTCAGCGGGAGCCGAAGCTGTTCGACACGGTGATCGCCATCAGCCCCAGTGTATGGTGGAACGCGGGTGCCTTGATTCGTGATCTGCCGGTGGCCATGGCGGAGGGCGATCCATCGCCCCACCGCATCTACCTGACGTCAGCCGACGAGGAAAACATCGCTCCCGGTGTGGAGCAGCTTGTCAGGACGTTGCGTTCCAGCTTGCCCAGGCGCGCGGCGACGATCGAATACGTGCCTCGTCCTTCAGCGCATCACGATACGATCTACCGCGAGTCGGAGGCGCAGGCGTTGCGCTGGGCGTATCCGCCGATGGATAACTAGTCCGTCGCCTGGCGGCTTCCGAAGTCGATCTTCGTAAGACCACGAACTTTTGCTTCCGTCAGTACCTTGGTGACGTCCTCGTAGCTTGCGTTGTCGGCCGCGGCGATGACAAGGCGGGGCGGCTGCGCCGAGGCGGCGGCGATATCGATCTGCCTTTCGAGCGCCGCATCGGTGACGAGGGTCCCGTTCCAGAAAATCGAACCGTCGGCGTCGATCGCGACGCGTGCCGGGTCGGGCTCGACGTCCGTCGATGACCCGGGAGCGGGGAGGTCGACCCGTGCCTTATGCGCGACCACTGGCGCGGAGATCATGAAAATGATCAGCAGTACGAGAAGCACGTCGACGAGCGGGGTGACATTGATGCCCGAAATCGGGGCGGCGTCGTTCCTTGCAGAGAAAGCCATGGTTCTTCCTCCAAACGTTATCGATGTGGGTGTGCCCTGGTGCCGGGCCATAGGGGGATGCCCGGCAGGGCCAGACTAGGTGTCGGATGGGGCTTCCCACAAGGCCGCCGTCGGGTTCATGATGGCCGGATCGCCGACGATCGCCGCCATTCCGGTTCGAGGCTTGAACCAACCGCACCGTTCGTAGTCCCATGGAGACGTTTTTTCGTGGGAGCGTTACGTTGAGCAGTCAGTCGTCGGGTTCGAAGTGGGTCGCAGGTTTGTTGATCGTGGCGATCCTCGTGGTAGCGGGTATTTTCGTCTGGCGCGAGAAGCAGGCGCGCGATGCCGTCACCGCGCCACCTTTCGCCTCCGCGTCCTCGACGGCATCCGCTCCCGCTACGTCCGTGCACGACGCCGCGCTGCCGGAGCATCCGATCGATCCCGCCCGTGGTTCGACTTCCGCGCTTCCCGCGCTCGATCAGAGCGACGACGAGGTGCTGGCCGGGTTGCTCGCGCTCACCGGCGACGAAGCGTTGAAGTCGCTGCTGAAGTCGGATGCGATCGTGTCGCGGATGGTTTCCACCATCGATGCGTTACCGAAGCAGACTGTCGGTATGAACGTCCTTCCCTTGCGTACGCCGACAGGCCGGTTTCAGGTCGTTTCCGACGACGGCAATTTCGTCGCGTCGAAAAAGAATGCGGATCGCTATGCGACCTACATGTATGTCGCCGATCGTGTAAGTCCGAAGGCCGCGGCCGCCTGGTACAAGCACAACTACCCGTTATTCCAGCAGGCGTATCGCGACCTTGGTACGGGCGGTTATTTCAACGATCGCCTCGTCGAGGTGATCGATCACCTGCTGGCCGCGCCGGAGCCGAAGGGCAATCAGCAGCTGCTTCCGGAGAAGGTGGGGTATGTCTACGCCAATCCCGCGCTGGAGCAGCTGTCGGTCGGGCAGAAGTTCATGATTCGCGTCGGTCCGGAGAATGAGGCGAAGTTGAAGGCTAAGCTGCGGGCGTTGCGGGCTGAAGTGGTGAGTCAGAAGGACGAGGCGAGGGATTCGGCCGCTCAGGACTGAGGCGGGTTGAATCGCCAGCAGGCTGGCTCCTACCCGAGCCAGCCCTGCCTGCTCGAGTGGGAGCCAATCCTGTCGGCGATGCCCCTCGATCAGACCTGCCGATCGGTCAAGGCGCCTTCTGCGTCGGATCCCGCACCGGCACGCTGATATTGCAGAGGTCGATCTTCCCCGCCGGGCGCGTGTAGAAATCGTCCTTACGATTGCGCTTGGCCTCGATCACCGCCGAGAACGTCTTGCTGTCGGTGCGGAGCACCTGGATCGGCGTGCGCTCGGCTTCGGGAACGTCCGCCGCGAGGCGAACGCTCTTGATCGTCACGCGCTGCCCGGGCTTGTCGTAGAAGCCCATCGGCTCGCCGCCACGCGGGTAGGCGGCCAGCAGATCCATTCCCTTGATGACTTTGCCCGCTACCGCGAGGTTGCGGTCGAGGTTGCGCGGGGCCTGGCCGATGATCGCGTAGAGCGAGCTGCCGTTACCCGTCTCGGCGCCGACGTCGCGTGCAACGCCCACGGTCCCGTAGCAATGGGTGATCCAGGCCTCGCCCTTGTCGCGTGCGACCGGGAAGCCTTCGGAGAAACCGACTTCCGGTGCGTAGACATCGCCATCGGGAAGTTTCGTAAACGGAAACGCCTTGCCGTCCTTGCGGGTGAACTCGGGTGGCAGGGTTTCCTTCGCCGTACCGAGCGATTTGGCCTTCTTCTTGTCGTCGCCGTCGGGATCGCCCCACTGGGTGACGAAGTTGTCCTGAACGCGGATCACCTGGGTGCCGTCGAAATAGTGTTCGCGAATCAGCGTGCGGATGTTCGCGGCATGCAGCGGCGACCAGTCCTGGGCCAGTTCAATGACCACGCGGCCCTGCGGCAGGTCCATGTAGACCAGATTCTCGGGGTCGGGCGTGCGCCATTCCGCCGGGGTGGACTTCGCCAGGAGCTCCTTCGGCGTGGGGGTATGGGCCTTCTTGGCCTCATCGGCAGCCATCGCGGGCAGGGCGATGGTGAGGGCGAGCGCGAGGCAGGTACGAGCGAGCATGGGTTCCCCGTCAGTGATTGCTAACGGGGTGAAAGTAGCAGAGCCCGGCGAGTTCCGCTTATCGCCGTCGATATCGGGGAAAAGGGCTTTAGCCCGACAATCCCAACAGGGCCTTCGGCTCAAGATAGGCCTCCAGTCCGAGCACGCCGTACTCCCGTCCCCAGCCCGATTGCTTGAACCCACCGAACGGCGCCTTCGGATCGTGCTTCAGCGAATTGATCGCGACACGACCCGCGTCGATGCGTTCCGCGACGCGGCGTGCGCGTGCCTCATCCGCGGAGAAGACGTATGCCTGCAATCCATACGGCGTGTCATTGGCGATGGCGATTGCATCCTCGTCGCCGTCATACGCGATGATCGAGAGCACCGGTCCGAAGATCTCCTCGCGGGCAATGGCCATGTCGTTGCGGACATCGGCGAACACGGTCGGTTTCACCAGCCAGCCACGCTCGTAGCCGTCCGGCCGTCCCTCACCGCCGGCGATCAGGCGCGCACCGTCGTCGATACCGCGGCGTATATAGCCTTGCACACGATCCCACTGCTTGCGGCTGACCATGGGTCCGACCGTCGTGGCCGGATCGGACGGATCGCCTGACACGATATCGTCGATTGCCGCTACGACCATTGCTTCAAACTCGGCAAGACGCGCCCGCGGCACCAGCAGACGTGTACCAGCGATACACGCCTGCCCACTGTTGTTGAAACCCGCCATGACGGCGAGCGGCAACGCGACCGCGAAGTCCGCGTCGTCGAGGAAGATCGACGGCGACTTGCCACCGAGTTCCAGCGTGACGCGCTTCAGCGTATCCGCCGCCGCCCGGACGATGCCTTTGCCGACGGCGGTCGAACCGGTGAACGACACCTTGGCGATATCCGGGCTGCCGACGATCTCGGCGCCGACCGTGTCGCCGCGTCCCGTGACGATGTTGAACACGCCCGCTGGCGCGCCGGCTTCATGCAGCGCTTCGGTGACGATGCGTGTCTGCAGCGCGCTCATCTCGCTGGGTTTGATGACGGCGGTGCAACCTGCGGCGAGCGCCGACGCCAGCTTGCCGCAGATGAAACCCGCATTGCTGTTCCAGGGCGTGATCAGTCCCGCCACACCGACAGGCTGCATGCGCACGGTGGCGCTGCCCATGCGCGGTTCGAAGTCATACTCCCGGAGCGTCGCAATGACGTCCAGAAAGACGCCGGACGTGTGCCCGGTCATCCAGCGTCCGCGCGATACGGGTGCGCCGTACTCCTCGACGATCGCGGCGAAGAGGTCGTCCTCCCGCGCCACGATCGCGTCATGCATGCGCTGAAGCAGGGCGATGCGCTCCTCGATCGTCGTCCGCGAGAACGCGGGGAAAGCCCGCTTCGCCGCCGCAATGGCCTGCCGGGCGTCTTCGGCATCGGCCAGACGTACCGTCCCGATGACTTCCTCGGTCGCCGGATTGAACAGGTCGAAACGTTCCTCACCGTGGGGAGTGACAAACGCGCCATCGATATAAATGTGGTCGATCGTGTGCATGAGAGGCTTCCGTCGTGGGGACGGTTCCCAGCATGTGCCCGACCCATTAGTCTGATAAGACGGACAACGGCGGATGAGTCATTAAGCGGGAGAGGACAATGCGTACCGGTCTTACGGAATTCGAAGCCGTGCTGGCGGTCGCGCGGCACGGTAGCTTTCGCGCCGCGGCGGGTGAGCTGAATCTCTCCACCTCAGCCCTTAGCCAGTCCGTCGCCTCGCTGGAGGCCCGGCTCGGCACGCGGCTTTTTCACCGGACGACACGCAGCGTCCGGCTGACCGAAGCCGGCGAGCGCTTCGTGGCCGATGTGGCCCCCGCCATCGCAAGCCTCGGTGTGGCGATCGAGCGGGCCAGCGACGAGGGCGATGCACCGCGCGGGACGCTGAGGATCAATACGTCTACCGGGGCCGCCCGGCGTGTGATGGCGCCGCTGCTGGTGCCCTATCTGACGCGCTATCCCGACGTGCGGCTCGATCTGGTCACCGACGACAGGCTTGTCGACATCGTGCGTGACGGGTTCGATGCGGGCTTCCGCACCGCGGACATCGTGCCGGGCGACATGATCGCCGTCCCTTTCGGGGAGCCGATCCGGTTCGCCGTGGTCGGCTCACCCGGCTACCTCGCGGCGAACGGCACGCCGCGCAATCCGTCGGATCTCGCCAGCCACCGCTGCATCCGGGCGCGTATGCGCTCCGGCCATATCTACCACTGGGAATTCGAGCGGCACGGTGAAGCGATCGAGGTCGACGTGCCGGGCGTGCTGACGCTCGACGAGCCGAACCTGATGCTCGAAGCGGCCCGCGCCGGCCTGGGCCTGACCTACCTCACCGAGTTCAACGTGGCGGAAGATCTTGCGTCCGGCAGCCTGGTGAGGGTGCTCGAGGACTGGACCCCGCCGTTCGACCGGCTGTGCCTGTATTACTCCGGCAGGCGCCACGTACCCGGCGCGCTGCGCGCGCTGATCGACCTCATCAGGGAAACCGGCTGAGCGCATGAGCCAGGGGTCACGGCAAACCTTTGCGACGCGGGCGGCATCCTATGCCGCAAGATGTCACGATCCGGACCCCGCATGCACCGTCGCCTCGCCCTGTTTGCCACGCTCCTCTTCGCTGCGGCGGCCGCCCATGCCGAGGTGACGATCGACGGTCATATCGACCCGGCCGAATGGGCGGGGGCGAAGCGGATCACGGATTTCCGCGACACCCAGCCGATGAACGGCAAGCCGGGTAGCCAGCCGACCGAGGCCTGGGTGATGTCGACGCCCAAAGGACTGGCCGTGGCTATCCGGGTCACCCAGTCCGCCGACATCCCACGCTCGCGTCAGCAGACCCGGCGCGACGAGGATGCGATGGTCGATCGCGTCAATGTCATGGTCGACTTCGACGCGGACGGCCGTGTCGGTTACGACTTCGAGGTGCGGTCGCAGGGCGGCGTGGCCGACGAGGTGATCACGAACGAATCCGATTTCAGTTACGACTGGGACGGGCGCTGGGATCACGCGGTCAGTGAGGACGCGGACGGTTATTCGGTGGAGATCCTCATCCCCTGGTACATCGCGCCGATGCGCAAGGCGAGCGGCGATACGCGCACGATCGGTCTGTATGTCGACCGTGTGATCGCCGCCACGGGAGAGCGCATGGCATGGCCGGCGATCGCGTTCGATCGCGGCAGGTTTCTCTCCAGTTTTCAGCGCATCGAGGTGCCGGCATATTCGCAGTCGCTGTTCGCCATCACGCCTTACGTGGTCGGCAAGGTGGATCGCGCGCACGGCGGCACGTCGTTCGAGCAGGGCGCGGACATTCTCTGGAAACCCAATGGCCAGACGCAGCTCACGGCCACGATCAACCCCGATTTCGGCCAGGTCGAGAGCGACGACCTGGTGGTCAACTTCTCGCCCGAAGAAACCTTCTTTACCGACAAACGCCCGTTCTTCACCGAGAACCAGGGCATCTTCGACTTCAGCCTGCTCGACGACTATTCGCAGTTGGTCTACACGCGCCGGGTGGGTGGTGCGGCGGATGACGGCAACGGTGCGGCCGATATTTCCACGGCGGTGAAGGTGAACGGCAGCGTGGGTTCGACCAGTTACGGCATCCTCGCCGCGCAGGAAAAAGGCGACGCGGGCCGCACGTTCGGCGCGTTCCGTCTGCTGCAGAATGCGGGCACCCAGTCATTCGGTCTGCTCGCCACGCGGGTCAACCACCCGTATCTCGACCGCGACGCCAACGTGCTTGGCCTGGATCATCGCTGGCAGCCGAACGAGCGTTTCACCATCACCAGCAACGTGGTCGGCAGCAAGATCGACCAGCCGCGCAACAACAGCGACGGCCTGGGCGCCACCAGCATCGCGTTCTGGGAAATGAACGATGTCTGGAGCCAGCAGTGGCTGGGCATGTACTTCGGCAAGCGACTGGACATCGACGACTTCGGCTACCTGCCACGCAGCGACATGGAGTATCTGCATTGGGAAGTAAGGCAGCGTCAGGCCAATCTGCCGGCCGACTCGACCTACGCCTCGCATCTGTGGCGGTATCGTATCTCCGAGCAGAAAAACACCGAGGGCGTGGTCGTGCGGCAGCGTCTTCGCATTCAGCGCAACAGCCAGCGTCGCGATGGCGGCGACGAACTGTGGCGGCTCGATGCCTTCACGGCCGCGTATGACGACCTGCTTACCCGCGGTGGCAACAACCAGCACACGCCACCGAGCGCGAAGCTGACCTACGATCGCACCCGCCCGCGTATCGGCCGCTGGGCGTGGGAAGCGGAGGGCTTCGTCAGCGGCAACCAGCTCACCGGCTATCACCGGCTGGGCTACTACTTCAAGTTCACGCCGACGTACTTCGTCACCGATGCGTTCAGCGTCTTCGCTGGCGCGAGTTACGAATGGGACCCGAACTGGCTGATCTGGCAACACGACAACCTCGTCGGCGCGTATGACGGCC
Organism: Luteibacter sp. 1214; assembly: GCF_031455395.1. Taxonomy (NCBI): domain Bacteria; kingdom Pseudomonadati; phylum Pseudomonadota; class Gammaproteobacteria; order Lysobacterales; family Rhodanobacteraceae; genus Luteibacter; species Luteibacter sp. 1214. The sequence continues at coordinate 161,768 of NZ_JAVDSQ010000007.1, forward strand.
GTACCGTCGGCCTCGACAGCGGCCTCAACTGGAATCTCGGTAACAAGCAGGAGCTCCGCGTCAAACTGCAGACCCTGGCGGTGGGCGCCAAGCTTCGTCGTCGCCTGGAGATCACGCCCACCGGCGCGGCGGTCGACAGTGATGAACCGGTCGACGGTCTCGGCGTGGCCAACCTCGGCTTCCAGATCCGCTATCGCTACGAGATCGCGCCGCTGTCGAACCTCTACGTCGTCTATAACCGCGGCGGCTACGCCGAGGACACGGATGACGAACTCGACGGGCAGTTTCGTCGTGGTTTTGGCCTCAAGGACGTTGAGGAAGGGCTGATCAAGGTGGCTTACCGCCTCGAGTTCTGAGCCTCGCCTTCACATGGGTTGTGGCCTCCTCCGGCTATGCCACGACACACGACCCCATCCGAGTCACTCAATCCCGTGCCCGGCCGGACCATCGGCGAGCACGGTATCGTCGGGAACCTCGATACCACCGCGCTGGTCGCCAGCGACGGCACCATCGACTTCATGTGCTGGCCGCATATGGACAGTCCCACGGTGTTCGCCGGACTGCTCGATCCGGAGAAAGGTGGCGAGTTCACCGTGACGCCCGACCTTTCCGATGCGCGCACGATTCAGCTCTATGTCCCGGAAACGAACATCCTTATTACGCGCTGGATGGCGGAAGCGGGAAGCGTCGAGCTTACGGATTTCATGCCGCACCCGGACACGCAGCCGCGCGTGGCCAACTGCCTCCTCCGATGCATTCGCGTGCCTCGGGGCAAGGTAGTGATCCGTGTGCGCTGCCGGCCGCGCCTTGCGTATGCGAGGCATGTCCCGGAGGTCTCGGAATACGGTGATTCGGTGGTATTTCACGATGGGCCTCAGTCGCTGCGCCTCGCCGCGAGCGTGCCGCTTCTGATCGAAGAGGGCGAGGGCGCCGTGCACGCCGAGTTCGAGCTGAACCCCGGCGAAGAAGTCTGGTTCATGCTGGGCGACGAAGCCCATGACCCCTACGATGAAGCCGAGTGCCGCGCCGCCTTCGACAGCACGGCGGAGGCCTGGCGCCGATGGACGCGTCGCTCGACCTATCGCGGCCGCTGGCGCGAGCGTGTCGACCGTTCAGCGCTGGTGCTCAAGTTGCTGACGTCGCACCGGCATGGTTCCGTTGCCGCCGCGGCCACGTTCGGCCTGCCGGAGGCCACCGGCGCGGGGCGCAACTGGGACTACCGCGCGACGTGGATACGCGACGCGTCTTTCACCGTGTACGCCTTCATGCGACTCGGCTACATCGACGAGGCCGAACATTTCCGCCGCTGGATGGAAGCGCGGCTGGCCGATCTGGATCGGCATTCGGCGTTGCGCATCATGTATGCCATCGACGGTGAGGAAGCCGAGGACGAGGACGTGCTCGATCACCTCGCGGGGTATGCGGGGTCGCAGCCGGTGCGCATCGGCAACGCCGCGCGCACACAGACGCAGCTGGATATCTTCGGCGAGCTGATGGACAGCCTGTATCTGGCCAACAAATACGGCCGCGCCATCAGCCGTGCCGGCTGGCTGCACGTCGTCCGCATGGTCGACCATGTCAGTCGTCACTGGAAGGATGCCGACGAGGGCATCTGGGAAATGCGTGGCGGCAAGCAGCATTTCCTGCACTCGCGGCTGATGTGCTGGGTGGCGCTGGATCGCGCGGTGCGCCTGGCCGGTAAACGTTCCCTGCCAGGGCCCATGGTCGAATGGGCGACGGAGCGGGATCGTATCGCCGAGGATATCTGGAACAATTTCCGGCATCCCGAGCATGGCTACTTCGTGCAGACCAAGGGCGGTAAGGATCTCGATGCCGCGCTGCTGATGATGCCGCTGGTCCGCTTCGTCTCGGCGACCGACCCGGTGTGGCTGGCGACGCTGGATGCGATTCGCGACCAGCTGACCGACGATGGCCTGGTCTTCCGCTATCGCAATGCCGACGGCCTGGAAGGGGGAGAAGGCGCGTTCACGACGTGCACCTTCTGGTACGTCGAGTGCCTCGCACGTGCCGGCCGTCTGCACGAAGCGCGCGAGGTCATGGCGCGCGGGGTGCTGTACTCGAATCACCTCGGACTGTTCTCGGAAGAACTGAGCCTCCGCGCGGAGCAGCTGGGTAATTTTCCTCAGGCGCTCACGCATCTGGCCTTCATCAGCGCGGCTTACTATCTCGATCGCCAGCTGACCGATCCGGAGGGGCAGGTCTGGCAGCCTTAGACCAGCTGCATATCCCGCGGCTTCGCACCGGGGAAGACCCGTGCGAGTTCGGCGTCGGATAAGGCGTACATGCGACGCAGCATGCCGCCGAGTACGTCGCGATAGTTGTTGAGCACCGGGTAGTCGCGATTCTGCAGGAGGTTCTGTGCATTGACCGCCACTTGCTGGCCGGCGATCCGGCCACCGCGCACCTTTCCGCCAAGCACCCAGTACGTCGTACCGTGGCCGTGATCGGTGCCCTTGTTGCCGTTCTCGCGAAACGTGCGGCCGAACTCCGACACGACCACCACGACGGTGTTGTTCCATTCCGCCTCGCCCAGTCCCTCGGCGAATGCCGCCAGACCCTGGCCCAGGTTGTCGAGATTGTTGGCGAGCTGGCCATCCGCGCCGCCCTGGTTGACATGCGTGTCCCAGCCGCCGACATCGACGAAGCCGAGTCGGTAGCGGTCACGCATCAGCGTGGCCATTCGCTGGCCCTGCTGCGCGAAACCGCGTGCATTCACGGCGCCCCGGCTCGCCGCGACCATCTCCGATTGCAGGTCCTGGGCCACCTGCTGGCGCAGCTGCAGCCCGTCCGTCGCGGCGGCCTGCAGAGGTGTGCCCTGATACATGCCGGCGAGGATCTTCGACTGCCTGTCGTCGAACACCGCCTTGCTGTCGCCCTTCAGCGAGATGTTGGGCACGTCGCCCGCGCCGCGGAACGACAGGGGCAGGGCATCAGTGAACGCGATGGGCGGTATGCCGCGCAGGACGGACGAGAGCCGGCCCATGAATCCGGAGCCGTAGTCCCGGGCGTCGCCCGATTCGCCGGACTCGATGTTGTCCTGCGTTTCAAAGTGGCTTCGCGAAAGATCGTCGGTGCCGGCGAACGGAACGAACGCCAGCTGGCGCTGGTCCCACAGCGGTCCCATGCTCTGCGCGACAGCGGGTGCGAGGCCCCAGGTCGCGTCCAGGGCACGCACCGACTTCGGATCGCCCGCCGTGGGTCGTGCCAGCGCGATGGTCGCGCGCGACTCGTAGTAAAAGTCGCTGGAATACGGCACGAGAAGGTTGTTGGCGTCGTACCCGCCGCGTAGAAACACGAGCAGAAAGCGTGGTGAACTGGCCGGAGCCGCGAAAACCTTGCCGCCCAGCGTAAGCGCGGGCGCGGTGGCGGCGAGAGCGAGGAGGAACTGGCGGCGATCCATGGGAGGCCTCAGCGGTAGTTGAAGTCGGGGGAGGAGAGCAGGAAGGTATTCCACTCCTGTTGCGAGGTGGCCTGGGCCAGCGCGTCGCGTGTCTTCTGACCGAGCCACGGCTCGATCGTGGCGTAGTACGTCGGCGTCGTCAGCTGGGGGAAGCCACCGCGCTGCACCTTGCCATCCTCGTCGACATCGAACAGATGGTTGGCGCCACTGCCGATCGAACGCGCGATCTCGAAACGCTTCGCCAGCTGACCGGAACTGGACCATTCGGAATCCGAGGTGGGCCAGCCATCGGGGGTGATGCGGCCGAACGGTGCCTGGCCCAGCTGGTTGATCCAGTTCACCAGCGGGCGCGGATTGGCCACCGGTTTTCCGTCATAGGCGAGACGCATCGTGGAGACGAGGAACTGTGTGGGGTCCTTGTAGCGTTTGCCCAGCGATGCGTTGAACTCCTTCGACTCGAGCATGGTTTTCATCACCGCGGCAATGTCGCCATCGGTATGGCTGAACGTCTTCGCCATGGCCTTGACCAGCGCCGGCGGCGGGTCGTCGGCGACGAAATATCTGGCCAGCTTCGTCGATACAAAGGTCGCGCAGGCCGGCTGGCTGACAATCAGGTCGACGGCTCTCTCCACTTCGTCGAAACCCCCGCCCGCTATGTTCCTGCCGAGCAGCTTCTGGTCGCTGAAGTCGTGTCGGTTTGGATTGAATTCGAACACACCGTCCTGGACGTAATACCGCTGCAGGTCCTGCTTTATCTTGCGCGGCTGTCCGTCGAAATTGACACCCACGCCGGTCAGGACGCGGGCGAGGTTCTGTACGTCGTCCTGCGTGTATCCCGAACCCACACCCAGGGTATGCAGCTCCATCAGCTCGCGCGCATAGTTCTCGTTGATCTTGTCGCGGGCGTTCTGCGCATTGTCGAGGTATTCGAGCATCGCCGGGCTCTTGAGCGTGGCGATGACCAGATCGCGGAACTTGCCCAGCGCATGCGGACGGATCGTGTCCTGTTCATAACTGGCCACCAGCCAGCGCACGCGTCCCTTGTTCTGGAACACGCTGAAATGGTTCATCCAGAACCACACGAGCTGCTCGCGCAGCTGGTTTTCGTCATAGACCGCGCGCAGCAACTCGGCAGCCTGGGCCTGCTGAGCGTACTGGTTACCCTGCTTCTGGAGCGCCTTCTTGGCGGTCTCCTTCGCATCGCCATCGGGCAGGTCCTTGATATCGCGATACTGATCGCGAACCTGCGCCAGCAGCGCGGGGGCAGGGGTTTTCATGACGTCGAATGAGGCGATCTGCGCCGCGATGGCGGGCGGCAGACCATCGGCCTTTGGATGTAGCTGTTCGTCGAGGAAGCGGCGTCTGCCGACATCGCGAAAGTGCGCCACCGTCGCGGAATCCACGCCGAAGGTCACCCGGTCCAGCCAGGCGACATCGTCTTTCGAAAGCGTGCCGTCACGTGCCATGGCAGGCAGCGTGACGAGAGCGAGCAGGACGGCCGCGGCCATGGATCGCATGAAACCTCCGTTCTCGGTGCGCATGTCACCTTAAACGGGGAGCCTTTCATGGGGTTTACGCATGAACGTCGCGGTGTCGTGCAACGTTCATGTTCGTGATTCAGATCTCGCTTTCGTCCGGACCGATGAACTCGATGGCCGCTTCGCGGGTTCCCGCGGTTTCTTCGGCGATCTCACGCACGCGCTCACCGACCTTCTCATTGGGCACTTCCACTTCCAGGGTGAAGGTGCGCGAGCCGACGTCGTCGGACAACTCGCTGGAACTGGAATCATCGCGGACGCCCATCATCAGGTCGTCGATTTCCTCGACGCGCTCGACGCGGTCGACGCCATGGATGGCGTTCATCACGTCGTCGAAGATGTCGCGGTCGCCGGTAATGCGAAGCTGGATACGGGGCATGAGAGTCTCCTTTTCGATAAGGTCCGATGCTGCGGTGAGGCATGTATGCCCGAAGTGTACGGCGGGCTACCATGGGCGTTTTCCGCGGCGCCTCGCCCATGACCAAGACCTACGACCAGGCCTATTTCGACAAGTGGTACCGCAGCGCGGAGCACGCCGTGCGCTCGCCGGCCGAGCTCACGCGCAAGGTGTCGATGGTGCTGGGGCAGGCGGAGTTCTACCTGGGGCGGCCGGTGCGCAACGTCCTCGACGTCGGCTGCGGCGAGGCCCCCTGGAGGGCGGTCCTGCGGCGCCTGCGTCCAGGCATCGAGTACCGGGGGCTGGAGGCCAGCGAATACGCCGTGGCCCGTTATGGCCGGACCCGCAATATCGGGCTGGCGCGATTCGGCCAGCTTGCCGAGTTGCGCTTCGACACGCGTTTCGACCTGATCGTCTGCACCGACGTGCTGCACTACCTGAAGCCCGCCGAGATCCGCGCGGGGCTGACCGGCATCGGTGAGATGGCCGAAGGGCTCGTCTTCCTCGAGGTCTATACCCGCGAGGACGATCCCGGCGGTGACCGGGTCGGCTTCCATGGGCGTCCCGCCCGCTTCTACCGGGACGCGTTCAACGAGGTCGGGCTGATTCCGGTCGGCTCGCAGTGCTACGCCAGCCCGCGTCTGGCCCGGCACGTGGCGGCTCTGGAGACGCTTTAACTACCGGTCGAGGCCGAAAACCAGGCCATGACGGCCAGCCCGTTGTTGGACGCATGCGCGATATAGGACGGCCAGATCGAGCCGCTGCGCACGCGCAGCCACGCGCAGAAAATGCCCACGAGCACGAGGTTGGGCACGGCATACCAGAGCCAGCCCAGGTCGGGCAGGTGCACGGCGCCGAAAAGGACACCGGAGATGCCGATAGCCCAGCCGTCGCCTGTCAGGTGGCGCAGCCGGGCAAGCAATGCGCCACGGAACAGCACTTCCTCGACCAGAGGGCCGACAAGGACCGCGACGGGAACGAGGGCGACGCGCATGCCGATGTGCGCCTTGTCCGCGATCTCGGAAACGGTCTGCGAGACGGCATGATCGCCTGCCAGCCACTGGGTGAGCAGCCCGCCCAGCAGCGGCGCGACGAGGCCCAGTACGGTGCCCGCGGCGATAAAGCGCCCGGCTGGCTCGGTGAAGCCCAGCCCGAGTACACCGCCTGATCGCGTGAGGCTGCCCCAGCGGCGTACCACCACATGAATCGTCAGCCAGGCCGAGGCGACGACGGTGAGCATCACCACCACGATGATCCGGTCGGGAGCGTCGGGGACACCGTCCGGGAACCAGCGGGCCAGGGCATCGGACAGCAGCTTGAAGCCCATCCCGAAGCCCAGCTGCAGGATGAAATAACCGAGGATCGTGAGAACCGCCTCAAGCAGGCCGGGGGCCTGGGCGGGACTGGCGGGAAGGACGGCCGGGGCGGCGGACGAGGGGGAGTCGTGAGGCATGCGGCACCCTAGCGGACGCCCCGCGACAAAAGCAACGGCGCTTCCGGCACAGACCGTCACGTGGCACCTGTATAGTGTTTCGTCCCTAAAGGAGGAAAACTGGCGCCTCGACGCGCCGTCCCATGTTCGCATTCGACTGGCTTGCCGACCCTTCGGCCTGGGCGGGTCTTCTCACGTTGATCGTGCTGGAGATCGTGCTCGGTATCGACAACCTCGTCTTTGTCGCGATCCTCGCCGACAAACTGCCCGCCCGTCAGCGCGACCACGCGCGGCTGTTGGGTCTTGGCCTCGCGCTGGTGATGCGCCTGTGCCTGCTCGCCGCCATGTCCTGGCTGGTGACGCTGACGACACCCCTCTTCAACTGGAACGGCTTCGGCCTGTCCTGGCGCGATCTGATCCTGGTGATCGGCGGCGCCTTCCTGTTGTTCAAGGCCACGCTGGAGCTGCACGAGCGGCTCGAAGCCGACGACGACGATGGCGGCAAGGCCGGCCGCCGGGCGAGCTTCTGGCTGGTCGTGGCGCAGATCGTCATCCTCGACGCCGTGTTCTCACTGGATTCCGTCATCACCGCCGTCGGCATGGTCGACCATCTGTCGATCATGATGGTCGGCGTGGTCATCGCCATGGCCCTGATGATCACCGCCAGCAAGCCGCTGACCACCTTCGTCAACGCGCGTCCGACGGTGGTGATCCTGTGCCTGTCCTTCCTGTTGATGATCGGTTTCAGCCTGATCGCGGAAGGTTTCGGCTTCCACATCCCCAAGGGTTACCTGTACGCCGCGATCGGCTTCTCGATCATGATCGAGGTGTTCAACCAGACGATGCGGCGTAATCGTCATCGTTCCCTCCTGGTCGGCGGGCGCGCCATGCGCGACCGCACCGCCAAGGCCGTCCTGCGCCTGCTAGGTGGTCGGTCGGACGAGGAGGGCGAGAACGGCAAGCACGAGGCGCGCACGGAGGCGTCCGAGGCGGCGGTGTTCGGTCAGGACGAACTGGAAATGGTCCAGGGGGTACTCGACCTGTCCCAGCGACCGGTGCGTTCGATCATGACGCCGCGCACCGAGATCGTCTGGGTCGACCCGGGCGAAGACCTGACGACACTGCTCACCGAGGCGCGCGAGTCCGCGCACCACTGGATGCTGGTGGCGGAGGGCGATCTCGACCAGCTCGTGGGCGTGGTTTCATCCCGCGACCTGCTGGCCAGCCTGGCCGATCACGGGCGACTGGAGACGGCGCAGTTCGTCCGCAAGCCGATCACGGTGCTGGAATCGCTGAGCGTGCTCCGCCTGATCGACGAGTTCCGTCGCGCGCCGCTCCAGATGGCGCTGGTGGTCGATGAGTACGGTAGCATCCTCGGCCTCGTGACCCCGGCCGACGTCCTCGAAGTGATTGCCGGTGAATTCCCGGACGAGACCCGCGAGGGCGATCCTTCCGCGGTGAGCGAGCCGGACGGGGCGTGGCTGCTCGATGCCAGTCTCGACGTGCGTCGGGTCGAGCACCTGCTCAGCCATCGCTTGCCGGGCTCGGCCGACGGCAACTTCTCCACGCTGGCCGGCTTCGTGCTGTCGCAGCTGGGCCGCCTGCCGGCCGCCGGCGACCGCTTCGAGGTCGACGGCTTCGAGTTCGAGGTGACCGCGATGGAAGGTGCCCGCATCCAGCGCGTCCGGGTGCTGGCGCTGGCGCGGGACGACGAAGACTGAGCAGCGCGTCCGGGGACGGATCCTCCCTTCCCGGATTTGCCGTTTATGCGCCCGTCGTATCGTCCACCGGCGGCGACGCGTTGTTTTCCATGATCGCCATGCCCATGCCACCGGCCGCCATCAGCATCAGCGCGGCCCAGGCGACCATCGAGACCAGGTAACCCGGACCGCGGCGCGAGGCATCGCGTACGTAAGCCAGCGCATACCACACACGCCCCGCGAGCCAGACCAGGCCGGCGATGCCCGCCCACAGCGGATCGACGTACTGGGCGGCAAGCCACAGCGCCGGGATGAACATCACGGCGTTCTCAAGCGTGTTCATCTGGACCCGCCAGGCCCGCTCGAACGCCGGGTCGCCGGAGATGGACGGCGCCTTGATGCCATAGCGTTCACGCGCACGGCCTACCATCCATACCGTATAGAACATCAGTAGCAGGGTGAGCAGGGTGACGACGGCAGGAAGCTGGCTTGTCATGAAGCGATCCGGGGACTGAATAACCCGCAAGTTTACCGGCAATGGTCCATGCGATCATGCCGACCGCGTCTCGCTGGAGACGCTTTCAACCGAGGAGATGCCCATGCTCTGGCAAAAAGGCCGTAGAAGCGACAACGTGGAAGACGCCGGCCAGGGCAGTGGTGGCGGTGGAGGTGGCTTCGGAGGCCGCGGCCTGGGTATCGGCGGCATCATCATCCTGGCCATCATCGGCATGGTGTTCTTCAAGGATCCGACGGCCTTGCTCGGCGGCCAAGGCGACCCGGGGACGACGTCGCAGCAGCAGACCCGCCAGGAACCGGCCCGTCAGGTGGGCGACCAGGCCGCGGCCAATGACCCGCAGGTGGACTTCGTCCGCGCCATTCTGGGCGAGACCGAGGACACCTGGGGCGAGGTTTTCGCCGCCAACGGTCAGCAGTACGAGCGGCCGAAGCTGGTGCTGTTCCGCGATGGCGTGCGCACGGCCTGCGGTTCGGCGTCATCGGCGGTGGGACCGTTCTATTGCCCCGGTGACCATAAGGTCTATCTGGATCTCGGGTTCTTCCAGACGATGCAGCAGCGCTTTCATTCGGCCGGCGACTTCGCCCGGGCCTATGTCATCGCGCACGAAGTCGGCCACCACGTGCAGAACCTCGTGGGCGTGTTCGACAAGGTCAGCGACGCACGCCGCCGCGGTGCCGCCATGGAAGGGGCCAACGGCCTGTCCGTTCGTCAGGAGCTGCAGGCCGACTGCTTCGCCGGTGTTTGGGCGAACCGGTCCAACCAGCGTCAGCAGTGGCTGCAGCCGGGCGATGTGGAGTCGGCGATCAACGCGGCCTCGGCCATCGGTGACGACACCTTGCAGGAACAGTCGCAGGGGCGCGTCGTGCCCGATTCGTTCACGCACGGCACCTCGGCGCAGCGTGTGAAGTGGTTCAGGACGGGCCTCGAATCCGGTGACATCGGCAAGTGCAACACCTTCTCCGGAACGATCTGACCGTCCTCACATGACGCACCCCTGTCTTCTCTGCGGCGCCTGCTGCGCGACCTTCCGCGTGGCCTTCCATTGGATGGAAACCGATCTCGCCGGCGGCATCGTGCCGTCGGCGCTGACCGAGCATCTCGATCCGCACCGGGTGAACATGCACGGCACGAACGCGTACGAGCCGCGCTGCAAATCGCTCGTGGGTGAGGTCGGCATTGCCGCGCATTGCGGTGTATACGAAGTTCGCCCCTCGCCATGCCACGACCTGCAGCCGGCGTGGGAAAACGGGCAGCCCAGTCCGCAATGCGACAAGGCGCGGGTGAAGCATGGAATGTCGCCGCTGACGCCGGCGGACTTCGGGCACTAAGCGATTCGCTGAAGCAGTCGCTGGAGAAACACCATAAAAAAGGCCCCGTCTCCAGGGCCTTTTTTCATTCATCAGAAATCGCGCTTCTTCCGCGGCGGCTTACCGCCGCTGGGCCGGTTGCCCTGCGGACGGAAGTTGCCACCGCGCGGCGGCGGACGCGAAGCGCCACCGGCGCCGGCACCAGCACCGCTCTGCGGGGTTTCCTTGCCGTCCCACTCGGCGATCTTCAGCTGCTGCTGGGCGACCCACACCTTCTTGAGGTGCGTGAACGTCTCGGCCGGCATGCCGTCCGGGAGGTCGATCAGGCTGTAGTCGTCACGGATGCTGACGCGGCCGATGAACCTGGCCTCGACACCACCCTCGTTGGCGATGGCACCGACGATGTTGCCCGGCTTCACGCCGTGCTCGTGGCCCACTTCGATGCGGTACGTACGCTTGCCGGCTTCCGTGGTATGCGGACGTGGCTGGCGCATGCCTTCGCGGACCGGGCGACGGTCGCTGAAGTCGCCGCCGTCGCGGGGCGGACGATCGTCGCGCGAGGGACGCTCACGATCGAAGTCGCGGGGCGGGCGCTCGGTGTATTCGCGTTTGGCGGGCGGCTCGAGCAGCAGCGGCTGGTCGCCCTGGGCGATCTTGGCCAGCGCGGCGGCGATCTCGATCGCCGGCACGTTGTGCTCCTGCTCGTATTTTTCTACGAGCTGCTGAAACAGGCCGAGGTCGCCGGTGGCCAGCGTGTCGGAGATCTTCTGGTTGAACTTGTTGACGCGCGTGTCGTTGACCGCCTCGATGGTCGGAAGCTGCATCTGCTCGATCGGCTGGCGCGTGGCGCGCTCGATCTGGCGGAGCAGGTTCTTCTCACGGGGGGTGACGAACAGGATCGCCTCGCCGCTGCGACCGGCACGGCCGGTGCGGCCGATGCGGTGCACGTACGACTCGGTGTCGTGCGGGATGTCGTAGTTCAGCACGTGGCTGATGCGTTCGACGTCGAGACCGCGCGCCGCGACGTCGGTCGCGATGAGGATGTCGAGCTTGCCGGTCTTGAGCTGGTCGATCACGCGCTCACGCTGGGCCTGCGCGATATCGCCGTTGATCGCCGCTGCGGCGAAGCCACGCGCCTGCAGCTTGCTGGCGAGTTCTTCGGTGGCCGACTTGGTACGGGTGAACACGATCATGGCGTCGAAGCTTTCGGCTTCGAGGATGCGGGTGAGCGCATCCAGCTTGTGCACGCCGCTGACCCACCAGTAACGCTGGCGGATGTTGGCCGCGGTGGTGGTCTTGTTCTTGATCGTGACTTCGACCGGGTCTTTCAGATAGGTCTGCGCGATGCGGCGGATGGGCGCCGGCATGGTCGCGGAGAACAGGGCTACCTGACGGCCCTCCGGGGTCGCCTGGAGCAGCTTCTCGACGTCGTCGATGAAGCCCATGCGGAGCATTTCGTCCGCTTCGTCCAGCACGAGGAAGCGCAGCGCGGAAAGATCCAGCGTGCCCTTGTCGAGATGGTCGATGACGCGGCCGGGGGTACCGACGACGATCTGGGCACCGCGCTTGAGACCCTGCAGCTGCGGCCCGTAGCTCTGGCCGCCGTAGATCGGCAGGACCTGGAAGCCAGGCAGGTAGGTGGCGTACTTCTGGAACGCCTCGGCCACCTGGATGGCCAGTTCGCGCGTGGGGGCGAGCACCAGGGCCTGCGGCTTGTTGCCCGCCCGCAGGTCGATACGCGACAGCACCGGCAGCGCGAACGCCGCGGTCTTGCCGGTACCGGTCTGGGCCTGGCCGATGACATCGCGGCCTTCGAGCAGGGCCGGGATGGTCGCGGCCTGGATGGGGGAGGGGGTTTCATAACCCACCTCGGTCAGGGCGCGCACGACGTTAGCGTCGAGCGCGAGCGCGCTGAAGCCGGGCGATGCCGGAGCGTTGTCTGTTTCAGGGGATGACATGGCGACCTCGAAGAGGGGGCGCGACGGCGACATTCGCGCGCCGGCAGTAGCGTTATTGTAGCAGCGATGTGCGCTGTTCGTTGTGGTATGTGGCCACTTGTCACGCCGGCGTTACACTTCCCGGTCAGTTTTCGGATAGGAGAGATGCATGTCGGCGATCGAAACGTTGTCGGAGCAGCGCTGCTTCGGTGGATTGCAGGGCTTCTATTCGCATGAATCCGAGGCGTGCGGCGGCCCCATGCGCTTTGCGGTGTATCTGCCGCCGGCTGCCGAAAACGGGCCGGTGCCGGTGGTCTGTTTTCTTGCCGGGCTCACGTGCACGGCCGAAACCTTCACGATCAAGGCCGGCGCCCAGCGTATCGCCGCGGAACTGGGCCTCGCGCTGGTCATGCCCGATACCAGTCCGCGCGATACCGGCATCGCCGGCGCCACCGGCGACTGGGAGTTCGGCGAAGGCGCAGGCTTCTATCTCGATGCGACGGAGGCGCCCTGGTCGTCCCGCTTCCGCATGTACACCTATGTCGTGGACGAATTGCCGCGCCTTCTGGCGGAACGATTCGCATTCGACATGGGCAGGCAAGGCATCTTCGGTCATTCCATGGGTGGTCACGGCGCGCTGACCATCGCGCTGCGCAATCCGGGCCGTTATCGCTCGGTTTCCGCATTCGCTCCGATCGTCGCCCCGGGCTCCGTGCCTTGGGGTGAGAAGGCGTTTCCTCGCTACCTCGGCGCCGACCGCAAGGCCTGGGCGAAGCACGATGCCACCGAACTGGTCGCCGCTGGCGCGCGCTTCGACGGCACGATCCTCATCGATCAGGGCGAAGCCGATGGCTTCCTCGTCAGCCAGCTCCAGCCGCAGCGCTTCGAAGCCGCCTGCGAAGAGGCCGGTCAGAAACTGAAGCTGCGTATGCAGCCGGGTTACGACCACAGCTACTACTTCATCCAGAGCTTCGTCGAAGACCACCTCCGTCACCACGCGAAAGCACTGACCGCATGAGCGAGCCGATCCGCATGCGCACGTCGCGCACGGTGATCCGCCTGCTCGATGTCGAGGAGGCTGACGTCTTGCGACGTTACCGGACCGAGAACCGCGAGCACCTGGCTCCCTGGGAGCCCCTGCGCACGGAGTCGCATTACACGCTCGACGGATGCCGGCTGGCGATTGAAGCCGGACTGGAAGCGGCCCGTGCCGATCGCGGTTATCCCTTCGCGGTACTGACCCCGGATAGCGCGGAGATGATCGCAAGTTTCACGTTCGCGAACGTCGTCCGTGGCGTGTTTCAGGCGTGTCACCTGGGGTATGGCATCGCCCGGCGCCACGAGGGGCAGGGCCTGATGTTCGAAGCGCTGGATGCGGCTATCCGCTATGCGTTTGGCCCTCTGGACTTCCATCGGGTGATGGCCAACCACATGCCGCGCAACGAGCGAAGCGGACGCCTTCTGCAGCGCCTGGGTTTCGAGAAAGAGGGTTATGCGAAGCGTTACCTGAAGATCGATGGCCTGTGGGAAGACCATGTCCTGACCGCGAAGGTCAGGGCGCAGGGATAAGCAGGACCGGCTGTCCGGCCAGGCTTATCCCCGCGCGACCGGTCAGGCCTTGTTGGTCGCCGGACGGCCACCGCGGCCCTGACGGCGACGCTTGTGGCTGCCGGTGTTCTCACCGGTGCCGGCAGCCGAATGACCATGCGGACGATGCGACGGCGGACGACCGCCACCGTTGCCACCACCCGTACCGCCGCCGCCCTGACGTGCCTGGCCGTTGCCGGCCGGGCGACCACTACCGTTGCCGCCGCTCTGCGCACGCGGCTGGCGCTGCTGGCCGCCACCCTGCTTCGGACGCGGCGCACCGGCGTCGAGGCGAAGCGGGGTGCTCGGCTCGAAGCCGGCGATATTGGCGATCTCGAGATCCGTCTTGAGCAGGCGGCCGATATCGCGCAGCAGGCCCGACTCATCATGGCTGACCAGCGAGATGGCTTCGCCCGTCGCGCCGGCGCGGCCGGTACGGCCGATGCGGTGCACGTAATCCTCGGCGACCATGGGCAGGTCGAAGTTGATCACGACCGGCAACTGATCGATATCGATACCGCGGGCGGCGATGTCCGTCGCGACCAGCACCGTGATGCGGTTGGTCTTGAAGTCGGACAGGGCGCGGGTGCGGGCATTCTGGCTCTTGTTGCCGTGGATCGCGGCGGACTTGATGCCGAACTGCTCCAGGTGACGGACCAGCTTGTCGGCGCCGTGCTTGGTGCGGCTGAAGACCAGCGTCTGGCGACGGCTGTCCTGCGAGAGGATGTGCAGGAGCAGGTCGCGCTTCTTCGCGGCGTCGACCGGGTGCACACGGTGCGTGACCGTGTTGGCGACGGTGTTGGCCGGAGCGGTCGAAATCTCGCGCGGGTTGCGCATGAACTGCTGGGCGAGCGCCTTGATCTCCGGCGCGAAGGTGGCCGAGAACAGCAGCGTCTGACGCTCCTTCGGCACGGCGGCGAGGATGCGCTTGAGCGCCGGCAGGAAGCCCATGTCGAGCATGCGGTCGGCTTCGTCGAGCACCAGCACGTCGACCTTGGACAGGTTCACCGAGCGCTGCTGCATGTGGTCGATCAGGCGGCCGGGCGTGGCCACGACGATGTCGACGCCGCGACGCAGGGCGTGCAGCTGGTTGCCCATGCCGACGCCGCCGAAGATGACGGTGCTGGAGAGCGGAAGATATTTGCCGTAGTCACGCAGGTTGTCCTGCACCTGGGCGGCCAGCTCGCGGGTCGGGGTGAGGATCAGCGCGCGGATCGGGCGCGCCTTCTCGCCACGCACTTCGTTGGCGATGCGCTGCAGAAGCGGCAGAGCGAACGCGGCGGTCTTGCCGGTACCCGTCTGGGCGGCGGCCATGAGGTCGTGGCCGGCGATGACCTGGGGAATGGCGGCCGCCTGGATCGGCGTCGGCTTCTCGTAGCCGGCTTCGGAAAGGGCACGCAGCAACGCGGGCGCAAGGCCCAGCGAATCGAAAGACATGGGGTGGAGCTCCTGCTTGACTCGAGCGTTCCCTGGAACCGCGCTGCGAGTTATGGATTGGCGGCCGCTAACCATGACGAAGACAGCAGGCTGGCCGGTGTCGAGCGCGCTTCCGGGGGTGGGGGAACGGGCGGGAGAATCTCCACGCCGGGGGTCCGCAAGGGAGTCGGAGCGCTTCTCAACTCGCGCAGTATACCTTATTGCGGTGCACAAATGGGGATCGGCGATTCAGCTCCGCCGCGAGGCCGTCATCAGGTAGCTGTTGTAGGGCGTCCGCCCGAACAAGGGGCGGAAATCCACCCGGATCCCCCTGGGCTCCAGCACCCCGCGAATATCCGCCTCGGTCGGGAAGTACTGAGCCCCACCGGGAATCCAGCCGACCGCCTTGATGAATTTTTCCTCCAGCACGGTAGCCCGGTACCGCCACGTACCGTCCCGGATGACGTTGCGCAGGATCAGCACGCCATCTTCGGCGAGGTGGTCGACGGCGAACGACAAAAGGTCCGCCTGACGTTCCCTGGGCAGGTAGTGCAGCACGTCGAGCATGGCGACATGTCCGCGCAGGGGATGTGCCGCCGTGGCGTCGGCTTCGCGCAGCGCGATGGCGTCGCCAAGTCCGGCCCGTTCCGCCGCGTCCCGACCCGTGGCGATCTTGCGCGGGTCGTGGTCGATGCCGACATAACCATCGAGCGCGTCACAGGCATGGAGATAGTGGCCGAGGAGACCAAGCCCGCAACCGATATCCAGCAACGGCAGGCGACGTCCCGAAATGGCCTGGGCGGTGGCCGCATAGACGGGATCGCTGGCCAGCTTGCCGTGGATGTAGAGGCGGTCGCCACGGCGGCTGAAGCGTGAAGCGATCCGGCGTCGGATCCGGGTGTCGGAACTCATGCGGCGAGGTGTCCTTTCCTGAAGGAGGACCGGGCACCATACGCGGCACCCGGTCGCGACGGCTAGTTCTGCTGAGGTCGCTGGCTACCCTTGGCGATGTAGGCGTCGTACTCACCCTTATCGACCTTGCCGTCATGGTTGGTGTCGGCCTCGTTGAAATGGGCGCGCATTTCCTTCAGCGCATCGTTGTCCTTGGGGAGGTCGCTGCGTTTGATGGATTTGCCGTCTTTCGAGAGATCGGCGAACGAGGGCGCGCCGCTGTCGCTCTGGGCCATGGCGGTACCGGCACAGAACGCGGTCAGAACGGCAAATGAAACGATGGATCGCGAGTACTTCATGAGTCCTCCGTCTGTCGTGGCGAGAGCACCAGTTTTAGCGATGACCCGTCGCCGGATCGTGAGGTGCCCGTTGGATTTTCGCGCTGTGCTAGCCTCGGCGCGGCCCGAATCTCGTTGAGGAAATTCTCATGCCGCTCCCCGCCGCCCTGCGCGATCTGGACCATACACAGCGACACACCGTGTTGGCCAGCTTCCTGGGCTGGACGCTCGATGCGTTCGACTATTTCCTGCTGACCTTCGTGATCCTTGCCGTGGCTCACGAGTTCAACGTGCCCAAGCAGGAGGTCACGTACGGCTTGTTCCTTACGCTGGCCGCGCGTCCGATCGGCGCTCTGATCTTCGGACGACTGGCCGACCGTTACGGTCGCCGTCCTGTCCTGATGTTCGACATCGTCCTGTTTTCGGTGCTCGAGGTCGCCTGCGCCTTCGCGCCCAGTCTGGGCATCCTGCTTGGCCTGCGCTTTCTGTTCGGAATCGCCATGGGCGGTGAGTGGGGCATCGGCGCCTCGCTGGCCATGGAGTCCATTCCCGCCAGGTCGCGAGGCTTCGTGTCAGGGCTGCTGCAAAGTGGCTACCCGTGCGGGTTCTTTCTCGCCGCTCTGGTCAACTGGCTGCTGGTCGACCATATCGGCTGGCGCGGGCTGTTCATCGTAGGTGCCCTCCCGGCCTTCCTCGTGCTGTACATCCGCCGCAAGGTGCCCGAGTCCCCGGTCTGGGAAGGTCGCCGGTCCAAGGCCAGGGAGAGCGTGTTCGTCTCGATGCGCGGTCACTGGAAGCTCTTCATCTATCTGATGCTGCTGATGGCGGCGTTCAACATGTTCAGCCACGGCTCGCAGGACATGTATCCGACCTTCGTGCAGGAGACGCTGAGGATTCCGGCCGGCTCCGGCACCGCCTTCATGCTCACGGCGCTGCTCAACCTCGGCGCTTTGTTTGGCGGTCTGACCTTTGGCTCGCTCTCGGAGCGGATCGGGCGGCGCAAGGCGATCATCATCGCGGCGGTGCTGGCCATCCCGGTCATTCCGTTGTGGACCTACGGCGGCTCGTTGCTGCTGCTCGGCCTCGGCGCGTTCCTTATCCAGGTGATGGTGCAGGGCGCCTGGGGTGTCGTTCCGACTCATCTCAACGAGCTCTCGCCCGACGCCGTCCGCGGGACCTTGCCGGGCTTCGCCTATCAGATGGGCAACCTGCTCGCGGCGATCACCGCCACCGCGCAGACCTGGCTGGCCGAGCAGCGCGGGGGCGATTTCGCCTTCGCCATGTCGACCTGGATCGCCGTCGTGGCGGCCGTGCTGGCCCTGCTGACCTGGCTGGGACCCGAAGCGCGCGGTGTCGGCTTCGGCAAGGACCGTGACGCCGCGTGACGCCGGGGCCCGCGGCCGGTAAAATGCCGCGTTTTCATCCGGTAGAAACCAACATGCAGGCTGGTAAGGACAAGGTCATCTCGTTCCACTACACGCTCACCGTCGACGGCGAGAAAGTCGAAAGCTCGGTCGAGGGCGGCGAACCGTTGTGGATCCTGCTGGGCCATGGCCAGCTCATCCCGGGCCTGGAATCGGGTCTCGAGGGCAAGTCGGTGGGTGATACGTTCGACATCGAAATCGCCCCGGAGCAGGGTTACGGCCCGCGTCAGGAAGGCATGACCCAGCGCGTGCCGAAGAAGTACTTCCCTCAGCAGGGCAAGGGCCTCAAGGTCGGCGACTCGACCGTGCTCTCCCTCAAGGAAGGCGGCAACCGCGTTGTCGTGGTGCAGAAGATCGGCTCCAGCGTGGTCGACATCGACCTCAACCATCCGATGGCCGGCAAGCACCTGACCTTCAACGTCGACGTGCAGGTCGTCCGTGACGCGACCGAAGAAGAACTGGCCCATGGCCACGCCCACCCGAAGGGTGACGGCGAGCACTGAGCTTTTGCTTCAGTGCGTTACGACGAAAGCGCCTTCGGGCGCTTTTTTCTTGCCCCCGGGGCAAGGCC
Organism: Luteibacter sp. 1214; assembly: GCF_031455395.1. Classification (NCBI taxonomy): domain Bacteria; kingdom Pseudomonadati; phylum Pseudomonadota; class Gammaproteobacteria; order Lysobacterales; family Rhodanobacteraceae; genus Luteibacter; species Luteibacter sp. 1214. The sequence goes on from NZ_JAVDSQ010000007.1 coordinate 180,244, forward strand.
GGATCAGCCGGAGAACAAAAAAAGACGGCGCCCTCTGGAGGCGCCGTCTTTTCTCGATCACGTCCGCGCGGCGATTACGCCAGCGACTTGCCATTCACCGACACGTCCACATCGACGTTGCCGCGCGTAGCGTGGGAGTACGGGCAGACATCTTCGTGCGCGGTCTTCACGATGTCCTGCGCGGTGGCGTCGTCGACACCGGGCAGGGTGACCTCGAGCTTGACCTGGATGGCGAAGCCGGAGCCTTCACGCGGGCCGATACCGACGCTGCTGGCGACCGACGCGCCGTCGACCTTGACCTTCTTCTGGCCGGCGACGAAGCGGACCGCGCCCTCGAAGCAGGCGGCATAGCCGGCTGCGAACAGCTGCTCCGGATTGCTGCCACCACCGTTGCCGCCCATTTCCTTCGGCAGGCGGAGGTCGAGCTTGATCAGGCCATCGTCGCTCTCGACGTGGCCTTCGCGGCCGCCGGCGACCTTGGCATGGGCGGTGTAGACGATCTTCTGCACTTTCGAGAGGTTGCTCATGGCGTGTTCCTTTGTCGTGTAAGGGAATCGGGTGCCCGGGGTTGCCGGGCGTGGAACGTATATAAGCACGCAATTAAATCGTGCGCAATCTAATTGATGCGGCTTTGCCAGGCTTGTTGTCGTTCGTTCAGTTAAGGACGCGGCGTCCGTAGACGAAGTTCTGCTTCCAGTAAGTGCCGTCCAGGTCGTCCAACCGCACGGTGCCGCCGGAGTTCGGTGCGTGGACGAAACGCCCCTTGCCGACGTAGACGCCCACATGGGTGACATGGCCACGGCCGAAGAACACGAGGTCACCGCTTGCGAGAGCCGACTCATCGACCTTGGGCTTGTCCAGCGCCGCCATTTCCTGGGAGGTGCGTGGCAGGCGAAGGCCGGTCGAGGTCAGATAGATGTAGTTGATCAGTCCGCTGCAGTCGAAGCCGCCCTGCGGGGTGTTTCCGCCCCAGCGGTAAGGCGTGCCGACGAGCCCGATCGCACGGAACAGCACATCGTTGGCGGCATCGGCCGGCGGCGCATCGGCGGGACGCGTCGACCATTCGAGGTTCTTCGCTAGCGGAACCGCCGACGCGGGATTGCGCTGCTGGGAGGACGAGCGCTTCGGCGGGGCGCTGCCGCACGCGGCCAGCAGGCTGAGGCAAACGCCAAGCACGACCGGGCCAAGAAAGCGCGACAGGCGAGGTGATGTAGGTAAAGCGGGATGCACGGGCATATCCCCTGTAAGGATCGGCATGGGTCAGACTAGCAAAACCAATGGCTTACAGGGAATACCTGTTAAAGCGCACGAGTTTATGTTCCGGACAGGCCGGCCGCGGCCATTCACACCGTTAAACTACGTGCATGGATAGATCCCGAAGCGATGTGCTGGTCATGGGCGGCGGCGTGATCGGCCTGGCCTGCGCGCTGTACCTGCTGAAGGCCGGAGCCAGCGTGCGGGTGCTGGAACAGGGGCTGCCGGGCAACGGCAGCTCCCACGGCAACTGCGGCACGATCACCCCCAGCCATGCGGGCCCTTTGACCATGCCGGGCATGGTCGGCACCGCGTTGCGTTCGCTCTGGCACCGCGATGCGCCGCTCTACGTGAGCCCCCGGCCGGACATCGCGCGCGCGCGGTGGCTGCTGGGCTTCGCGCGGCGCTGCACGTGGCGTGACTATCAGCAGGCCGGCGAAGCGCGTGGCGCCATCCTGGCCCGATCGCGCGCCCTGCTGGCCGATCTGGTCGCAGGCGACGGCATGGCCTGCGAGTTCGAAGAGGTCGGTGAGCTCTATGTCTATCGCCACGAGCGGAGCGTGCAGGCTGACCGGCCCCATGTGGAACTGCTGCGGCGCCTGGGCATGGACGTCCGCGTGCTGTTGGGTGACGACGTGCTCGCGCTGGAGCCTTCCCTGCGTGACGGCGTGGTGGGCGGCCTGCTGCATCCGGGCGATGCGCGTCTGCGACCCGACCGCTTCGTCGCCGAACTCGCACGGCGCGTGCGCGAACTCGGCGGCGCGATCGAGACGGGCGCGCGCGTGGACGAGTTCGGCTTCGATGGGGCCCGCATTTCACACGTCAGGACCACGCGTGGTGTTTTCTACGCGGATCGCGTGGTGATGGCGCTGGGCGCGTGGTCGCCGTTGCTCGGCAGACTGCTCGACATCCGTCTGCCGATGCAGCCCGGCAAGGGATACTCGCTGACCTGGGACACGCCGCCCGCGCAGTCGCCCACGCATTCGCTCGTGCTACGTGAGGCGGCGGTGTGCGTCACCCCCTGGGCGACCGGTTTCCGGCTCGGCAGCACCATGGAGTTTTCGGGCTTCGACGAAGGGCTCAATCCGGTTCGCCTCGACGCCCTGCGTCGTGGCGCGGCCACCTACCTGCGCGAGCCAGAAGGGCGCGGCGAAGTCACCCCCTGGTGGGGCTGGCGGCCCATGAGCGTCGACGAGCTGCCGATCATCGGTCCGAGCTCGCGCTGGTCCAATCTGGTTTACGCCACGGGGCACGGCATGCTTGGAATCAGCATGTCGGCCGCCACAGGCGAGCTGGTGGCGAACCTCCTTTCCGGGCCCGCGCCGTCACTCGATCCGACCCCCTATGCGCCCTCGCGTTTCAACCTGTGAACCGACGCGCAGTCGTCAACTTCACTCCCGCGGCGCTAGCCTCGCCGTTTGATTTCTGGGAGCTCTTATGACTGTGGAAACCTTCGACCTCATCGTGATCGGCGGCGGATCGGGCGGCCTCGCGGCGGCGATACGCGCGGCGAAACATGGCGCGAAGGTGGCGCTCGTCGAACCGTCGAAACTGGGCGGCACGTGCGTCAACGCGGGCTGCGTGCCCAAAAAGGCCATGTGGTACGCGGCGCAGATGTCCGAGGCCCAGTACATCGCTGTGGACTATGGCTTCCATGAGAAACCCGGCAGTCTCGACTGGCCTCGCTTCATCGACCGGCGCGATGACTATATCGAGCATATCCACGCCAGTTACCGTCAGTCGCTCGACAAGGCACACGTCACGCTGGTCCACGAGCGCGCACGCTTCATCGCGCCGGGTCGCGTCCGCGCGGGCGAACGGGAACTCACCGCGCCGCACATCGTTATCGCCACAGGCTCGACACCGAAGAAGCTCGATAAGCCCGGCTTCGACCTCGGTGTGACATCGGACGGGTTCTTCCAGCTGCGCGAATGCCCGAAACGCACGGCGATCGTCGGCGGTGGCTATGTCGCCGTCGAGCTCGCGGGTGTGCTTCGCGCCCTGGGCAGCGAGGTCGACCTGTTCGTCCGCGGGAGGCTGATGAGTGGCTTCGATGAGGAAATCTCGTACCAGCTGGGTGAGGAGATGCAGAAGCATGGCATCGGTATCCATTACACGTGCCAGATCGACGCCGTGCATGAAAAGGACGGCGTTCTTTTGCTCGACTGCGACAAGGGCAGTCATCCCGGTCCCTACGATCTGCTGGTCTGGGCGGTGGGTCGCGAGGCGAATACCGAGTCGCTCGATATCGGCGTCATCGGTCTGGCGACCGATGACGAGGGTCACATCGAAGTCGACGATTTCCAGAACACCAACGTACCCGGGATCTATGCGGTCGGCGACGTGACCCAGCGGCTGGCGCTGACCCCGGTGGCCGTGTCCGCCGGGCGCAAGCTGGCCGACCGGTTGTTTGGAGGAAAACCGAACGCGCGTCTCGACTACCGGAACGTACCTACCGTCGTGTTCTCGCATCCGCCACTGGGCACCGTCGGCATGTCCGAGGAACAGGCCCGGGAGGCCTATGGCGCGGACGTGCACCTGTACAAGCAATCGTTCGTGCCCATGCAGCTCGCCCTGGCGCAGCGGCCGATGAAGGTCCGCTTCAAGCTGATCTGCACCGGCGAGGACTCGCGCATCGTCGGCATGCAGATGCTGGGTCCCGGCGTGGACGAGATCCTCCAGGGCTTCGCCGTGGCCATCAAGATGGGCGCCACCAAGGACGATTTCGACGCGACCCTGGCCGTGCATCCGACATCGGCCGAAGAGATGGTGACCATGGGCGATCGCGTGCCCGGTTGAGCGCTACACTGAGCCCATGATTCCGTACACCCTTCATCGCGGCAACGCGCCGCTCCTGATCAGCCTGCCGCACAACGGCAGCGCCATTCCCGACGATATCGGCGCCCGCATGAAGCGCCGGGCACGCCGTTCGGTGGACACCGACTGGCACGTGGCCGAGCTTTATGACTTCGCCCGGAGCATGGGCGCCAGCGTCATCAAGCCCTTCGCGTCCCGCTACGTGGTCGACCTCAACCGTCCCTCTGACGGGCATGCCCTGTATCCCGGGCAGGCCGAGACCGGCCTGGCGCCGACGGTCATGTTCGACGGCAGCCCGATCTACCGGCCGGGTGCCGAGCCCGACGCCGCCGAGATCGCCGACCGCGTGACGCGTTGGTGGAAGCCCTATCACCAGGCTCTGGGCGACGAGATCGCCCGCCTGCGCAAGCAGTTCGGGCGTGTCGTGCTGTGGGAAGGCCATTCGATCCGCAGTGAAGTGCCGATGCTGTTCGACGGGCGCCTGCCGGATTTCAACATCGGTACGGCGGATGGCGCCAGTTGCTCGCCCGGGTTGCAGGAGGCGCTGGTCGGCGTGCTCGAGGGGCAGGGCGACTACAGCTTTGCCGTCAACGGGCGCTTCAAGGGCGGCCACATCACCCGTCATTACGGACGACCGGACAAGGGCATCGACGCGATCCAGCTCGAGCTGTCGCAGATCAACTACATGGACGAGGAATCGTTCGAGTATCTGCCCAGGAAGGCGGCCGGGGTGCAGGCGTTGATCGGCGACATGCTGAAGGTGTGCCTGGCTTCGGTTCCCGCGGTTTCCTGAACCTTTTGGCGAACGCCTACGAAGCGAATGCGGCCACACACTTCAGCTCGATCGCGATCGCCGTAGGCAACGCATTCACCTCCACGGTGGTGCGGCACGCATCCACCCCCGCGAACGCCTCCGCGTAGAGCCGGTTATACGCTTCAAAATCGCCCGCCATATCGGTCAGGTAAACCGTCACATCGACCAGGTCCTCGAACCGGGCGCCGCTGGCTTCAAGCACCGCGCGAACATTGGCGAACACCTGGCGGCACTGCGCTTCGATGTCGTGGCCGACGAGCGTTCCGTCCGCATCGACCACGTTGCCGGGGATCGAATTGTCCGCGGGTACACGCGGGCCGATGCCTGAGAGGAAGAGCAACGAACCCACCCGCCGGGCGTGCGGATAAGCGCCGACGGGCTTCGGTGCGCCCCCGACACGGATGACGTCATGACCCATGGTCGATGCAGACATTTCTGGCCTCTGTGAAAAAACGCATGGCTTCGATGCCGCCTTCGCGGCCGATACCCGACTGACCCGAGCCGCCGAAAGGCGTGCGCAGATCGCGCAGCATCCAGCAGTTGACCCAGACGATGCCGAACCGCAGCCGCGCCGAAAACCGGTGTGCCCGCGAAACATCCCGCGTCCATACCGAGGCGGCCAGCCCATAAGGCGTACCGTTGGCGATCGCCAGGGCGTCGTCTTCGCTGTCGAAGGGGATCAGCGTGACGACCGGGCCGAAGATTTCCTCCTGATTGGTCGCCGCCTCCGGCGGCAGCCCTTCGATGACCGTGGGTGCGACGAACCAGCCCTCTGCGCAGCGACCGTCCACCTGCACGCGCTCTCCCCCTGTCAGCACACGTCCGCCTTCCTGGCGCGCACGTTCGATGCATCCCATGACCTTGTCGAAGTGCGCCCGCGAGACCAGTGCGCCGAGATCGCTCGTCGCGTCGTTCGGATCGCCGGTACGCAGTGCGCCGACACGCTCCAGGTAGGCCGAGCGAAAACGCTCGTAGATGCTTCGCTGCACCAGCAGGCGCGATCCGCAGAGGCAGATTTCACCCTGGTTCGCGAAGCCCGAGCGGACGATCGTGCTCATCGCCGCGTCGGAGAAATCGAAATCGTCGAAGACGACGGTGGGATTCTTGCCGCCGAGCTCCAGCGACACCTTCTTGAGCTGCGCCGCCGCCGCGGAGGCGATGGCGACACCCGTGCGCGTGCTGCCCGTGAACGAGACGGCCTTGACGCCCTCGTGCGTGACGACCGCCTCGCCGACGGCGGGCCCCGTCCCATGGACGATGTTGAGGACGCCAGGCGGGAAGCCCGCGTCGCAGGCCAGTGTGCCGAGCAGCCACGCGGTATACGGCGTCACTTCCGAAGGCTTGGCCACCACGGTGTTGCCGGCGGCCAGCGCGGGGGCGATCTTCCACGTGAACAGATAGAGCGGAAGATTCCACGGACTGATGCAGCCGACGACGCCCAGGGGAAGCCGTAGCGTGTAATTGATGGCGCCGCGCTCCATCGCGTGCGACTCGCTGCTCCATTGCGTCGCGGCGGCCGCGAAGAAACGAAGGTTGGCGATCGCACGAGGGATATCCAGCGTGCGTGCGAGAGCGAGCGGCTTGCCGCTGTCTTGCGACTCCGCCGCGGCGAAGGCGGCGAGGCGCGCTTCGATCCGATCGGCAAGACGGGACAGGCACGCGGCGCGCGCGTCGGCCGGGGTCGACGCCCATCCGGCGGCGGCCTGTGAGGCGGCGCTCACGGCGTCCGCGACGTCGGCCGCATCGGAATCGGGGCACCGGGCAAAGACGTGGCTCGTGGCCGGGTCGATGACGTCGAGATAGCGATCGCCCCGCGGCGCGCGTGCCTTCCCGTCGATGAGGTTGGCGAGAACGATCATGGCTGCCTCAGTTGAGGTTTCGGGTGCGCCCGCCGTCGACAGCCAGGCTCACGCCATTGACGTAGCCAGCGGCCGGACTGGCAAGGAAGGCGATCGCGGCGGCCACCTCGGCCGGTTCGCCGAAGCGCGCCGCGGGAACGCTGGCGAGCAGATCGCGCTCCACGTCCTCGCGGCTGCGACCGTTCCCGCGCCTGGCCTCGATCAGTTCCTCGGTGCGCGCAGTGCGCGTATAGCCCGGCAGCACGTTGTTCACCGTGATGCCGTCGGCGGCCACCTCCGATGCGAGCGTCTTGGCCCAGCCGGCCGTGGCGGCACGTACGGTATTGGACACGCCCAGGTTCGGGATCGGCGCCTTGACCGAGGTGGAGACCACATTGATCACGCGGCCGTAGTGCGCCTCGCGCATGCCGGGCAGGCAGGCCTGGGTAATGACCTGGGCCGCCAGCACGTGCTGGCGAAAGGCTGTCAGGTAATCGTCCGGCGCGGCGGACCATGCGGGGCCTGGCGGTGGCCCGCCACTGTTGTTCACCACGATATGCACGGCATGCAGGCTGACCACTCGCGCGATAACCGTGGTCAGGCCGGCGGTGTCGAGCATGTCGACGGCGAGGTGGTCGTGGGACTGGCCGGCATACCGGGCGGGCAGCTCGCGGGCGAGGGCGGCGAGCGCATCCGCGGAGCGGGAGAGCAGGGTGACGCTGGCGCCCAGTTCGGCCAGCTCGAAGGCGGTGGCGCGGCCGATGCCTTGCGATGCGCCGCAGATCAGCGCGTGTCGACCGGTGAGGCGAAGATCCATGCGAACTCCCTGCGGCGGGTGAAGGGAATTAGTGTTGCTTCATCGCCCACCACTGTAACGCCATCGCGGCCAACCAGCACGGCCACGCGAGCCAGGGGGCACGTCGCCACAAGGCCTGCCAGCGGTTGAGCTGGTCATCGTTGAACAGGGCGGGAGCGTCCGAGCGCAGGACGCGGCGCACGCGCAGCCAGTTGGACAAGCCGTTCGGGCGACCGGAGTCGGCCTCGACGATGGTTTTCCACTGGTCCGGATAGCGCTTGCGCAGTGTCGCCGTGAAGCGCCACTGCGCAACGATGTGCAGGACAAAGAACGCGACGGCGCCCAGCAAGAGAAGAAGATAGAAGAGAACCGCGGTCTGCATGATCGGGTCAGCTGTCCTTGTCTTTTTTCTTCGCGTCGGTGCCGAGAAGATCGGTGGTCACCACATCGCGAATGGTCGATATGACGCCGTTACCCTGCGACGCCTTCGAGCAGACGGCGTTGCCGATCGCCTTCTTGTACGTATCGTTCTGCATGCCCAGGAACAGCACGCCGTCCGGGCCGTGCGGGATCTTGAAGCTTCCCGCCGAGCTCATCTTGACGGGCGCTTCCGCCGAGAAGCTGCTGGGCGACTGCTCCCAGTAGGTCTGGCTCTTCTGCTGCTTGGCCGACGAATACACGACCAGGTAGCGCGCCTTGTCGTCTTCGACCTTGAACTTGCCGAAGGCGCCCGTCGTCTCGTTGGTCCAGCCCATGTACTCGCAGAGCTGGATGTCTTCCGCGTGCAGCGGCTGGAAGGCATCGTCCAGCAGCACCATGGTCGGGGCGAAGAGGTAGCTGGAGCTGAGCCAGCGACCGTTGAGTTCGGCTTTCAGCGCGATCGTGTACGGCATCTGCGCGCCCGCCGGCAGGCGGAACGCGAGGAAGTAGCTACGGTCGCCGTTGAGATTGGCGACCGGGCTGTCCTTCGTCAGTTCGAACCGCTGCGGCTGCCAGGGCAGCATGTCCTGGTAGGAGAGGTCGGCGAAGCTGCCACAGCACGGCGAGGCGTCTTCGAGCGACTTGCGTGCGGCGTCGATCGCGGCCGTCGTTTTTTCCGGCGGACGGAAGTTCGGCGGCACGATCGCGCCCATCGTATGGCAGGCGGCGAGGCCCAGCAGGGCCACGGCGATCAACAGGGGACGTACGACGTGTGGGGGCATGGTCTTCAGTCGGGGAATGATCAGAACTCGGCGCTCCCTGCCGCGCGAGGGTAGGGGATGGCGTCACGGATGTTGGCCAGACCGCAGACGTAGACCAGCAGGCGCTCGAAGCCCAGACCGAAGCCGGCATGCGGCACGGTGCCGTAGCGGCGCAGGTCGCGGTACCAGTTGTAGGTGTCCTTATCGAGCTTGAACTGGTCCATGCGGCGGTCGAGGTAGTCCAGCCGTTCCTCGCGCTGAGCACCGCCGATGATCTCGCCGATGCCGGGTGCGAGGACGTCCATGGCCGCCACGGTCTTGCCGTCGTCGTTGAGGCGCATATAGAACGCCTTGATCTCTTCGGGGTAGTTCATGACGACCACGGGACGGCCAATATGTTCCTCGGCGAGGTAACGCTCGTGCTCGGTCTGCAGGTCGATACCCCAGGCGACCGGGTGTTCGAATTTTTTTCCGGACTTCTGCAGGATCTCGACGGCCTCGGTGTACTGGATGCGCTCGAACGGCTTGGCGATGAACGCTTCCAGGCGCGTGATGGCGTCCGGCTGCACGCGCTCGGCGAAGAACGCCATATCGTCCTGGCGCTCGTCCAGCACGGCCTTGAAGATGCCCTTGAGGAACAGCTCGGCCAGATCGGCGTTGTCGTTCAGGTCGGCGAAGGCCACTTCGGGCTCGACCATCCAGAACTCGGCCAGATGGCGCGTGGTGTTGGAGTTTTCGGCGCGGAAGGTGGGGCCGAACGTGTACACCTTGCTCATCGCCATGGCATAGCCTTCGACGTTGAGCTGGCCGGACACGGTGAGGAAGGCCTCGCGACCGAAGAAGTCCTTTTTCCAGTCGATGCCGCCCTTGTCGTCGCGCGGCAGGTTGGCCAGGTCGAGCGTGGAAAGGCGGAACATGTCACCGGCGCCTTCGGCGTCGGAGGTGGTGATGATCGGCGTGTTGATCCAGAAGAAGCCCTGCTCCGTCAGGATCCGGTGGATCGCCATCATCATGGTGTGGCGGACGCGGGTGACGGCCCCGAACAGGTTGGTGCGCGGGCGCAGGTGGGCGACCTCGCGCAGGAACTCCATCGAGTGCTGCTTGGGCTGGATCGGGTAGGTGAGCGGGTTCTCGACGAAACCGGTGACCTCGATGCGGGTGGCCTGGATCTCGAACGCCTGACCCTTGCCCTGCGAAGGCACGAGCCTGCCGGTGGCGATCACGCCGGCGCCGGCGGAAAGATGCTTAACGTCGGTCTCGTAGTTGGCGAGATCCGAGGTGGCGACCACCTGGATGGGGGCGAAGCAGGAGCCATCGCTCACGTTAACGAAGGAGAGGCCACCCTTGGACTCGCGCAGGGTGCGCACCCAGCCGCGGACCGTGACTTCGTGTTCGCCTGCGGTCGTACCGCCGGCGAGGGCCTGCTTGACGCTTACCACCGTCATCGATTGAAACTCCAGAAAAGGCGCCGCACATAGGGAGGGCGCGTGGGACGCGACCTTGCATGATAATGTAAGGGTCACGTGAACGGCACCGTTCCCGGGTATATCACGGTAATAAAACGATTTCATGAGCATCCAGATCACTCCCGCCGCCTCCGACCGCATGCGAGCCTTCCTGTCCCGGGCACCTGAGGCCGCGGGCGTGCGTTTTTCCGTCAAGCGAATGGGCTGCTCGGGCTTCGGCTACGTGGTCGACCTGGCCGGCGCCATCGCCGCCGAGGACCAGGTGCTCGATATCGATGGGATCCGCGTCGTGGTCGACCCGAAGAGCCTGCCCCTGGTCGACGGCACTTTGATCGACTTCCAGCGCCAGGGGCTGAACGCCTCGTTCGTCTTCCACAACCCCAACGCCACCGGCGAATGCGGCTGCGGCGAAAGCTTCACCGTCTCGTAAGCCTCGCCGGTAGGAGCGCGCCCCGCGCGCGATGCCTCATGCCAAGCCGTCCGCGCCAGCTCCCGGGCCCGGGGACGGGGACGGGATTTTCGCGAGCAGGGCTCGCTCCTGCCCAGCGGCGGCTGCGCCTCCGCTTGCGGTAGCCCCCTGAATCTCCTTACAATGCGCGGCTGGCCCTCCCCAAAGGAGGGTCTTCTTGCCTCACCGCACGTCGCGGGAGGCTGCCATCCCCGGAAGGGGTGCATCCACAAGGAGTCACCATGCGTCATTACGAAGTCGTGTTCCTGGTCCATCCGGACCAGAGCGAACAGGTGCCCGCCATGATCGAGCGCTACAAGGCGCTGATCGAAGGCGACAACGGCACGATCCACCGTCTGGAAGACTGGGGCCGCCGTCAGCTGGCTTACCCGATCGCCAACCTCGCCAAGGCTCACTACGTGATGCTGAACATCGAGGTTTCGCAGAACGCCCTCAACGAGCTCGAGACGGGCTTCCGTTTCAACGACGCTGTCCTGCGCCACCTCGTGGTCCGCCGCGACGAAGCCGACACCGAGCCGTCCTTCATCCTGAAGAGCAAGGAAAAGGATGAGCAGAAGGGTTCGCGTCGCCGTGACGACGACAGCGACGGCGACGACCGCCGTGGTGGTCGCGACAACGACAACGATCGCGACAGCGACGACTAATCGGGGATCACAGACATGTCCAAGTTCTTCCGCCGCCGTAAGTTCTGCCGCTTCACCGCTGAAGGCGTGAAAGAGATCGATTACAAGGATCTCAACACCCTGCGTCAGTACGTGACCGAGAACGGCAAGATCGTCCCGAGCCGCATCACCGGCACGAAGGCCCGCTACCAGCGTCAGCTGGCGACCGCGATCAAGCGCGCTCGCTTCCTCTCGCTGCTGCCGTACACCGACAACCACGACGTCTGATTTTTCAGGCGTCTCATTTCGGACAACCGTCCTGGCTGCATGGGGCCCAACCCGTGCTAACGAAAGTAAGGAATATTTATGGAACTCATTCTCCTCGAGAAGGTGAAGAACCTCGGCAACCTCGGCGACAAGGTCAGCGTCAAGCCGGGTTACGGTCGTAACTTCCTCCTCCCGACCGGCAAGGCCGCTCGCGCGACCGCCGCCAACCTCGAAGCGTTCGAAGCACGTCGTGCCGAGTACGAAGCCAAGGCCAAGGAACAGCTGGCCGGCGCCGAGGGTCGTGCCGCCAAGCTCGACGGCGCGGAAGTCACCATCGAAGTCAACGCTTCGCCGGAAGGCAAGCTGTTCGGCTCGGTGACCCCGCGTGACGTGGCCGAGGCATTCGTCGCCAAGGGCTACGAAGTCGACAAGAGCGAAGTGATCCAGGCCGAAGGCCCGTTCCGCAATACCGGCGAATACGATGTCACCATCGTGCTCCACGCCGATATCCAGCAGACGGTCAAGGTCAAGGTCGTCGGCGCGTAAGCACCGGCTACCGGCAACACCGAAGCGGGCGCCCTTGTGGCGCCCGTTTTTTTTGCCCCGCGCCGAAGGACTCAGCCGCGCCGCGCTCCGGCAGGAGCCAGCCCTTCCGTGCCCCGGCAGGAGCCGCCGTTCCGTGCTCCGGCAGGCGCCAGTCCTTCCGCGCTCCTGTAGGAGCCAGCCCTGCTGGCGACAGCCAACGAAGCGGCGAAGCGGCAACCCTCAATTTGCGTAACATCTCACAAGCCAACGCAGCATCCGTCATCGTCGAGCGTCCGCCTCCCCCAGCCAAAGCCCCACCCAGCGCGGCTTCCGCCAAACCCCGTCCACCTCCCATTGGCTCCCGCCAACTCCCCCACCTAAAGTCACGCCCTTTGCGCAGTCAGCAAGCGAGCGGTCATGGGCAAGTGGTGGTGGCGGTCATGCATGGGCGTGGCTGGCGGTTCGATCATGGGAATGTCGGCCTGGGCTGCCGATGCGCCGGTCGAGGCGGAAAGCGCGCCCTACATCGAGGCACGCTACCGTTACAGCAATCTCCATTCCGACGGTGCGCCTAAGCGAGGTCACGCCAACACGTTGCGCACGCAGCTTGGCTATCACTGGGTGATCGGCAACGGCTGGAGCGTTTACGGCGAAGGCACCCGCACGTGGGCGCTGTTCGGTCAGCAATACGATGATGGCTCGGCCCGTATCACCCCCTATCCCACCGAAGCGGATCCCGCCTCCACCGGCGTGTCCAATGCGTGGGCGGAGTACCGCGACGATGCTTTCGCCGCGCGCGCTGGACGCCAGTACGTGCTTCTCGATGCCGGCCGTTTCATAAGCAACAACCCATGGCGGCAGAACCTGCAATCCTACGACGGTGTGCAGCTGTCCTGGAAAGCGTGGCAGGGAGCCGACCTGCGCTACTACTGGCTGGGCCGCGCGAACCGTACGCCTGGGTTCGATTTTCACGACCGTGACCAGCGTCGGTGGAAGCTCGCAGCGCACCTGCTGCACCTGGATCAGGCGTTGCCGGTAGGTAAGCTGGCCGCCTACGGTTATTTCATCCGCAACGACACGGTGTCCGCCAACTCCACCAAAACGGTTGGCGCGCGCTGGACGGGCTCCTACCAGCCCGCTGCCAGCGCGGCGAAACTGGGCTGGACCGTGGACGTGGCCCGTCAGTACGACTACGCGAATAACCCCGCGCGGTTCAGTCTGGGCTACCACCTGTTCGAGGTGAGCTACGGCCGGCCAGCACTTTCCGGGCGCGCCGGTGAGGAGAAGCTTGACGGCAACGGGCGCAACGCGGTCAACGTCGCCTACGGCGCGGCTCGCGCCTTCAACGGCTGGGTGGTGGCCTTCCGCATTCCCCGCACCGGCTTACGCGAACGCTACGTCGGTGTTCTCGGCAGCGTCGATGCGGGCCGCCGGATAAGCTGGCAGGTCACGTCGCGCCATTTCCGGGCAGAGAAGGGCGGTGCGCTGCTGGGCCGTGAACTGGATGCGGGCGTGCTGGTGGGGCTGGCCAGGGGCCTGACGCTGGACATCCAATACGGCGACTACCGTGCCGCGACGCACGGCGTCGACGAGCGAAAACTCTGGCTCATCGGTGAATACCGCTTTGGCCAGGCGCCGCGCTGATCGGATAACCCACAAGTTATCCACAGACTTATCCTCTCAAGGTTTGCGACAGGGGCGCGTATCATGGCGTCACGGCGACCCGGGCCCGGGTCATCAGCCGACCGCATGACGAGGTAAACGATGTCCTTCAATCCAGAGCGTGGCGAGCGCGGTGAGCGCGGCGACCGCAAGCGCCGCCGCGAGCGCGAGCCCAGCGCTTTCGAGTCCCTTCGCATCCCGCCGCACTCCATCGAGGCGGAACAGGCCGTCCTGGGCGGCCTGATGTTGTCTCCGGACTCGCTGGACAAGGTGGCCGACAAGCTGACCGACGACGACTTCTACCGTAAGGATCATCGTCTGATCTGGCGCGCCATCAACGAGCTGGCCAACAAGGGCATGCCCTGCGACGCCATCACGCTGGGCGACTGGTTCGTCGCCAACGAAATGGCCGAGATGGTCGGTGGTGCCAGCTACCTGATGGAACTGGCCAACTCCACGCCCAGCGCAGCCAATATCGCCGCTTATGGCGATATCGTGCGCGAAAAGTCGGTACTGCGCATGCTGATCGACGCGGGTACGTCGATCACCGAGGACGGTTTCCGTCCCGAAGGCAAAAGCGTTCAGGAGGTGATGGAGCTCGCCGAGCAGCGCGTGTTCCGTATCGCGGAATCGGGCGCGCGCGGCAAGAAAGACATCGTCTCCGTACGCGAAGCCGTGGGCGAGGCCTTCCGCATGCTGACCGAGCGCTATGAAAAGCGCGGCCAGCTGACCGGTCTGTCCACCGGCTTTACCGATCTCGACGAACTGACCTCGGGCTTGCAGCCGTCCGACCTGGTCATCATCGCGGCTCGCCCGTCGATGGGTAAGACGGCGTTCGCACTCAACCTCGCCGAAGCGGCGGCGATGCGCGGCAAGAAGGCCGTCGCGGTGTTCTCGATGGAAATGTCGGCCTCACAGCTGGCCTTCCGTCTGATCTCGTCGCTCGGTCGCGTGCATGCGCAGCACCTGCGAAACGGCGATCTGGCCGAAGAAGACTGGCCGCGCGTCACGTCGGCGATCACCATGCTCTCCGATGCGAAGATCTTCATCGACGACACGCCAGCCATGTCGCCGGTGGAAATGCGCTCGCGTTCGCGTCGTCTGCAGCGCGAACACGGGCTGGGCCTGATCGTGATCGATTACCTGCAGCTGATGCAGGTGCCCGGCAACAGCGAAAACCGCGCGACGGAAATCTCGGAAATTTCCCGCGGCCTCAAGGCGCTGGCGAAGGAACTCAACGTGCCGGTGATCGCGTTGTCGCAGCTGAACCGCTCACTGGAGCAGCGCGCCGACAAGCGTCCGATGATGTCCGATCTTCGCGAGTCCGGCGCTATCGAGCAGGATGCCGACGTCATCATGTTCATCTACCGCGACGAGTACTACAACAAGGAATCGCCCGATAAGGGCCTGGCCGAAATCATCATCGGCAAGCAGCGTAACGGTCCGACGGACACGGTGAAGCTGGCCTTCCTCGGTCACTACACCAAGTTCGAGAACTGGACGCCGGAATCCTACGTGGGGTCGTTCGACTAGCTTGCTGCTTTGGTTGTCTTTCATGTGTCGGGGATGGGGTCATGAGGCTTAGGTTCTGGGGAATGTCGCTGCTCATGCTCGCCACCGACGTGTCGGCGGCCGAACGTATCGCACTGCCCGACCACCCCACGGCCGACCAGCGCGCGGACATCGAGCAGCGCCTCAACGACTGGCCGCTGCTGGCGCGGTTCGCGAAGGACAACGCAACTTATCCGCCGCCCAGAGCCGGGGAGAAGCGCGTCATCTTCTTCGGCGACTCGATCACCGATTTCTGGGGTCGGCCCATCGGCGAGTTCTTCCCGGGACGGGGCTACATCAACCGCGGGATAAGCGGCCAGACGACGGCACAGATGCTGGTGCGCTTTCGCGCCGACGTGATCGCCCTGAAGCCGGCGGTCGTGGTGATCCTCGCCGGGACGAACGACATCGCGGGTAACACCGGCGCGTCGTCGCTGGGCATGATCGAGGACAATCTGTCGTCGATGACCGAGCTGGCCCGGGCGCATGGTATCCATGTCGTCCTCGCTTCGTTGCTGCCCGTCAGCGATGCGGTCATCAAGGATCAGACGGTGCGCCGGCCGCCCTCGGCGATTCTCGCCCTGAATGCATGGATCCGTCAGTACGCGGGAGCGGAGCATCTCGTGTTGCTCGATTACGCGCCGGCGATGTCGGACGGCGCGGGTGCCCTGAAGGTCGACTTGACGGACGATGGATTGCATCCGAACGCGAAGGGCTACGCCGTGATGGCGCCGCTTGCTCAGAAAGCCGTCAATGCCGCTTTGGCGGCGGCGACTGATTAACGCGTTGGCAAATTCCTACAGCATTTTAGGACAACGCCCAACAGACGCACGCCTGCCTGATCGCTAGCATCGTCCGCTCATTCGACGGCCTTTTCCCGCGTGCGTCCGGGCAGGGTCAAGGTCGTTCAGGGCCGGACGCATCAGGACAGAATCCATCATGGAAATTACCTTCAGGCACGCCGGTGTGGCGTCGCTTGCGCTTGGCCTCACCCTTACGCTTTCCGCGTGCGCCGCCACCAACCCGCTCGTCGCCAAAACGCAGAAGGAGCACGAAGCGAAGGTCGCCGCCATTCCCAAATGCGCACGCAAGCTCGGAAGCATCTCGGTGCTCGAGCCCGAGGGTGACGTGCACTGGTGGACGCAGCAGCAGCTGCCGTCGCCGACCAAACTCATCAAGGTGTTCGTCAATAAGTCCGGCTGCTTCACACTGGTGGATCGCGGCACGGGCATGAGCGCGGCGATGCGCGAGCGTGCGCTTGCGGCCGGAGGTGAACTCCGTGGTGGCGCCAACGTCGGCAAGGGGCAGGTCAAGGCGGCGGACTATGTCATGGTCCCCGATCTGGTCTCGGCCAACGGCAATGCCGGCGGCAGCGCGCTCGGCGCGCTGGCGGGTGGTCTGATCGGGGGCGGTGCCGGGCGCCTCGTCGGTTCCATCAACATCAGTTCCAAAACGTCGGACGTGGTGCTCACCGTCACCGATGTGCGCTCGTCCGAGCAGGTCGCGATGGCGGAAGGCCATGGGGAGAAGAATGACATCGGCCTCGGGGCCCGCGGCTCGTTCTTCGGCAGTCAGGGTATGGGCGGCGCCGGCATCGGTGGCTACGCCGACACCACGATCGGCCAGGTCATCACCATGGCCTACCTCGATGCCTACACCAAGCTGGTCAACGAAATGGGCGGCATGCCGGGCAACGCGTCCGCAGCGAATGTGCGGCAGTCCGGCACGGTTCGCGTGGCGACGCGCATGTTCGCCACGTCCAGCATGAAGGGCAAGGCCGTGCGCTCGCTCGAGCCCGGCATGACGGTCTATCCGACGGGCGACAAGGTCGGAGTCATCTGGGAGGTCGAGGACGAGCACGGCAACCGTGGCTGGATCTCGTCGGAAAACTTCGACCTGGCGCGCTGACCGGCCGGTAACCGCCACCCTCGCGCCACACGGCTGCCCGGTCGATCCGGCTAGACTGGGCAGTCTTCTTCGTCAGCGTCGCCGCATTCAAGCCCATGAGCCGTACCACCGTCGCCACCATCCATCTCGGTGCCCTGCGCCATAACCTCGCTCGCGTGCGGGCACTGGCGGGTACCGCGAAAGTCATGGCGGTGGTGAAGGCCGACGCGTACGGGCATGGCCTCGAGCGCGTGGCCCGCGCACTGGATGGCGAGGCCGAGGCCTTTGCGGTCGCGGCCATTGCGGATGGTCTGCGGCTTCGCGCGGCCGGTCACCGGCAGCGCATCGTCGTTCTCTCCGGCCCCGACACGTCGTCCGATATCGCGGAAATGCAGCGCCTTCGGCTGGACGCACTGATTCATCACGATGCCCAGCTGCCCTGGCTGGCGAAAGCCGATCCTTCGCGAGGTCCGCTGCGGGTCTGGATCAAGGTCGACACGGGCATGCACCGGCTCGGTTTCGATCCGGTGCGTGCACGTGAGGTGCATGCGGCTTTGTCGGCCATGCCAGCCATCGACCCTGAGCTGGGACTGATGACGCATTTCGCGTCGTCGGAGGAATTCGAGGGGCGCGAGACCGCCTTGCAGATCGCCCGGTTCCGCGCGGCGACCGAAGGACTCGACGGCCCGCGAGCGCTGTCCAACTCCGCCGCGGTGCTCGGCTGGCCGGATGCGCGCGCCGACTGGGTTCGCACAGGCGGCCTGCTCTACGGACTTTCCGTGGTCGAGGGCAAATCCGGTAGCGATTTCGGCTTCCGTCCCGTCATGACCCTCGCCACCCGTCTCGTAGCGATCAATCGCCTCGCAAAGGGGGAGCGTGTCGGCTACAACGGCACCTACGAGTGCCCTGAAGACATGCCGGTCGGCGTGGCCGCCATCGGCTACGGGGATGGTTATCCACGCAGTGCCGCCCCCGGCACGCCGGTGTCGATCCATGGCCGCCTGGCGCCGCTGATCGGCCGGGTCTCCATGGATCTCATCACGATCGACCTGCGCGGCATACCCGAAGCGCGTACCGGCGACCGCGTGACGTTGTGGGGTGACGAGCTTCCGGTCGAGACGGTGGCGGCGTCGGCGGGTACGATCTCGTATGACCTGACCTGTGGCATGACCCGTCGGGTACTGTTCGTCGAAGACGAAACCTGAGCGAGCGTCACCCGCGTATCGGTCCCTGCGACAGCGCTGTGCGATACAGCCTCATCCACTTCACGGAATTCCCCGACGATGGCCAAGGCCAAGACCGCTTACGTGTGCACCCAGTGCGGTGCCGAGCACAGCAAATGGCAAGGCCAGTGCGCTGAATGCAACGAATGGAACGTTCTCACCGAATTCGTCGTGCAGCCCGCCAAGCCCGCGGCGGTGTCATCGCCGGGTGCCCGGCGCGGCGGTTATGCGGGGGATGCCGCGGGCGCGCCGAGGATCACGCCACTCACCGAGGTCCTGCTGACGGCCGAAGCCCGCACGAATACCGGCATAGGCGAGCTCGATCGCGTGCTCGGCGGCGGTCTGGTCGACGGGTCGGTGGTGCTTATCGGCGGCGATCCGGGGATCGGCAAGTCGACCCTGCTGCTGCAGATGCTCGGCACGCTGGGTGCCGTGTTGCCAAGCCTGTATGTCACGGGCGAAGAATCGCTGAGTCAGGTGGCGAGCCGCGCGCAGCGCCTCGATTTGCCGCTGGCGCCTTTGCATGCGCTGGCGGAAACCTGCATCGAGCGGATTCTCGAGCAGGCGGTGACTGCGCGGCCGCGCGTCCTGGTGATCGACTCGATCCAGACGATCTGGACCGAGATGCTCACCGCCGCACCGGGATCCGTCAGCCAGGTGCGCGAGTCCGCCGCCAAGCTCACGCGGTTCGCCAAGGAAACCGGCACCTCGGTCTTTCTGGTCGGCCATGTGACGAAAGAGGGCGGCATCGCCGGACCGCGCGTGCTTGAGCATATGGTCGACGCCGTCCTGTATTTCGAAGGCGAGTCGGGCAGCCGTTTCCGCGTGCTGCGCGCGTTCAAGAACCGCTTCGGCGCCGTCAACGAGCTCGGCGTGTTCGCCATGTCCGAGAAAGGTCTGCGCGAAGTCCCGAACCCTTCGGCCATTTTTCTTTCCGCCCATGCGGGCCCTACGCCCGGCAGTGCGGTCATGGTGACGCGCGAAGGCACACGGCCGTTGCTGGTCGAGGTCCAGGCGCTGGTCGATCAGTCGTCACTGGGTAACCCCCGGCGCGTGGTGCTGGGGCTGGAGCAGAATCGTCTGGCCATGTTGCTCGCCGTCCTTCATCGCCACGGCGGTGTGGCGGCATATGACCAGGACGTCTTCGTCAACGTGGTTGGCGGTATTCGTGTTCAGGAGACGGCATCCGATGTTCCGGTGATCATGGCGGTGCTGTCCAGCCTGCGCGATCGTCCCCTGCCCGAAAAGACCATCGCCTTCGGTGAAGTCGGTCTGTCCGGCGAGATCCGCCCGGTGCCCAATGGCGAGGAGCGGCTGAAGGAAGCGGCGACGCACGGGTTTCGTCGTGCCATCGTGCCGGCCGCCAACGCGCCCAGGCGTGGTCGCGTGGGCGACATGGAAGTCATCGGAGTCGAGCGGTTGTCACAGGCCCTGGATGCGAGCCGGGACACGTAAGCCGCGAGGGCGCAAGGACGCGCGCGCTTATGCCGTGCGGTGCAGGATGAGCTCCAGCACCGCTTTGGTGCCGAAGAACGCCAGCAGCAGGAACGCCATGCCGGCCAGCGTCCAGTACACGGCACGAATGCCGCGCCAGCCGTAGCGCCACCGTCCCCAGAGCAGGACCCCGAAGACGATCCAGGCGATGATCGAGAGCACCGTCTTATGGACGAGGTGCTGCCCGAACAGGTCGCCGACGAACAGGGCGCCGGTGACCAGGGTCAGCGTGAGCAGCACGAAGCCGACCGCGATCAGACGGAACAGCAGTACTTCGGTCAGCGTGAGCGGGGGCAGGGCGCGCAGCCAGTGGCCGAACTTGCTCCGGCGCAGTGCGCGCTCCTGAATCGCCAGCAGGATGGCCAGGGCGGCGGCGATCGACAGGATGCCGAAGGCCAGCACGGCGATGGTGACGTGCAGCTCGATCTGCCAGGTCATGATGCCGGGCGCGGTGTGAGGCGCCAGAAACGTATCGACCGCCAGGAAGATCGCGGAGAGCGGGAAGATCAGGATGCCCAGCCCCGCGACCGGCCGGGACAGGTTGACCGCCAGCGTCAGTGCCGAGGCGATCCAGGCGACCAGCGACAGGGCGGCGAAGAAATGCAGATCCAGCGTCCCGCGGTGGGCACTGAGCAGGACGGCGCCGTGGGCAAGGGCGGCGACGGTCGCCAGCAGGGCGCCCGCACGGGCGAGCGGCTGCCCGCCCGTGACCAGTGGCCGCGCGAGGACACCGGCGGCGGACAGGTAGAGGGCGATGGCGGCCAGCGTAAGGGCGGTGACGATCATGACTGCGGAGTGTGGCATAGCCGCCCGGGGTCGTGAATGCGACACAGTGGCATTTGCTCGCCCAAGCCCTTTGCGCGTCCCGCGTCAGCTATAATTCGTCGTTTACAGCATCGCCGACCCGACTCGCCATGTTCGAATCGCTCAGTAATCGCCTCTCCGATACCGTCAACCGCCTGCGTGGTCGCGGCCGGCTGACCGAGGAAAACATTCGCGAAACCCTGCGCGAAGTCCGCATCGCCCTGCTCGAGGCCGACGTGGCCCTGCCGGTGGTGAAGGCGCTGATCGAGCGGGTAAAGGTCCGCGCCGTCGGGCAGGACGTTCTGAAGAGCCTGTCGCCGGGCCAGGCGCTGATCAAGGTCGTCAGCGACGAACTGACCGCGGTCATGGGTCAGGCCAACACCGAGCTGAATCTCGCCGCCACGCCTCCCGCCATCGTTCTGATGGCCGGTCTGCAGGGTGCGGGTAAGACCACCACGGTCGGCAAGCTGGCCCGTTTCCTCAGGGAGCGGAAGAAGAAGCGCGTCATGGTGGTCAGCTGCGACGTGTATCGTCCCGCCGCCATCGAGCAGCTGCGCACGCTGGCCGAGCAGGTCGACGTCACCTTCTTCCCGTCGGAAGCCGGCCAGAATCCGGTCGATATCGCGAAGGCCGCGGTTGCCGCCGCCCGTCGCGAAGTGATGGACGTGCTGCTGGTCGATACCGCGGGCCGTCTGCATATCGACGACGCGATGATGGACGAGATCAAGGCGCTGCACGGCGCCCTGAACCCCATCGAGACCCTGTTCGTGGTCGACTCGATGACCGGTCAGGACGCGGCCAATGTGGCCAAGGCGTTCTCCGACGCCTTGCCGCTGACCGGTGTGATCCTGACCAAAACGGACGGTGACGCCCGTGGCGGCGCCGCCCTGTCGGTGCGCTACATCACGGGTCGCCCGATCAAGTTCCTCGGTGCGGGCGAGAAGTCCGACGCCCTCGAGCCGTTCCATCCCGATCGCCTCGCGCAGCGCATCCTCGGCATGGGCGACGTCCTGTCGCTGGTCGAGGAAGTCGAGCGCAAGGTCGACCAGGAAAAAGCCCAGAAGCTGGCCGAGAAGGTCATCAAGGGCAAGCGTTTCGATCTGAACGACATGCGCGACCAGCTCGAGCAGATGTCGAACATGGGCGGCCTGGCCGGTCTCATGGACAAGCTGCCCGGCATGGGCAACATCCCGGACAGCGTCAAGTCCAAGGTCAACGACAACGAGCTGAAGCGCATGGTCGCTATCATCGGCTCGATGACGAAGAAGGAGCGTCGGCACCCCGATCTCCTGAACGGATCGCGCAAAGCCCGTGTGGCGCGTGGTTCGGGCACGCAGCCGGCGGACGTCAACCGCCTGCTGAAGCAGTACATGCAGATGGAAAAGATGATGTCCAAGCTGTCCAAGGGCGGCAGCAAGGGTCTCCTCCGTCAGATGCGTGGGGCGATGAAGGGTATGGGCGGTATGGGCGGCGGTTTGCCGCCGATGCGCTAAACCCCTTCCATTTTCTACAACTTTCGCTAAAATGCCGGGTTTACCGCGCCCGCTTCTCGCGCGCGCCTTGCCGGCACACGGCATTCTGGAGCTCGTAATATGGTTAAGATTCGTCTTTCGCGCGGTGGCGCCAAGGGCCGTCCGTTTTATCACATCGTTGTGACCGACCAGCGCAGCCCGCGCGACGGTCGTAACATCGAGCGTGTCGGCTACTACAACCCGGTCGCTTCGGGCGCTGATAAGCGTCTCGAGCTCGACGTCGCCAAGGTCCAGGCCTGGGTCGGCAAGGGTGCGCAGCTGACCGACAAGGTCCGTGCCCTCGTGAAGGAAGCCGGCAAGCTGGCTGCTTGATGTCGACGGAGTCCGGTAAGCGCGTCCGTCTGGGGCGCATTGTCGGGCTCTACGGTGTGCAGGGCCAGGTCAAGCTCGAAAGCTGGACCGAGCCCCGCATCCAGATCTTCCGCTACCAGCCATGGCTGCTCACCGCGCCGGGTGTGGAAAAGGAAATCGGCGGAGTCCGTGGACGCGCGCAGGGCAAAGGTCTCGTGGCCAGCCTTCCGGGCGTCGAGGATCGCGATCAGGCGACAGCCCTCATCGGTTGTGAGATCACGGTCTCGCGCGATGTGCTGCCGCCTCCCGCTCCGGGCGAGTTCTACTGGACCGACCTCGAAGGCCTCGAGGTCGTTACCACGGAAAACGTCGTTCTCGGTCGGGTGAATCACCTGTTCGCCACCGGCGCCAACGACGTCATGGTGGTGAAGGATGGTGACAAGGAACGCCTGATTCCGTTCGTCCAGGGCCCTTACGTGCACGCTATCGATTTCGACAGCGCCCGCATCGTGGTGGACTGGGACCCCGAGTTCTAAGGCGACGAATCCAGGTCATGCGTATCGATGTGGTTTCGTTGTTTCCCGATTTCGTCCGCCAGTCGGCCGCGGTCGGGGTGGTCGGAAGGGCGCAGCAACGCGAGTTGTTACAGGTGGAAACCTGGAACCCCCGCGATTTCGCTCCCGACAGGCATCGCACCGTGGACGGCCGCCCTTTTGGCGGTGGGCCGGGCATGGTGATGCTGATCGACCCTTTGCGAGCGGCGCTCGCAGCGGTTCGTGAGGCGGCACCGGAACCGGTGCACGTGATTTATCTCAGCCCGCAAGGTGCGCGGCTGACGCAGAAGAGGACCGAGGCGCTGGCAAACATGCCGCGAATCGCCCTGATCTGCGGACGTTACGAGGGCGTGGACGAACGCCTGCTGGAGCACGAGGTCGACGAAGAGCTTTCAATCGGCGATTATGTGCTGTCTGGCGGGGAGCTTGCCGCAGCGGTGGTTATCGACGCGGTGGGTCGTCTTCAGGAAGGTGCGTTGAACGACGCGCAATCCGCCCAGCAGGATTCCTTCTCGGATGGTCTGCTGGATTGCCCGCATTACACCCGTCCCGAGCATCACGATGCCTGGGGCGGCGTGCCGGAGGTGCTGCTTTCCGGCGATCACGCGGCTATTCGCCGCTGGCGTCGAAAACAGTCGCTGGGTCGTACCTGGCTGCGCCGGCCGGATCTGCTAACGCAGCGTGCGCTCGATGATGAATCGAGGGCATTGCTTGATGAATTCCGCCGTGAATACGAACGGCCAAACGGTGCGGCCGGAAACGACCGCCGTAACAAAAATTGACAGGTGTGCCATGAACAAACTCCTCCAACAGTTCGAAGCCGAGCAGATCACCCGCCAGCTGCCGGATTTCGGTCCTGGCGACACCGTGATCGTCAACGTCAAGGTGAAGGAAGGTAACCGCGAGCGCGTACAGGCGTTCGAAGGTATCGTCATCGCCAAGCGCAGCCGCGGCCTGCACTCCGCCTTCACCGTGCGCAAGATCTCGCACGGCACCGGCGTGGAGCGCGTGTTCCAGTCGCACAGCCGCGCCATCGACTCGGTCGAAGTGAAGCGCAAGGGTAAGGTCCGCGGCGCCAAGCTGTATTACCTGCGTGGTCTCGAAGGTAAGGCTGCCCGCATCAAGGAAGACATCGCCGCCGCCGCCGCTGCGAAGGTCGCCAAGAAGGCCGCTGCCGCCGCTGCCGCCGCCGAGTAATCGGCTGCCGCAAGGCACACGAAAAAGCCCGCGAGCGATCGCGGGCTTTTTCGTTGTCAGACCGGCATGTATTCCTCGGCCAGCACCTTGGCGGGCTCCTGCAGGAAGTTGCCCTGCACGAAGTCCACGCCGCAGGCGAACAGCAGTGAGGTGCTCACCGCGTCCTCGACCCATTCGGCGATGGTCTGCTTGCCCGAAGTGTGGCCTTCCTTGCAGATCTCCGCGATCTTCTTCTGATTTTCCGGATGCTGCGGGAGATCCGTCATGAAGCTGCGGTCGATCTTGAGGAAGTCGGCTTCGATGTGATTGAGCATCTGGAACGAGTTGAGGCCGGAGCCGAACTGTTCGATGCCGAACTTGCCGCCCGCCTTGCGCCACGCCGAGACGAATTCCTGGGTCGGGCGCAGGCTGGTGAGCACCTTGGATTCCGGCATCTCGATGACCAGCGTGCTGCGACGTAGCCTGGCCGTATCGAGACGCCGACAGAGCCAGGGCAGCAGATCGCGGTCTTCCAGCGACTGCTGGGTCATCTTCACGAAATACGTGGTCGTCAGACCGTCGTTTTCGCGATGCACCAGCGCGTCGATCGCGTGCCCCAGAACCCAGCGGTCGATCGCGGGCAGCAGGCCGTTACGCTCCGCCACCGGGAAGAAATACGACGGCAGGACATCGCCCTTGGGCCCGCGCATGCGGACCAGGATCTCGTAGAACTCGCCGGCGGCATCCTGCAGGCTGATGATCTGCTGGTGATAGAGGCGCAGGCCGTCTTTCGCCAGCGCGTCGCGGACCAGGTCGAGCCAGTACTGCTCGCGCTCGGCGTCGGCCTTCTCGCGTGCGCTCGGGTCGTGCAGTTCGACCCGGTTGCCGCCCTGGTTCTGGGCGTTGCGAAGCGCTGCGCTGGCCTGGTCGAGCACGGTGTCGCTGTTGGCGTTCTTCTCGGCCAGCAGGGTGCCGCCGATGGTGATCGTGACGGTCAGCGAGCGGGAGCCCGCATCGAAGATGTGCTCGGAGATCGCGGTGCGCAGGCGCTCGGTGAGAGCC
The DNA here is from genome assembly GCF_031455395.1 of Luteibacter sp. 1214. NCBI lineage: Bacteria > Pseudomonadati > Pseudomonadota > Gammaproteobacteria > Lysobacterales > Rhodanobacteraceae > Luteibacter > Luteibacter sp. 1214. Next base: position 205,509 of record NZ_JAVDSQ010000007.1, read on the forward strand.
GCGTGTTCCAGATCGCCGCGCGGCCCGAGGATCAGGCCGAGCGTGTGGTCGCCAAGGACGCCGGCGACGTCCTCGTCGTCGATGGATTCCGCGATGCGCGTGGCGATGGCCGCCAGCAGGGAATCCGCGTTGCCGATGCCGGCGCTGGTGACGATGTCCTTCCAGTTGTCCGGCTCGATGAGCAGGACGGCCTGGCCCTCGCGGCCGGCGGCCGCGGCAGCCACGGCTTCATCCACGTGCTCCAGGGTGCGCGCGCGATTGAACAGGCCGGTGACCGGGTCGCGTTGCAGCTGGGCGACCAGTGCGGCGTCGACGATCTGCTGACGGAAGACGATCTGCAGGCAGGCTTCGCTTTCGAAGGTGGCGTGGGCGAATTCCACCATCGCGGTGAAGGTGCTGCCGTCATCGCGGCGCGCCAGCAGTTCGATCGGCGGGGGCGACTTGTCGCCCCTGGAAAGGCCGCGCAGCGTCGTCTTGAAGTCGTCCGCGTGCGTACCGGCGATCAGGTCGAGGATGGGCAGGCCCAGGATATCGTCGAAGTCGGCAAAGCCGAAGGCATCGAGGTAGGCCTGATTCACACGCACGTGCATGCCTTCGTGCACGTAGGCGATGGCATCGCGCGACGAATCGAGCAGGGAGTCGCAGCGTCGCTCGGTCTCGCGCAGCGACGTCTCGAGGCGACGCACCTGGCGCCGCGTCGAGAGCGACTCGAACTCGCGCAGGACAATCGCAAGGATCTGGTCCGGGCGCTTGCGCAACGCCACGCCGCGGCAGCCGTTGGCGAAGAGATCGGCGACCGCATCGTCCTGCAGGCCATCGACGATGGCGATGAGCGCGAGGTCGCGGCCGCTGGCATCGAGCTGACGCATGACGGCGCCGGCATCGATGCCGGGCACGTTCGGATTCAGAAGCACCAGGTCGGGCACGAGCTCGTCGAGCGAGGCCTGGATGCCCGCCGCGTCGACCGCCCGGGCGGGGCGCACGGCGATGCCGCCATTGCGCAGTACGTTGATCAAAAGCTCGGCGTCTTCCACCGAGTCTTCGATGAAGAGGATCCTGATGACGTTGTCGTGTTTCATGCCGTTCCGCTTACCGCTGTTCCACCCGACGAACCCGTGAACCGGCCCGCTCCCCCCTTGTCGCGGCCCGGTCACTCTCGTACCGGGTAGGGGACATACTAGCGCGCGAAATCGGCAATGGGGCGCTTCGAAGGGTCGCCCTGCAATTCACGCACGAGTTTTGGGACGAGGTACCCGGGGAGCCTTGCACGCAGGGCGTCGACGAGGCGCAGAGCCGTCTCATCGTCGACCTCGAAATGGGCGGCCCCCGCCACCTTGTCCAGCTGGTGCAGGTAATAGGGCAGCACCCCGGCGGCGAAGGACCGCTCACACAGGTCAGTGAGAATATCCGCATCGTCATTGATGCCGCGAAGCAGGACCGACTGGTTGAGCAGGGTGGCGCCAGCATCGCGAAGGCGCGCGCAGGCGGCATCGACCGAGGCGTCGAACTCGTTGGCGTGGTTGGCGTGCAGGACCACGACCTTCTGCAGCGGCAGGCTTGACAGCCAGGTCGTGAACTCGTCGTCCACCCGCTCCGGCAACACGACCGGCAGGCGCGTGTGGATGCGCAGGCGGATGACGTGAGGCATTTCCGCCAGGCCCCGGGTGAGCTCGGCGAGCTTGTGCGTGGCCAGTGACAGGGGATCGCCGCCGGACAGGATCAGCTCCCGGATCGACGGGTCGGCCTTCACATGCGTGAGGGCCTCCCGCCACTGGGCGGCGGCGGCGATTTCTTCTCCGTACGGGAAGTGCCGGCGAAAGCAGTACCGGCAATTGACCGCGCAGCTGCCGCTGGCGATCAGCAGGGCCCGTCCATCGTACTTGTGCAGCACCCCGTGGCCCGTCCGCGAGGCCATGTCGCCCACGGCGTCCACGGTAAAGCCCTCGGCCATATCGTGCTCGGCGCGGCGCGGGAGCACCTGGAGCAGGAGGGGGTCGCTGGCGTCCCCCTGACGCATCCGGGCCGCGAAACCGCGGGGCACACGCATGGGAAACCCGGCGTCGTCGGGGGGCAGAAGGTCGGTGCGCCCGCCGAGGCCGACGGCCCGCAGGAGCTCGCCGGCGTCCGTGATGGCGTCCCGCCACAGCTCGCGCCAGCCCGGGGAAGGCGACGATAGGCGGGAAGTGGGGCTTGCGGTTATCATTGTGGACCTTGGATCGGGCGCTGTGGCCCGTGACAGACCCTATTTTAGCCGCCCAGCGGGGCGGATATAACTCTGGAGCAGATACAGATGGGCATGCTGGGCCTCAACGACGTCAAAACGGGCAAGAAGATCATCCACAACGGCGATCCCTGGATCATCACCGAAGCGGACTTCATCAAGCCGGGTAAGGGCCAGGCGTTTACCCGTATCCGTATCCGCAACCTCAAGGACGGTCGCACGACCGAGCAGACGCTCAAGTCGAGCGACTCGTACGAAGAGGCCGATGCCGTCGATACGGATGCCAGCTTCTCGTACGTCGAGGGCACCGGCAACGATCGCGAATGGATCTTCATGCAGAGCGAGACCTACGACCAGCACCGCGCCAGCCTGGCGGCGATGGGCGACGCGTGGAAGTGGCTCAAGGGCGACGAAGAGTGCGTCATCACCCTCTTCAACGGCAATATCATCGCCGTGCAGGCGCCGAAGTTCGTCGAGCTGAAGATCACCGAGACCGATCCGGGCGTCCGTGGCGATACCTCGGGCGGCGGCGGCAAGCCGGCCACGCTCGAGACCGGTGCCGTGGTCCGCGTGCCGCTGTTCGTCAATCAGGACGAAATCATCAAGGTCGATACCCGCACCGGCGAGTACGACAGCCGCGTCAAGTAAGGCACGGCGTCTGTTGGTCGAATCGGCACGGCTGCCTTCCAGGCGCCGTGCCGATTTGTTTATGGGGTTTGCGCCCGATATGTTCCGAGAGTCCTGGTACCCCGCATCCCTGAGGCAGAAATGACTTCCAGCCCCACACCGATCGACCTTCTTATCGAAGCCCGCTGGGTCGTTCCCATCGAGCCGCATGGCGTGGTCCTCGACGACCATGCCGTCGCCGTGCACGGCGGCGAGATCGTCGCGATCCTGCCTGCCGACGAGGCCCGCGCGGCGTACGCGCCCGAAGAGCGCGTCATCCTCGAAGAACACGCGCTGATCCCCGGCCTGATCAACGCCCACACGCACAACCCCATGACTCTGCTGCGCGGTCTGGCCGACGACCTGCCGCTGATGACCTGGCTGCAGGAGCACATCTGGCCGGCCGAAGCGCGCGTGATGGGACACGACTTCATCCGTGACGGCGTGGAACTGGCCGTGGCCGAGATGATCCGCGGCGGCACCACCTGCGCCAACGAAAACTATTTCTTCCCCGACGTGATCGCCGCGACCTATCGCAAGATGGGCTTTCGCGCCGTCATCGGCCTGCCGGTCATCGATTTCCCGACGCCCTGGGCGAAGACCTCCGATGATTACTTCAGTCGCGCGGTCGAGGTCCACGATTCCCTGCAAGGCGAGCCGCTGCTGACCACGGCCTTCGTGCCGCACGCGCCGTATACGGTGTCGGACGAGAATTTCGAGCGCATCCGCGTGCTGTCCGACCAGCTCGATATCCCGGTGCATCTGCATACGCACGAGACCGCGCAGGAAGTGGAGGAGGCCGTCGCGAAGGACGGCATGCGTCCGTTCGAACGTCTGCGTAAGCTCGGCATCGTCAACGAGCGGCTGGTCGCCGTGCACATGACCCAGCTCACCGATGGCGAGATCGCGGCGTGTGCCGCGGCGGGCGTGTCGGTCGTGCATTGTCCGGAGTCCAACCTCAAGCTGGCATCCGGCTTCTGCCCGGCGGAGAAGCTGCGCACCGCGGGCGTCAACGTCTGCATCGGCACCGATGGCTGCGCGTCCAACAACGATCTCGACATGTTCGGCGAGATGCGCACGGCGGCGATGCTGGCCAAGGCCGTCGCGCAGGACGCCGCGGCGTTCGACGCCGCCTTCGCGCTTCGCGCCGCGACGCTCAACGGCGCAAAGGCCATCGGCCTCGGCGACCGCGTCGGCTCCATCGAGCCGGGCAAGCGCGCCGACCTGACCGCGGTTCGCCTGGATGCCCTCGAGACGCAGCCGCTCTACCACGTGGCCTCGCAGCTCGTGTACGCCACCGGCCGTCATCAGGTGAGCGACGTGTGGATCGACGGCCAGCGCAAGCTCGTCGCCGGCGAGCTCGTCGGCATCGACACCGCCGCGATCCGCGAAAAAGCGCGTTTCTGGCGCCAGCGTATCGCCGCCGGGGATCAGCCCGATGAGTGAGGCGACCCACCTCTACCTCGTGATGGCGATGCGCAACCCGACCTTCCAGGCCGAGGCGGGGCAGGCGCACCAGACGTTCCTCGCCGGACTGATCGAGCGCGGCGAACTCGACATGACCGGCCCGTTCACGGACGGGTCCGGCGGAGCCTACCTGCTGCGTGCCGCCAGCCTCGACGAGGCGACACGCATCGCGCACGCCGACCCGTTGCACATCACCGGTTCTTCCACGCTCACCGTCCACGAATGGCGTTTCCGCCGTTTTCCGGAGGCTTGAATCATGCAAACCGAAACCACCGCCAACGTCAGTCCGGAAGAGATCGCCCGCTTCGAAAAGCTCGCTGCGCGCTGGTGGGATCCCGATGGTGAATCGCGCCCGCTGCACGACCTCAACCCGGTGCGTGCCGCGTATGTCGGTGGCCGTGCGAACCTGCGCGGCGCTAAGGTCGCCGACGTGGGCTGCGGTGGCGGATTGCTCAGCGAAGCGCTGGCGCGCGCGGGAGCCCATGTCACCGCGATCGATCTCGGCGCGAAGCTGATCGAGATTGCGAAGCTGCACCTCTTCGAGTCCAACCTTCAGGTCGATTATCGCGTGCAGTCGTCCGATGCCCTGGCCGCGGCCGAACCTGCCTCGTTCGACGTGGTCTGCTGCATGGAGATGATCGAGCACGTGCCCGATCCGCTGGTGCTGATCCGGGACCTCGCCGGCATGCTCAAGCCGGGCGGCCAGCTCTTTCTGTCGACGCTCAATCGCACGCCGGCCGCATTCGGCGCGGCGATCGTCGGCGCGGAATACCTCATGCGTCTGCTGCCGCGCGGTACGCATCACTACGCGCAGTTCCTCAAGCCGTCGGAAGTCGCGGGCATGCTGCGCCGCTTCGACCTCGAGCTCGAAGACCTGCGTGGCCTCGCTTACAACCCGCTCACGCGCAACGCGAGCCTGTCGTCCAATACGTCGGTGAACTACGTGCTGGCGGCGAGGAAGGTCGCGTGAGCGGACTGCCGTTCAAGCCGGAAGGTGTGTTCTTCGATCTGGATGGCACCTTGCTCGACAGCGCGCGCGATCTGTACGCCGCCGCCGTCGATCTGTGTGCGGAGCAGGGCGTGACGCCACCGTCTTACGACGACGTCCGCCCGGTGGTGTCGCGTGGATCGCGCGCGATCATCGCGGTGGCTTTTCCGGAGCTCGACGCCGACGCGATCATGCGGCTCGTGCCGCGTTACCTCGCGATCTACGAAGCGAACATGGCCCGCCACACGATTCCGTTCGACGGCGTCGAACCGCTGCTCGCCGGTATCGACGCGGCCGGTATCCGCTGGGGCGTAGTGACCAACAAGCCCGGGTTCCTGACGGATGCGCTGCTGCCTCAGGCGGTACCGCACTGGAAGCCCGCCGCGGTGGTCTCCGGCGATACGCTGCCGGTGAAGAAGCCCGACCCGGCGCCCGTATTGCACGCGTATGCGATCGCCGGCTGCGATCCCGCCCGTTCGGTCTTCGTCGGCGACGATCGTCGCGACATCCTTGCCGGCAAGGCGGCCGGCTCGTTCACCGTGGCTGTGCGCTGGGGCTACCTCGATGGTGGCGATCCCGACAGCTGGGGTGCGGACGCGGTCATCGATCACCCGGGCGAACTGGCCGCGCTGCTGGGCGTCGGGGAGGCGGTGGCGTGAGCGACGGCGCGACCCAGAGCTATATCGACAAGTGGCTGGCGGTGCAGCCGCAGCAGCGCATCGCGCTCGGTTTCGTCGACGAGCGCGTGCGGGATGAGCACGTGGCGCTTGCCGCCTTCGAACAGGAACTGATCGCGTCCGCTTACGGCATCCGCGAGCCGCAGGTGGCTGCGGCCAAGCTGCAGTGGTGGGCCGAAGAACTCTCCGGCGCGCCCGCCAGTGGCGGCCGGCATCCGCTGACCAAGCAACTGTTCGCGAGCGAGCGCGCGCGTCGTATACCTGCGTCGGTCTGGATTGCTCCCGTGCTGGCCGCGATGGCCCAGCTCGAGCAGGGCACCTCGTCGGACTTCGGCGCCCAGGTGACGGCGGCCAGCGGTCTGCATGGCGCGCTGGCGACGCTCGAAACCGCGTGGTGGTTCGGCCCTGATGCATCTGCCGAGGCGGCGTCACGGGTGGCCACGCTGTCGCACCTGGTCTTCGCGCTCTCGCGCCTGGAACTCGATGCGGAGCGCGAACGCCTGCCGTTGCCGATGTCGCGCCTGGCGCGGCACAGCCTGTCGCGAGGTCAGCTGAAAGACGATACGCCGGCCCGGCGCGACGCCATCCGCGCCCAGCTGACCGAACTCGCCGCCGGTCTGAAGGCCGCGCTGGCCCTGAATCAGCCGCTGAGCACGTTCCGCGGACTCGAGGGCCGTACGGCCCTGGCGACGGCCCGAGGCGCGGCCAAAGCCGCCGAACCTTTCGCCGAACTGCACCGTCGGCAGTCGCGCACGGGACCGGCGACGGCTCTGCGGGCCTGGCGCGCGGCCCGTCGCGCGGGTCGGTTGGGCTGAACGCACCGTTTCCCGGCACCCACCATTGAGCCCGTGAGTCGGGCCCCCATCTCGGCACGGTAGGCCGGATACGACTGGCCCCCTAGGATATTCCCCGATGTACATCCACGATTCCCCCACTCGCCTGCTGCCTGACGTCGCCTCTCAGGAACACGCGCTCGCCCTCGGTACGCTCGACTGGGTGGGTATGGACGGCATGGAAATGCCGGTCGCGTTCGATGCCGGCGACGGCGACGTGCGGTCCACCGGCGCCCGCGTCGGTGCCTTCGTCAATCTCACCAAAGCGGAGGCGCGCGGCATCCACATGTCACGCCTCTACCTGCTGGTCTCCGAGGCGCTATCGGCCGGACCGCTGACGATCGACGGCATCAGGCGTCTGCTGAACGACTTCCTGAGTTCGCATGAGGGGCTGTCGGACCACGCGCGGATCACGATCGGCTTCGACCACCTCGTCCGTCGCCATGCGTTGCGCAGCGACAACAGCGGCTGGCGCTCCTATCCGATCACGATCGATGCGACGCTCACGGGAGAGACCTTCCGCCTCGAGATCGTCACCGACGTGGTCTACTCGTCGACCTGTCCCGCCTCCGCCGCGCTGTCACGCCAGCTTATCCAGGACAATTTCGCCAGCACGTTCGCGGCCGGTCAGCCGCTGGACCGGGAAACGATCCTCGCCTGGCTGGGCACGGAGAAGGGCATCGTGGCGACCCCGCATGCCCAGCGCAGCACGGCTACGATCCGCGTGCGTCCCGCCGGCGACGGCGTCTTCCCGCTGATCACGCTGATCGACAACGTGGAGGCCGCGCTCGGGACTCCCGTCCAGACGGCGGTCAAGCGTGCGGACGAGCAGGCGTTCGCACTGGCCAATGGCCAGAACCTGATGTTCTGCGAAGACGCCGCCCGTCGTATCCAGAAGACGCTGGAGGCCGACCGCAATGTCGCCGACTTCCACGTCCGCGTGGCCCATCACGAGAGCCTGCACCCGCACGACGCCGTGGCGTTTGCCAGCAAGGCGCGCTAGCGCCTTGCGTTGTAGGAGCGAGCCCTGCTCGCGAAGCTCTTCGCCCCGCTCGCGCAGACCCGCGCGAACGTCGGTCGCGAGCAGGGCTCGCTCCTACAATGGACGCGGCTATAGGCGACCTGTCAGTGAATCCCAGGCAGCAGCAACGGATCCAGCCGTGTTCCGAACCAGTTGAAGCCCCAGTGCACATGGGGTCCCGTCGCGCGTCCGGTCTTCCCGGCCGCACCGATGATCTGCCCCTGACGCACATGCTCACCGACCCGCACGTCGATCCGTGACAGGTGCAGGAAGTTCGACGACAGGCCGAAGCCGTGGTCGAGCAGCACGGTGCCGCCGGTGAGATAGAGATCCGGGCTGGCGAACGTGATGATGCCGTCCGCGGGTGCTTTCACCGGCGTGCCTTCAGGTACGGCGATGTCCATGCCCGAGTGCGGCGCCTTCGGGTCGCCGTTGTAGATGCGCTGATTGCCGAAACGCCCGCTGATACGACCCGTCACCGGCCAGATGAAGCCGTGGGCGAAGTCCTCGCGCGTATCGTCACGGTTACGTGCCGCGACCACCCCGGCCTGCTCGCGTTCGATGCGCGCCGCGATGTCCGGCGGCGGGTTCACCGTCTTCGGCGGCACACCCTCGACGCGCTCGATCGGCCAGTCGCGAGGGGTGACCTCGACCACCCGTTTCTCCGTGCCGACAGTGACGACGATGGGACCTTTCTCATCCCGTCCGGCACCGAAGACGAAGATGCCGTCGTCGCCGACATGCACGGGCTTGCCGGCGACGGTGACGTGAGAGCCCCGGGGCGCGTGGCCGATGACCAGCCCGCCCTGCGACACCGTCGAGGGCAGGTCGGGGACCGCGGCCGCGGCGGCCGCGGTCATCCACAGAGCGAGTGCAGCGCTTGCGATTTTCCTCATGCCTTGGCCGCACCACTCGCCGGTCGGTCGAACGTCAGGCGCTGGCCACGGACATCGCCGTCGACGGTTTTGCCGTCGAAAACACGCTGTCCATTGACGAAGGTCGACACGATGCTGCTCGAGAACGTCTCACCCTCGAACGGCGACCAGCCGCACTTCGAGAGAACTTCCTCGCGTGTCACCGTGTGCTTTTTCTTCGGGTCGACCAGGACCAGATCGGCCGCGTAGCCCTCGCGCAGGAAGCCGCGCTTCTCGACGTCGAACAGCTTGGCCGGTGCGTGACAAACCGCCTCGACCACACGCTCGAGCGTGAGCTTGCCTTCATGCACGCGCTCGAGAGCGGCCTGCAGCGCGAACTGCACGAGCGGCAGGCCCGACGGCGCCTTGTCGTACTTCTGTGCCTTTTCTTCCGGCAGATGCGGCGCGTGGTCGGTGGCCAGGACGTCGAGTCGGCCTTCGGCGAGAGCTTTGGTAATCGCGTCGCGATCGGCCTCGTCCTTGATCGCGGGGTTGCACTTGATGAAAGAACCCTTCGCGTCATAGTCGGCCTTGCCGCCGAAGTGCAGGAAGTGCACGCAGGTTTCCGCCGTGATGCGCTTGCCCTCGATCGGGCCCGGCTCGAACAGCGCCAGTTCGTCGGCCGTGGAGATATGCAGCACGTGCAGGCGGGTGTTGTGCTTTTTCGCCAGGGAAATCGCCAGACGGGTGGACTTGATGCAAGCCTCACGCGAGCGGATGTGCGGGTGCTCCCACATCGGGATGTCGTCGCCGTACTGTTCGTGCGCCCTGGCGAGGTTCTCGTCGATCATCGGCGTGTCTTCGCAGTGCGTGATGATCGGCACCGGGGTGTCGCGGAAGATACCGTCGAGGGTCTCCGGGTTATCCACCAGCATGTTGCCGGTCGACGCACCCATGAAGACCTTCACGCCCGGTGCGGCCTTCGGATCGAGCGCGCGGATCGCCTCGAGGTTGTCGTTACTGGCGCCCATGTAGAAGGCGTAGTTGACCACGGAGGACTTGGCGGCGAGCTCGTACTTGTATTCCAGCGAATCGCGGTCCAGTGCGGGCGGCTTGGTATTGGGCATTTCCATGAAGCTGGTGATGCCGCCTGCCGCGCAGGCGCGCGACTCGTGCGCCAGGTCCGCCTTCTGCGTGAGACCCGGCTCACGGAAGTGCACCTGATCGTCGATCATTCCGGGCAGCAGCCAGAGGCCCGTGGCGTCGATAACCTGTTCGTCACGTTCCGTTGCCAGATGCTGCGCAATCGTCGCGATTTTTCCGTCACGGACACGTAAGTCGGCGGTGAACCGGCGGCCTTCGTTGATCAGTTCGGCGTTCTTGATGAGCCAGGCATCAGTCATGGGTATCAGCTCCTTGGGCGCCACATCGGCGCAGGACGAATTGGTCGGGGACGGGGTCGTGGCCGCCTTCACACAGCGGCTGGCAGCGCAGGATGCGCCAGGTTCCCAGAACCGTGCCACGTGCCGGTCCGAAACGGGCTATGGCGACGCGGGCATAATCGGAACAGGATGGATGGAAGCGGCATCGGGCCCCAAGGAGGGGACTGAGCCACCGTTTGTAGAAGGAAATCAGGATTAAGAGGAGGCGGGTCACTATGAGTCCGGTGTCGACCGGCGTAAGCCAGAAGACAGTATCCCAGAAGAGAGGTTGCTGGGGTAACGCTTCTGGGCTATAACACCCCGCCGCCACGGCCACCGAGGTGAAGGATTATGGCGAAAAACGCTAGCAGTTCCGCAGCCGCCAAGGGCGCCGCCAAGAAGGGCGGCGCGGGCGACGTGAAGACGGCCAAAACGGTTGTGGCCGGGGTAAAGGCGGCCAAGGCGCCGGCGAAGAAGGCAGCGGTCAAGGCCGCGCCGGTGAAATCCGCCGCGCCCGCGAAAAAGGCCGTGGCGAAGACACCCGCCAAGGCCGCGCCCGTCAAGAACGCCAAGCCGGCGGCAAAGGCGCCCGTTAAAACGGCGACAAAACCAGCGGCTTCCCATGCGGCTCCCGCCGCGACGAAATCCACCGCTCCCGCCGTAAGTAAGGCGGCAGCGGCCAAGACCAAGCCGACGCCGGCCAAGGCCGCGCCGGCTCCCGCTCCAACGCCGGCGGCGAAGTCATCCGCCCCGGCCCACGATGTACCGACGCCCGCCCAGGGCAGGACGGCATCGGCCGTTGCCGCTACACCGCCGCGGAGTGCCTCCGCGGTGGGTAGCGCTACCTCATCCAGTAACGAGAATTCCACGCACTCCAGCATGAACAGCACCACTTCCCACACCGCCGACAACGGCATCACGCGCGAAGACGGCCGCTATGCGCTGCCGGCTTCGACTGTCATCGACCTGCCGAAGGGTTACAAGCCGGGTCCCGACGAGGAGTACATGAGTCCTCGTCACCTGGCCTATTTCCGCAACAAGCTGAAGGACTGGCGCGACCAGCTGGTCGAAGAATCCCGCCAGACCATGGACAACCTCCGTGAGGAAGTCCGCGACGTGGGTGACGAAGCGGAGCGCGCCACGCGCGAGACCGAGAACTCGCTCGAGCTGCGCACCCGCGACCGCTACCGCAAGCTGATCTCCAAGATCGACAAGGCCCTGCGCCGGATCGAAGAAGGCCGCTACGGTTTCTGCGAAGAGACCGACGAGGAAATCGGCGTGGAGCGTCTCGACGCCCGCCCGATCGCCACGCTGACGCTCGATGCACAGGAGCGCCGCGAGCACCTGCAGAAGCAGATGGGCGACTGATTGCCTGTTTTGCCGCGGTATAAAAAAACCCTCGCGAGCGATCGCGAGGGTTTTTTCTTGCCTGCTGTCGTAGGAGCGCGCCCTGCGCGCGAAAGGGCTAGCGCGCAGGGGGCGGGCCGACAGGTGTCGTGAGCCGCGGGCGGGCCCGGGGCAGTGGACGACAGGGCGCGGGGCCGCCGCCAGGGGCCCCCAGCGTTGCGGCCGCGTAGGCCTTCAGTTTGACCAGCATCGCCGCCAGGCCATTCGACCGGGTGGGCGACAGATGCTTGGCCAGCCCGATGTCCTGGATGAAGCTCGGCTCGGTGTCCACGATCTCGCGGGCCGACCGGTCGGAGTACACGCGCAGCACCAGCGCGATGAGGCCCGAGACGATCGCCGAATCGCTGGCCGCGTCGAAATGCATCTTCGAGGCATCGCCCGAGGGAATCAGCCAGACCATGGACTGGCAGCCGTGGACCCGGTTCTCTTCCGTCTTGCGCTCATCGGGAAAGGCGGGCAGCTGGCGACCGAGGTCGATCAGGTACTGGTAGCGTTCCGTCCAGTCGCTGAAAAAGGCGAACTCTTCGGCGATGGCCGCCTGGGCCTCGAGGGCGGTGGATTCGATCGGCTCGCTCATGCTTTCACCACACTCCACCGCGTGCCCTGTGCGCTGTCTTCAATGGCGATGCCCAGTTCCCTGAGCTGGTCGCGGATGGCGTCCGAGCGCGCGAAGTCCTTCGCGGCGCGAGCGGCCCGGCGCTCCTCCAGCAAGGCCTCGATGGCGGCCTCGTCGATGCATTCGCCCGGGTTGCCCTGACGGAACCAGGTTTCCGGGTCTTCCTGCAGCAAACCGAGCAGGCCGGCGCCGCCCAGCAGCGCCGCCTTGGCGGCGGCACGCTCGTCGCCCGTGGCGCGGCGCGCCGCGTCGGCGAGCTGGGAGATCTCGGCCAGGGCCTGCGGGGTGTTGAGGTCGTCGCACAGGGCCGCTTCGACGGCCGCCGGCACGACCGCATCGCTGGCGTCGACATCCGCCATGTCGCGCAGGGCGCCGTACCAGCCGTCCAGCGTACGCACGGACTGGGTGAGTGCGCTTTCCGACCAGTCCAGCGGCTGGCGGTAGTGCCCGCGCAGGAGCATCAGGCGCAGCGCTTCGCCGGGGTGTCTGCCCAGCAGTTCGTGTAGCTGAAGCACGTTACCCAGCGACTTCGACATCTTGCGACCGTCGAAGGTCAGCATGCCGTTATGCAGCCAGTAGCGCGCAAAGGTCTTGCCGCCGTGCGCGCAGACGCTCTGGGCGATTTCGTTTTCGTGGTGCGGGAACGTCAGGTCGACGCCGCCGGCATGGATGTCGATGGTCTCACCCAGATGGGCTTCGCTCATGGCCGAGCACTCGATGTGCCAGCCCGGACGGCCACGGCCCCAGGGACTGTCCCAGCCGGGCAGGGTAGCGTCGGAGGGCTTCCAGAGCACGAAGTCACCGGGGCTCTTCTTGTAAGGGGCCACCTCGACGCGGGCGCCGGCGATCAGGTCCTCCGGGTCGCGACCGGAAAGGGCGCCGTACTCGGCATACGACTCCACATGGAAGAGGACATGGCCCTCGGCCTCGTAGGCGTGGCCGGAGGCGATCAGGCGCTCGATCATCGCCACGATCTGTGGAATGTGGTCCGTGGCGTGGGGTTCGACGTCCGGCGCCGCGACGCCCAGCCGGGCCATGTCCTCACGATAGGCCTGAGTGAATCGCTCGGTGATCTGACCGATCGGCACGCCCGCGGCGGACGCGGCGGCGTTGATCTTGTCGTCGACGTCGGTGATGTTCCGCGCGTACACGAGATTCGGGTAGTGGCGGCGGATCAGCCGCGCCAGCACGTCGAACACGACCGGCGGCCGGGCATTGCCGATATGGATGTAGTTGTAGACGGTCGGCCCACAGACGTACATCGTCACCCGGTTCGGATCGATCGGGGTGAACGCCTCCGTGCGGCGCGACAAGGTGTTGTAGAGCGAGATCGGCATCGTGGATCCGTGGACGGGCGCGGCGGGCGGCCGGTCGCAGATAGTAACAAGCCCGCCGCCTTCCCGGGCGCACGCACGTGCCGCGAATCCGTTGACATCGTGCGTGAATTCGCCCGCGCGAGGTTCTAAGCGTGGATTCAGCGTGAACTTGATGAAATGCGTACGAGTAGGCGCGCCCGTGCGCCTGGCTGGAGGTTTTCCTACATGTCTCGCCTGCTTATCCCTGCGCTCATCCTCGCCGTTTTCGCCTCTGGCGCCAGCGCCCAGGACGGCCGTTATGCGCCACCGCCGCCACCCCCGGGTGCCGTGGGTCCGGATGACAACACCCATTTCGGCTGGGCCGACGTGCTGCGCGTGGACCCCGTCTACGGCGTCGCCCGTGTCGAGACGCCGCGTCAGGAGTGCTACGACCAGCCAGTCGTCCGTCGTGAGTCCAGTGGCAACAGCACCGCCGGCACCATCCTCGGTGCGGTGGTCGGTGGTGTTCTGGGCAACACCGTCGGCAAGGGCGACGGCCGCAAGGCCGCCACCGTGGTCGGCGCGGTGGCCGGCGGCGCCGTGGGCAACAACATCTCCCACAACGGCGACCGCACTTACGAGAGCACCGAAACCCGCTGCCGCGACGTCAGCTCGGTCTCCGAGCAGCGCCGCATCGCCGGCTACGATGTCGAATACCGCTACCGCGGTGAGGTCTACGTCTCGCGCCTGAACTACGACCCGGGCGAGCGTCTGCGCGTCCGCGTCAACGTGGCGCCGGCGGACTGACCGCCTCGCCATGACGTCGAGAAAGGCCGCGAGCGATCGCGGCCTTTTTTTGGGCGCGCGGTGGGGCACGGGCGGGGGGCGGGGGCGGGTGCCGTTCTCGTCGCTAAGTCCTCCTTCGGCCTTCGCCTACGTGCGGAAGCGCTCCGAGAACGACACCCGCCCCCGCCCTCCCAGCCAAGAGGTTGCGGGTGGGGAAAGCGGCGAGCAGCATGAGGTGTGATCCGTGCGTGCGGTGCTGCCACGATGTCGATCACCGCGGCGCGCGCAGGTTCCGCGATTTGCTCGTCTTCCACGTGCCCCGTCGCGTTGGAAGGGAGCGGTCGGCTGCCGTTCTTGGAGCGCTTCCGCACGAAGGCGAAGGCCGTAGGAGGACTTAGCGACAAGAATGGCAGCCGACCGCTCCCGTGCCTCAGCGCAAGCACCCCCATGCGATGGCGAAGCCGAGCCAGAGCCCATGTTGCGCAACGCACCAAATCCCGGCATGATCGGGGTTCTGCCTTTGCCGACCCTGCCGTGTCCCATACTGTCTACACCGCCGTTGTCTTCACTAGCGCCCGTATGGCCGCTGGGATGACGTCGCGTGCTCGTCGACCGTACATCGGACATTCGGCCGGGTAGGCTGTCGCGCGCATTTCATTCGCATCGACTAAAAAACCCGGCCCCGTGCCGGGTTTTTTCGTTTCCGATTCCTGATATTCCACCCACGGCCCCCGGGCCACCGACCGATCTGGACCGCCATGACCGTTCGCCACTTCCTCAATACCCAGGACTACAGCCGCGCCGAGATCGACGCCCTGCTCGAGCAGGCCGCCGAATTCAAGCGCTCGCCGCAGGGTCAGCAGCTGGCTGGCAAGTCGATCGCGCTGATGTTCTTCAACCCCTCCATGCGGACCCGGACCAGCTTCGAGCTGGGCGCGTTCCAGCTGGGCGGGCACGCCGTGGTGCTTTCCCCGGGCAAGGACGCGTGGCCGATCGAGTTCGAGGTCGGTACGGTGATGGACGGCGATACGGAAGAGCACATCGCCGAGGTCGCCCAGGTGCTGTCGCGCTACGCGGACATCATCGCCGTGCGCGCCTTCCCCAAATTCGTCGACTGGCAGGTGGATCGTCAGGACATCGTGCTGAAGGCGTTCGCGCGCTATGCCACTGTGCCGGTGATCAACATGGAGACGATCACCCATCCCTGCCAGGAGCTGGCCCATGCGCTGGCCATGAAGGAGCATCTGGGCGATCTCCAGAACAAGAAATACGTGCTGACGTGGACCTATCATCCGAAGCCGCTGAACACGGCGGTGGCCAACTCGGCGCTGATGATCGCGACCAGGATGGGCATGGACGTGACCCTGCTGTGCCCGACCCCGGAATACATTCTCGACGAGCGCTACATGGAGTTCGCGAAGCAGAACGCGGCCGAGAACGGCGGCTCGCTGCAGGTGTCACACGACATCGAAGCGGCATACAGCGGCGCGCACGTGATCTACGCGAAGAGCTGGGGGGCGATTCCTTACTTCGGTCGCTGGGACGAAGAAAAGGCCATTCGTGACGCCAACAAGCACTTCATCGTAGACGAGGCCAAGATGGCGCTCACCGACAACGGCCTGTTCAGCCACTGCCTCCCGCTGCGCCGGAACATCAAGGCGACGGACGCGGTGATGGACTCGCCGGCGTGCATCGCCATCGACGAAGCCGAAAACCGCCTGCACGTGCAGAAGGCGGTGATGGCTTCGCTCATCTCGCACGCGTCGGGCGCGAAGTCCGGCCTCGGTTTCTGATTCGCTCTTTCCCTTTTCCCTTATTTTTGGAGCCAGCATGTCCAGCAAAGATATCGTTCTCGCGTTTTCCGGCGGCCTCGACACCAGCTTCTGCGTTCCGTACCTGATGGAGCGCGGCTATGCCGTGCACACCGTGTTCGTCGACACCGGCGGCGTTTCGGCGGAAGAGCGTGAGTACATCGAGCAGCGCGCGACCGAACTGGGCGCCGCCTCGCATCGCACCGTCGATGCCTCGCAGGCGATCTGGGACACCTTCGTTACCCCGCTGATCTGGGCCGGCGAGTTCTATCAGGGCCAGTACCCGCTGCTGGTGTCCGATCGCTATCTGATCGTGAAGGCCTCGCTGGAGCGTTGCGACGAGCTCGGCACCAAGCTGTTCGCCCACGGCTGCACGGGTATGGGCAACGACCAGGTGCGCTTCGACCTGACCGTTCGCGCCCTTGGCGATTACACGATCGTCGCGCCGATCCGCGAGATCCAGCGCGAACACACTCAGGTCCGCGCGTACGAGCAGAAGTATCTGGAAGACAAGGGCTTCGAAGTCCGCGCCAAGACCAAGCACTACACGATCAACGAGAACGTGCTGGGCGTGACCATCTCCGGCGGCGAGATCGACGCCTGGGAAATTCCGGGCGAAGGCGCGATCGGCTGGTGCGCACCGCGTGCCGAATGGCCGTCCGAACCGCTGCGTATCGAACTCGGCTTCGAGAAGGGTGTAGCCACCTCGCTCAACGGTAAGGCCGCCACCGGTCCCGAGATCCTCGCCTTCCTCAATCGCGAACTGGCGAAGTACGGCGTGGGTCGGAGCCTGTACACCGGCGATACCAACATCGGCCTGAAGGGCCGCATCGTGTTCGAGGCACCGGCACTGACCGCGCTGCTCACCGCGCACCGCGCGCTGGAAGAAACCGTGCTGTCGAAGCAGCAGAACCGCTTCAAGCCGGAGATCGGCCGCAAGTGGACGGAAGTCGCCTATGAAGGCTTCTTCAACGACCCGATCAAGGCCGACCTCGAGGCCTACCTCGTGTCGACGCAGCGCAAGGTCGACGGTAAGGTCATCGTCGAGACCCGCGGCGGTTCCATCTACGCCGTGAAGGTCGAATCGAAGAACCTGCTGCACTCGTCCAAGGCGACGTACGCGCAGGCTGCCGACTGGGGCGTCGCCGAGGCCGAGGGCTTCATCAAGCTCTACGGCATGAGCTCGACGATCTGGGCGGAAGTCGACCGCGCCAACGGGAACTGATCCAGGCTCATGGAAAAGCTTCTCGAAGACACCCTTACCCATCTGCGTGCGCTGGTCGGTTTCGACACGCGCAATCCGCCACGAACCATCGGTACCGATGGCATCTTCGACTACCTGCGCGCGAACCTTCCCGGGTTCGACGTGCAGGTGACGGATTTCGGCGCCGGTGCCGTCAATCTGTACGCCGTGCGCGGTAAGCCAAAGTACCTGTTCAACGTACACATGGACACCGTGCCGGATTCCCCGCACTGGACCGCCAACCCGCACGAACTGCGGGTGACGGAAGACCGTGCGATCGGCCTCGGCGCCTGCGACATCAAGGGTGCCGCAGCGGCGCTCGTCGCCGTCGCCAACGCGACGCAGGGCGACATGGCGTTGCTGCTGTCGACCGATGAGGAAGCCAACGACGCGCGTTGCATCGACGGTTTTCTCAAGACGCCGCGCGACTACGAGGCGATCATCGTCGCCGAGCCGACCAGGGGTGAGGCGGTGCTGGCGCATCGCGGCATCCATTCGGTGCAGATGCGTTTCCTCGGCCGGGCAGGGCATGCCTCGGGCGAGCAGAAGCCCTCGGACAGCGCCTTGCACCAGGCGATTCGCTGGGGCGCGGCCGCGCTCGATCACGTGCAGGCCCTGTCGCACGAGCGCTTCGGTGGTCTGACCGGTCTGCGCTTCAACATCGGCAAGGTCGAAGGCGGGATCAAGGCCAACATGGTCGCGCCCACCGCGGATGTCCGTTTCGGCTTCCGTCCGCTGCCGTCGATGGACGCGGATCAGCTGCTGGAGACGTTCCGCACGCTGGTCGAGCCGGCACCGGTCGAGTACGGCGAAACCTTCCGTGGCGATTCCCTGCCGGCGGGCGACACCGCCACGGCGGAGACGCGTCGCCTTGCCGCGCGCGACCTCGCCGATGAACTCGGTATCCCGGTGGGCAACGCCGTGGACTTCTGGACCGAAGCGGCGCTGTTCTCCAAGGCGGGCTACAACACCTTCGTCTACGGCCCCGGTGACATCGCTCAGGCGCACAGCGCCGACGAGTGGGTCCTTCTCGAACAACTGGCGGATTACGCCAGGACCATCCATCGGATCGTCGACAGTGGAATCTAACAAGCACACCCGCAAGACCATCGTGCGCCTGCTGTCCTCGATGGGCAGCGCGCGCGAAATTCAGCAATACCTCAAGCGCTTTTCGCAGCTCGACGCGGCGCGCTTCGCCGTGGTCAAGGTCGGTGGCGCCGTGCTGCGCGACGACCTGCCGGCACTGACCTCGTCGCTATCTTTCCTGCAGCAGGTCGGCCTGACGCCGATCGTGCTGCACGGCGCGGGTCCGCAGCTGGACGAAGAGCTCTCGGCCGCCGGTATCGAGAAGAAGACGGTGAACGGCCTGCGCGTGACCTCGCCCGAAGCCCTGGCGATCGTCCGCAAGGTGTTCCAGGCACAGAACCTGCGTCTGGTCGAAGCCCTGCAGGAAGCCGATACGCGTGCCACGTCGGTGCCCTCGGGCGTGTTCACCGCCGAATTCCTCGATCAGGAAGTCTTCGGTCTTGTTGGCCGCGTGCGCGAAATCAACCTCGCGCCGATCGAAGCCAGCCTGCGCGCGGGATCGATCCCGGTCATCGCCAGCCTGGGCGAGACCGAATCGGGTCAGATCCTCAACATCAACGCCGACTTCGCCGCGAACGAACTGGTTCGCGTGCTGCAGCCGTACAAGATCGTCTTCCTCACCGGCACGGGCGGTCTGCTCGATGGCGACGGCAAAGTCATCGACTCGATCAACCTGTCGACCGAGTACGACCAGCTGCTCAAGCAGCCGTGGCTGCATTCGGGCATGCGGCTGAAAATCGAGCAGATCAAGGATCTGCTGGACGACCTGCCGCTCACTTCGTCGGTCTCGATCACGCGTCCTTCGGAACTGGCCAAGGAGCTGTTTACCCACAAGGGTTCGGGCACGCTCGTTCGTCGCGGCGAGCGCGTGCTGCGGTTCGATTCGTGGGAAGGCGTCGACAAGGAGCGCCTGCGTGAGCTGATCGAGTCCAGCTTCGGCCGCAAGACCGTGCCGGACTACTTCGACCGTACCGATCTCTACCGGTTGTACGTGTCGGAGAACTATCGCGCCGCGATGGTGCTCACGCAGGAAGAAGGTTTCGCGTACCTCGACAAGTTCGCCGTGCTGGACGACGCCCAGGGCGAAGGCCTCGGGCGTGCGGTGTGGCAGGTGATGCGCGACGAGAATCCGAAACTGTTCTGGCGTTCGCGCCACGGCAACGTCATCAATCATTTCTATTACGCGGAGTCGGACGGCTGCTACAAGCAGTCGCTCTGGAAGGTGTTCTGGTACGGCCTGGACAACTTCGCGGATATCGAACGCTGCGTCACGCATAGCGCGTCGCGCGTCCCCACCCTGCAGGACTGAGCGGTCATGGCAAGCAAGACCATCGGCATCGTCGGCGCACGTGGACACACGGGCGCCGAACTGATCAAACTCATCGCCGGTCATCCGGACCTGGAACTGGCGTTCGTTTCGTCGCGTGAGCTCGACGGCCAGCGACTGGCCGATCACAGCGACGCGTACAGCGGCGACCTTACGTACAGCAACCTCGATCCGTCCGCCGTGGCGGAGCAGGGTGCCGATGTCGTGATCCTCGCCTTGCCCAACGGCAAGGCGGCACCGTACGTCGAGGCGATCGATAAGGCGGCCGGATCGACGGTGATTGTCGACCTCTCGGCCGATTACCGCTTCGACGAGCGCTGGTACTACGGCCTGCCCGAGCTGTATCGCGATCGCTGGCGGGGCGAGAAGCGCATCAGCAATCCGGGCTGCTATGCCACGGCCATCCAGGTGTCGATCGCACCGATCAAGGACCTGCTGGCCGCGCCGCCGGTGTCGTTCGGTGTGTCCGGTTACTCGGGCGCGGGCACGACGCCGTCGGACCGCAACGATCCCGAAAAGCTGCGCGACAACCTCATGCCGTATTCCCTCACCGGGCATATGCACGAGAAGGAAGCCAGCCGTCATCTGGGCATGCCCGTGGAATTCATGCCGCATGTCGCGCCGCATTTCCGTGGCCTGACGGTGACCACGAATCTCTATCTGGCCAAGCAGGCGAAGCGCGAGGACATCGTCCGTCGCTTTGAAGCCCGCTTCGAGAAAGAGAAGCTCATCCATGTCGTGGACGAAGCGCCGTGGGTCAGCCAGATCGCCAACCAGCATCATCTGGACGTGGGTGGCTTCGCGCTGTCCGTGGACGGTCGTCGCGTGGTGGTTGTCGCTACGCTGGACAACCTGCTTAAGGGCGCGGCCACCCAGGCCATGCAGAACGTCAACCGTGCGCTCGGCTTCGACGAGCTGACCGCCATCCCGCTTTAAGGACCTGACGATGACCCAGCCGCTCTGGCAGAAATCCGGTATTCAGGTCGACGCGAAAATCATGCGTTTCCTCGCCGGGAACGACGTGGTGCTCGACCGCGAATTCTTCCTGCACGACATCACCGCCAGCAAGGCGCACGTCGAAGGCCTCGCCAATATCGGTGTCGTCTCGGGCGACGAGCGCGATGCGCTCTTGCGCGAACTCGATGCGCTGGCCGCTGACTTTTCGGCCGGTGCGTTCGTGCTCGACGATCGCTTCGAAGACGGCCACTCGGCGATCGAGGCACGTCTCACCGAGCGCCTCGGCGATGCCGGTCGTCGCGTGCACACGGGGCGTAGCCGCAACGACCAGATTCTCGTGGCGACGCGCCTGTGGCTGAAGGAAAAGCTCTCGACGCTCGAGACGCTGTGCCGCGAGATTGCCGAGGTCTGCCTCCAGCGTGCGGCCAGCGGCGCATTGCCGATGCCGGGCTACACGCACATTCAGCGTGCCGTCGTGTCCTCGACGGGCATGTGGTTCGCGGCGTTCGCCGAGGCCTTCATCGACAACACGCTGCGTGCGCGCCAGGCGCTCGAGCTGATCGATGCGAATCCGCTCGGTACGGCCGCGGGCTATGGCGTCAATGTGCCACTCGACCGTGCGCATACGACAGCGGCACTCGGCTTCTCGCGTATGCAGGTATCGCCGATCTACGCGCAGCTGTCGCGCGGCAAGTTCGAGATGGCCGCGCTGGATGCCGTCGGCACCGCGTTGCTCGATACGCGTCGTCTGGCGTGGGATCTCTCGTTGTTCACCACGGCCGAATTCGACTTCGTGAAGCTGCCGGCGGAGTACACCACCGGTTCGTCGATCATGCCGAACAAGCGCAACCCGGACGTCGTCGAGTTGCTCCGCGCGAGCTACGCCAGCGTCGCCGCCGCGCGCACCGAGATCGAGCAGCTGCTGTCGCTGCCGTCGGGTTATCAGCGCGATCTGCAGTTCTCGAAGGGTTCGCTGTTCCACGGCTTCTCCATGGGTCTCGGTGCGCTTGAGCTGCTGCCTGACATGCTCGCCCGTTTCGAGTGGAAGGCCGAGAAGATGCGCGCCGCCATCGAGCCGGCGATGTATGCCACGGACGTGGCGATCGAGCAGGCCGTCGCGGGCGTGCCGTTCCGTGACGCGTACCGTGCGGCGGCGGAGACGGCGGCCTCGGCGGGTGAGGGGCGTTCGCCGGAGTCGAGCCTGGCTGCTCGTACATCGCCGGGATCGGGCCACGATCTGATGCTGGATACGTTGCGGGCCAGGCTCACAGCCCTGACCTGACCATCGCCAGCAAGGCTGGCTGCTACACGAGTGCGGACACCGTAATGCTTCCGCTCCTGTAGGAGCCAGCCCTGCTGGCGACCCCAGATGCACGAAAGCCAGGGGTAACACCAATGCACTTCACGCCCCAACCGCTCCCAGACTGGCACCGCGCCGTCCTCAAAGTCGGCAGCAGCCTCCTCACTACCGCCACAGGCGCCCTGACCGACGAACACGCCGATGGCCTCGCCGCCTTCGTCCGCGCGAGCCGCAGCGCCGGCCGTGAAGTCATCATCGTCTCCTCGGGCGCCGTCGCCGCCGGCCGCGGTTTCGCCGCCCCCGAGCGCGCCGCCGGCCTCACCGGTCGCCAGGCACTTGCCGCGCTCGGGCAGACCCGCCTCATCGGCCTCTGGCAAAGCTTCTTCGACTCCCCGGTCGCCCAGGTGCTGCTCACCCACGACGACCTCCGCAACCGACGTCGCTACCTCAACGCACGCTCGACCCTGCGCGAACTGCTGGCGCTTGGTGCCATCCCGGTCATCAACGAAAACGACACCGTCGCCGTCGACGAACTGAAGCTCGGCGACAACGACAACCTGGCGGCTATCGTCGCGGCGCTGGTCGATGCCGACGTTCTGTTCATCGCCTCGGATATCGGAGGCCTCTATACGGCCAATCCGCGTACCGATCCGCAGGCACGGCCCCTCGATACCGTCGATGTCGTCACGCCCGAACATCTGGCCAGCGCGGGCGGGGCGGGCACCGCCGCCGGCACGGGCGGCATGCGCACGAAGCTCGAAGCGGCAAGCAAGGCGGCCGCCGCGGGTATCGAAACCGTACTGTTCGACGGTCGCGACAGCGCCTGCGTCGCGCGGTTGGGCGAGGGCAGCCTGACCGGCACGCGCCTCAAGGCTCCCAGCACGCGCCTCGCCGCCCGTAAGTACTGGCTCCGACACGCGCCGCCGGCAGGCCGCATCGTCGTCGACGACGGCGCCGCCAACGCGGTGCGCGGCAAGGGTGCCTCGCTGCTTCCCGGCGGCGTGTCGGCGGCCGAAGGCGACTTCGCCCGCGGCGACGTCATCGAGATCGCCGATGGCGACGCCGTCTTCGCACGAGGCATCGCGCAATACGCCGCCGTCGACGTCCGCCGGATAGCGCGCCGTCATACGCGCGATATCGAGGCGGCGCTGGGCTACAGTTATGGCGAAAACGTCGTCCACCGCGACGACCTGGTCGTCCTTCCCGAATAAACGAGGCCACGATGACGGTTACCCTGCGCGAACGTGCCCTGGCCTGCCGCGACGCATCGACGGCCGTGTCCTCTCTCGATACAGCGGCGAAGCAACGCCTGCTGCGTGCCATGGCCGACGCGCTGGATGCCGACGTCTCCGCCGTGCTCGAAGCGAACGCCGTCGATATGGCGGCAGCGCGGGATAACGGCACCAGTGCCGCCATGCTCGACCGCCTTCGTCTGGACGACGCGCGTGTCGCGGCGATCGCCAACGCCATCCGCGAGGTCGCCACGTTGCCGGATCCCGTGGGCATCGCTACGCGGCGCGAGGTCCGGCCCAACGGCATCGACGTGGAGCGCGTACGCATCCCGCTCGGCGTCATCGCGATGATCTACGAGGCGCGTCCGAACGTGACCGCCGATGCGGCTGCGTTGTGTCTGATGGCTGGGAATGCCGTGATCCTGCGTGGAGGTTCCGATGCTATGCATTCGAACGTTGCCATCGCGACGGCTTTGCGTCGTGCGATGCGTGAGCAAGGCGTGCCCGAAGCGGCGTTGACGCTGATCGACGATCCGCGCCGCGACACGATGGTCGAGTTGCTGCAGCTGGTCGATATCGTCGATCTAGCCATTCCTCGCGGCGGGGAGGGGCTGATTCGCTTTGTCACTGAACATGCGCGCGTGCCGGTGATCAAACACTACAAGGGTGTCTGCCACCTCTACGTGGATCGTGACGCCGATCATGATCTCGCGTTGCGCCTGCTGATCGACGGCAAGACCAGTCGTCCGGGTGTGTGCAATGCGCTCGAGACGTTGCTTGTTCATCGGGATGCTTCAGCCGCCTTTCTTCCACGGGCCATTGCACGCCTGCGAGAACTTGGGGTCGACGTGCGCGGTGATGAAGGGACGCGTGCGCTGGTCGGTGATGTGACGCTTGCGAGTGAAGATGACTATGCGGCGGAGTTTCTCGATCTCGTGATCGCGGTGCGCGTGGTCCACGACATCGACGTGGCGATTGCTCATATTCGGCGGTTTGGTTCTGACCACACTGAGGTCATCGCGACGCGTGACGCGGCGGCTGCGGATCGCTTCATTCGCGCGATTCGTTCCGCCGTGGTCATGGTCAATGCCTCATCGCGTTTCAGTGATGGCGGTGAACTGGGTCTTGGCACTGAAATCGGGATATCGACGACGCGACTGCATGCCTACGGGCCCATGGGCGCCGAGTCGCTGACGGTGGAGCGCTTCGTCGTGCGTGGCGACGGTCAGGTGCGTCATCCTCATCCTGCTAAATGATCGCCAGGACACGAGCTCTGTCCGTACAGTCAGAAGCGACCAATGCAGAATTTTCTATGGATTGTCTTGTGGCTTCCCATGATTGCGTTGGGTCACACGTTGTCGACCATCCTGTTCAAAACAGGGTCACCGGCAAGCTATGCGTTTTTCATGGTGTGGCCCTTTGCGAATTTTTATCTCGCTTACAAACTTTGCAAGAAAGGTGACGATGTCCTGGTTATTCGACTAATTTCCTTTTTCCTGACAGAGTTGGCGATCCTTGCTGTTGTGCTTCTCTACTTTGGCTAGGTCCACCTGATTGCTGTCAACCTGTCGCACAGAGAAATCAGGCGCGAGCAAGTGCGGTAGATATTGTTGAAGGCGCTCGTATGAGCCCCGTCGAATCGTTGCTCGTCGCCGTATTGTCGTAGCTTTACAGGTGGAGGCTATCAGTGGGTGCCGGTGAAAATAGAAGCATTGCACCCGCGATCGCTGCGCTGCTCGGCGCATTGGTAGTCCATTACCTTGTCTACGCCTATCGCTTCATGTGGTATCTCGATAACGCCAACTTCGCCAAGCTGGTGTCGGCATACGCGGTCTTTCTTGCGGCAATTATCTTTGCCTTCGTGGTCGTTCCGAGGTGGTGGGTCATGGGGCCGCTTGCGCTGGCCGCCATGTTCGCACCGGCCCTCGTGGGAGTGCACTATGTGCTGCCGATCGGGGCAGCCTTTGTCTTGGTTGCCGTCGTGTGCGCGTCTCTCTTTGCGGGTGTCGCCGTATTGAGGTCTCGGGGACGAAACGCCCCCTAGCGGGTCGGCTTTTGCAGGCTTGAGGTTGGTGCCGGAGACTTAGAGCGTGTATGGGAAGCGGAGGAATCGCGCCATGGTCAGAATCCTCTCGTTCCTGCCCCTCGGAGCATCGATCGGTGTACTGATCTTTCAGATGTTCTCTTTCACGACCACCACTGAGCAAGTCATGGGATCGATTGCGGGTATTGCCGCGTATGGCTTCGTTGCGAGGGTCGCACGCCGGCCGTCCGCCTCGATGGGGTGGTCGTTTGCCGGGGTCGTTGTCATTGGTGTATTTCTCGGCCTGCTTCCGCCGCGCCTCCGCCTTGGCGGGGATGTCGATGCGTTCGTGCTGTTTTATCCCGTGGTGCATGCCGCGTTGCTTACGGGCTTCCTCACGCTTTACCGGTGCCGCTTCGCCAGCAAGAGGTAATCATGAGTTATCAACTCGTTCTTCAGTGGTGGCAACCGAACCTTCCGAGCTTCGATGAATTGCTTGCGATCGAAGAGGCGCTTATTGAAGTGATTGGGCAAGGTGGCGATGTGGACGGCCACGATGTCGGCGCATCGGAATGCAATATCTTTATCGAGACGGAAAATCCCGAAGCGTGTTTCGAGAAAGTCCGCGCCCGCTTCGACACCGCTCCCTGGTTTGCCGACCTGTATGTGGGCTATCGGAGGATGGACTCCGACGTATTCACGCCGGTATGGCCTGAATCGATGCCCTCATTCTCGGTCTCTTGACGCCTTCAGAGATGTCCGCTCAGGCTGGCCGCGCGAGCCCCGTGCGGATTTGCTCGGCGACGTGGATCATCGCGTACCACGCGCGTTCGATCGCGTCCGCGAGCGCATCCCGATCCAGCGCGACGGTTTCGCTTCGGCCGCCTTCGTCCGGTTCGTACTCGATCAACACCCGGTTCCCGTCGATCCAAGCCTGGTTTCCTGCAAGGAAGAGAGGATCCTCAAAACCTCCCGTCCCCGGCTCGGGTGGCATCGCGAACGGCGTGCGGCCATCGCGCGGCGCGTGACGAAGTAGCTCGATCACCCGCTCGTAAGACCCGTCCTCATCATCGAGTTCGAAATCCACGGCGTCCATCGCGGGACCTGCATACAGCTCAACCGAGCCCATGAAGATCACATGCGTGGCGTCGCCATCGAGACGGGCACGCGGATTCTTCAGCACGTCGCGTAACGCGGCCACGTAGCGCGATGTGACCTCCGGATGCTCACGCAGCCACACACTGCTGACATCCTCAACCGCCGTAACGTGCCCATCGGTTCTTGCTTCGACACCACGATGCGACACGGTCGCCGGGCGATCGGGCAGGGCCACAGGCAGTCCGCCAGCCTTGAGGCCGAACATCACGCGGCCCGGCGCGGTCCGCAGCCAGTGCGTAACGGCCTGCACGACGAACCCGTCGCCGCGTTCGCTATAGGGCGCGGGAAACAGCTCCTGCGTGCTCATGCCTGCGCCCCGCGCCAGGCTTCGATCGCCTCGACGGCGCCGAAACAATCAGCAAAGCGGTTGTAGAGCGGCGTCGGCGAAAGGCGGATCACATCGGGCTCGCGCCAGTCGCCGATCACGCCATGCTGCTCCAGATGAGCGAACAGCGCGCGCCCCGCATCGCGACCGGCGCGCACGCGGATCGACAACTGCGCGCCACGTTGTAGCGGATCGTTGGGCGTGACGATATCCAGTGCGTCGTCGAGCCGCGTGCGGATCAGCCAGTCGAGATAGCCGGTAAGGCGGCGGCTCTTCGCCACGAGAGAAGGCATGCCAGCCTGGGTAAAGATATCGAGCGACGCACGTAACGGAGCCAGCGCGAGGATCGGCGGATTGGAAAGCTGCCAGCCATCCGCACCGGGCGTCGGCACGAACTCCGGACCCATCTGAAACCGCGTGCTCTTGTCGTGGCCCCACCAGCCGGCGAAGCGCGGCACGTCGGCGCGCGCGTGACGGTCGTGCACGAAACAACCGGCAACGGCGCCAGGGCCGGCATTGAGATATTTGTACGTGCACCAGACCGCGAAGTCCGCGCCGCTGTCGTGCAGCGCGAGAGGCAGGTTGCCGACGGCGTGGGCGAGGTCGAAGCCGACCAGGGAGCCCTGCGCATGGCCGAGACGGACGATCTCCGCCAGGTCGAACACTTGTCCGGTGCGGTATTGCACGCCCGGCAGCATGATCAGCGCCAGGCGATGGCCGTGTTCGGCGATGGCCCGTTCGATGGCAGCCATCGACAACGTGCCGCCCGGACCGTCCGGCTGAAGTTCGATCAGATCGGTCGCCGGATCGAAGCCATGGAAACGCACCTGCGACTCGAGGGCATAACGGTCGGTGGGAAAGGCGCCGGCTTCCATCAGGATGGCCGGGCGCTCGGCGGTCGGGCGGTAGAAGCTGACCATCATCAGGTGCAGGTTCACGCCCAGCGTGTTCATCGCCACCACTTCGTGCGGCTCGGCGCCGACGACGAGCGCCATCGCGTCCCGGACGTACTCGTGGTAGTGCATCCATGGTGAGCGGCCGCGGAAGTGGGCCTCCACCGCGAGGTCGGACCAGTCGGCCAGTTCGGCTTCGATCGCCGCGCGCACGCTCGTCGGTTGCAGGCCGAGCGAGTTACCGCAGAAATACAGGCTGTCACGGCCCTCGTGCGGCGGGATGTGGAATGCGTTGCGGAACGCGCGCAGCGGATCCACGGCGTCCTGAGCTTCGGCCCATGCGCGCGTCGCTTCGAAACCGGTCATACATAGAGCCTTGCGAAATCAGGAGGGCATGCGGGCCGCCAGATCCGCGCAGCCCTTGTCGAACGCCGCGCTCCACTTCGCGTCACCGCCGGGGCGGATGCAGCGCAGCTGGATCGCATACCCGCCACTGTAGAAATAACGCTCGTAGTAGTCGAGCGTTACCGTACCTTCCTTGGCCTTGTAGACGTTTTCGGTCGGGCTGTTCGCCTTGCCGGCCGCGTATTCCGTCAGGCCCGAAGCGCGGCTGCGCATGTTGCCGGAGAACTGCTGGAAGCCGTTGAGATTGGGCACTTTCTGCAGCGTGACGGATACGCGGGCGAGGGTGGCATTGGCCGCGTTGGCGCCCGGTACCTGAAAGATCTGCGTTTCCGTTTCGCCCTGCGACTGCATGATCGGCACCCAGTTGTCGGGCACCGGGAAGCGGATCGCGCCATCGGCCATGGAAATATCGGCAGCGCCAGCGACAGGGCTGGCCAGCAGAAGGCCGAGCAGAAAGGCATGCACAGAGCGGTTCACGATTCGGATTCCCCTGGTCCAGCGGCGGTGCCGCGCTATCCCGCCATTTTTGCACAGTGCCGGTGCGCTTATGACGAGGGCCGCTGTGCGCTGCGTCACGTCACGCCACGGCAGCGACCGCCTGGAAACGGGACAGCGGCACGCCGAGCCATTCCAAGGCCGTACCGTGGAACAGGCGTGCCCGCTCGGTGTCGCCGAGGCCAAGCGCGTCGATGCCGCTGCCGGGTTCCTGCTCTCCCAGGGGGAACGGGTAGTCCGTGCCTAGCATGACGCGGTCCGTGCCTGCGGTTGCCAGCAGATAGCGGAGTGCCGCGTCGTCGTGCACGCAGGAATCGAAGAACAGACGGGAGAGGTATTCGCGCGGGTTTCGCGCGTTGTCGGTCGCGACAAGGTCCGGGCGCATGCGGAAGCCGTGCTCGATACGACCGATGGAGTAGGGAAAGCTGCCGCCACCGTGCGCCAGCATTACCCTTAACGCGGGCAGTCGTTCGAGCACTCCGCCGAAGATCAGGGCGCAGGCCGCGCGCGCCTGCTCGGCCGGCATGCCGACCAGCCAGGGTAGCCAGTACTTGGGCATGCTCTCGCTGCCCATCATGTCCCAGGGGTGCACCAGCACGGCGGCGCCGAGGTCGGCGGCGGCCTCGAAAAACGGGAACAGTTCCGGGGCGTCGAGGTTCCAGGCGTTGCAGTGCGAACCGATCTGCACGCCCTGAAGGCCGAGTTCGTCGATGCAGCGTTCGAGTTCACGTACCGCCAGGTCGGGCGCTTGCAGGGGGACGGTACCGATGCCGGCGTAGTGGCGACGATGGGTTTCGCACACGCGTGCCATGTCGTCGTTCAGGTGGGTATGCAGCTCCAGCGCCTGATGCCCCTTGGCCCAGTACGAAAACATCACCGGCACGGTGGAGACGACCTGCACACCGACGCCGAAGCGGGCGTAGTCGGCGATGCGTACCTCGGGGTCGAAAGCCGAGTCCCAGACTTCGCGGAAGAATTTGCCGTCTTTGTAGATGCGGTGGTGGCCGCTGCTATGGGTCATGACCGGGAAACGGTCATCGCCGTAGCGGGCCGCCAGATCGGGCCAGTCACGAGGCAGGATATGCGCGTGCGTGTCGATCTTGAGCATGGCCCGAGTGTATCCCCGCCGCAGGCCCGGGGCTTCTGGCGGTGCAACAACGGTGCCGCGCTGCCGCGCGGTAGGAGCGCGCCCTGCGCGCGAAAAGCCTATGGAGCGGCGACGCGGAAAGGGGAGCCGTTGCCCGCTGTAGGCTTTTCGCGCGCAGGGCGCGCTCCTACAGGCGGTTTGAGGTCAGGCCGGCGTCACCGACCGTCTCGTCACCACGTGCGCGATCGTATCCACGTTGTCGGTCAGGCGGTCGGTCAGGCGCTCCACCGCCTCGGCCAGCTCGCGATCGGTCGACCGCGCCAGCGACGCCATCAAGCCGCGCTGGTGGTCGCGCAGCAACGGGGGTACGGCGATGCCTTCGGTCCGGGTGAGTGCCTCGGCCTGCGCCCGCAACGCGACCGCCGCCTCGTGAATGAACGGTCCCACGTGCGTCCATGCCTGAGGCACCTCATCGACATCGATCAACGACTCCAGCGCCATCGCCGTGCGGGCTAGGCGGTTGCCGTTGGCGAACAGGGTCTCCGCGAGCTCGAGGAGGATGGCGGGCGTGCCCGGTTCGGCGCGCATGCGGTCGACCGAGGCCTGCGCGTTGGTCCGCGCCGTACGCGTGGCGGTGCGTACCTCGTGTCGCGTGCGACGGTCGGCCGGCGCGACCAGGGCATCGAGGTAATCCGCGTACGCGCAGAGCATCGTGGACAGGGCGTTGCGTGCCTGATGGCGTTCCCACGACGGCCATAGCAGATACGCCAGCAGGGCGAGCCCGCTGCCCAGCGCCGTGTTGAGCACGCGGTCGGTCATGGCCGCGTTCGGGTCCACGCCCTCGAACGACAGCAGGACGACGACCGTGCCGGTCAGTGCGGCGACGGCGATACCGTAGTGCGCCACGGCGAGGTAACGGAAGGCGACGCACAGCACGCCCATCACGGCCAGGTGCGCCCACGGCACGTCGGGCGTCAGGCGCAGCACGAAGGTCGTCAGCAACAGGCCGAGCACGGTACCGACCACGCGTAACAGACCGAAATTGAACGTGGCGGCGAAGTCGGGGCGCAGCACGATCGCCGCCGTCATCGGCAGCCAGTAACCGTGGGGCAGGGCGAAGTAGCGTGAGAGCGCGAAGGCGAGGGTGAGGACGACGGCGCAGCGCACCGCGTGGCGGAACGCGACCGAGCCAGGCGTAAGGTTGGCGCGAAGGGTGGACAGCGCCGAGCTGCTGCGCAGCGTTTCGGGCAGCGCGGTTTCAGCGCGCTGGGCGCGTTCTTCACCGCGCGAGCCGGCCCAGTTCGTGTTACGGACGACGGCCGCCAGCTGACCGGACAGGGCGCGGATATGACCGCTCAGGCCCATGCCACTGGAGCCGGCAAGCAACGCGCGCTCGCTGGCCTGCAAGGTGGCCAGCGCACGCTCGGCCCGCTGCGGCGGTTCGGCGGCGTCGAGTGCGTCGGCCGTCGCATCGAGCACGCGCGCGGCATCGGCGCGGAACATCTCGCTCATGCCGTCCTTCCGTGTGTCGAGCTCGGCCATGGCGATCAGTTCGAGACGCAGTCGTTCGGCCAGTTCGAGCAACACGCGGAACGCTTCCATGGCGCGGCCACGCGCGTGATGACGGCCGAGCAGGGTGATCTGCAACGTGTTCATCGCGTCGGCGAGGCCGGGGGCTTCGCCATCCTTCTGCGGCTTGCGTGCGAGATCCGCCAGCCCGCGGTAGACGACCGCGAGCGCCAGGCGCTCCGGGCGATAACGTTGCAGCGGCCACGCCGCGACCGAGAAGGCGGCCAGCAGCATGCCGCCGGCAAAGATGAGGGCGCCACCGCTCAGGGCGTCGACCAGCCCTTTCGGCGTCGCCGCCGTAATCACGAGCAGCAGCATGCTGGTCATGCCCACGCGCGCGATATCGGGGCCGAACACCACGAGCATGCCGCCGAAGAAACCGCAGACCAGGCAGGCGACGCACATCGGCAGGATCCAGTCGCCGATAAGGAACCCGACGAGCGATGCGGCACCGGCGGCCAGCGCGGCGAGAAACAAACGGCTGAGTCGCTGCTGATAGGGCCCGGGCTGGTCGGAGAACATCGTGTCGAGCGCGCCGGCCGCGATGCCGAGGCCGATCTGCGGATAGCCCAGCAAAATGCCGAGCGCCATCGGCAGCACCACGGCCGCGGTATTGCGCAGGGCGACGCGCACGGGCACGTCGGGTCGCTTCGTCCGGATCAGCGTGTCGATGACGCTGGCGCGAAGCGAGTAGCCGTTGTTCATGGGGTGGGTTTGCTCATCCGTTGAGCGGGCGATTGTGCCGCAGCCTTGCTGACTGGACGGCGAGCGAAAACGCGGAACGGCATCGATACCGCGCGATGCCGCCCCGCGACGCGCATTAAGCGCGGCCGGCGAATTCGCCGGTCAGCGTGTTGACGGTGACCTTTTCGCCCGTCGTGATGTACTCGGGCACCTGGATCTCGATGCCGGTCTGCAGCGTGGCGGGCTTCGACCGCTTGGTCGCGCTGGCGCCCTTCATTTCCGGGGCGGTGTCCGTGACGGTCAGCACGACCGACGTGGGCACCTGCAGGCCGACCGGTGCATCGTCGATCACCTGGATGTAGTAACCCTCGAGGTCCTCCACGACGTAGCCGGCGTTGTCGCCGACGACGCTCGCGTCCAGCGTGTACTGGGTGTAGTCCTCGTCGTCCATGAAGACGAACGCGTCGCCGTCCATGTACGAGAACTTCGCCTGGCGGCGCTCGAGGGCGACTTCCTTGATTTCGTCATCGGCGCGCACGCTGAGATCGAACTTGCGGTTGCCCGGGATCGAGTACAGGGTGAAACGATAGGTGACGTTGCCGCCGCGCGCGGAAGGCGCGCTGCGTTCGATATCGCGGACCTGGTAGACGGTGCCGTCGTTTTCGACGACGTTACCCTTTTTGACTTCGGATGCTTTCATGGCGTTCGGTGTCGTGGCTTGGATTACTTGGGAGCGAGACGGACGCCGCCGTCGAGGCGGATCGTCTCGCCGTTGATATAACGGCTGGTGAGGAGGAAGGCCACCGTGTCGGCGAACTCCTCGGGCTTGCCCAGGCGCGACGGGAACGGAATCGACGCGGACAGCGATTCCTGAACCTGCGGTGGCATGCCGTCGACCATCGGCGTCCAGAAGATGCCCGGCGCGATCGTGTTCACGCGGATGCCGAAGCGCGCGAGCTCGCGCGCCATCGGCAGCGTCATGCCGACCACGCCGCCCTTGGACGCGGAGTAGGCGGCCTGTCCGATCTGGCCTTCATAGGCGGCGACCGATGCGGTGTTGATGATGACGCCGCGCTCGCCGTCCTCGCCCGCCGCGTTGCCCTGCATCAGCTGGGCACCGGCCTTGGCGACGTTGAAGCTACCGACCAGGTTGACCAGCACGGTGGTGCTGAAGTTGGCCAGCGGCATCGGGCCTTCCTTGCCCAGCACGCGACCCGCGCCAAGGATACCGGCGCAGTTGATCACGGCGTTGAGGCCACCCATGGCGTCCTGCGCGGCGGTGACGTTGGCGGTCACGCCTTCTTCGGAAGTGACGTCGGTGCGGTAAAACGAAGCGTGCGAGCCGAGGGCGGCCACGGCGGCCTGGCCCTTCTCTTCGTTGACGTCGAAGAGCGCGACTTTCGCGCCGGCGGCGACGAGTCGCCCGGCGACGGCGTGACCGAGACCGGATGCGCCGCCGGTGATGACGGCCCTGACCTGTTCGAGCTGCATGGAAACTCCGCGGTGCGACTGGCAAAGAGGCCCATCTTAGCCGAGGCATCGGGGATTGGCTTTGTGCGGGAGCACACGCTCCCGCGTCGCCGACGCTCAGGCCTCGGCGAGGAAGGCCTGAATACGACCGGACGCGACCAGCTGCGCGAACGGAATGACGGCGGTCGGTGGATTCTGCGGCTCACTCAGGAACCGGCTGAAGACGCCGACGTCCCACCACTCGCCCAGTTTGTAGCCGGCCTTGGGCCAGACGCCGGCGGCCCGGAAGCCCATGGCTTCGTGCATGGCGACGCTGGTCGCGCCCGGCAGCGTGATGACGCCGACCGCCTGATTGATTCCCTGCAGACGCAGCGCCTCCAGCAGTACGCCATAGAGTCGCCGGGCGATGCCGCGACGGCGCGCTTTTTCGTGCACGTAGATCGACGTCTCGGCGACCCAGTCATACGCGGCGCGCTCGCGGAAGCGCCCCGCATACGCATACGCCAGAACGTCGCCGTTTTCTTCCCACACCAGCCACGGATGGTGCGCCATGCGCGCGACGATGCGCTCACGCATGACGTCGTCACCCGGCAGGTCGGTCTCGAAGGTGATCGCGCTGGTTTTCACCACGGGCGCGTAGATGGCGTGGCAGGCGGCGGCGTCGGCCTCGACGGCGATACGGATCACAGGGGTTTTTCCATGAAGATGCTGGACGGATTGGCGTGATGATCGCCGAAGGGCGGGCAGCGGTGGTAGCCCGATCGCTCGTAGAGTTCGATCGACTCCGTCTGTGCGGTGCCGGTCTCCAGTCTCACCTTCGTCCCACCGCCCGCGCGCACCTGGCGTTCGAGGGCCTCCAGCATCTGCTTGCCCAGGCCCATGCCGCGGCAGGCGGGCACGACGTACATGTATTGCAGCTCGACGTAATCGCCGTGGTCGACACCGGCACCGCAGGCCAGCGGTTGGCCGTCCACACGGGCCGTCATGAAGGTGGTGTCGGATCGGCGCAGGTTCTCCACGCCGATCGCCTGCGGCAGGGGATGGCGGTAGAGGTCGGACAGGTACCCGTGCAGCTGCTCGATCAGCGGCAGGACGTCTTCCTTGCCGGGGTCGTCGATGCCGAACACCAGCGAGGGCGGTTTGGGCGCGACGATCAGGTCGCCGTCATTGAGGCTGCGCAGGAAAAAGCGATCGCAGCTGAAATGGCCCGTGCCACCCATCGGAGCGTCGATCCGGGTGAAGCCATGCCGGAAGTACACGGCCTGCGCCGCGTCCATCCCCGTCAGCGTTTCCAGGTAGCAACGTGAGAAACCGGCGCGCCGGGCCGCGTCCAGACAGGCACGCATCACCTTCGAGGCGGCGCCGATGCCACGGGCCTCGGGCAGGAAATACATCTTGCGAAGCTCGCAGGTCTCGTCATCGCCGCCGTCCAGCGGCGCGATGCCCGCCCCGCCGATGGCGCGGCCGTCCTTCTCGACGACGAAATACGCCGCGCGTGGGCGGGCGTAGGCCGATGACATGGCGTCGACTTCGGCGTCGTGGATCGCGAAGCCCGGGCCGTCGGCGCCGAACTCCGGCATGACATGGCGTATGACCGCGGCGATGTCGGCATCGTCGCGGGGCTCGATGGGGCGGATCAGATAATCGGCAGGCATACGCCTGATGCTGCCAGCTTGGATGGGGAATGGCCAACTGCCCGGGCAGGAGCCAGCCCTGCTGGCGATGGGGGCCGCCTCAGCCCGCCATACGCGCCCGCGTCACCCGGCTTGCCGTTTCCTTCCCCAACTGCCCGGCCAGCCAGGCTCCCGTCTCCACCAGGCGGTCCAGATCGACGCCGGTCTCCATGCCCATGCCGTGCAACATGTACACCACGTCCTCGCTGGCCACGTTGCCCGTGGCCCCCCTGGCATACGGGCAGCCACCCGTCCCCGAGACGGCGCTGTCGACGACGCGGACGCCTTCTTCCAGACAGGCGAGGATGTTCGCCAGCGCCTGGCCGTACGTGTCGTGAAAATGCACGGCCAGCGCAGGCATCGGCACTTCCGACGCGACGGCGCGGAGCATCGCGCGCGCCTTCGCGGGCGTACCGACCCCGATCGTGTCGCCAAGCGAAATCTCGTGACAGCCCAGTTCATGCAGGCGGCGGGCGACACGCACCACGTCGGCCACCGGCACCTCGCCCTGATAAGGGCATCCGAGCACGGTCGACACATAGCCGCGTACCGCGACGCCATCGGTCCGCGCACGTTCCATCACCGGCACGAAACGATCGATCGACGCATCGATGGAGGCATTGATGTTCTTCTGGTTGAACGCTTCCGACGCGGCCGTGAACACGGCGACCTCGGTGGCGCCGACCTCGCGTGCACGCTCGTAGCCCTGCAGGTTGGGCACCAGCACGGGGTAGACCACGCCGGCCGCTTTCCGGATACCGAGGAAGACCTCGGCGGCATCGGCAAGCTGCGGTACCCATTTCGGGCTGACGAAGCTGGTGGCTTCGATCGTCGCCAGGCCGGTCGCCGACAGCCGGTCGATCAGTTCGATCTTCACGGCGGCGGGGAGCATGGCCTTCTCGTTCTGCAAGCCGTCGCGTGGGCCGACCTCGACGATGCGAACGTGGTTCGATGCGTTCATGGAAGCTCCGGTCAGGCGGTTTCGGCGAAGCGGACGAGGATCGCATCCGCGTCGACGAAATCGCCCTGTACCGCGGATACGCTCTCGATGGTGCCGGCACGAGGTGCCTTCAAGGCGAGCTCCATCTTCATCGCTTCCATCACCATCAGTTCCTGCCCTTCTTCGACCACATCGCCCGCCGCGACGCGCACCAGCACGACGCGACCCGGCATGGGGGCGGCGAGGTGACGTGCGTTGCCCGACTCGACGCCGGCCCACGCGTAAGCGGGAGCGCGGGTGAACGACCAGCGACGTCCCAGAGCGTCGTGTACACGGACGAACCGCCCGTCGATCGCCAGCGGCACGCGGCGTGCCTCGTCGTCGAAACGGGCGGACAACGCGCCGTCGACGAGACGCGCCCCGGCCACGGTGCGGGACACGTCACCTTCGCGGAGAACGTAGGCGCCGCCGTGTCCATGCGCATCGATCTCATGGCGGACGTCGCCCTGCATCAGCGCGACGACGCGTTTGCCGTGATGACCGATGCGCCACGCGTCGGCACCGGCCCAGGGGGAATGCGGGTCGCCGGGCACGCCACGGTCCTGCGCTTCATCGGCGAGAAGCACCGCCACGGCGGCGGCGAAGCGCTCCACGTGGCCCGCCTGCGTGTCGCCGGCCAGAAACTCGTCAAGGTGACGATCGAGGTAGCCCGTATCGATGCGGCCTTCCACCACCGCCGGGTGGCGTGCGAGGCGTTCGAGAAACGCGACATTGGATTTCGGGCCGACGATATCGGTCCGCGCCAGGGCTTCGCGCAACCGTTCCAGCGCCTGCGCGCGGTTCCGGTCGTGGACGATGAGCTTGGCGATCATCGGATCGTAGAAGATGGTCACGGTGTCGCCGGCAATCACACCGCCGTCGAGGCGGACATGCCGGGACGGCGGCGGCAAGGTCAGCGACACCAGCTTGCCGGAACCCGGCAGGAAGTTCGCCTCCGGATCTTCCGCATACAGGCGGACCTCGATGGCGTGACCGGTGGCGCGGATGTCGTCCTGTGTCAGAGGCAAGGTCTCGCCACTGGCTACCCGCAGCTGCCACTCGACCAGATCCAGTCCGAGCGTCTCTTCGGTGACCGGGTGCTCGACCTGCAGGCGCGTGTTCATCTCCATGAAGAAGAATTCGCCGTCCTCGGCGACGATGAATTCCACGGTGCCCGCACCGACGTAATCCACGGCGCGCGCGGCCGCGACAGCGGCGGCGCCCATGCGTGCGCGTCGTGCCTCGTCGAGGAAGGGGGAGGGCGTTTCTTCCAGCACTTTCTGGTAACGACGCTGCGCGGAACACTCGCGCTCGTTCAGATGGATGATGTTGCCGTGGGTGTCGCCGAAGACCTGGAACTCGATATGGCGCGGATGCTCGACGTAACGCTCGAGGATCACCCGCGTATCGCCGAAGGCATTCGCGGCCTCCCGTTGCGCGGAAGCCAGGGCTTCGGCAAAGGCGCCCGCGTCGCGCACGATACGCATGCCCTTGCCGCCGCCGCCCGAGGCCGCCTTGATCATCAGCGGGAAGCCCGTGCGGGTGGCTTCGGTCGCCAGATGGGTGGGATCCTGGTCGGCGCCGTGATAGCCGGGCACCAACGGGACCGCATGGCGCTCCATCAGCGCCTTGGCGGCCGCTTTGGAGCCCATCGCGTCGATGCTTTCCGGGCGCGGCCCGATGAAGACGATGCCGGCCGCGGCGCAGGCGCGCGCGAAATCCGTATTTTCGGAGAGGAAGCCGTAACCCGGGTGGATCGCCTGCGCGCCGCTGCGCCGGGCCACTTCGATGATCGCGTCGCCACGCAGATAGGACTCGGCCGGGCGTGGGCCGCCGATGGGCCAGGCTTCGTCGGCCAGGCGTACGTGCTGGGCGTCGGCGTCCGCGCTGGAGTAGACGGCGACCGTGCGGATGCCCAGACGGCGGCAGGTCCGGATCACGCGGCAGGCGATCTCACCACGGTTGGCGATCAGAATGCAGTCGAACATGCGGCTCCCGGCGGGGTCTGGATGGGGTGGGGAAAACCCGAAAAACTAGCAGATCGCGACGACCCGGAGGGTTGCGGCGCAGCATGCCCGGTTCCGCCGATTTGCACCGGGGCGGCGTGTCGCCTAGCCTTGTGGGTCCGGGAAGGCGCCTTCATGTCTTTCCATTCCCCCTCCCAGCGAGAGAATTTCATGCAGATCGCCAACCGCCACGCCGTTTCCTTCCATTACACGCTGACCGACGACCAGGGCAACGTCATCGACAGCTCGGACGGTCGCGAGCCGCTGGCTTACATCCATGGCGAAGGCCACATCGTCCCGGGTCTGGAGAAGGCGCTCGAAGGCCGCTCGGTGGGTGACCAGTTCAAGGTCGACGTCGCCGCCGAAGAGGGCTACGGCCCGCGTCACGAAGAACTGATCCAGGTGGTGCCGCGCGCCGCGTTCCAGGGTGTGGAAGACCTCCAGCCGGGCATGCAGTTCCAGGGTCGTAACGACCAGGGCAGCATCAACGTCACCGTCAGCAAGATCGAAGGCGACAACGTCACCGTCGACGGCAACCACCCGCTGGCCGGTCAGACCCTGCACTTCGCCGTCGAGATTACCGACGTGCGTGACGCCACCGAAGAAGAGCTGGCGCACGGCCACGTGCACGGCGCCGGCGGTCATCACCATTAAGCGGTCGTCTTCGCCGACGTGACCTTATTCGCGCGCAGGGCGCGCTCCTACGACGCCGCTGTGGTAGGAGCGCGCCCCGCGCGCGAAAAGCCAACGCAGCGGTGATGCCGCTGCGCAGGTTCCTAAGAGATCAATACCAATCCAGCAACGACACACCGATGCCCAGATACGTCGCACGGTGGTTGTAGTCGATCATGCTCTCGCCATAACCGTTGAACGCTTCCACGTAGCCACGCAGGTTGTTGACCACCGGGAAGCTCCAGGTGCCACGCAGCGAGCCATGCGAGCGGTCACCCGTACGGAACGAATGACGCCCCGTCAGTGAGAACTCCTGACGCCCCACTTCGTGCACGACCGTGATTTCGCCACGGCCCATATAGTCCTTGATGTCCGGATTGTCGTCGTCCTTGCGTGCTTCCGGGATACGCCACCACGGACGCAGCATGATGGTCCAGCCTTCGCGTTCCAGGCCGATATCCGCGACGACGCGGTTCCAGCTGCGCGACAGGGGATCGGCGCGTCCATTGGACTGATGGTTGATGCCGATGCTGGCCAGACGGCCGTTCCAGCCGAAGATGTTGTAGTTGGTGTTGAACACCAGCAACGCTTCCGGCTCGTAGTTGGTCTCGCGGAACGGACGCGAGTTGTCCTTGTTGTACACCTGCCAGCGGGACGACTGCGTATAGCCGACCCACACGTCGCCGTTGTCGCCGAAGAGGTTCTCGGCGACCTTGGTCTTCAGGCTGATCTGGAACTTCGCCTCGACGTTGTCGAGATCCTGCGGCGTCGTGACGGTGTGGTCCGGCGCGGGCGTGTGCGGCGTCGTGTTCTGTTTGTTGGTGCCGAAGAACGGCAATACGTAGGTCGGCTTGTAACCGCGCAGATTGAACGTACCGAGTTTGCTCTCGGGCGAGAGCTCCCAGCGGCTGTCGAGCAGCGACAGCGGACGCCCCACGTCGGCCGAGTTGCGGGTCGCCAGATCGACGCTGAGCGAATTGCCCTTCGGGTCTTCTTTCTTCGCCGCCGTCATCATGTTCGGGCGACCGACGGCCTTGTCATAGCAAAGCAGTCGCTGCGAGTCGGTTTCGATCGCCGAGCAGGCACGGATGTCGATCGGGCTCGGATTCTGCGCGAGCGCGAGGCCCGCATGCAGACAGGCGTAGACGCCGAAGGCGCCGGCGGCGTGGATTCGTTTCATGGCACGGACACTCCCTGAGCCGGCGACTGTCCGGCAGGCGCGAAGTGTATCCGTGACAAATGTGAAGACCCTGCATGGAAACTTGCGAACGTATGCGTGATCTCGTCGTCCTCCCCGGGGAGTGGGGCGGTTCGCGCATGACGCCGGGATCCGGGTAAGGTCGCGCTAAAAAAAGACGGCCCGCGAATGCGGGCCGTCGAGAGACATCGGAGCGAACGCCTTACTGACCGCTGGCGCCGGACTTGGTCACCCACTTCTCGTACTCGGCCTTCGAAATATGGCCATCGCGGTTCGAGTCGGCGTACTGGAAGTCGTTCGCCAGCAGCGGAAACGCTGAGGCCTGTTCTGGCGTGATCGACTTCTTACCGCCCGCGAGCGTCGTGAAATCCGGTGCGGGACCGGACGGCTTGGCCGGGGCCGGGCCGCTGTTGACCGTGACCTGACCACCCGGGGGTGGCGTCGATGCGCCCGGCATCCCCGGTGCGCCACCCGGCGGCGGGGGCGGAGGCGGTGCATCGGCGGCCGGCGGCGGCATGGCCGGATCCGGCGCCTGCTGCATCGAACCCGGTGCCGTGTCCGACGGCGGCGGAGGCGGCGGAGGCGTGGCCTCACCCGGCGGCGGAGGCGGGACGCGGGCGGGCGGTGGAACGTCCTGGGCGAATGCGGCGCCAGCCAGCAGCAGGGATGCGCCAAGCGCGGCAGCGCGAATGTTCTTCTTCATGTAAGCCTCCGTGGTCGGGGGTGGCAGGGGTCGCAAGCCCTCGGCTTGCGACATCGTTGCCGACGCTAGCAAGGCACGATTTAATGGCGGCCCAACTGCGGAAAGGCCTTTACCGTGCCGTCACGCGTATCCGACAGGTCCTCCACGGA
Organism: Luteibacter sp. 1214; assembly: GCF_031455395.1. Lineage (NCBI taxonomy): Bacteria > Pseudomonadati > Pseudomonadota > Gammaproteobacteria > Lysobacterales > Rhodanobacteraceae > Luteibacter > Luteibacter sp. 1214. The sequence continues at coordinate 246,206 of NZ_JAVDSQ010000007.1, forward strand.
CGCCGTGATGGAGCTGTCTCATCGTTCGGCGCAGCTGCTGCATCTGGCCGCGCAGGGCCTCGCTAACCGTGTGACGCGGCGAGCGCGCAAGGCGGACGTCCTGACCGCGATCTCACGTATGGCATGCTGCAGATCGATACGATCAGCGTCGTCGCGCGAAGCCCTTACATGGTGCTTTTCTCGCGACTGGGTGCCTATCGCACCGAGTGGCTCGACGAATCGCTCGCCGACGGCCTGCTCGCCGAATGCTGGGCGCACGAGGCCTGTTTCGTGCCAGCGCAGGACTATCGCTTCCACCGCGACTACCGCAGTGGGCGGGCGGGGCACTGGGCGCATAAAAACGCGCTGCGCGTACACGCCGAGGCCCGTGGCGACATGGATGCTCTGATCGACCGCATCCGTAAGGAAGGCCCCTTGCGCGCGGCGGACTTCGAGCGTGAAGCGACCGGAACGAAGGGCTGGTGGGGCTGGAAACCCGAAAAGCGCTGGCTGGAGGCGTGGTTTGCCCTCGGCGACCTGATGATCGCCCGGCGCGATCGTTTCCAGCGTGTCTACGATCTCGCCGAGCGGGTCACGGCACGCTGGCCGGAGCCGCCGCCAGCGGACTCCCTCGACGAATCGGCGGTGCGCCGTCATTTCATCCTGCGCAGCGTGGCGGCGCTGGGCATCGCCCGGGCGCGCTGGATCGCCGACTACTACCGCCTGCGTCCGCGCGTGACCGACGAGGAGCTGGCGTCGCTGGTGGCGGAAGGATCGCTCATCGAGGTTGCCGTCACCGGGTGGAGCGACAGGGCATACGTTCACCGCGAGCACGCGGGATCGCTCGCCGACGCCGCACGCAACGGTTTGAGGGCCACGCGTACCGTTCTCCTGTCGCCTTTCGATCCCGTCGTCTGGGATCGGGCACGCGCGCTGGAACTGTTCGGTTTCGAATACACCATCGAGTGCTACACGCCCGCGCCCCGACGAAAGTACGGCTACTACGCGCTGCCGATCCTGCATCGCGGTCGCCTGGTCGGCCGGCTCGACGCCAAGGCTCATCGTCAGGAAGGGTTTTTCCAGGTACTGGGCGTCTGGCTGGAGGAGGGTGTCGTCCTGTCTCCGGCGCTGGTCGGGGACCTGGCGGAGGCCCTGCATGAGTGCGCGGCGTGGCATGGCACGCCGCGTATCGTCATAGAAAAAGGCCAGCCGCGAGGGCTGGCCGGTCTGCTGCGCGAAGCGCTCGCCGATTGATCAGCGCGTGGATGCCGGTGCCGGGGTATCGGCACACGACTTTCCGTGCAACGCATCCTTCAGCTGACCCGCAAGCGACGCGCAACGGGCGCCGAGCTGGCCACGCATATCCGGATCCTGCGACTGGCGGAGCAGACTGGTGCGCATCATGTCGTAGCGGCTGTCGATCTGGTCGCGGGCGAAGATACCCGCCGCGAGGTGGCAGCTCTTGTAGCTCGCCAGGTATTCATCGCATGCCGCGATGCCGGTGCTGTCCGGCAGCGGGCCCGAGGCAGCGGCGGCGCGGCCGGCCGTCTTGCTCGCGGGAACGTTGGTCACGGTCGTGGTCGCGGTGCGCTGCTTGACGACGCTCTTGCCCGTCGCCGTGGATGAACTGGTCGTCCGGGTGGTGCTGGGCTGCGGCTTGGTGTTGTGGTCCGCGCACGCGGCGAGGGCGAGGGCGCCCATGAGAAGCGGAACGAGTCGGAAGCTGGAGCGGTTCATGAGGCGGTCCCCCTTGGGCTGAGCGTGGATCGGATGGTAGGTCAATTCGCATGAACGTTGCGACGGGGCGCAAGCATGTGCGCGGAATGAGTGAACGCGGCGTCAGTGGCGACCGGGCGAGGCGGCGCATCGCGCCATCGCAATTTGGTTTCCGGGCCTGTATAGTCGCCGGACTGTGTTTGCCGGGGTCATAGAGTTAGTTTGACCCGATGCAGCTGATCACGTATCCGCAACATCGCTTCGCTCCTCGCGTTTCCTTGCACACCAGTTAGGCGGCAACTATTTAAGTTGCTGGTTTTATTCGTAAAAAATCGTATTGGAGTGTTTCTATGTCGGATCGTGAAATCGGCACCGTCAAGTGGTTCAACGACGCCAAGGGCTTTGGCTTCATCTCGCGCGAGAATGGCCCGGACGTGTTCGTGCACTTCCGCGCCATCCAGGGCAACGGCTTCAAGTCGCTCGCCGAAGGCGAGAAGGTCTCCTTCAAGGTCGTGAACGGCCAGAAGGGCCTGCAGGCTGAGGAAGTCCAGAAGGCCTAAGCCTTCGGACTGACCGAGCTTCGAAAAGGCCGGGCGGCGACGCCCGGCCTTTTTTTGCTCGTCATTTCCGATTTTTCTGTCCGAATCGCGTGATCCGTGTCAAAAAAACGGCTGATGTAGGGGATCCCCTACAGAACTTCCGGAAAATACGGTTATGATCGACCCTACTGTGTCTGCGCGGTCACGCGAGTGACCCGATGTAAGCGCGAAGTTAACGCTCCATCGCCTCACCCGGTCCTGCAAGCTCAGTAAGTCGCCGGCTCGTCGAGCCGGGTTTTTAGTGTGTTGGATAGAGGTGTGTGTGATGGCAACTGGTACTGTGAAGTGGTTCAACGACGCCAAGGGCTTTGGCTTCATCACTCAGGATGAGGGTGGTCCGGACGTGTTCGTGCATTTCCGTTCCATCCAGGGCAACGGCTTCAAGTCGCTTGCCGAGGGTCAGAAGGTGGAATACACCGTGACCCAGGGCCAGAAAGGTCCGCAGGCTGACAACGTCGTTCCGAAGTAATGCCCCAGGGCTGGCTCGCGCCGCCCGTTTTGCATGACTTTAGCCCTCCCGGCGCCCTGTGCCGGGAGGGTTTTTGCGTTTCGGGGAAGCTGAATCGATGACGGAACCCACGCGCGATGCGATCGTGCGCAGCGCAGCGCCACTGCGCATGGCGGACGGGGCATCGTCGGATCTGCTGCTTTACCTCCCGGCGGGCGAGATCGCCGCGACGCTGCTCTGGCTGCCCGCCATGGGCGTCGGCGCCCGTCACTATGAATTGCTTGCTCTCGCGCTGAGCGCGCGAGGTATCGCCGTCGCCATCCACGAGTGGCGAGGCATCGGCTCCAGCGACCGGCGCGCATCGCGTCGACTCAACTGGGGTTATCGCGAACTCCTGCATGACGACCTCCCGGTCAGCCTTCACCGCCTTCGTGAGGCCGCGCCAGACGCCCCCCTGTATATCGGAGGGCACAGTCTCGGCGGACAACTCGCCTCCTTGCTCGCGGCGACGACGGCGATTCCGGTTTCCGGTCTGGTGCTGGTCGCCAGTGGGGCACCGTACTGGCGCCGCTTCAGTCCCTGGGTCGGTCTCGCCTATGTGGTGGCTCCGTTACTCGCGGCTGTGGCCGGTCGGCTTCCCGGTCGCCGGATCGGCTTCGGTGGCAATGAGGCCCGTGGCGTGATCGCCGACTGGTCGCGCAGCGGTCGCACCGGGCGTTACGCCGCTCGTGGCATGGACGTCGACCTGGAGGCCGCACTGCGCCACCAGAAAGCACCCGTCCTGGCCCAGCGTCTACGGGACGACTGGTTGGGGCCCGCGCCTTCGCTGGCATTCCTGCTGGATAAGATGCCCGACGCGCCGCGCGAGGTCTCGGTCGTCGTGCCTGACGACCTCGACGGGGCGCCCGCGGATCATTTCGCGTGGATGAAAGCGCCCGGCGCAATCGCCGGACGCATCGCGGATTGGGTGCACGCGCGCTAGTCTGTGCGCCATGACCATCACGCCCATCGACGGCAAGCAGCGCGACCTCGGCGACGGATTCGTCGTACGGCGCATGCTGCCGCATCTCAAGGCCCGACACGTCGGCCCCTTCGTTTTCTTCGATCAGATGGGACCTGCCTCCTTCGGTGAGGACAAGGGCATGGATGTCCGCCCGCATCCGCACATCGGCCTCGCCACGGTGACCTGGCTGTTTCAGGGGGCGATCCGCCATCGCGACAGTCTCGGCAGCGCGGTGGATATCCATCCCGGTGACGTCAACTGGATGACGGCCGGGCGCGGTATCGCGCATTCCGAACGCACCCCGCCGGACGAACGTCACAGCGGACAGGATCTCCACGGCATACAGGTCTGGGTGGCGTTGCCGAAGACCCATGAACGCATCGATCCCGAATTTCACCACCATCCGGCGAGCACGTTGCCCGTGGTGGAGCGCGACGGTGCGCGACTGGTCGTCATCGCCGGTGAGGCTTTCGGTGTGTCGTCGCCCGTACGCGTGTTCGCACCCATGTTTTTTGTCGAGGCGCGGCTGGAAGCGGGCGCACGTGTGACGATGCCTGAGCAGCACGCGGAGTGGGGCGCCTACGTGGTGGAAGGTGCCGCGCGCTTCGGCGACCTTCCGCTGGGGGCGCTGGACATGGCCGTGGCCCACGAAGGCGAAGCTCCGGTACTCGAGGCCACGCAACCGTCGTTGATCATGTTGTTCGGCGGCGCCCCACTCGATGGGGAGCGCCACCTCTGGTGGAATTTCGTCGCCAGTTCGAAAGAGCTGATCGAAGCGGCAAAGGTCGAGTGGGCCGAAGGACGTTTCCCACTCGTACCGGGGGACGAAAGCGAGCGAATCCCGCTGCCGTCCTACTGAGCCGGAGCCCTCACGCCACTTCGGCGGCCGCCGATTCCCGCTCGCCGTCGCGACGCGCCCGACGCATGGCGCTCCACGACGGCAACGCCATGGCGTCACGCGCGACGCGGCACACGTCGATCAGTCGTGCCACGTCGTCGTCGCTCATGCCCGCGTTCAGTGTCAGGCGCAGCAACGAGCGGTTGACCGTGGTGGCAGGTGCGCTGAACACGGAACCGAAGACGCCGTGCTGTTCCATCACGTCACGTACCTTGCCGGTGAGGATCTCCTGGCCGGCTTCGAAGGCGATGATCTGCTCGGTTCCATCCGCGATCGGATAGCCCAGTTCCGTCAGTTCCGTGCGTACCCGGCGCGTCACCTGGCGCAGGCGCTGGCGCCTCCAGCCCTCGGTCTGGATGACCCGATGGGCCGCCGACATGCCCGCGAGTTCGTGTGGCAGCAAGGACGAGCTGAAGATGGCGGGCAGAGCTTCGCAACCGAAATAATCCTTGAAACGTGTGGTGCACGCGATGAAGCCCGCGCGCGAGCAATACGCCTTGGCCAGGCTCGCCGTGATGAAATGCACGCGGTCGTTGAGGCCCAGGCTGGCAACCAGTCCTTCCCCGCGCACGCCGTGCGTACCCAGCGAGTGCGACTCGTCGACAACGAGGACGCAGCCGTGCTCCCGGGACAGGTTGGCGATGGCCTCGAGGGGAGCGAGGCTGCCGTTGGTGCTGTAGACCGCATCCACGACGATCACGCCCGGGCCGTTGCGCAGCACCTGTCGCTCCAGATGCGTCACGTCGTTGTGCAATACGGACACCGCTCTGGCCCCGGCGCTGCGAATGCCTTCCCATAACGACGCGTGCGCGAGCATGTCGACGTAGACGGGGATGCGATCGCCGGCGATGGACTGGATGAGGCCGACGTTGGCGGCGAAACCGGATTGCGCGAGGATGCCGTCCTCACTCCCTACCGCGCGCGCCAGCTCGGCCTCCACACGATGCAGCGGCTGATCCGCGTCCTGCTGAAACAGCGCCGACATCATCATGCCAAGGCCGCCTTCGGCCAGTGCCTCACGCTGTGCTTCGACGATGGCGGGATGTCCCGCGATCGCAAGATAATCGTTGCTCTGGAGCATCAGGTCGCCGCCGGCGGGGCGACGCCCGCGCAAAATGTGACGGCCACCCCAGTCGATCGCCACGCGTTCGTTGTGGAATCGATCCACGCGGGTCGCGACGAAGCCAGGCAGCGCAGGGGCGGTAACGACACGGTGCAGAACGGAAACGTTTTCCATGGACATCTCTCTCTCGATGGCATGGGCGATGGACACGTTGCCGTTCACCACGAACGGCACGCGCGCGCCAACCTCGCCCGGGCGGGCGCGAAAACGGGAAAGGCCAGGGGTGGGTCGCGAACGACCCTGCGGCCTTACGCAATACCTGGAGAGAAGCGTCGGCGGGTCGGAAGACCCGCGAGCGCACCGCATGTTTTGGGCAATACAACGCCACGCGCCGGGTGCCGGGCGCGATGGCGTTTCCGGAAGGGCGAAGGTAACCCGTTTAGATGAATCGTGGTCGGCTGTCGGCGGCCAGACTCAGATCCTGCTCCCGGAGCCAGGTGCGGTACGACTTGACGTGCTGAAGCCGGAAGCGCTCCACGTCGTCGATCAGGGCGTAGTAGTACCACTGCTCGCCGGAAACGGCGGTGGCGGCATACATGTGTTCTTCAGGCCGCTCCACGCCTTTGTGATAGAAGCCGTCACGCGAGTTGAACCAGGGCAGGGCTTCGCCACTCCGCAGGGACTCCAGAACGGCGCCGGGCGCCCCCAGATCTGCCGCAATTTCATAGTGGGTGCGCAGGTCCTCGTCCGTCTGGACCAGCAGAAACCGGCCGATCCCCCAGGCGTCGACCAGCAACAGGCCCGTCGGATTGCAGTGCACGTAGCACTCCACGGGCTGGAACGTGGCGGTGACGCTCTGCAGGACCTCGCGGAAGGCGGGGTCGCGCAGGAAGCGGAAGTTGCCCAGGGCCAGCGTTTCGGCGACGAAAGCGCTGGCACGGTCGAAGTACCGGCGCTGCAGCTCGGAGATGGCGGTCTGCAGCTTCTCGATGGCTAGCGGGTCGTTCTTGCGGATGAAGCGGTCGATCACGCCCGAATTGAAGGCATCGATCGCCGTGGCGTCATCGGCCCGGCCGGTCAGCAGGATCTTGCCGATATGCGGATTCGGCAGGCGCTTGCAGAACGTGATGCCGTCCATCTCGGGCATGGCCTGATCCACCACCACCACCGAAATCTCCGCGAAGCGCTCCGGGTCGTAGACCACCCGATGGATCGAATCGATATCGAGGGCCACCAGCTCCTGGGTCTCCGAGGGGCGGTCCTTCCAGCGGTAGAGCCAGCCGCCGCCCGGCACCGGACGGCTGCCGTTGTTGCCCAGCGTGGCCAGCGCGCTGCGCGGTGAACTGAAGGTGCGGACCCGGACCATGGGATCGAGCAGCAACGGGACGACGTCGAGGTATTCCTCGTGGTCGTCGACCAGTACCGTGGTGGTCGGGAAATGGAAAGGCTGGATGTCGCCCTGCGCGTTCAACGTCGTCACTGCCGGCCCCCGGTGTTCGAATGCGGGAAGGTCAGAGTGAATTCGGTGAATTCACCCAGGTCGGTACGGCATGCGATGCCACCGCCCATATGCTCCATCGCCGCGCGGCAAAAAGCGAGTCCTATTCCCAGTCCGGTGATGGTGCCGGTGCCGGCGCTGTCGCTGGAATAGGAATAAAACCGGTTGAAAATGCGGGGCAGGACATCCGCGGGGATGCCCGGACCGGTGTCGTGGACCCGGATCCGGTTGCCACCGTCGGCGGGCTCGATGAAGACCCGGATCTCGCCCTTGCCCGCGCGATCTGTATGAAAAAGTGCATTGCGCAGAAGATTGAACAGCACGTGGACCACCAGGCTTTCCTCGCCCATGAGCGAGAAGTCGCCGGTCGGTGACAGGGTGATGCGGTCTCGTTCGGCGCGCGAGCCATAGGGAAAGCGGCGCAGCGCCTGCTCCACGCACTCGCGGGCCTGGAGCAGGGAGAGCGGCACCTCGCCGATCGGACGCGCCGAGAGCAGCAGCATGTCGATGATCGTGTTGGCGTAGGTGACCTCGCGCTCCATCACACCGATGCTGCGCTCCAGGGCATGCAGGTTCTGCGCGCGCATTTCGGGGACGGCCAGGCCCTCGCTTTCGGCGAGCCGGTGACTGCGGATCAGATCGGGCATGAAGCGGGCGACGGCGCGCGCGGCGATGCGCAGCGACCCCAGAGGCGTGCGTAGTTCGTGGGCGATGTTGTTGGACGCCGCGGTCAGGGCGTCGATCCGCGATTGCTCGGCCATATTCGACGACACCGTGCAGGTGGCGCCGCCGACCATGCCGAACATCAACAAGGGGATGTACTCCAGCATCGTCCGGGTATGGAGGTGGGCTTCCGGGGACAGCACGAACACCAGACCCGCGAGCAGGCTGCCCAGCGAGAACACCAGCAGGAAGCTGACCAGGTCGAACAGCATCATCAGCAGCATGACGCAGGCAAGATGGGTCATCAGCCACGCGGGCGTGGCGTTGCGTAAGGTCATGTAGCCGACGAAAAACGGCATCGCGACCGTCATCGCGAAATACCAGTATGTCGGCAGATGCGTCCGCAGGCGGCGCGGCCACCAGGGCAGCAGGGCGAGCGGGATGAAGGTCGCGCTACACACCAGCCGCATGGGCAGGTTCTCGTAGGGCTGCGGGAACAGGTAGGCCCAGACCGGGTAATACACCGCCAGGCAGAAGCTGCCGACGACGCCGATCGCCACCATCTTCGGCTGCGAGTAGCGCGTACGCAGGAACATGGTCGTTTCAAAGCGCGCCATGGCGCGCACCAGCAGCCACCAGCGCATGCGCAGGAAGCCGAGCGGACCGGTGGGCTTGTCCGAAGGCGAGGCGACAGAGGGGCCGGCGTCGTTCATGGGTCAGCGGTACTGCTGATGGCAGGACTGGCAGGCATCGCCTACGGGTTTCAGCGCGACGGCAAGGGCGTCGCAGCTGGCGGGCGCCGCCGCGACGGCCGCATCCAGTGCGGCATCCAGCGTGGCGCCGGCTCTGGCGAACCCCGCGTCCATACCCGGGAACGCCTCACGAATGTCGCCGGCCGTCAGGCGCAGGCGCGTTAGCCGCTCGGCCGAGACCTTGGCATCGCACTGTTTCGCCCGCACGTTGGCTCGCAGCGCGCCCATGTGGTGCTGCATCACGGCCATCACGCCGTCATGGAACGGCGTGCCCTGACGCAGGGCGGACAGCGCGAAAGTCGCGCCCATCGCGCCGACCGCGAGGCCGAGGATGACGAAGAGCAGCGCACGCATTGGTGTTCCATGACTTGGCACGGCCGTCAGCATAGCGGACGGCCCCATTCTTTCAATATGAGACAATGAGCACAGTCCTTTCCTCCGAGAGTCATGTGAGCACCGCACAGGCGGAACGCTTCGCCGGTATCGAGCGCCTGTACGGGCGCGGCAGCCTGGACCGCCTCGCCCATGCGCATGTCTGCGTCATCGGCGTCGGTGGCGTCGGCTCGTGGGCGGCGGAAGCCCTGGCGCGCAGCGGTGTGGGGCGCCTGACCCTGATCGATGGCGACGACGTCTGCCTGTCCAATACCAACCGTCAGCTGCATGCACTCGACGGTCAGTACGGCAAACCCAAGGTCGGCGTCATCGCCGAGCGGGCTCATGCGATCAGTCCGACCATCCGGCTCGAGGCCATGGAACGCTTCCTTACGCCGTCCACGCTCGATGAACTGCTCGACCGCAACTACGATGTGGTGATCGACGCGTGCGACGCGCTCAAGGTCAAGCTGGAGACGATCGTCTGGTGTCGTCGGCGAAAGGTCCCGCTGGTCACGGTAGGCGCGGCGGGCGGTCGCACCGATCCGACTCAGGTCCGCGTGCGCGACCTGTCGCGTACCGAGCACGACGCCATGCTCAGCATGATCCGGAAAAAGCTTCGCCAGGAGCACGGTTTTCCCCGCAACCCCGATCGCTTCTTCGGCGTTTCGGCGGTGTACTCGTTGCAGAACGTCCAGTACCCGCAGGCGGACGGCAGCGTGTGTGGCGTGCGCCCGCCCGGTAGCGATGCGCTCAAGCTCGACTGCGGCGGTGGGCTTGGTGCGGCCACGCACGTCACCGGCGCGTTCGCGTTCGCCGCCGTGGGTAAGGCACTCGAAAAACTGACGGCGCCAGCAAAGGCGGGCTGATCCTGCGTGTCGCCCGTCACGCGGCGGCGGGTTACGCTACGTCCATGTGGTGCGTCTATCTCATCGAATGTCGGAACGGCGCCTGGTACGCGGGGATCACCAACGACCTCGACGCGCGCTATGCGGCTCATGTGGCGGGGAAGGGTGCGCGCTATACGCGGGCCAATCCGCCGGTGCGGTTGCTGGGCTCACGGCCATTCGCGGACCGGTCGGAGGCGTCGCGGGCCGAGTGGGCGGTGAAGCGGCTGCCTAAGGCGAAGAAGCTGGCGTGGTTGTTGGCCACCTAAGGCAGCGTATACGCCAGGTCGTAGGTGTGCCCACCCGCGTTGTCTATCGTGATCGAAAAGGTTCCGGTGATGCCCGTGAGTTCGCGGCTGCCGGTATCCGGGACGATCGTGATGAGGAGCTCCTGTCCGGCCGCGGACATCACCCCCCGGTGGACGAGCGCAAAGCTGCCTGCTCGCCCGTTGACCGAGCCCGTGAATCGCTCCACGGCCGCGTAGGCGGCTGAGCCCTGCACGCTCGTACTTCCGGCGGTGAGCATGGTTCCTTTGGAGGTACCCTCCATCCCTCCGTAAAACGTCTTCTCCAGACTCATCCGGCCGAGTGCCGATCCATCATCCGCGTCAACGGCCCCGTCGGGGGCGATCTTTACTTCGAAACTGCCATGTGCGTGCTGCGTCATGCGGCCTCCCCGGGCGTTTCAGTGACTCACCGTGTCGGTGTAGGATGTCAATTAGTACGGTTCAATGCCCCGGAGCGAGGCTAGCGCATATGGATACGCGACGGCACACCAGGATCACCCCCGAATGGCACACGTGGATCGGTGAGGCGCTGGCGGCAGGGTCGGCGCCGGCCGAGCTGCTCACCACGATGCGGGAAAACGATTTCGACGAGGGGGCCGCGCGTACGGCCATCGCCGATGCGCTGTTCGGCGGGCCCGCGACCGCCGCCGCGCCAGCCTGGCATACCCCGGGCTCCCGCCTGGCGGAGGGGCATGTACTGCGGACCTCCGACCGTGACGTCCGCGTTCTTCTGCGTATCGCCAGGCCGACGATCGCCGTTCTCGATGGTGTCCTCGACGACGCCGAGTGCGAGGGCATGATCGAGCAGGCCAGATCGCGACTGGCACGCTCGGCCGTGGTGTCGCCCGAGTCGGGCGCCAATACCGTCATGGGTATCCGTACGAGCGAAGGCGCGTTTTTCCAGCGGGGCGAGAACCCGCTCGTACTACGCATCGACCGGCGGGCCGCCGAGATCATGCGGTTACCCCATGAGCACGGCGAAGGCCTGCAGGTGATGCGCTATGGCGTCGGCGGCGAGTACGTACCGCACTTCGATTACTTCCCGCCCGACCAGAAAGGCAGCGAGCCCCATCTGGCCCAGGGCGGTCAGCGTGTCTCCACGCTGATCATGTACCTGGCCGATGTCGAGGCCGGCGGCGAAACCATCTTTCCCCGCATCGATTTCAGCTACGTGCCGCGCAAGGGGCAGGCGCTGTACTTCGAATACACCGACGCCGACGGCTCGCTGGACGTGCTTTCGCTGCACGGCGGGGCGCCCGTCACCCAGGGTGAGAAGTGGATTGTCACGAAATGGATGCGCCAGCGATCCTTCGTGGGATGAGTCATGGCAGGCGGGGCGTGACCTCTGGCCTATATCGGCGTGAAGTCTGAGCCAGCAATCATCGCCGGATGACAGGGGGAGGGGGTTCGATGCGCCGAGAGGCAGGCAGGATGGTTCGTTTCGTCGCCGCGGGGTTGCTGCTTTGCGTCGGTAGTGTGTGGGGGCAAGCGGCCGCGCCCGCTCTTCCCGCGCCGGCAGGGGCCAGCACCGTGGCGCCCCCTGCGGTCCCTGTCGAAATTCCCTTCGCCTCGCCGCATGCCGGCTCGGTACGCACACCCAGTGCGCCCGACGCCTGGGGTGGCCCGCGTAACGGTCAGGAAGCGACCCTCTCGGATCGCGTGGTGTCGTATCGCATCCAGGCGCGGCTCGATCCCGACAAGCACACCGTGGACGGCCAGCAGCAGCTGACCTGGCATAACCGCAGCGACCGTCCCGTGTCGGCGGTCTTCCTGCACATGTATCTCAACGCGTTCGAAGGCGAGGGCAGCACCTTTTTCACCGAGCGCGCGCTGCTCGCCGCCGCCGGTGGCGCACGCGGCACCGCCGAGGTGAAGAAGGGCGAATGGGGCTACATCGACCTTGGTAACGTCGAGCAGGACGGCGCCGCCCTGAAGTGGAGTTACGTCCATCCCGACGGCGGCCCTGCGACGGATCACACCGTGATTCGCGTGGATCTGGCGCAGCCCGTGCCGGCCGGTGGCAACGTGACCCTGGATATGAATTTTCACAGCCAGCTACCGCGCGTGATCGAGCGCACGGGCTACGTGGGCCAATTCCATCTGGTCGCCCAGTGGTTCCCGAAGATCGGCGTGCTCGAGCTTCCGGGTGAGCGCGGTGCGACCGAGCCGCGGTGGAACGTGCACGAGTTCCACTTCAGCAGCGAGTTCTATGCCGACTTCGCCGAGTACGACGTGCGCATGACCGTGCCGAAAGGCTACGTCGTCGGCGCGGTCGGTGAGCAGCAGGGTGAGCCGGTTCCGGAAGGAAATGAGCTGACCTGGCATTTCATCCAGGGCGACGTACACGATTTTGCGTGGATGGCCGCCCCCGGCTACAAGACACTGGATAGCGACTGGAACGGGCCCGGCAGCCCGAAGGTCAGGGTGCGGGTGATCTATCCGCCCGAATACGCGGCCAGCGCGAAACCGGTGCTTAAGGCAACGCTCGATTCGCTGAGCTACTTTTCCGACACGCTGGGTCCGTACCCGTATAAGACGGTGACCGCGGTCGTGCCGCCGTTCAACGCGTCCGAAGCCGGCGGGATGGAGTACCCGACGTTCTTCACGGCCGAGGCATACGACAGCGTCAAGCCGAAGACGATGGACGAGTACATGCTCGACTTCGTCACGATCCACGAGTTCGGCCATGGTTATTTCTACGGACTGCTGGCCTCGAATGAGTTTGAAGAGCCCATGCTGGACGAGGGCCTCAACGAGTACTGGGACGAGCGCATGCTGCGCGAGCGTGGCCAGCCCTTGTATCTCACGCAGCCGGTCTGGCAGTTCTTTGGCGTGCAACCGGCGATGCCTGTCTTCATGCTCGAACGCATGTTCGCCACGCTTTCCCGTCCATCCGACCCGCTCGGACAAAACGCATGGGATCGCCTGTCGAGCGGCGATTACGTGACGGTCTATACGCGTACCGCGACGGCGATGCACGATCTGGAGGAGCGTCTCGGCAAGGAAGTGATGGAAAAGGCCTTCAAGGACTACTACGCCCGGTGGCACTTCCGTCATCCGTCCATTGCCGACCTTCAGGCCTCGCTTTCCGAATCGTCCGGCAAGCCTGACGTCGTCGCGCAGGTGTTCAACCAATACGTCTTCGGCACCGATCGTATCGACGACCGTGTCAGCGACATAACCAGTGACGAAGTGCTGCCGCTGGCCGGTACCGTCATGAAGGACGGCAGGCGGGTCGAGACGAGCAGCGAGGAGAACGAGGCGGCGATCGACAAGCAACGTGAGGCCTGGAATAAGGCGCATCCGGATGCGAAGAAAGGTACGGGGCCGTTTCCGTGGAAGACCGTGGTCACGGTCTGGCGTGATGGTTCGTCGGTACCGCAGACGCTGAAGGTGAGCTTCGCCGACGGCTCAACGGAAAACGTGCGCTGGGACGATCAGCGACGCTGGGCCCGCTTCGCCTTCACGAAGCCCGCGAAGGGCGTTTCCGCCGAACTCGATCCGGCGCAGAAGATTTATCTCGATGCGAACAAGCTCAACGACAGTCGCACCGTCGAGTCGAATCACGCCGCTTCCAACCGCTGGGGCGCCGACTTCGCTGCGCTGATCCAGGGTATCTACGCTTTCCTGGGGACGCTATGAACGCGCGCACCAAACGTTCCGCCGCTTCGGCTCTCGGTCTCGGCATGGTGGGAGGCCTGCAATGGCGGCTGATGCTGCTCTGGGTGTTCATCACGCTGCTGCCGACCCTCGTCGTGGCGTTGCCGCTCTGGCGCGTGCTCGACGGCCTTTTGGGTCACTCCGTGCACGCGGAGGAATGGGCGCGTCACTTCAACGGTCTTTTCCTGGGCGATGTGTCGTCCGCGTTGCAAGCCAGCCCGTGGATCGGTTCGGCCTTCGTCGCGGGGGCGGTGCTGACGCTTGCCATCTCGCCGTTTCTTTCCGGCATGGCCGTTGCCGGCGGCCGGGCGAATCGCGCCCTGAGCTTTGGCGGGCTGTTGCAAGGCGGCGCGACCGAGTACGGACGCATGCTGCGCCTGCTCCCGCTCTCGCTGATTCCCTACGGCCTCGTCGTCCTTGCCGCGAAAGGTGTTTCGTCCCTCGTCGACGATAAGGTCGACGCCGCCTTGCTGCCGTCGACCGCCGATATGTACCAGCATGGGTCGCTCGTAGTGATCGCACTGTGCTTCGTCGTCGCCCAGGCGATCGTGGAGTCGGCGCGTGCACAGTTCATCGCGGACATCACCTTGCGCTCGGCATGGCGTGCGTTCGGACGCGGCGTGGTGCAGGTGGTGCGTCGACCCGTCGCCAGCCTGTTCGCCTATGTCGTCATTACGGCGGTCGGCCTGGGTCTGACCGTGTTGATCGCATCCTGGCGCGGTCATTCGGTCGCGGTCGGCGGCGAATGGTTCGCCGCGTTTCTGATCGTGCAGCTTGGCGTGGCGATCGTGGCATGGATGCGCACCGCACGGCTGCTGGCGCTCGCCGGTCTCAGCGGCGCGACACAGCAGCGCCGGCGCCGTTCGGATTTCGCGCCGGCGATGTAAGCCCTGTGAGTCAGCCCGCCCGGCGGACTTCGCGGTGCGGCGGGTAATAGGCGAACAGATGCGTCGCGCCGCCAAGGAAGTCGATGTTGTCGATGTGCTCGCCGCCCAGGCGCTCGGCAACGTGGTCGGAGGCTTCGTTGCCGATGCGCACGAGGCTGATCACGCGCTGCGCGTGCATCTCTTTCCAGGCGAAGGCGAGGATGGCCTCACCGGCTTCGGTGGCATAACCGTGGTGGCGGTGTTCGGGCTTCAGCATCCAGCCCAGTTCGAGGTCGGGCCAGCCCTCGGGTTTCATGAGTCCGGCACGGCCGATGAATTCACCGGTGTCCTTCAGTTCCATGGCCCACATGCCGCAGCCACGTAACGCCCAGTGGCCAAGCAGCATGGCCATGGATCGCCAGGCATTCATGCGGTCGAGCGGCTGGCCGTCACCGATCCAGCGCGTGCTCTCCGCGTCCGCGAGCATCCTCGCGTAGTCGTCGAAGTGATGTTCGGTTAGAGCGGTAAGCCGCAGGCGCGGCGTTTCCAGAACGGGGATATCGGATAGTGACATCGAGGTGACCAAGGGTTCAGCCGAGCAGAGCTGCCAGGGCGCGCGTGGACTGCGCGAGGCTTTCCTGCCAGGGCAAGCCGGTTATTTTCTCACCACTTGCCGCGTCATTAAAGCTCTCTTCCTGGCCCGGCGCGAGAAGGTGTCGGTAATCGACAGTGATTTCAGTGCCTTGCGCGAGATCCTTCGCTGCAAAGATGAAGCCCAGGTGCCAGAGGCCGGTGGGCTCGAAGCTGTGATTCACGTAGCACTCGTCCGGCCAGTCGGGCGACACCGTGTAGCGGTCCTCGAACCAGCGCGCGGCGGCGTGAAGGTCGGCGGACAGGGCGGGGGACGCCATGATGTCGTCCCAGCGGTGCGTCTGGTCGATCGCGTCGGGCGCGGTGACGATACGGCCCGCGGCGACGAATTCATCGACGAACAGACCTTTGCCTGCGCCGGGGATGGCGGAAGCGGCGATGCGGTAACGCGGCAGGATCATTGCTTTCGTCTGGCCCCTGGTCACGTCGGCAGGGCAGAAGCGCCGCCGGCATGGGGCGCGAGTGTAGCGCGTTCCGCCGGCGGCGAAAGGGGGAGGGGTCACTCGTCCGCGTCGGCCGCCTTCGCCCTGGCCTTCGCTTTGGCGGCGCGGGGCGGCTTGGCGCTCTTTGCGGTTTTGGCACCTCCGTCCACCTGGATGGCGTCCCGGTTGCGTTCGACGAGGGACTGGCCGATCCCCTTGACCTCGACGAGCTGGTCGGCGGATTCGAAGCTGCCATTGGCTTCCCGCCACGCCACGATCGCCTGAGCCTTGGCGAGGCCGACGCCATCGAGTGACTGCGCGAGCGTAGAGGCATCGGCCGTGTTCACGTTGACGGGGGTGGAGGCGAAGGCGGGCAGGCAGGCGAGAAGGCCGGCGAGGGCGAACAGACGGTAGTTCACGGTGAAATCTCCTGGGTAGGCGCGTCGGATGACGCCCGGGCACTCTGCGCTGCGCAACCGGCGTCGCGTACCGGCGCGGCGGCGTTGTCAGCGTGCGTCGCCCGCATCACGGCGCGACGGAGCCGGACCACGGTGTGAAGGTCACCCCTGTCGGCGCTGTTACAATCGTCCTTTGTCCCACAGAGTCGTGCCCGCCATGGATACCTCGCGCATTTCTTCCTTCGTCAGCGGCCTCTGGGACGCGGAAATCGTCCCGCAGCTGGTCGAGTACATCCGCATTCCGAACAAGTCGCCCATGTTCGATGCGCAGTGGCGCGAGCACGGGTACATGGATCAGGCCGTGACACTGATGGAAACGTGGGCGCGCTCCAAGTTGCCGGCGTTCGAGGGTGCCACGCTCGAGGTGGTCCGCCTCGAGGGCCGTACGCCGCTGATCTACATCGACGTGCCGGCGCAGGGCGTGACCGGCAAGGGCACCGACGAGACCGTCGTGCTCTACGGCCACCTCGACAAGCAGCCGGAGATGACGGGCTGGGCCGAGGACCTCGGCCCGTGGACGCCGGTGATCAAGGGCGACAAGCTTTACGGTCGTGGCGGCGCGGATGACGGCTACGCGATCTTCGGCTCGCTGGCGGCGCTGCTGGCGCTGCGCGAGCAGGGCGTGCCGCACGCGCGCTGCGTAATCATGATCGAGGCCTGCGAAGAGTCGGGCAGCTACGATCTGCCTTACTACGTGGACCACCTGGCCGACCGCATCGGCAACCCGGCCCTCGTGGTCTGCCTCGACTCCGGTTGCGGCAACTACGACCAGCTCTGGCTGACCACGTCGCTTCGCGGCATGACCGGCGGCAACCTCACCGTGCAGGTGCTCGAAGAGGGTGTGCATTCCGGCGACGCGTCGGGCGTCGTGCCTTCCAGCTTTCGTATTCTGCGCGACATCCTCAGCCGTCTGGAGAACCCGCAGACCGGCGAGATCGTGCCGAAGGAACTGTACGTCGAGATCCCCGCGCAGCGCATCGAGCAGGCGCGTCGCTCGGCCGACGTGCTGGGCACGGACATTTACGACAAGTTCCCGTTTGTCGAAGGCATGAAGCCCACCACCAGCGATCTGACCGAGCTCGTGCTCAACCGCACCTGGCGTCCGCAGCTGGCCGTGACCGGTGTGGGCGGCATGCCGCCGCTGGACAGCGCCGGCAACGTGCTGCGCCCGAAGACCGCGGTCAAGCTCAGCCTGCGCGTACCGCCGACACTGTCGGGTGCCGAAGCCGGCAAGTTCCTCAAGGAGCTGCTCGAGAAGGATCCCCCGTACGGCGCGAAGGTCAGCTTCGCGCTCGAGAAGGACGGTAGCGGCTGGAACGCGCCAGCGCTCTCGCCGTGGCTTGAGGAGGCCGTCGCGAAGGCATCCGAGCACTACTTCGGCGCCCCGGCCGCCTACATGGGTGAGGGCGGCAGCATTCCTTTCATGGGCATGCTGGGCGAGAAATTCCCGCGGGCCCAGTTCCTCATCACCGGCGTGCTGGGGCCGCATTCCAACGCGCACGGCCCGAATGAGTTCCTGCACATCCCGACCGGCAAGCGCGTGAGCATGGTGGTGGCCGACGTCGTCGCCCGCCACTTTCAGGAAGCGTCCAGGGCATGACCGCTGGTGCCGGTACGACCGCTGGTGCCGATACGCTCGCCGGTCGCCTCGCGATCGTGCGGGGCCGGATCGCCGCGGCCTGCGTCAGCGTGGGGCGCGATCCCTCCGAAGTGACGTTGTTACCGGTCAGCAAGACCTTCGGCAGTGACGTGGTCCGTGAGGCCGTCGGCCTCGGCCTGCGACGTTTCGGCGAGAACAAGGTGCAGGAGATTCAGGCCAAGGCCGCCGACCTGGCGGCCGAGGCGCTGGACTGGGTGGTCATCGGGCACCTGCAGACGAACAAGGCCAGGCCCGTTGCCCGGCTCGCGTCCGAGGTCCAGTCGCTGGACCGCCTGGATCTGGCCGTCGCGCTGGATAAGGCGCTGCAGGCCGAAGGCAGGGCGATCGATGTCCTCATCCAGGTCAAGACCTCCCGCGAGGACAGCAAGTTCGGGCTCGCCCCGGACATGCTTCCCGCGTTCCTCGATCAGCTCCGTGCGTTCTCGTCGCTGCGGGTGCGTGGGTTGATGACGCTGGCTGAGGCATCCGAAGACGAGGGCATCGTCAGCGGCTGCTTCCGGACCCTGTATCAATGTCGTAACACCGCCCGCGACGCCGGCCACACGGTCGATCGCCTGTCGATGGGCATGAGCGGTGACTTCGCCCTGGCCATTGCCGAGGGCAGCACCGAGGTGAGGGTAGGCAGCGCCTTGTTTGGCGCCAGGGCGTACAACGCCTGACGTGACCGGATGCACGTTTTCGGCTGCCCGCCGCCCGCGACGGGCTATCCGGGCCATCACATATGTGAATCCAAGTGCTTATATCGGTTCAGGTTTCCGGCCTGTTTTCCGCGCTTTCCTGCGACTTGTATGAATGTTTCCTAGGACAGGCGTTTTTTAACTTTATGCCAACAACTAGGGCGAGGGGGTTTGGTAACTTCACCACTCGTTCACGGTCGTCTCACCTTCACGGCGGCTTAACTTCACGATGAATAGGCCTTCTCGCTCATGCATTTAAAGCGACTGACCGCTCTCGCGTTAGCCTCCTGCTGTTTCGCTGTTGTCACACCCGTTATCGCCGACACGGTCACCGCTCCACAGGGTCTTGACCAGTCCGCGACGCTTCTTCTCACTGATCTTCCGGTCTTCGCTCCGGCGAATGCCCTGGCCCAGTCGGCCATCCCTGACGTCGCTTCCCTGGTTGCCCCCAAGGCGCCGGTTGCCGCCGCCAAGGTTGCCGCTCCGGCCGCCAGCGACGACGACACACTGGGTGACGATGACGACGACAGCCTCGTCGCCGCCGCCACCGACAAGCTGGCCGGTCACGTCGACGGTCATGCCCGCGAGGCCCTCCTGGCCTTCGCCATGAAGCTCCGCGATATCCGTTACCACCGCGGTGGCCGCGCCCCGTCCACCGGCTTCGACTGCAGCGGTTTTGTCCGCTACGTCTTCTCGCACAGCATCGGCCTCGACCTCCCGACCAACTCGGCCAGCCAGTTCCTCGCCGGCCTGAAGGTCAAGCGCAACGAGATGAAGACGGGTGACCTGGTTTTCTTCCGCACCCGCGGCAAGGCCATCTCGCACGTCGGCATCTACATCGACAACGGCCAGTTCATCCATTCTCCGTCGGCAGGCAAGACGGTGCGCGTGGATAACCTCAACGAGGCTTACTGGTCCAAGCACTTCGCCGGCGCCAAGCGCCCCGAAGGTATCGCGAAGATCTGACGGGAACCCTTCAACGTATTTTCCGAAACGGCATGCTCCGGCATGCCGTTTTTTTTGCCTTTTTTTGGGGAGGTGTCGGGCTCGGCTTGCGCCATCGCGTTTGGCTTTGTCGCGGTGTGTCGTGTCGTGTTGGAGAGCCGGCGGGGGTGACCCTCGAGGCCACGCCTGCGGCGACCCCTCAGGGAAAGGCGGCTACCGCCGCCGTGTATCAATGGCCTTCGGCCGGGTCGGGCTTCGCCTGGGGGTTTTCGAGTCGGCTGTCCCTGCCTCCCCGAAAACGGCCGGTCATCCCTGA
>NZ_JAVDSQ010000008.1:0-151259 GCF_031455395.1 Luteibacter sp. 1214
TCGACTACCGCCCGCCAGCCGAGTTTGAGAGGATGGCGGCTTAACGCTCCTATGCGTGGTCCTCAAATACCCGGCCACTACAGCCCTGCGCGCGACGCTTTCTGACGCTGGCGCTGCCTTCAAGACTACGCGCCAGCTCCCGGCCACCGCCTTGAAACATGTCGCGCGCGGGGCGCGCTCCTACTCGTCCTGCCAGCTACTCGTCTTGCCAGGCCTCGAGGGTGTCGGCGTAGCCGCCCAGCAGCTCCCACAGGGGGGCCTGCTTGTCTTCCGGGATCAGCGTGTATTCCAGGCCGATCTGGCGGGCGGACACCCGCGCGACGCACGCCTCCATATGAATGTGGAGGTCGTGGCCGAAGATCATGTCCAGCACCCAGGTCTGGCCGGCCTCGCCCCGCCAGCCCAGCGGACGACGAAGCAGTGCGCCGGTAGCCGAGATGTCGACCAGATCGGTCGGGTGCGCTTCACCGCCGCGACTCATGAGGACGGCACTGTGGACTTTCATGCGCGCGTGGCGATAGCGCGTTCCTTCCTTGTCAGACGACATCAACGTATTTGTCCATACCGGTTTAACGTCTGTACTCGTGGCAACGTGCATGAGTGCACCTCGACCGACTTACCTTGCGTGTCACAAACGGACACATTAGCGCAGTCGCAGGTTCCGCCCATCCTGTCGGCGTTCACTCGCTACCACGCGTTTTCAACACACCAGCGCGGACCAGCGCCCCGGCGCCAAAGCGGCCGTTTATCAAATCCTGTACGCCATCCGAAGGCTTTTTAGAAGCCGGAGCCGCGAACATATCCTGTTGCTCGTCGCCGCGCCGTGCATCGAACCCCGAAAGCGTCACCCCGAGCAGCCGCAAACGCGGCCGGGGGTGCTGGTCCCACCAAATGTGAAGCAAGCGGCGTGCCACTTCAAAGATTTCGGGGGTTCCGTTGCCGGGCACGGGAAGCTGGGCCTGTCGGCTGTGCGTCACGAACGGTGGCTCTCGCAGTTTTACCGAGACGGTCCGCGCCTCGACCGCCCTGCCCCTGGCTCGAGCACCGACCCGCTCGCACTGGCGCAGCAACCAGGCTTCCGCCACACCGAACTCCTCGACGTCGTACTCGAAGGTCCACTCCGAGCCGATCGATACCTCGGGTGCGTCCGTAACCACCGGGCGGCGGTCCTCGCCCTGACACAGCAACCGCAGCTGAGCGGCATGTCGCTCGCCCACGGCCTTGTTCAGACGCCATGCGTCGGAGCGGATCAGGTCGCCGATGGTGCGGATGCCGACCTTCTGCAGCGACTCTTCCGCCACCTTGCCTACCGTCCACATACGCCCTATCGGCAGGGGGTCCAGGTAACCGCGCACCTGATCGGGCGGGATGACGAGAAACCCGTCCGGCTTGGACAGCTCGCTGGCCAGCTTGGCGAGCAGCTTGTTGTGCGCCATCCCGACCGACGCATTCAGCCCGGTCCGCGCCTTGATGGTTTCCTTCACTCTGCGACCGATCGCCTCGATCGATGCGAAAAGTCTCAGGCTGGCGGTGACATCGAGGAAGGCTTCGTCGAGGGACAGGCCCTCGATCATCGGCGTGACTTCGGCAAAGACGCCGAAGACGATCGCGGAGATTTCCGCGTAACGGTCATGCCTGGGGAAGATGTAGACCGCGTCCGGGCAGCGCCGACGGGCCTCGGCGGTAGCCATGGCCGACCGCACGCCGTACTTGCGCGCCTCGTAATTACAGGTCGAAACGACGCCGCGGCGCCCCAGACCGGCGACGACCACCGGCTTGCCGATGAGCGTCGGGTCGTCCAGTTCCTCCACGGACGCGTAAAAGGCGTCCATGTCGACGTGGATGATGGCGCGATCGGGAGCAGGCATAAGGCGTATTGTGCCAAAACGATGAAGGACGGGCGTCTACACCCGCTGGACTTGCGCGGAAACAGGCGATACCCTGTGTCCATTCGGGTGAACTTATTCGGGCGTCACGCCCTCACCGGTCCGACAGACGGGACCGGCGGCGGACAGCTTCCGACGATTCTTCACAGGCGGTGACCCTCCTGGGGTGTCCAGCGGCAAAGCCTTCCGCTCGTCGGCGACGATGCGAGGCAT
This sequence comes from Luteibacter sp. 1214, assembly GCF_031455395.1. Classification (NCBI taxonomy): domain Bacteria; kingdom Pseudomonadati; phylum Pseudomonadota; class Gammaproteobacteria; order Lysobacterales; family Rhodanobacteraceae; genus Luteibacter; species Luteibacter sp. 1214. The sequence continues at coordinate 2,100 of NZ_JAVDSQ010000008.1, forward strand.
GGCCGGGCGAGGTGGCGGTAAAGCCGCCGGACGGCATCGATTGTTGCGTTCCCGGTCGCACTCGCGGCCCTTCTGACGTGTGCCGATGACTAACGAGACAACCGACGTCCAGGTGGTCGAAAACATTCAGGGTGCCTTCGCGGGCATTCCGCAGCAACAGGAAATGCCCCTTGCGCTCGTGCGCGGGCAGCCGGTGCTGCAGATGCCTCAGGACCTGTACATTCCGCCGGACGCGCTCGAGGTCATTCTCGAATCGTTCGAAGGCCCGCTGGATCTCTTGCTCTACCTGATCCGCCGGCAGAACCTGGACATCCTCGACATCCCTGTCGCCGAGATCACCCGGCAGTACATGGACTACATCGAGATGATGCGCGAGGTGATGCGGCTCGAGCTGGCGGCGGAATACCTGCTGATGGCCGCGATCCTGGCGGAAATCAAATCCAGACTGCTGTTGCCACGGCCGCCCGCCGAGGAAGGACTGGAGGAGGATCCCCGCGCCGAACTGGTCCGTCGGCTGCAGGAATACGAACGCTTCAAGAAGGCCGCGGCGGATATCGACGAACTGCCCCGGCTGGAACGCGATACGGCGGTGGTCCACGCCTTCGTCGGCGAGCACAACGTGGTGCGTGTGCCGCCGCCGCTGGACCTCAGGGAGATGTTGCTCGCGCTCAAGGATGTGCTCGGCCGTGCCGACCTGTTCACCCACCATGCGATCCAGCGCGAACCGCTCAGCGTTCGTCAGCGCATGGGTGACCTGCTCGGCACGCTGAGTGAAGGCGGCGGTTTCCGCCGGTTCGAAACGCTGTTCGACGTCAGCGAAGGCCGACTCGGAGTCGTGGTCACCTTTCTGGCCATGCTCGAGCTCGCAAAGGAAATGCTCGTCGAGATCGTTCAGGAAGAGGCCCTCGGGCCGATCTACCTGAAAACGAAGGTACAGACGGAGGCCGCGCGCGACGAAGCGCTCGCCTGACCCAAGCACGCATCCGAAAGGCCTATGCAACCCGAACAACTCAAACCCATCGTGGAAGCGGCGCTTCTCGCGTCGACCCAGCCGATGACGGTCGCGCAGTTGAAGGCGATCTTCGTCGACGAGGATGAAGTGACCGACGACGACCTGGTCGTGGCGCTTAAGTCCCTGACGCATGACACCGACGGTCGCGGCGTGGAACTGATGGAGGTCGCCACCGGCTGGCGCTACCAGGTCCGCCGCGACGTTCATCCCTGGGTTTCGCGGATGTGGGCCGAAAAGCCGAGCCGCTACTCCCGCGCACTGCTCGAGACGCTGGCACTGATCGCTTACCGCCAGCCCATTACCCGCCCGGAGATCGAACAGATCCGCGGCGTGGTGGTTTCCTCGAACATCATCAAGACGCTCGAAGAGCGCGAATGGATCCGCGTCGTCGGACACCGCGACGTTCCCGGCAAGCCGGCGTTGTTCGGCACCACCCGGCTGTTCCTCGACTACTTCAACCTGAAGTCGCTCGATGCCCTGCCCCCGCTCTCCGAGATCCGCGATCTGGAAGAGCTCAACCCCCAGCTTCGCCTGGGCGATGCGGACGGCGTTCCCGCCAAGGCGGCGATGCCGACCGATCTGCCCGTCGACGTGGACGACGACGAAAGCCTGACGAATACCGAAGACGACGATGATGTCGTGGCCGAAGCCACGACGATCGAAGACACCGCCGCGGAGACCGCGCCCCCCGAGGGCGACGATGTCGAAGTCGCGACCCAGCTGCCAGCCGGCGACGATGACGTCGCCGCGGCTTCCCCCACTGCCGAAGAGGCAGAGAACCCCGAAGGCGACGTCGAAGACGACGACGCCGGCAAAGATACCGAGGAGTCACGCGCATGAATGCGCCGCAACGTTCCCTACTCAGCCTGAAGCGCGGCGAGAGCCGCACCACCGAAGACGGTCCGCAGCTCGAAGAGCGCCTGCACAAGGTCCTGGCCAACGCCGGCCTTGGCTCCCGCCGGATGCTCGAACAACGCATCCAGGCCGGCGAAGTCGAAGTCAACGGCACCGTCGCCACCATCGGCGCCAGCGTGCATGCCGGTGACCGCGTGGTCCTGGACGGCAAGCAGTTCGTCGTCGCCACCGACAACCGCAACGACGCCGAAGTGCTCGTCTACCACAAGCCGGAAGGCGTGGTGACCACCCGCGAAGACACCGAAGGCCGCCCCACCGTGTTCGAACAGCTGCCGCGCCTGAAGGGCGCGCGCTGGGTCGCCGTGGGTCGCCTCGACATCAACACCACCGGCCTGCTGCTGCTCACGACCGACGGCGAACTCGCCAACGCGCTGATGCATCCGAAGAGCGGCCTCGAGCGCGAATACCTCTGCCGCGTCCACGGCGAAGTGCCGGACGAGACGATCGAGCGCCTGAAGGCCGGCGTGGAGCTGGAAGACGGCCCCGCCCGCTTCGACGAAATCGCCACGATCAGCCGCGGCGGCAGCCACAGCTGGTTCCGCGTCACCATCCGCGAGGGCCGCAACCGCGAAGTCCGTCGCCTGTGGGACTCGGCCGGCTTCCTCGTCAGCCGCCTGAAGCGCATTCGCTACGGCACCGTCGAACTGCCGCGCGCCCTGCGCCGTGGCGACTGCGAGTCGCTCGACGAAACCGCCATCAAGGAACTGCGCGAGCGTTCGGGCCTGGGCGCACCCGCCCCGGTGCTGACGCTGAGCGCCGTGGTGCACCAGCGCCGCGCGCCGCGCCACGTCACCGAGTACAAGCCCAATGCCGGCGGTGCCAGCGCGTGGAGCTCGGCACGTCATGACGAAGCCCGTGAGCTAACCGCTTTCGATCGTCTGCGCGATGACAATCCGCGCGGCGGCCGTGGTGGTCGTGCCGGCGGTGCCGGTGGCCGTGGCGGCGCTCCGCGTCGCGAGGTCAACGGCAACATCGATCGTCCGGAGCGCGGCAACGCCGCGGGTGGCCAGCGTAAGCGTCGCGTCGCCCCGGGCCAGGAACTGCCGGGCGTGCGCACGTGGTTCGCGGGCGACTCGCGCACCGGTGGCGGCCAGGGCAATGCCGCAGGCAACAGCACGGGCAACCGTGGTCCGCGTCCGGGTGGCCGCGCTGGCGGCAATACCGGCAACGCCGGTGGCGGCGGTGGCTACGGCAACCGTTCGGCCGGTCCGGGCGGCAGCCGCACGGGCGGTCCGCGCACCGACGGCAATCGTGCCTCTGGCGGCGGTCGTGCCGACGGCAACCGCGCTTCGTCCGGCGGTTCGCGCTTCGAGGGCGGCGGTAATCGCGCCGCTCCGGGCGGCGGCGCCCGCTTCGAAGGCGGCGGCAACCGCGGCGGTCGTCCCGGTGGCGGCGGTAACGCAGGCAACCGTGCCGGCGGCGGCGGCAATCGTACCGGCGGCGGCCAGCGCCCCGGTGGCGGCGGCAATCGCGGTCCGCGTCCGGGTGGCGGCGGCAATCGCAGCGGCGGCGGTGGCGGTGGCGGTGGTAACCGTAGCGGCAACCGCTAAGCGCTAAGCGCCAAACGCTCGTGTAGGAGCCAGCCCTGCTGGCGATTCAGGTCTCCGGCGAGATTGATTCGCCAGCAGGGCTGGCTCCTACAGAAGCCGTCTGCCGGACGGCTTTACCCTCCTGCATCGGGTCAGCGGTGCCGTTCGACCAGCTTCTTCGCCACCGCGTCGAAGCCGATACCGCGGGCACGCAGTACCACCATCAGATGAAACACCAGGTCGGCCGCTTCGCCGATCAGGGCGTCGTCGTCCTCGGCGACGGCGGCGAGCGCGGTTTCCACGCCTTCCTCGCCGACCTTCTGCGCGATACGCCGGATGCCCCCCTCGAACAGCGTCGTCGTGTAGCTGCCCTCGGGCCGCTCCGCATGCCGCGACGCGACCAGCGCGTCGAGCTCTCCCAGAAAACCGAGCGACGGCGCCACGTCATCGCCGAAACAGCTTGTCGTGCCGTTGTGGCAGGTGGGCCCGGCCGGCACCGCACGCACGAGAAACGTGTCCGCGTCGCAGTCCAGACGCACGTCGACCAACGTCAGCGTATCGCCTGACGTCTCGCCTTTCGTCCACAGACGCTGCTTGCTGCGGCTGAAGAACGTCACGAGACCCACCTCGCGCGTCTTCGCCAGGGCGGCCTCATCCATGTAACCCAGCATCAGCACCTCGCCGGTCCGCGCATGCTGCACGATGGCCGGGAGCAAACCGTCGCCCTTGGCGAAATCCGGTGTCGTCGTCTCGCTCATAGTCTTACCTCGATACCCTGCGCACGCAGTTCGCGCTTGAGCGCGGGAATGCCGATGTCGCCACTGTGGAAGACGCTGGCGGCGAGTGCCGCGTCGACGTCCGCAAGACGGAACACCTCGGTGAAATGATCCGGCGCGCCCGCGCCACCCGACGCGACCAATGGCACGCGACTCAGTGCGCGCGCGGCGGCCAGTTGTTCGATGTCATAACCCCGGCGCACCCCGTCGGTGCCCATGCAGTTCAGCACGATTTCGCCCGCACCCAGCGCCTGCACTTCCTCGATCCAGTCGAGGGTGCGTTTGCGCAGCGCTTTCGTACGCGACGGATCGCCCGTGTACTGGCGCACACGCCACTCCCCGTCGTCATCGCGCAGGCTGTCCACGCCGACGACCACGCATTGCACGCCAAAGGCGTCGGCGATTTCGGCGACCAGTTCAGGGCGCTCCAGGGCCGGCGAGTTGATGGAAATCTTGTCGGCACCCGCATGCAGCACGTCACGCGCGTCATCGACGCTGCGGATGCCTCCGGCCACGCAGAAGGGAATATCGATTTCGCGCGCCACGCGTTCGACCCAGTCGCGATCCACACGGCGGCCTTCCGGGCTCGCGGTGATGTCGTAAAACACAAGCTCGTCGGCGCCCTCATCGCGGTAACGCAGTGCGAGCTCGACGATCTCGCCGACCACCACGTGATCGCGGAATCGCACCCCCTTGACCACCTGCCCGTCGCGCACATCGAGGCAAGGAACGATACGACGGCTCAGCATGATGCGTTCGCCTTCTCGGCGGTCACGAAGGCATCGGACAGGGCGAACGCCCCTTCCAGCAGCGCACGCCCGAGAATCACGCCGGAGACGTCCTGCAGCGCGAGCGTGGCGATATCTTCCAGCGAACGGACTCCGCCGGAGGCCTGCACATCCATGCCCGGCGCCAGCGTCGCCAGGTGGCGATACAGCGCGAGATTGGGCCCGGTCATCGTGCCGTCGCGGTCGATGTCCGTGCACAGCAGGTGGCGCGCACCGGCGGCGCGATACCAGGGCACCAGGTCGTCGAGCGTGCGCTCCTCGTCGGCGGTCCAGCCCGCACTCGGCAGCTTCCACAGGCCATCGCGGAAACGCGTATCCAGCGCCAGCACGATGCGTTCCGCGCCGTAGCGACCGATCCATGCGGCGACGGTTTCAGGATCGCGCATGGCGATGCTGCCGACCACGACGCGCTGTACGCCGGCGTCGATCAGGCGACGGACACCGTCTTCATCACGCACGCCACCACCGGCCTGTACGCGTAGACGTCCGCTGGAAGCGATACCCGCGAGGGTGGAAAGGTTCTCGAAGCGGCCCGTGCGGGCACCATCGAGGTCGACCACGTGCAGCCACGAAGCGCCCTCGTCGGCGTAATGCGCGGCAAGCGCTTCAGGCTCGAAGGCGAAGGTCGTCTGCTGGGCATAGTCACCCTTGAACAGACGCACGACTTTGCCTTCGCGCAGATCGATGGCAGGAATGGGAAGTGTCATAGCGAGAGAAAATTCCGCAGGAGCTGGGCGCCGACACCGGCCGAACGCTCGGGATGGAACTGCATACCCATGAAATTACCGGACGCGACGACGGCGGAGAACGGGGTCCCGTGCTCGCTCGACGCCAGCGTGTAATCGCCCGTGGGCACGGCGTAGCTGTGGACGAAATACGCGGTGTCGCCTTGCCTCAGACCGGCCGTCAGACGATGATCGCCGGTCGCCACCAGAGTGTTCCAGCCCATGTGCGGGACACGTAAACCCGGCTGCTCCGCGAAGCGACGCACCGTCGCGGGAATCATGCCCAGGCACTCCGTGTCGCTTTCCTCCGAACGGGCACACAGCAGCTGCATGCCGAGGCACACGCCAAGCACCGGCTGAGTCAGCCCGCGCATGACATCGACCAGGCCCGCCTCGCGCAGCATGCGCATGCCGGGAGCCGCCGCACCCACGCCCGGCAGGATCACGTGCGTGGCGTTACGGATGCGACTCGCGTCGGAGGTCAGTTCGGCATCGGTGCCGAGACGCTGGAGCGCGTACCGCACCGAACCGATATTGGTACCTCCCGCGTCGACGAGGACCACGCGCATCAGAGACTCCCCTTGGTACTCGGCAGGTCCGCACCCTCGCGACGGATCGCCTGGCGCAGCGTACGCGCGACCACCTTGAAGCAGCCTTCGACCATATGGTGCGCGTTATCGCCGTGCACGGTGAGGTGCAGGTTGGCGCCCAGCGTCTCGCACAGCGAACGGAAGAAGTGCGGCACGAGCTCGGTAGGCACATCGCCGACGCGCTCACGCGGGAACTCGCCTTCGAACACGAAATACGGACGCCCCGACAGATCCAGCTCAGCGCGCGCCGCGCTCTCGTCCATCGGCAACGCGAAGCCGTAGCGGCCGATGCCGCGCTTGTCGCCCAGGGCCTGCTTCAGAGCCTGCCCCAGCGCCAGCGCGGAGTCTTCGATGGTGTGGTGTTCGTCGATGTGGGTGTCGCCATCGCAGCGTAGCTGCAGGGCGAAGCCGCCGTGCTTGCCGATCTGTTCGAGCATGTGATCGAAGAAGCCCAGACCCGTGTGAATCTCCGGATCCGCCACGCGGTCGAGATCGACCGACACGCGAATCGACGTTTCTTTCGTCTTGCGCACGACCTCGGCGGTACGCGGCGCATCGAGCAACGCGTGCGCCAGCTCGGCCCAGCTCATGCCCTCGGGACCGACGCGGAGACCCCGCACGCCCATGTTCGCGGCGAACGCCAGATCGGTCTCCCGATCCCCGACCATGGCCGACTGCGCACGGATCCAGCCGTCGTCCGCCAGCCAGTGCCGTGCGAGACCGACACCCGGCTTGCGCGTATCGAGATTTTCATGAGCGAAGCTGCGGTCGATCAGCTGCTCGCGAAAGGTAATGCCCTGCGAAGCGAGAATACGCAGCAGCAACGCATGCGGACCATCGAACGAGGCCTGTGGGAAGGCATCCGTCCCGAGCCCGTCCTGGTTGGTGACCATCACCAGTTCGTAGCCGGCCGCGACGCAGCGCTGAAGCGCGGCGATTACGCCCGGCAACAGCGCCAGCTTTTCGTAGCTGTCGATCTGCTGGTCCGCGGGCTCTTCGATGAGGCAGCCATCGCGGTCGACGAAGAGGATCTTGCGGCTCATGCCCCGGCTCCCAGCACGGCAAGCACGCGGTCGTTCTCGTTGCCCGTGCCGATGGTGATGCGCAACGCGTCGCCGAGGCCCGGGTATCTCGTGATGTCGCGCACTACGACACCGGCGGCGAGCAGGCGGCGATAGGTACCCGCCGCATCGTCGAAGCGTACAGCGAGGAAGTTCGCGTGCGACGGGAGGACTTCACGCACACCCGGCTGCGTGGCGAGCGCCCTGGCCATCCGGGCGCGCTCGTTGAGCAGTTCGTGCACGTGATGGCGCTGCACGCGGCGTCCTTCGTACGACAGCGCCGCCAGCGCCGCGTCCACGCACGGGGACGGCAGCGGATAAGGCGGAATGATCCGGCGAAGCAGGGCCACGACCTCGGCCCGTGCGATCAGGGTGCCGACTCGCGCACCTGCCAGCGACCAGGCCTTGGACAGGGTTCGCAGCACGGCGATGTTGTCGAAGTCGTCGATCAGCGAGGCGGCGCTGCGCGTGCCGCTGAACTCGAGATAGGCCTCATCGACCACCAGTAACGCCCTGCCCTGCAGCTCGCGGGCCAGGCGTTCGATGGTGGCGAGTTCGACCAGGTTGCCGGTGGGGTTGTTCGGCGAGCAGACGAAGACGAGCTTCGTTGTGTCGGTGACGGCGGCGAGCAAGGCGTCGGGATCGAGCTTGCCGGACGCATCCAGCGGCGATTCGATCACCCCGGCCGCCTGCACACGTGCGCAGACGGCATACATGCCGAACGTCGGCGGCGAGATCGCGATCGAGTCCTGACCTGCCCGGCAGAACGCGCGGACCAGCAGGTCGATCGCTTCGTCGCTGCCCCGGGTGACCAGCAGGCGCTCGCTGGTGCTGCCGTAAAGATCGGCGAGCGTTTCGACGAGACCGCGCGGCTGCGGGTCGGGATAACGATTCAGGCCTTCGCCGCCCGGCACGTTCGGCGAACGTGCCGACTCATTGGCGTTGAGCAGCACCGTACCTCCCTGCGCTTCCATGCGGGCGCTGGAATACGGCGTGATGGCACGGATATCGGGACGGGCGAGATCGAGCACGCTCATGCGACGGCATCCATAACGGCAAGGCGCAGGGTCACCGCGCGACGATGGGCTTCGAGTTGTTCCGCTTCGGCGAGGATCGCCGCACACGGACCGATGTTGCGCAGGCCTTCGGCGGTGACTTCCTGCACGGTGACCTGTTTCTGGAAGCTGCCCACGGAGACACCGCTGTAGCTGCGCGCGTAGCCGTAGGTCGGCAGGACATGGTTGCTGCCACTGCAGTAGTCACCGACGGATTCGGGCGTCCATTCGCCGAGAAAGACCGAGCCGGCGGATTCGACGTCGTCGAGCAGCGCCCGCGGTTCGGCCGTCTGGATGATCAGGTGCTCAGGCGCGTAGCGGTTGCTTACCTCGACGGCTTCCGCGAGATCGCTCACGAGGATCAGGCGACTCTCGTACAGCGCCATGGCGGCGACCTCGGCGCGCGGGAGTTCCCGGCGTTGACGCTCCACCTCCGCCTCGACGCGGTCGAGAAGACCGGCCGACGGACTGACCAGCAAGACCTGAGAGTCCGGCCCATGCTCTGCCTGCGACAGCAGGTCGGCGGCAACGAAGCGCGGGTCGGCGCCGGCGTCGGCGATCACCAGTACTTCCGACGGGCCAGCGGGCATATCGATAGCGGCACCGGAGGGATCGCCGGCCGCCTGCAATTTGGCTTCGGTCACCCAGGCATTGCCGGGACCGAACAACTTGTCGCAACGCGGAACGGACGCCGTGCCATAGGCCATCGCGGCGATCGCCTGCGCGCCGCCGAGCTTGTAGACGCGGTGCACGCCCGTCGTTTTCGCCGCGAACAGCACGGCATCGTCGCAGCGGCCGTTCGCCTGCACCGGCGTGCACAGCACCACATCGCGGCAACCGGCGATGGCGGCGGGGACGCCGAGCATGATCGCCGTCGACGGCAGCGGCGCGCCACCGGCCGGAACGTACAGGCCAACGCGGCGAATGGGACGAAGCACGCGTTCGACGCGTACGCCCGGCGCCGTATCCACACCGACTTCGGTCGGTGCGGCGGCACGGTGGAAGGTGTCGATACGTTCCGCGGCTTCGCGCACCGCCGCTTTCAGTTCAGGCGACAGACGCGCTTCCGCCGCGGCGAACTCCGCCTCGGTGACCGCGAGGTCGTCGAGCGTCGTGCCGTCGTAGCGTGCGGTGAGTTCGCGCAGCGCATCGTCACCGCGGGCGCGCACGTCGGCGATGATCGCCTCCACACCATCACGCAGTTCCGCCGCGCGGGACTGCGCCGGGCGGGCGAGCGCGGCGTCGCGGCCATTTTCGTCGAGGGTCTTCCAGTCGATCCGTTTCATGCCAGCATCTTCTCCACCGGCAGCACCAGCATGTCGCGGGCACCGGCGCGTTTCATGTCTTCCAGCTGGCGCCAGCTCACCGAGCCGGCACACAGCGCCTGCAGCACGACCTGATCGGGCGAGCCGTCGACCTGCGTGAGCGTGGGCACCGGCGTCCCTGGCAGGAGGCGGGTGATCTCCGCCAGCGCGGCGCGCGGCGCCTGCATCAGGATCAGGCGCGAGTCGCGCACCTGGATGACGCCATCCAGGCGACGCAGCAGCAGTTCGGCGATCTCGCCGCGCTCGTCCAGCGGCAATTCCGCGTGGCCGGCGAGGACGGCTTCGCTCTCGATCACCACGGCGGTCTCGCGCAACTGGTTCGCGACCAGCGTCGCGCCACTGGAGACGAGATCGCAGATGGCGTCGGCGGTGCCGAGGCGCGGCGCGATTTCCACCGAGCCATTGAGCATGACGACTTTCGCATCCACGCCGTGCGCGCGCAGCCATTCGCCGGTCAGCCCGGGGTATGACGTCGCGATGCGCTGTCCTTCGAGCTGCGCCGGGCTTTCGTATGCGTCTTCCTGCGGCACGGCGATGGACAGACGGCAGTGACCGAAACCCAGTGAGCGCAGTTCGTCGATGCCCGTGCCGGCCTCGGGATTGGACAGCTGAAATTCGCGCAGGACATTGCGACCGACGATCCCGAGGTCGCACACGCCTTCGGCGATCAGGCCGGGAATGTCGTCATCGCGAACGAGCAGGAGGTCCACCGGCTCGCCTTCGCCGAAGCAGAACAGCTTGTCACGGCTCTGGCGGAACTTGAGGCCGCAACGGGCCAGCAACTCCTGCGCGGGCTCCGTGAGGCGCCCCGATTTCTGCATGGCGATGCGCAGTCGATCACGCGGCTTCATACGGCACTCCCGGCATTACGGCGGGCGGCGGCGGCCATATAGCCCCCGCTGCCCTGGTTGAGGTACCGGGCGACCCGGCCAATGGTGGTGATGCTGACGGCCGTGCGCTCATGGATTTCGCGGTACGAACGGCCCTCGAGCAGGAATGGCACCACGCGCCAGCGATCGACCATGACTTCGATCTCGGCCGGCGTGCAGAGGTCATGCAGAAAGGCTCGCATCTCCTTGATCGTGGCCAGGCCGGCCAGGGCTTCGCACAGGCTGGTTTCCGCCGAATCGGCGGGCGTCTCAGGGTCGAGTGAGCGACGCTTCATAGTGTACTAATGCGTTAATACGATAACGCATCCTAACTTGAGCAACCGGTTCGTGGCAAGCGCCGACAGAGAATTGCGCTTTTCTTCCATATACCGCATCGCAGCACCCGGCCAACATGGCGGCCATCTCCAAGCCGTGAGCCTTATCCATGCGTAGTACCGTGATCATCGCGGACGACCACCCGGTCGTGGTCGCGGGGGTCGAAACCGTGCTGAAGTCGCATCGCTACGACATCGTCGCGCGCGTCCACAACACCGACGCCCTCTTCCACGCCCTGGCCGATTACCCGTGCGACGTCGTCGTGACGGACTTCTCCATGCCCGAAGGCAGCCGCCCGGATGGCATGCCCATGATCCGGCGCATCCGTGCGATGCGTCCGGACACCGGCATCGTCGTACTCACCATGCTGTCGAACACGGCCATGCTGCGCAGCCTGCTCGACGCGGGCGTGGCGGCCATCTTCGACAAGCGCACCAATCTGCGCGACATCCCGGTCGCCGTGCATGCGGCCAACGTCGGGCGCTCCTACCTCAGCCCGGCCATCCGCCGGCTCTTCCACGAGGCGGACTGCGCGGCGGCGCAGGAAGAAGAACTCGCCACCCGGCTGTCCCCCCGTGAAATCGAGGTGCTGCGCGGGTACGCGCAGGGCTACCAATTGCCCGAGATCGCCTCGGCCATGGGTCGCAGCATCAAGACGATCAGCCGGCAGAAGCGCTCGGCCATGAGCAAGCTGGGCCTCGTCAACGACGCCCAGCTCTATCATTACCTGGCCGGCATCCGCGCCGACAAACTCGACGACTGGTCCCCGACAGACGAGGCCGCCGCCAGCCTCAACTTTTTCCCGCCGTGATCAGGCCGCGGCGACGAGACGCCCGGAGGCCACCAGTTCGCACATCAGGCGGACTTCGCCATCCATCGCACGATCGCGCTGCATGAAGGCGATGTGCTGGCGAAGAGCCGCCAGTGCCTCGCGCACGGCGACACCGCCATGGAAATCCTCGGCGACAGCGAGGGCGTCCATCAGCGCGCGCACTTCGGTTTCGAAGCGCGCGTAGTGCGGCGAGTCGGTACGCGGCGCTCCCGCGATTTTCGACGCCAGCGCCTGCCAGTCACCGCGCATCGCAAGGGTACGCGCGGCGTTGAGCATGTCCTGGCGGTATTCGAGCGCCTGCGCGGCGGTATACAGCTCCATCGCCAGCACGTGGCCGAGGTCCTCGGTCATCTCCAGCACGTGACGGGTCTCGTTGGCACCCATGGACACGTGGTCTTCCGCGTTGGCGCTGGTCGGCACCGAATAGACGGAGGCCGGGTGCGCGCGCGTGGCGAGGTCGTTGACCAGCGCCGCCGCGGTGTACTGCACGATCATGAAACCGGAATCCGTGGCGTCTTCATTGCCGATCAGGAAGGCCGGCAGGCCGTCGTTATTCGCGGGATCCACCAGCTTGGCGGTCCGACGCTCCGAGATCGAGGCGAGTACCGGAATCGACGCCTTGACGTAGCTCATCGCCAGCGCGAGTGGCATGCCATGGAAGTGACCGGCGGAAATCACCTGATCCTCGATGACCTCGGCGTTCTCGGCATCGGGGAAGACCAGCGGGTTGTCGGTGACGGCGTTGAGCTCGACGTCGAACACGCGACACGCCTGCTCCCACGCGTCGCGCACGGCACCATGCACCTGCGGCGCACAGCGCAGGCAGTACGCGTCCTGCGGCTGATGCTTCTTGCCGCCCTTGAACGGGAGGAAGCGGGAGTAGAACGCTTCCTTTCCATGCCTCTGCGTGGCCGGCACCCAGTCCCAGCCGATGTCGAAGCGATACGCCTGGTCGGCGGGATCCGCCCACGAGTCCGACAGCCACGGACGGAAGCGCGGCACCATGTGGTACGCGATGTCCGCCAGCGTCGAACCTTCGAGCAGACCGCGTATGTTACGTGCCGCCGCCACCTGCCCCGGATGGGGGCGCAGCGCATGCACCTGTTCGGCGTAAGCGCCCGTACGGCCAGCGAACGCGTCGAGCGTCATCGCGGCCGCCAGGTCCGCCGTGCGGATCAGCATGTCCATCGTGTCGAGCGCGAGCACGCCCGTGGCCAGCATCTGCGTCGTGCCGTTGTTGAGCGCAAGACCTTCCTTGAAGGACAGACGCACCGGCTCGAGACCGGCACGCTTCAGCGCCTCGGCACCGGGCAGGCGCTCGCCCTGATAAAAGGCCTCACCACCACCCAGCAGCACGATGGCCAGATGCGACAACGGAGCCAGGTCGCCACTGGCGCCGACGGATCCCTTCTCCGGGATCACAGGGATGACGTTGCGGTTGAGCAGCTCGGCCAGCGCACGCAGGGTTTCCACGCGAATGCCGGAGTGTCCCTTCATCAGCGTGTTGACGCGGATGGCGAGCATCGCGCGCACGACGTCTTCAGCGAAGGGCTTACCCACGCACACCGCGTGGGTGATGATCAGGTTGTGCTGCAGTTCTTCCAGCAACGTGCCTTCGCGCGGCTCCGGATTACCGCCGGGCAACTCGTCGCGCACGCGATGCGCACCGAGCAGCTTGTCGGCATTGCTGCCGAAGCCCGTGGTCACGCCGTAGATCGGCTCGCCGCCACCGACCTTCTCGGCGAGAAAGTCGGCCGCGCGCCTGACCTTCACCAGCTGCGCGTCGTCGAGACGAATCGAAGCGCCGTGGCGAGCGATAGCGGCGACCTGGGCGCGCGTGAGGCTACGTCCGTCGAGAAGAATGCTGCTGGTCATGGGGAATGCCGTGCGGTGGGGGGTATGAGAAAGCTCAGCGACCGATTTCGGCCTGGGCCAGTTCGACGCGCAACGTCTTGACCAGGTCGGCGCGAGCCACCTCGAACTGATCTTCGCGACGAAGATCCTTCACGGTGACCACGCCCTTCGCGATCTCGTCTTCGCCCAGCACCACGACGAAGCGAATGCCCGCCCTGTCCGCGTACTTGAACTGCTTGCCGAGCTTGCCGCCCTCGAGCACGACCTCGGTGGCGATGCCCGCGTTGCGCAGTTCCGTCGCGACGGCGAGATAGGTCGGCAACTGCGCCGCGTCCATCTGCGTCACCAGCACGTCCACCGTGCTCTGCGCGGTCGAGATCAGGCCGGCGTCACGCAGCTGCCAGTAAAGACGCGTCAGGCCGATCGAGATGCCGACGCCCGGCAGATGCGACTTCGTGTACTGACCGGCCAGATTCTCGTAGCGCCCACCCGAGCAGATCGAACCGATGCCGGGATGATCGTTGAGCGTGGTCTCGTAGACCGTCCCCGTGTAGTAATCGAGGCCGCGGGCGATCGACAGGTTCAGTGCGAAATGCGTCTCCGGCACGCCGAAGTCGCGGATCATGGTCAGGACTTCCTTCAGCTCGGCCCTGCCCTGCTCGAAGGTTTCCGAACCGGCACCCAGCGCGTCGAGATGCGCGAAGGCGTTGTCGACCGAGGTGGAACGTACCTGGACGAAGGCGAGAATCTTCGTCGCCACGTCGGCCGACAGGCCGAACGCCTCACCGGTCAGCGTGTCGCGCACATAGTCCGGACCGCGCTTGTCGAGCTTGTCGACTTCGCGCAGCACGAGCATCTGCTGCTCGGCGTCGGCGATGCCGAGGTTTTCGAAGTAACCGCGCATCAGCTTGCGGTTATTCAGCTGGATGGTGAACGGACCGATGTTGAGGTCGCGGAACACGCTGTAGATGACCGCCGGAATCTCGGCGTCGTAACGCACCGACAGCGAGTCCTTGCCGATCACGTCGATGTCGCACTGGTAGAACTCGCGGAAGCGTCCGCGCTGCGCGCGCTCGCCGCGATAGACGCGCTGCATCTGGTAGCGACGGAACGGGAAGCTGAGGTCGTGCTCGTGCTCGGCCACGTAGCGCGCCAGCGGCACGGTGAGGTCGAAACGCAGCGCCAGCTCGGGTACGCCGCCCTTGTCCTTCTCCGCCGCCGCGCCCAGCGCACCGGTGGACTGCACGAAGTAAACCTGGCGCTCCGTCTCGCCGCCGGTCTTGGTCAGCAGCACATCGCTGTGCTCGATCACCGGCGTCTCGATCGGCAGGAAGCCGAATTTCTCATAGTTACGGCGGATCGTGTCCAGCATGCGCTGAAACGCGATCTGATCGAGCGGCAGGAGCTCGAGGACACCGGGCATGGTGCGGGCCGGGGTGAGTGCCATGCAATTCCTCTTCGGACAGGCTTATACGGAGGCCGCCACGCGGCAGCCGCATAGATTAGCAGATGGCCACAGCCCGCCCCGGTAGGCAATGCGTGAAAAAAGTTGAAGCGACCTGTTGCCATTGATCGGGAGCATGGCTAATATACGCGGCTCCCGTCGGGGTGTAGCTCAGCCTGGTAGAGCGCTACGTTCGGGACGTAGAAGTCGCAGGTTCGAATCCTGTCTCCCCGACCAATGAATTCGTTCATTATGAAAACGCCGGCCTAGTGCCGGCGTTTTTGTTTGCGCGGGATCCGGCCTGCGAACGACCCGCAGGCACAGCCGCCTGGCGATCCGCGTCAGTAGGCGACGGCGAAGGCGTGCGTCACGGCGCTCATCGCCTCACGCCAGCGCACCTCCAGTTCCGGCGTGAGCTGATCGTCACGCTCACGTACCGCCTGCAGCAGACTGTCGAGCCAGTACGCGTAGTACTCCGGCGGTACCGGCGCCCTGCCCGTGCGGGCATGGACGCGGATCATCTCATCGACCGGGCGTTTCGCCATACCGTCGCCGGCGGCCCAGGAGATCGCCAGGCTGATGCCGCGGCGCAGGGCCATGTGTTGCTTCTGGAAGTCGGTCGTGGCGAACAGGAGCGCGAGGCCGGGGTCGCGGGACAGGAGTATCTCGTAGAAGCGCCCGATGAAACCGCGCGTGCGCAGGCAGCGACCGTAGCTGACCTGAAGGTCGTCGTATCCGGAGGACATGGGAGGCTCGCTTTGGACAAAAGCTGCGAGCTTAGAAAGGTGCGGCGCGGGCTGCCCCGACCTCGGTCAAATTATGGGGCGCGAGGGTCACGGGTCGCGCGCGGGGCGCGCTCCTACATGACTCTGGAAACGGTGGTCTGGAAACGCAAAACGCCCCGTTAGGGGCGTCTTGCGTAACTGGCGGAGAGTGAGGGATTCGAACCCTCGATAAGGCTTTTGACCCTATACTCCCTTAGCAGGGGAGCCCCTTCGGCCACTCGGGCAACTCTCCGGGATGTTTCGTAAAGGACCTGCCTTCACGAGCCGGCAAGGATACTTAACCTTGGTCGACTCGTAAAGCCTCAGACCTTACTGGTCGTGGTCGTCCCCGGAATGGCCGCCGGCGTCGCCTTCGTTCTTGATGCGCTGGTAAATCTCTTCGCGATGGACTGCGACATTTTTCGGTGCATTGATGCCGATGCGCACCTGGTTACCTTTGACACCCAGAACGGTGACGGTCACCTCGTCGCCGATCATCAGGGTTTCACCGACCCGGCGGGTCAGAATCAGCATGATTGATACTCCATAAAATCAGGTATTGGCTTCCCCACCAACGACAACCTCACCCCGAGTGCTTGCCGTCGATGGATTGACGTTTCGACCATCGAAGGCCGAACTGCCTTCCCCGGCTCTAGTTGTGTGTGTCGCTGACCAGCTGTCCTGCCATTCCGATCCGAAGGACCGACACCGAAAATTACGTTCGGCATTCGGATCATACTAGCTGAGCCAATCCAGCGTAAGCAACGCACACAGCCGTGAAGACGTGTACCAAAGCGCCTTTACGGCACTTTGGTACGGGTCCATCTATCTCCCGTTCAGCGCAGACGAGCTTCCACCCACGCAGGGATGCTTTCGAGAATACCGGGAAGCGCCGGGCTGTCGACGCCGCCACCCTGGGCCATGTCAGGGCGGCCACCGCCCTTGCCGTCGATCTTCGAGGCCACTTCGCCCACCAGATCGCCGGCCTTGACCCGGCCCAGCGCGGCGCCGCCGACGCCTGCCACGAGTGCAACGCGACCATCGACCGCACCTGCCAGCACGATGGCGCAATCGCCGAGCTGCTGCTTGAGCACATCGACGCTGTCGCGCAGCGACTTGGCATCGAGACCTTCAATACGGGCGGCGACGACTTTGATACCGGCGACATCCACCGCCGAGGCGGCGAGATCGGCCGAGGCGGAGCTGGCCGCCTTGGCCTTGTAGGATTCGATTTCGCGCTCGAGCTTCTTCTGTCGATCGAACAGCTGACGGAGTTTTTCGACAACTTCGTCACCGGTCGCGGCAAGCAGTCCGGAGACCTCGCCAAGGACCCGTTCTTCATCCGAAACACGTGCCATGGCTCCCGCGCCAGTCACCGCCTCGATGCGTCGTACGCCAGCGGCGACGCCGGATTCCGCCACGATCTTGAACAGACCGATGTCGCCCGTCCGGGACACGTGCGTGCCGCCGCAAAGCTCCGTCGAGAAGTCGCCCATCTTCAGCACGCGCACTTCGGCACCGTATTTTTCGCCGAACAGCGCCATGGCGCCGAACTCGATGGCTTCGTCGTAGGCCATGTTGTGCACTTCGGCGGCGTCGTTGTGGCGAATCTCGTCGTTGACCATGCGCTCGATCAGCGCGAGCTCGTCGGCGGTCAGCGCCTTGAAGTGCGAGAAGTCGAAACGCAGGCGCTCAGGAGCCACCAGCGAGCCCTTCTGCGAAACGTGGTCGCCCAGGACGGTACGCAGCGCGGCGTGCAACAGATGGGTCGCCGAATGATTCAGCACCGTGGCCTGACGCTGCGAGGCGTCCACCGCGGCACCGACGATGTCGCCCTTGTTCAGCGGCGCGGACCCCTGCCAGGTTCCGAAGTGCGCGAAGAACGCGCCACCGACCTTCTGCGTATCCGCCACGGCCAGCGCGCCCGAAGGATTGCGCAGGACGCCGGTATCGCCCACCTGGCCGCCCGACTCCGCGTAGAACGGCGTACGGTCGAGCAACAGAAAAGCTTCTTCGCCGTCGGAGAGGCGATCCACCGACTTGCCGTCACGGACGATCGCGAGCACCCGGGCATCGCTCAGCTCGAGGCTGTCGTAGCCGGTGAAAACCGTCGGCGACACCGCGCTGGCGACTTCCGCGGGCAACTGGGCCCTGGTCGAGAAGTTGCTGGCGGCGCGAGCACGCGTGCGCTGCTCGCCCATGGCCTGCTCGAAGCCGTCCATGTCGACGCTCATGCCGCGCTCGCGGGCGATGTCGGCCGTGAGATCCACCGGGAAGCCATACGTGTCGTACAGACGGAAAGCGTCGACGCCGGGAATCACCTTTTCCGCCCGGGATGCGATGTCGTCGAACAGACGCATGCCGTGCTCGAGGGTTTCGCCGAAGCGCTCTTCTTCGTTCTTGAGCGCCTGCTCAACGAACGCCTGCTTCTTCGCGATATCCGGATAAGCCTCACCCATCTCGGCGACCAGCGGCGCGACCATCTTCCAAAAGAAGTCGCCGCGCACGCCCAGCATCCAGCCGTGGCGCAGGGCGCGACGGATGATGCGGCGGAGCACGTAGCCACGACCTTCATTGGAGGGCAGCACGCCGTCGACGATGAGGAACGAGCAGGCACGGATATGGTCGGCGATGACGCGCAGCGACTTGTTCGAGAGGTCGGCGGTGGCGGTCAGACGACCGGCCTCGGCGATCAGATGGGCGAACAGGTCGATTTCGTAGTTGGAATGCACGTGCTGCAGCACGGCGGCCAGGCGCTCGAGACCCATGCCGGTGTCGACGCAGGGCGCCGGCAGCGGCGTCAGCGTGCCGTCCGGGGCACGGTCAAACTGCATGAAGACCAGGTTCCAGATCTCGATGTAGCGGTCGCCATCCTCGTCGGGCGAGCCCGGGGGGCCACCGGCCACGTCGGCACCGTGGTCGAAGAAGATCTCCGTACACGGACCGCAGGGACCTGTGTCAGCCATCTGCCAGAAGTTATCGGAGGCGAACGGCGCGCCCTTGTTGTCGCCGATGCGGACGATGCGGTCCACCGGGACACCGACCTCCTTGTTCCAGATATCGAAGGCCTCGTCGTCCGTGTGGTACACGGTGACCCAGAGGCGCTCGGCCGGCAGCTTGTAGACGTCGGTGAGCAGCTCCCAGGCGAAGCGGATGGCGTCGCGCTTGAAGTAGTCGCCGAACGACCAGTTGCCCAGCATTTCGAAGAAGGTGTGGTGGCGGGCGGTGTAGCCCACCGCGTCGAGGTCGTTGTGCTTGCCGCCCGCCCGCAGGCAGCGCTGGACGTCGGCCGCACGGACGTAGCCTGGCTTTTCGCTGCCGAGGAACACGTTCTTGAACGGCACCATGCCCGAGTTCGTGAACAGCAACGTGGGGTCGTTCGACGGCACCAGCGATGCCGAAGGCACGATGGTGTGGTCCTTGGAACGGAAGAATTCGAGGAAGGTCGAACGGATTTCGGCGGTTTTCATGAGCGATCGTGGCTTGGAAGCTGCGAGACGCGTTACGTCGACGCCCCGTCCAGAATCAAGGCTCGTTGCCTTCAATCGTCGTCGGCGTCTTCCGCATCGGCGTGGGTTAGACCACGTACTGTGGCGGCGGCGAAGCCGCGACGCAAGAGGAATTGCGCCCGCCGCGCCCGTTCAGCGGGGTCGGCCGAGGATCCGCCATAGCGCCGACGCAGCTGACCGGCGGCCAGATCGTCCCAATCGATGTCCGTTTCCTCCATCAACTGGCGGATCGTGGCATCGCTGACGCCCTGACTGCGAAGTTCGGCCCGGATCCGTGCCGGCCCGTAGCCCTGCCCGGCCCGACTGCGAAACAATGAGGCGGCGAAGCGATCGTCGTCCTGGTAGCCCTGGTCGCCCAGCCGCTCGACGGCGGCAGTCGACTCGTCACGCGTAAAACCGCCGCGATCAAGCTTCTGCCTGAGTTCGCGGCGGGAGTGTTCGCGCCGGGCAAGCAGCCCAAGCGCCTTGTCGTACGCGGTACGGGTGGGGCGATCGGCCTTGCCGTCGCCCTTCCCCGCGCCTTTATCAGACTTCCTCAAGCTCGTCGGCCTCGGTCGAGGCTTCGGACTTCGGACCGGCCTTGACCAGCAGGCGCGCGCGCAGTTCCGCGTCGACTTCGTTGGCCATGGCCGGGTTGTCGCGCAGGAACTGGCGGACGTTTTCCTTGCCCTGGCCGATGCGATCGCCCTTGTAGCTATACCAGGCGCCCGACTTGTCGATCAGGTTCTCCCGCACGCCCAGCTCGATGATCTCGCCTTCGCGCGAGGTGCCCTCGCCGTAGAGGATCTCGAACTCGGCCTGGCGGAACGGCGGAGCCACCTTGTTCTTGACGACCTTGACGCGGGTCTCCGAACCGATGACTTCGTCACCCTTCTTGACCGCGCCGATACGGCGAATGTCCAGACGAACCGAGGCGTAGAACTTCAGCGCGTTACCACCGGTGGTGGTTTCCGGGCTGCCGAACATCACGCCGATCTTCATACGGATCTGGTTGATGAAGATGACGAGGCAGTTGGTCTTCTTGATGTTGGCCGTGAGCTTACGCAGGGCCTGGCTCATCAGACGGGCGTGCAGGCCGACGTGGGAGTCGCCCATTTCGCCCTCAATTTCCGCCTTGGGGGTCAGCGCGGCCACCGAATCGACCACGACCATGTCCACGGCGCCCGAGCGAACCAGCATGTCGGCGATTTCGAGCGCCTGCTCACCGGTATCCGGCTGGCTGACGAGGAGATCGGCGACGTTGACGCCCAGCTTCTCGGCGTAGCTCGGATCGAGCGCGTGCTCGGCGTCGACGAAGGCCGCCGTGCCGCCGTTGCGCTGGCAGGACGCGATGGCCTGCAGGGTCAGGGTCGTCTTACCGGAGGATTCCGGGCCATAGATTTCGACGACACGGCCACGCGGCAGGCCGCCGATGCCCAGGGCGATATCGAGGCCGAGCGAGCCGGTGGACACGGTATCGATGTTGTCGTCGACACGGTCGCCCAGACGCATGACCGCACCCTTGCCGAACTGCTTTTCAATCTGGCCGAGGGCACTCGCCAGCGCCTTGCGCTTATTGTCGTCCATCGTGGTATCCGGTCTCGTGTGTAGGTGAGTATCTTGCCGGACCGTCGTCTCAGGGACTGCGATCCGCAATCCCCAAGTTTGCCATAGCCCGGACGGTTCAGCCCTTCAGTTCCGCGGTCATTCCAGCAAGTGCGGCCGCGACCGTCTGCCGCCGCACCGCCTCGCGGTCACCATCGAAATGGTGAAGCGTGGCGTGGGCATAGCCCCCGCGGCGCTTCCAGCCGATCCAAACGGTGCCGACAGGTTTGTCTGGCGTGCCGCCGGACGGGCCCGCGATGCCGGTCACCGCCACCGCGACACCGGCGCCGTACCGGGCCAGTGCACCGGACACCATTTCCAGCACGGTCTCCTCGCTGACGGCGCCCGTCCGCTCCAGCGTGCGCGGGTTGACCCCGAGCAGCGACTCTTTCGCGCTATAGCTGTAGGTCACGACGCCGGCTTCGAACCACGCGGAACTGCCGGCCAGGTCGGTCAGCGTCTTGGCGATCCAGCCGCCCGTGCAGGACTCGGCGGTCGCGACCATCACCCGGCGCTCCTGCGCGGCGGCGGCGACCTCCTGGGCCAGCGCCATGAGTTCGGCATCGGTGGGCATGAGGTCAACGGCCATCCGGGGATCCTGTCGGGCAAAGAGAGAACTTCTAACCCGGAAGGTGGCGGGCTGTCGATGCGAAGCCAACCCCAATCCGGACGATTTTTCAGAAAAGTTCTATGTACGACGCATTGTCGCGTCCGGCCAACGCCGCTACGATGGCAACCCATGATTGGCATGAAACGACGATCCTGAGTTGCCGACTCGTCGTCGCAAGCCGGTCCAGAGCGCCGCCCTCCCCTACCAACGCGTACTGCCCATCAAACCGTCTGCTTCGGCAGGCGCAGGAAGAAGCACCCTCATGAAAAGGAACGTCACTCGCAACGTGGCGCGGCTTCGCGTCGCTGTCGCCACCGCCCTGTTCGTCAGCACGCGGCCGTTCGCGCTGCCCGCGCCGCCGCTGCCAACTGTCCCCGACGACGTCCGCGCCGCTCTCGCGCCCGACGACCTGGTGCTCGCCTTCAAAACCGGCGAGTTGACCCGCAACGGCACGAAAGGGCTCGTCGTTGCCGTCTACCCCGGCGCACGTTACGTGGAAGAGCCCCGTCATGGCGGAAACAACCCATGCAAGCTGATCGTGTTCACCGATCACGAGGGCACGTGGAAGGAAACGGCTCGCAGCGACAGCGCGGTTGACTGCGTCAACAACCCTTATATGAGTCGCCCGCAGGAAATGATGGGCATTTACGACCTGGAAATCGCCGCCGGCACCATCCGATGGGCAAACGCGACCCATCGCCAACATCACACGTTCGAGTTCACTTACGACGGCATGAGAAAGCGGTGGATCGTCCATGCGATGACCCAGGACTTCCCTGTTGAACGGTCAGCCGACCCCGACGCGCCCCTGGGCGCCGCCCACGGCGAAATCGTCTCGCCTCGCGATTTCCCCGTTACTCCGATGGAAGACCTCGATCCCGACCGCCTCTGGCCTCTGCTCGTCAAACACACCACAACCACGTTCTGAGCGGAGGGAACCGTGAGCACATTCAACCAACACTCGACGACACTGCTGAAGCGCGCGATCGACAAAGGAATCACCTCGCCCGCTGAGCTGGCCAATCTCATGGGCCAGGCCTCGGTGGAGTCGATGAACTTTCATCGCGTGAACGAAAGCATGATGTATTCGAGCGCCGATCGCGCGCTCAGCCAGATCAAAGGCCTTAGCTCCAGACACACCCGCGAGGAGGTCGACGCGGCACTGGCTACGCGAGATCCCGAGACCATCGCAAACCTCCTTTACGACACCCACCCCAAGCTTGGTAACCGGGAGCCGGGAGATGGCTGGCGTTTTCACGGGCGCGGCGTGATCCAGCTGACCGGACGCTCCAATTACGAAAAGTTCGGGCGACTCGTGGGCGTGGACCTGGTCGAGCACCCGCATCTTGCGAGCGATCCCGACGTTTCCGCCGATGTCGCCATCGCCTACTGGAAGGAACGATGCAGAGACATCGATCCTTCGGATGTACGCGCGGCGACCAAGGCCATCAATGGCGGCAGCAATGGCTACGCCGAGCGCGTCGCGGCGGTGAATCACTGGTCGACCGTCATCACGCCCGAACTCGTCGAAGGGATCCGTAACCAGACCATCGGCACCGAAGACCTCATGGCGATGAGTGCGTCGCACCAGGCGCCGGCTTCTTCCACGCTGCGCGAAGGCGCTCGTGGGGATCGGGTCCGTGAACTCCAGACGCAACTGCATGACCTCGGCTACGCGGTGCGCCCGGATGGCGCTTACGGCAACGCCACGCGGCTCGCCGTCATGGCGTTTCAGCAGAACCACGACCTGGTCGTCGACGGGGTCGCGGGAGTGCGGACCGTCGATCACGCCAGAACGGCGCATGAAGCGCTCATGCAGAACAGGGGCCCATATGTCAGCGCACCCGACAGACCTGATGGAAATGTCACGCGGCAGACGTCGACGCACGACATGTTCGAGGCATTGTGCCGTTCGGGCGCCGAGGGCGACGTGGACGCCTTGTGCCGGGTCGGTCGGACCTATGGCGAAACGTTGGACGGGCAGACCTGGCTGCTTCAGGGTGAACGGAGCAACCAGCAGGCCCTGACCGATTCGCTCTCGGTGCAGCCCGCAGCGGAACAGGCGCCTACTCAGGTCGCGGAGCAAAGCGCTCCAGCGATGGCGCTCTGACATGCTACCGATGACCCGGACCGACGCTGAAGAGATCACGGTCAAGCTCGGCATGTTCGCTTCGGGCCTGCAGGGCCTGGGCGAGCGCCTGACACGACAGGCGGAGTTGTCGCACGCCGAACTCGTCCGCGCGGCGGAGTCGCTCGCACTGACCGCGGAGACAAGCGCACGCGACGCGACCGCCGAGCTTGCCCTGCGCGCTGGCGACGCGATCGTCGCCAGCGCCGCCGCTGCCGCCGGCGATCTCGAGCGTGCGATGACGCAGGCGTCGACCCGGCTGACACGTGCAAGTACGGCGCTGGAAGCGAACGTCCACGCCCTGAGACGCCTGCACGCCATCAGCGCGTGGAAGGCGCTGGCCGCCGCAGGCGCGGCGGCGGCCTTCGCGATCTGTGGCGCCTGCGTGCTCAGCTGGACTACTTACAAGCGTATGGACGACGCCGCGTGGTTCGACGAGGTGCAGGAAGCGCGCGCGCATGGGCGCCTGCAACCCTGCCCTGAAGGCGGCGTATGCGTCTATGTCGGTAAACGCTGGCACCGCCTGGGCCACTGAGGGCAACGATTGGCCGTTGCTCACATGTTTTTCAGGGCGGCGCACATTGCCATCACCGGCGCTCCTCCTTCAGCATGGCACCCCCATTTTTGAATGCGGCAAAAACTCAGCCAGAGACACGGCTGTCGCACGAGTGACATCGCAAAGTGACAACGTTTGCATCCGCACGGAAGCGTGCGCCTTGGTTTCAAGCGCAACCTTCACGAGACATACACATTCCAAACGTTTTCGTAAGCCTTAACGCACAGCAAGAATGTGATCTGCGTCAACTTTCGGTTAGTTAAAGACATGATAAGGGCTGGATTTGTGTGATATTCGCCACAGAAAACGGTTATACAGCCCACTAGTCAGGAATGCGACGTTGCGCTATCTTAACAACGTGGACTGAGATCCGCAGAAGCGTTTTGGGGAATCACTGGTTCGGTGCGGCAACTGCGAGTGGCGATATCTTTATCGCTCCGGGGGTCGTGCGGCCATTCTTTGCTGGCACGTAATGCAAGGGCGCGCAGGCGCTCGATACAGGATGTTCTATGGATGATTTGCATATCGCTCGGGGCCGGTTGGCCCGAGGTTACAGCTCCTCCAGGGGAGTCTTTTGCCGTTGGCGCGCGTCGCGCCACGGCTCATCGACCGATACCGGTCTGGCAAGTCGCCAGGCCGCACGTTCCGTCGTCATTTTCGTAGCGATGTAAACGGTTTCTCGACCCCGCGTCCGGGCTTCCGCGACGAGGGCCGCTGATGTTTTCTGTTTGCTTTTCATGACTTACGAGCCACGCGTGAAAAAAATCCTGCACCCTGCCCTTACTCTCCTCCTCGTCTCCGGGTTTGTCCTGCTGCTGTCCGCATGCGGCACGCCGCCGGCGAAGGACTTCGGCGGTCGCTGGCGTCCGGTCAACAAGTACGACGACAAGGTGGTCGAGATCCCGCTCGCCGTGCCGTACACGTATTACGCGGCGCCGATGGACGGCACGCTGAAGGTGATGCTGACGCGCTGGTCTTCGGACACCGGCATGAAGCTCAACTACAAACTTCGGTCCGACTTCACGCTGCCGAAAAGCACCTCGTCGATCCATACGACCGAAGGACGCGACGCTGCCTCTCAGCTGAGCGCCATCTACGCGCCGCAGGGTGTCGTCGTACTTATCGACGGCCCGGTCATCGTGGTCGAGGAAGCGAGTGCCATCGTCCCGGCCGCCGGCACCCCCGCGTCGGCCTCTGAACGCAAGGCCAGTGCCGACAACGCCACGCCAGATGCTCCGCAGACGAACCACACTTCCGCCGCACCGGTTCCTGGTGCGAAGACGGCCGCTAACTGATCCGATCCAGCGTTGTGACCAAGGCAGGCATTCGTTAAATGCGTAACAAAAAAGAATCTCCGAAGATCGACGCCGCGGTAGCGAAATCCGTCGATTTCGAAATCGCGGTAGGCGACCTCGCCCGGCGCAGCGAACGTCGCGCATGGATGGTGGCGTTCGCCTCCATCATCATGTCGCTGATCCTCCTCGGCGGCTATTTCTACATGCTTCCGCTGAAGGAAAAAGTGCCGTACATCGTCATGGCGGACGCGAATTCGGGCCTTAGCTCAGTCGCCCAGCTGACGGACGACGTGTTCAGCCGCCGCGTCACGGCCAGCGAGGCCGTGAACCGCAGCAACATTGCGCACTTCATTCTCGCGCGTGAATCGTTCGACGTCGCGATCATCAATATGCGTGATTGGGCCACGGTGCTGACCATGTCGTCGCCTTCCGTCGCGCAGGTCTATGTCAACCTGCACGCCCAGTCGAATCCCGACGCCCCGTTCAAGACTTATGGTCGCGAGCGCGCGATCCGCGTCAAGATCCTCAGCATCGTATTGATCGGCGGTGGGAACGGTGCGACGCCCAAGGGCGCGACCGTTCGCTTCCAGCGGTCTGTTTTCAACAAGCAGACTGGTGTGACGGTGCCTCTCGACAGCAAGATCGCGACAATGGAATTCACCTATAAGCCGAACCTGAAGATGGACGATCAGTATCGCGTCGAGAATCCGCTCGGATTCCAGGTCACCACATATCGCGTCGACAACGATTACGCCGAAGGCCCGCCGCCGGAGGTACCCGCCACGCAGGATCCTTCCGCTGCGCCGACTGGCGCGCCGTCGACCGCTCCAGAAACGTCGGGCGCACCCTCCGCCATCCCGCAGGGCGCGCAGGCTGCGCCTCTCTCGGCACCGCCCATTCCCGAATCTGCCGCGCCGGTCGCGCCGCAGGCCGTCCCGCAAAACGCCGCCAATGGAGGGCGCCGTTGATGAAAGGTTCCAGCACACTCCGACTGGCCATGCTCACCTGCCTCGCGATCACCTCGCTGGCAGGCGCCGTCAGCGCCCAGGTCGTCACCCCTCAGGTCGTGACCCCGTATGAATACCAGCCCGACCACATCTACACCGTGCGTACAGGCCTTGGCATCACCACGCAGATCGAGCTGAACCCGAACGAGAAGGTGCTGGATTTCAGCACCGGTTTCAGCAGCGGCTGGGAACTGACGCGCCGCGACAACGTGTTCTATATCAAGCCGAAGAACGTCGACGTCGATACGAACATGATGATTCGTACGGCGACGCACTCCTATATCTTCGAGCTCAAGGTAGTAGCGACGGACTGGAAGACGCTTGAACAGGCGCGCCGCGCCGGCGTGCAGTACAAGGTGACGTTCACCTATCCGTCGGACACCAGCTTCATCGCGGAGACCAAAAAGGTATCCGAGACCCCGGAACTGGATACGTCGCTGGTCAAGGGTCGCGACTACAACTTCGACTACGACTACGCCAAGACACGCAAGACCGCACCGTGGATCGTGCCAGTCAATGTGTACGATGACGGGCGCTTTACGTACATCAAGATGCCAGACCTAAAGCAGTTCCCGACGGGCAATTTCCCCACGGTGTACATGCGCGAAAAGGAACACGGTGAAGATCAGGTCGTTAACACCACGGTCGAGGGCAATACGCTCGTCGTCCATGGCACGTACAACTACCTTGTCATCCGACACGACTCGAACGTCGTGGGCCTGCGAAGGAACACAAAGAAGTGACCCCGAACAATCCTTATCATCCGGACGACGAGAACCAGGCCGGTCATGTCCCGCCGCACGAGGGCGTGGGCGACCGTCCCGATCCTCTGGCCAGCAACCCCTATTCACAACAGCGCCAGCAAGCGCCGCAGCCGGACCTGGACGCGGGCGCGCCGACACTTGCGGCGAACGACGTTCGGCGGATGAACAGGCGGGCGCTGGTATTCCTCGCCGGCATCATCGTTCTGCTGCTTACCGCGGGATACCTGCTTCTCAGCGGAGGTAGCTCCAAGCAGCAGGTCGTGGAGAAGCCGCGCGAGGAACAGGTCAACGTTCCCGAAGCGCCACGCGTCATGCCGACGCCCGCCCTTCCCAACACAGAGAACCGTGCGCAGCCTATCGCGCTGGCTCCGCCCCCGCCTCTGCCGACCCCCGAACAGTTGCGCCCCGCCTCCATGCCCGAGGCGTCGCGCGGTCCGACCCTGCTCGAGCGTCGCATCATGGCCGCAAACGACGCAGCACAGATCGCCGGCAATGCGAATGGCGGCGGTGGCGGTCAGGCCGGCGGTGGCCCGCAGGGCTTCATGGGAGGTGCTGGCATTCCAGGCTTTCCAGGCGGCCCGCTTCCGAACAACGGCGTACCGGTCAACAGTGCCTATGGCGCCAAGGAACTCGCCGACGTCTCGAGTGCCGAACCGTTGACGCATCCGGACACGCTGATGCTGCGGGGCACGTTCATTCGTTGCGTGCTCGAGACCCGCATCATCACCGACATCCCGGGCTTCACGTCCTGCGTGGTCACCGAGCCGGTGTACTCCTTTACGGGTAAGCGCCTGTTGCTCCCGAAGGGCTCGAAGGTGCTGGGCAAGTATGAGATGGAACCGAACGGCCCGCGCGTCGCGGTGATCTGGGATCGTGTCGTCACTCCGACGGGGATCGACGTCAAGATGGCCAGCCCGGGTATCGATACGCTGGGTGGCGCCGGTCACCCCGGTTACTACAACGCGCACTGGGGTAGCCGCATCGGCTCAGCCCTGCTCATTTCGCTGTTCAGCGACGCGTTCAAGTACGAGGCCGCCGAGCATGGTCCCAAGCAGACGACGATCAGCAATGGCGTCGTGACGCAGAACCCGTTCGAGAGCAACACCGCCATGACCATCCAACAGATCGCCAACAGCGCAGTACAACGCGCAGCGAATCGCCCGGCCACCGTGACGATCAACCAGGGTACGGTCCTGGCGATCTATGTCGCGAAGGACGTCGATTTCAGCGGCGTGGTCGCCCGGTATTGATGCGGATTCGATAGAGCATGAACGAATCCGCCCTCGCCGCTGTTGGTAACGAATTCCTGGACTATCAGTACGAAGTACTGGGCGTCCGGGACTTCCTTGCCTCGCCGGATGTCACTGAAATCTGCATCAACCGCCCAGGTGAGCTTTACCTGGAGCGGCGCGGTGCATGGGAGCGGGTCGACATTCCGTCGCTGACCTTCGAGCGTGCGCGTCAGTTCTGCACCGCGGTGGTCAACGAGAGCAACACCGGTCAGCGCATCACGGATACCGATCCGGTCGTGTCACTGACCTTCCCGACCGGCCAGCGTGCCCAGTTCGTCATTCCCCCGGCCGTCGAAGCCGGACGTGTGTCGATCACCATCCGCCTGCCTTCCAAGCACAGCAAATCGCTCGCCCAGTACCAGGAAGACGGTTTCTTCGACGAGATTCTGGAGGGTGGCAACGCGATCAGCCAGGTCGATCGCGAGCTGCTCGAGCTTCGTGCGGAGCGTCGTTACGCGGATTTCTTCCGCCATGCCGTCGTCAGCAAGAAGAACATCGTCGTCGCCGGCGCCACGGGTAGCGGTAAAACGACATTCATGAAGTCGCTGGTCGGGCATATTCCTGTCGATGAGCGGCTCGTCACCATTGAAGACGCCCGAGAACTCTTCATCGACCAGCCCAACGTGGTCCACCTGCTCTATTCCAAGGGGGGCCAGAGCACCAGTAACATCACCGCGAAGAGTTGCATGGAGGCCTGCCTGCGCATGAAGCCGGACCGGATCATCCTTGCCGAGCTTCGCGGCGACGAGTCGTTTTACTTCATCCGAAACTGCGCATCGGGGCATCCCGGTTCGATCACAAGCTGTCACGCAGGAAGTGTGGAGCAGACCTGGGACCAGCTGGCCCTCATGGTCAAGGCATCCAATGAAGGGTCGGGACTTGAGTTTTCGACCATCAAACGTTTGTTGATGATGACTATCGACATCGTCGTACACATCAAAGCCCATGCCGGGCGTCGACACATCACCGGCATTGACTTCAACCCGGCTCGCGCACTATCGGCGGACGGGGGGTAACGCTCGGACAACCGGTGATTAATCAGGAGTTGTAACGGTGGTACCAGGAATGGAAATGATGGCGTGTCCCAACCTTGCCGTACCGGCGGAGGTGATGCAGCACGTGGTCAATGTCGAGTCGTCGCGCAACCCGTTTGCGATCGGCGTCGTCGGCGCGCAGCTCGTTCGCCAGCCTCAGAATCTCGATGAGGCCGTGGCGACCGTCCGCATGCTCGAAGAAAAGGGCTACAACTATTCCCTGGGAGTGGCCCAGGTCAATCGTGCCAATTTCGGCAAGTATGGCCTCGATAGCTACGAAAAAGCCTTTGAACTCTGCCCCAACCTCGTTGCCGGTTCAAAAATCCTCGCTCAGTGCTACACGAGCGCCGGTGGCGACTGGGGCAAGGCATTCAGCTGCTACTACTCCGGCAACTTCACGACCGGCTACCAGGATGGTTACGTCCAGAAAGTGTTCGCCTCCATGTCCCGCCAGGCCATGGCGACCAATGCCAGCGCAATCCCGATCCAGTTGGTGAACAACGGTGCGAGCAAAGCCGCCACGCGCGGAACACCGGTGATCCGCGCTGACGACGGCGCCTATCGCGTCGCGATGCGGAGTGTGGTCGATGCGGCGCTTTCCACCGCGGTCGCTCCTGCCGTCGCGTCCGCCGCCGGCGTCAACGGTCAGGTGCAGATGCCGATGGTCAGTGCCGACCCAGCGGCTGTCGTCTACTCGCAAGGTAACGGGCGGATTCCAGCCGATTCGGCCACCGCGGCAGCCATGGCGCAGGTCGGCGCAGCCTTGCCCACCAATCTCCCTGCCCCGCAGCCGGGACGGATCCCCACCGACGCGGCGACCGCTGCCGCGATGGCGCAGATCGGCATTTCGGCCAATCAGGTGGGCAATGCTCCCGCCGCCGCCGCGGACGATCCCAATTCGGTCTTCGTGCCCGAAGTCCACGGTCCCAACGATCCTGCACCGGCGATCAGTCCGTCATCCGGTAGCGGAGCACCGGGGCAGAGGCGGGATCAGGCCGACCTTCGACAAGGAGGGGGCGATGGCGCTTTCGTCTTCTGAGTACTCCGGATCATCCATGCAAAGGATGTCCACCATGTGTCGCACGGTTATCGGCATGTCCGGTAGTCGCGATGGCCTTTGGGCCGCCCCGTGCGGGAAGAGGGTTTTCCCGCATGTCGTTTCGTCAGCCGGTGGCCTTCGCGCCGCCACCACCGCGCGGCGGTCATCCGACCTCCGCATTCACGTTTACACTGTCCACTAAGGAACTTTTGAGATGGCCCTGCCCTCCCTCAACACCATTTACGATCCGTCGAAAACGTCGCTGTCCCGCAAGATCGCCTTCTTCGCCATCGTGCTCGCCATGATGCTGCCGACCATCGTTTTCGGTGCCGACGGCGACGGTACCGGCGAAACCGGCACGAAGGTCTGCGGCTTCTTCCAGAGCATCAACGGCCTGCTGAATGCGGCATCCATCGTCGTCGTGACGATCGCCGTGATCTTCTCCGGTTACCAGATCGCCTTTGCGCATAAGCGCATCGCCGACGTGGCCCCCGCCCTGATCGGTGGCGTGCTGATCGGTGCCGCGGCGCAGGTCGCCAGCATGGTCGTCGGCGGCACCGGTTCCGGCACCGGCACCACCGCCTGCACCTCGTCCAGCGGTAAGGTCGGCATGATCCTCGATGCCGCCAACGCCGCCATGAGCCTGCTGCACCTCAGTGTATAAGAACGCGCTTTTTCGCGGCTGCACGCGCCCGCCCATGTTCATGGGCGTTCCTTACGTGCCGTTCTTTGTCGGTGCGGGCGGCGGACTGCTGATGGCGATGTACTTCAACATGTGGTTTCTCCTGCTGATTCCGATCAACGTCTTCATCATGCGTCAGATGGCGCGTCGTGACGAAATGATCTTCCGGCTGCTGGGGCTGCGCCTGCAGTTCCGCACGAAAATCCGGAACGTGCAGGAGCACGACGGCATGTGGGTGTTCACGCCGAACAACTATCGCGAGCCCGGGAAGGCGAAGCGATAAGCGACACAGACGCCCTGGCAGATTTCCTGCCAGGGCCTTTTCGAGTTTCCTTACGGTAACCAGCCATGTTCACTCCAGACGCTCCGATCGGCGAACACATTCCACTATCCACCCACGTCTCGCCGACCGTCCTCAAGACGACCGGGGGCGATTACATGCTGGTCTGGCGACTGGCCGGATTGCCGTTCGTAGGTCGCGAAGAGTGGGACCTCGAGCACCGCCACAATACGTTCAACCGCATGCTGCAGACCCTGCGCGCGCCGGACTTCGTTAATGTGGCCTTCTGGGTCCATGACATTCGCCGCCGTCGCAGTCTGAAGCAGAAGGACAAGTTCAACCACGCGTTCAATCAGACGATGTCGGACGCGTACTATGAGGCGCTGTCCTCCCAGAAGCTCATGCAGAATGAGCTATACCTGACGATGCTCTACCGCCCGGTCGTCTCGGGCAAGCGTTTCGCAGAAAAATCCAGCGACGCCGCCCGCCTGCTCTCGGAGCAGAATCAGGCGATCGCCACCATTCTCGAGCTCGCCGGTAACGTCGAGGCTGTGCTGAAAGACTACGCGCCATCGCGCCTTGGTATGTACGAGGCCCCGAACGGTATCGTGTTCTCCGAGGTGCTGGAGCTCTTCGGCTACGTGCTCAATCGCATCGACGAGCCCGTTCCGGTGCTCAGCGCCCCCGTGAAGGATTACCTGCCGGTGAGCCGCCAGCGCTTTTCGGCAAAGACGGGTGACTTCGTTCTGACCACACCCAGTGGCATCAACCATTTCGGCGCCATCCTCAACATCAAGGAATTCGTTGACGGGACGTTCCCTGGCATCCTCAATGGCCTGAAATACCTTGACTTCGAATATATCGTCACCCACTCGTTCAGCCCGATGGGCCGCCAGGATGCGCTGAAGGCACTCGAACGCACCAAGGGCATGATGATCTCCTCCGGCGATAAGGCGGTAAGCCAGATCGTCGAGATGGACCAGGCGATGGACCAGCTGGCCTCCGGCAATTTCGTGCTGGGTGAATACCACTTCTCGATGACCATCTACGCGCCTTCCCAGGAAGCCCTGTCGCAGCAGATTGCCGCCACGCGCGCGGAGCTGTCGAACGCAGGCTTCGTTTCTGTGAAGGAAGACCTGGCCGTCACGGCAGCCTTCTACGCGCAGTTCCCGGGCAACTGGAAGTACCGCACCCGGCTGGCGAACATCAGTTCACTGAACTTCCTCGGCCTGTCACCGCTGCACAATTTCGCCACCGGCAAGAAGGAAAACAACCCGTGGGGTGACGCCGTCACCACGTTGCAGACGACCAATGGCCAGCCGTATTACTTCAACTTCCACGCCACCCATCCCGCCGAGAATTCGTTCGGCGAAAAAGCTATAGCCAATACCATGGTGATCGGTAAGTCGGGTACGGGTAAGACGGCACTGATCAACTTCCTGCTGAGCCAGGTGCAGAAGCTCGATCCGTCACCGACGATCTTTTTCTTCGACAAGGACCGCGGCGCCGAGATTTTCGTGCGTGCCTGTGGCGGCAACTATCTCGCCCTCGAGAACGGCAAGCCCACCGGCTTCAACCCATTCCATTGCGAGCGTACCGAAGAAAACGTCCAGTTCCTTGCCGATCTGATCAAGGTTCTGGCGGCGAAGAGCATCTACAGTTCGCGCGAGGAAGAAGATATCTTCCGGGCAGTCGAGAACATGCTCGACACCCCGATGCACCTGCGTAACATGACCAACTTCCAGAAGAGCCTGCCTAACCTCGGCGACGACGGCCTCTTCATCCGCATGCGCAAGTGGACGGCTGGCAACTCGCTGGGCTGGGTATTCGACAACCCGAAGGACACGGTCGACCTCACCCGGTCCAACATCATCGGCTTCGACTACACCGACATCATCGACAATCCGGAAGTTCGCGCGCCGGTCATCAATTACTTGTTGCATCGTCTCGAAGCGCTGATCGACGGTCGCCGCCTCATTTACGTGATGGACGAGTTCTGGAAGATCCTCGACGGCAAGGGCGGCCTGAAAGAGTTCGCGAAGAACAAGCAGAAGACCATCCGTAAACAGAACGGCATGGGCATCTTCGCGACGCAGAGCCCGGAAGACGCCCTGGCCAGCGACATCTCCGCCGCCCTGATCGAACAGACCGCAACGATGATCCTGCTGCCGAACCCGAACGCGAGCCGCGAGGACTACGTCAACGGCCTGAAGCTGACCGAAGCCGAATACCAGGTGGTCGTCAGCCTCGACGAGCGTTCGCGTCGGTTCCTGGTCAAGCAGGGTCACGCATCGGCCGTCTGCCAGCTCAATCTGCGCGGCATGGACGATTCGCTGGCCGTCATTTCCGCGTCGACCGACAACATCGAGATCATGCACGAGATTCTCGCGCAGCGTGCCGCTGATGAAGGCATCTCGTCCGACGATCTCACCCCCGATCAATGGCTCGAATCGTTTTACGAGCACCGCAAGGGCAGCGGCAAGAAGCCCAGGCCCTCCGGCCCGCAGTCCACGCGCCCCGCGCGCAGCGCTGCCATCTGACATTCCCTTTGACGATGGAGACTCTCATGCCAACGATCAATTGCACCTCCGTGCGGTCACACGCCACCGGCCGGCGTTTTTTCGGCGCCGTGGCGGCGCTTCTGCTTGCCTGCGTTATTGCGCCCGCCGTTCACGCCCAGCAAGAATGGGCAGTCCATGACAGTGACGCGAATAGCACGCTGTCCGATATCAAGGGCAACACCAAAGGCACGAACACCGACACTACCGCACTGAAGACCGCCATCGGTGATACGAACGCTGGCGGCGGCAACACCGTCAACGCCAACCTCGACGCGATCAACAAGAAGCTGATCATCGGCAACAGTGAAAACAACCAGCCCTACAAGGACAGCCAACCGGGAGCACGCGTGGTCGATCCCGATGAGGTGCTGCCGGCATCAACGTCCACGGCGCTGGACGACGGCGCGGGTTGCAAGGCCGTAGCTGATGCGCAGCAGGCGACCTGTAACAAGATCGTTGCTATCCAGAACGCGAAGTACAAGTACATGCTTCTGATGTACGAAACCAACAAGAAGCGAGACGACATGCTCCGCGAGCTCCTGATCGAGCGCTCGAAGATCACGGCGAGCGATGCCAATCAGTACGGCAAGCTCGAGGACAACACTAACAAGCTCACGGCCCTCTACAACCTGATCTCGCTCGACCAGCAACAGATGGCCACGGTCAACTATGCATACGATGCCAACATCGAGTACCTCCGTAAGGCCCAGGCGCTAATGGCACGGGGCGCTAATACGGGCAAGAAGGCCGACTCCTGGACGAACATCTCGCTCCCGACTGGCGACACGATCGATCTCGGTCCGGCGATCAGCGGACTGATCAGTGGCGCCGCCCTCCAGGCCGCGCTGCAGAGCGTCAAGTCGACCGCGCCCAGCGGCATGCAGAGGCTGTCCATCGGCGACTCCAATGGCCTATAAGACTCGCCAGCACCACATCGGTGCAACTCAAACCTGTTCGTTGCATCACCGCGACGCGACACTTCATCCGGAAAGGAACTCGCTCACATGATCGGCATGATGGGAAATCTTGTGAGCAAGTCGGCCGTGGCGCTTGCCGACCCGCTCGGCGGTGCTACCAACTTCGTCTTCTTCACGCAGATCAACAATTTCTTGCGCGATGAGATCGACTACATGCAGTGGCGCCTGCTTTCCAGTGCAGCGTCCATCATCGGCCTCGTCGCCGTGGTCGTGCTTACCGTATGGATCATGTTCCAGGGCTTCCGCATCGTTACGGGTCAGTCCCGCCAGCCCATGATGGTGCTGGTCGGCGACGCGCTTCGCGCGACGCTCATCGTCTTCATCGCTACGACTGCCGCCTACTCGTCGAGCTCGGTCTACTGGAAACTCAGTGACGGCATGTCGTCGACAATCGCCAGCTACGTTACAGCCGACAGCAGCAGCCCATTTCAGTCCATCGACGACAACCTCGCCCAGATGGAAGTCGCCCTGGCCATCATTGACAGCGTCGATCCTGGCAACTCGGGGAAGAACGACGAGGAACAGGCGTCCAAGGATCGCAACCGCTGGTTTACGGGCATCGGCATCGCCGGCCCCAGCGTCATCGCTGGCTCGATGCTTTTGCTGAACAAGATTGCTCTCGCGCTTTTCATAGGCTTCGGGCCCATTTTTATCATGTGCCTGCTGTTCGAGCAGACCAAGCAACTGTTCAGCAAGTGGTTGCTATACGGCATAGGCACCGTGTTTTCTCTCGCCGTCCTGTCCGTCATGGTCGCCATCGCAATGAAGATGATGAAAGCCATCACCGCCGCCTTCGCCGCGAAATACCTCGCGACGTTCGCTGACATCGGCAGCACCGACGGCATCAACAGCATGGCCTTGCAGCAGGGCGGCGTCGGTCTCTTGTTGTCGACACTGATTGTCATGGCACCACCGATGGCCGCCGCATTCTTCCAGGGCACGCTGGGCCAGTTTGCGTCGTACTCTTCGTTCGGTAACGTGGGTTCGCAGCTCGGCGGGCAGGATCAGGCGGCCATTGCTCAGGGTAGGCAGGCTGCAATGAACAACAATAGTCTTGCGCCCACTGATCAAGCGGTCCACCGCAACCAGACGGGGCAAGGTCAGACCGGCGGAAACTTTAATCTCGGGGGCAATGCCAGCTCTTACAAGGCGCTTGCGGATACTGCACCCACTCAGAGAGCTCCAACGGGGCGAGGCGAGGTCGAGTGACACTTACGAAAGTCCTGCTGCTGACAATCACTCTATTTGCCAGCAATGCTGTCTGGGCGCAGTGCGCTCCCGGCATTCCGAGCGCGGGGAATCCGGGATGCATTCCTCCGACGCAACCTGGCTCCCCTTACGGCCAACAGGGAGATGCCAATTCGTTCTCGTCTAGCTCTCCACCTCCCGCAGCGCGATGGGCAGAACGCTGGGGCGCCGTGGCCCTGGATGCCAGCACAGGAAGTGCCGGCGTATCGACAGGCATGAAGACGCAGGCCGAGGCAAAGCGTGAGGCTTTGGACCAATGCCGCGAGAACCGAGGCCAGGCCTGCGCCATTTCCGTCGCGTATCGCAATCAATGTGCCGCCGTCGCTCAGCGATCCACGGGAGGAGTGATGGGAAGTGCTAGCGGTCCGACCCTTGAAGTCGCCAAGGCTGCTGCCAAGGAGGAGTGTGGAGATACGGCTTCGTGCCAAATCGTATACAGTGCCTGCAGCCTCGCTGAGAGAGTCGACTAACGCCTCGCAGTGTCCGCCGCGCCTCGTCCGTCAAGAGGTTGCAACAAGTTGGCCGCATCAGAGTCGACTAGGTACCGCACGACGGATCGCGAGCTGGCAAGAAAAACTTCATAAATACCCTCGTCTATCTTGCTTACGCTCGTTGGCATGGTCGCAGTGTGCTTCCCGCATATCTTGTGCCGGAGGGCGCTTTTACAATGTGAGGAGCAAGGCGGAACTCATTGCGAGGTCGTACTCACGTATTACAGCCAGTGTGCCGCTATCACGCAGTTAGCCAAGGGTATCTTAAGCAGCGCGACAGCAGCTACAAGATCTCGTGCGGAATCGCGAGTCGTGACGAAATGTGGGGACGAGCGAACATGCAGATTTCCTTACAGTCCGTGCGCACTGCCCGTCCGCGTTCAGTAGATCTCAACGGTCAACGGAAGAAAACATCAAATGGGACATGGAATGATTTCCAACGGTTGCCGAGCCACGCTGTTAGTCGTACTGCTATCACCTCTGGCAGCATGGGCACAATGCGGAGCCGGAATTCCTGGCGCCGGCAATCCAGGGTGCATCCCTCCAACAGCACCTGGCTCTCGGTACGCGCAACCAGGCGACCCGAGTCTTGCGTCTCCCAGCGCAGGTCCCGCTGCAGTGTGGGAGGACCGATGGGGTGCGATCGCCATTGACTATCAAAATGGGGCAGCGGGCGGCGCGGATAAGGGAAGGTCAGAAGACGAAGCTATCCAACTGGCGATGCAAAGATGTGAACATTCCGGTGGCACGCGGTGTGAGGTCACGGTATCGTTTGTTAACCAGTGCGCCGCGATCGTTCAAAAAACGGGCGGTGGATTGGTCTATCCAGCTACTGCTGCAGATACGAATGAAGCAACTGCGCGAGCTTTTCGCAAGTGCGGTAACGGCGAGGCTTGCAAAGTCAAAGCTACGCTGTGTACATATGCCGTACGCGTTCAGTAAGAGGTTGTGCAAACAACCGTGTTGGCCTGTTCTCGACGTTAGGCCTGCGGCCACTCCTTGTCCAAGTCCATTTGGCGCGGTTGCTACAGGCCTCAGCGCAAGGGCTTAAGGCGCTACTGACGAGCATGCAAACCGAAACAAGTCTTCCGCAGCGCGCCCGCGCGTGGTTCAGTGTTTCAGAACGAGAGCCTTCGCCAGCATCGGCACCACCGACGACATCAGCAACATGGTTCTGCAAGCCTTGAGAGCAATTTCAGCCCCTATAACGCGCTTGCGGAAACTACGCCTACTCAAGGAGTTCCAACAGGGTGAGGCGGAGTCGACTGAAACTTACGAAAGTCCTGCTACTGACAATCACGCTATTTTTGAGCGATGCAGTCTGGGCACAGTGCGCACCCGGCATTCCAGGCGGCGGCAATCCCGGTTGTATACCTCCAACGCAACCGGCGTCCCCGTACTACCAGGGGAGCGATCAACTCCCGGCCCAAACTTCCCCATTTGCTCCAGTTGGCCATTGGGAGCGTCGATGGGGGCTGTCGCGGTCGCTCCCTCGGGGCGTGCAGGCATAGTCACAGGGGCCGTGAGTAAGTGGTCAGCAGAGCAAGAAGCCCTTCAGCGGTGCAGTGACAACGGCGGAACTGCGTGTG
This sequence comes from Luteibacter sp. 1214, assembly GCF_031455395.1. Taxonomy (NCBI): domain Bacteria; kingdom Pseudomonadati; phylum Pseudomonadota; class Gammaproteobacteria; order Lysobacterales; family Rhodanobacteraceae; genus Luteibacter; species Luteibacter sp. 1214. The sequence continues at coordinate 40,621 of NZ_JAVDSQ010000008.1, forward strand.
ATATCGCTGTCGTATCACGACCAGTTCGCCGCCATCGCTCAAAAACCGTCGGGTGGAACCATGGGTACTGCATCGGCACCGACCATTGACATTGCGAGATCCACTGCGCTGACCCAATGCCGCGATTCATCTTGCCGAGTTGCCTATACTGGCTGCAGCATGTCGGAACTAGTGAACTGACCGGGAGCTTTTGCAGGCATCGGCAACAACGACAGGATCGACAGCGTACCCCTGCAACTGGGTTGCATCGGCCTTGACACCGATGCTGATTGCCATAGCACCGCCGATGGCCGCCGCATGCTTCCAGGGCATGCTGGGTCACGTTGCTTCGTACTCGTCGTTCAGTGGCGTCGGATCCCAGCTTGGTGGGCAGGATCAGGCGGCCATTGCTAACAGTAAGCAGGCTGCGGTGAATACGCCGCCACCTTAGCCTGCAAATACCATTGTGGATACTAGGCACGATGGGCAGTCTAGCTATGATTCGCTCGATTCCGCCGCATGTTCCGGAGCGAGTAGCTCCCGATTCGCCCAGGACGGCAGTAAATTTACGTCACTCACCGGAACCGGAAAGACTCCACAATGATGAAACAGGTCCTGGCATTCGTTAGCGCGACACTGATGACTTGCGCGGCGTGGGCGCAGTGTGCGCCTGGAATCCCAGGCGCTGGCAACCCTGGCTGCATACCTCCTACCCAACAGGGATCGTCTTATTATCAGGGGAGCGAGCAGCTTCCGGCCCAACCTGCTCCGACTGCCAGATGGGAAGACAGATGGGGGGCGGTCTCGGTCGACCCACGGGGACACGTAGGCATCGTTACCGGGGCAGTGAGTAAGTCTTCCGCCGAACACGACGCGCTCCGGAAGTGCAGTTCAAGTGGCGGGACGTCGTGCGACATCGCCGTGTCGTATTACAACCAGTGCGCGGCGATCGCGCAAAAGCCATCCGGCGGAATTATGGGCACATCAACTGCGCCAACCGTCAGCATGGCAAAGTCGAACGCACTTACCGAATGCGGCGATTCATCTTGCCGCGTTGTCTATAGTGACTGCAGCATGCCGGAACGAGTGAACTAACCGACTGCATTCGCGTCACAGCTTTGCCTGGTAAGTCGTCGCCTCCGACAGTTCGTGCCCATGCGTATCGACGTGGATATGAACGTCAGGATATTGGCTTTTCGGGTAGCGAACGCTTGTTACGCAGAATTCCGCAGCACTCGTGGATTGGATCAAGCATGAACAAGCACTTCTCGCTTGCTCCACACGACGGATCGTGCTCAAACCGACGGCCAACGGACGAACACATCCAATGGGACATCGAATGATTCCGAACGGTTGCCAAGCCGCGCTGTTACTCGTACTGCTTTCACCTCTGGCACCATGGGCACAGTGCGGCGCCGGCATTCCTGGCGCTGGCAATCCAGGATGCATCCCTCCAACATTACCGGCTTCTCCGCAAATCGGGAACGACTTGCCACGTGATCTATTACAAGTGCAGTGCTCCTCATCCCGTACGCTAAAAGCCTAAGATCCAGGTTCGATTACCATCATCGATTTACTGCAGCAGGGAGGCGTCGGTCTCTTGCTTTCCACTCTCATGTCATGGCGCCACCGATGGCTGTCGCATTCGTTCGGTGACTTAGGTTCGCAGCTAGGGGTGGGGAGGGCCGGCGGGCGCAGGCTCCGTGCAGGCGCCAGAAACCCGCTCGATGAACACTGGTGGCGCGAATAGTGCCGCGCAATCAGATGCAATGAAATGTGGAACCACGCCAAATAACGGCCAATTGTGATGATCGATGAAACGTATTAAGTTCGTGCTCCTGATTTTGCTGGTTCATGCGTCGACTGCCGGCGCCCAGTGTGCCCCCGGTATTCCCGGGGCAGGCAATCCCCGCTGCATGCCGCCTACAGCCATTGCCTTGGCGATGGAGCCGAATTGCCCATAGTCGTTTACACAGACACCACGGTCACAGTGTGACCCAACGCACAATGCACGGACCGGGAGACGTCCCTCCGCAACCTCTTCCGGCTAAACTCACGTCCTAATGTGGTTGGTCCGGCTCCGACGCGAAAAGGATGAACGTGAAGCTTTCCCCTCATTACGGTTTGCTCTGGGTCGCCGCCTTGTCGTGGACGGGCTGGGCCGTGGGCGCGCCTGCTCCGGCGGACGATCTCAAGGCGTTCGCGACCGGTGGTGCCCGCATCCTTGAGTCGCAAAAAGGCGATCTCAATGGCGATGGCCGCCCCGATGCGTTGTTGGTGCTCGACCCACCGGCACCCGCGGACGCCAAACTCGGTGAAGGCCCGGCACGCGAGGTGGTATTAGTGGTGCGCGATGCCTCTGGGCAGTTGCAGAAAGTCGCGTCCAATGCGCACCTCGTGCCCTGCGAGCAGTGCGGCGGCAGCTCGGGCGATCCCTTCGGCTACAGCAAGGTCGCCCCGGGCAGCTTCACCATTGTCAACGGCGGTGGTGGTCGTGAACACTGGTCGGACGAATACACGTTCACGTATTCGGCAGAAAAGAAAGATTGGTTCGTCGCCCAGGTAGCGCGAAAAGTCGAAGACAGCGTAACTGGCAGGCAGAAGGCCATCCAGCTGTCGGCAAAGGATCTGGGCTCCGTGAGTTTTCAGGAGTTCGATCCGTCGAAGCTGCCGGAGGTGACGCTTCCCTGATCCATTGTGACACCTCGCCTGGACGGCGGGTAACGGCAACGCAGGGAGCAAGGCCGGCCGAGAGTCAAACAGGAGCTACACATGACGATTGACCGCGAAACACAAGTGTTGTCCGACGCTTATGCGGCGGGTATCCGCTCTCCGAAGGAACTGGCCAACTTTATGGCCCAGGTTACCCATGAGTCCAATGGGTTGAATCGCCTTCAGGAGAGCTTCCGCTATACCAAGGGGATCACCCAGATTCCCGTGGAGGCTGCGTGGCGTCAGGGTGCGCACGCACTCGATGCGGCTCGCAAGGACGCCTTGCGCGGCCAGCCTGAGAAACTTGCCGAACTGATGTACGGCGGCCGAAACGGTAACGATGAGCCCGGTGACGGGTTTCGTTATCACGGACGCGGCTATATTCCGCTGACTGGCAGGGCCAATTACCTGGCGGCTGGCAATGCCCTCAATATGGACCTCACTACCCAGCCCGAACTGGCCGCGGATCCGACGCACGCGTCGAAGATCGCCGTCTGGTACTGGCAGAACCGCGTGCCGGAAGACGCGCGCACCGATGTCCGGGCAGCGACCCGCGCCGTCAACGGCAAGCTCAACGGCCTGCAGGATCGTGCCGACCGCTTCAGCGCTTGGGAAAAACGGCTCACGCCTGAAGTGATGGATCGCCTGGCCAGTGGCGAGGTGGGTCATCCCCTGCCCTCGCCCGGCCACGACGCGAAAAGTCGCGCCGCTCGCGAAATGGCCAAGGCATCGAAGCGCCGTCTCCTGCCCGACGATAACACTGGCCCTGACAACGACCCCCTGATTGAGATGGAGCAACAGCGCAGCGTCATGGAGGAATCGGGTGAGTTCACGCCCGAGCCCGTGAAGCCGCACCACCGTCACCGTCAAGCCCCCGGCTACGGATACGCCGTCGGCGAAATGCCGGGCATGTGCCAGGCCCCGATGATGAGCCAGCCGGAACATCCGCACCATGCCCTGTTCTCGCAGGCGCGCGATGCCGTGCACCGCCTGGACGAGCAACATCAACGCGCCCCTGATACGCAGAGCGAGAATCTCGCGGCCGCGCTGACAGTCGCCGCACACAGGGAGGGCATGCAGCGCATCGATCACGCGGCGCTCAGCGACGATGCCAGCCGCGCCTTCGTCGTGCAGGGCGATCCCGCCTCACCCCTTAAACGCGTCGCCGAAGTTCCCACTGAGCAAGCCGTGGCGACCCCCGTGGAGAAAAGTACCGAGGTGCTCGACCGCATTGCGAAAGCTCCGCAGCAAGGCACGGAACACGCTCATCAACCGTTGCCTCATCTACCGGGAACGGGGCACGGTATGTGACGGCGGCGGCCTCCGGGTCGCAGCGAAGCGCCTTTTTTCGACAAGCTCCGGGGGTCCGGGGCTTCTCACACGGCTTGATACTTTCAACTTCAGGGAACATCCATGATCTCTCCACGCATCTCGGGCCTGCTCGCACTGTGTGTGTTCGCCGGCACCGCCCTCGCGGCGACGCCGCAGGTCCCGACCGTCGCTGCCCAGCAGGCGCTGCTTCTGAAAATGGATCCGGGCGCGCAGGCGGAGTGCCACAAGGACAGCTATGGCAATGCCGCCTGTACGTCAGGCAGTCATGCCGTTGAGATCTCCGGTTGCGACAACGACATGCTGTTCGGCCAGGTGATCGACGCTGCAGGCGCCACGCTCGGCACGCGACTCGACGCCGACCACTCGAAGCCGGTGGCGAAACTCAAGGCACATCAGTTTCTCTGCATTGTCGGCGTGGCGAAGAAGTCGGGTGAAGTGCAGCGCTACTATGTTGAGGCATTCCCGGCGGATCACGTACCGGACTGCAAGGGCAATCATCTGTGCCAGAGCTTTCCGGTGGAGTGGGTGGGTGCGCCTCCGGCCACGAAGTGCGAGTGGATCGGCACCTCCGGTGACTTCACCGGAGGCTGCGTCGCCGGGTGGGTCGACGCGGACGCGATCGACGTTTATTCCATGGGCCTGAAGTGACCTCGCCGGAGACAATGCCATGAGTCGCGATATCTACGAACACGCCAACGATCACTTCTTTAACTCAGGCGTTGGGTATGAGTATGGCCGGCCCGACATGCAGACCTGGAACAAGGTCGGCAACAGGACGACCGACAGTAGCCGTAACGAGCAGGACAACGATCACGACGGTCTTCGCGGCGTCGATTGCTCGGCCTTTGTCTGGCGCGGCCTCAAGGACGCCGGGTACGACGTCGGCAACGAGGCGTTCGCTACGTCAAAGCTGTACAACGGCCATCACGTGACTCCCTACAGCCGGCAGCATTTCGATGTGATCCCACCCGCCGCGGGCGGTAAGCCGCCCGGCAATCTCCAGGCCGGCGACATCATCATGCTGAAAAATCGTACCGGCTCGGACCAGCACGTCGGCATCGTCAAGGGCTATGACGCGAACGGCAACCTCGAGTTCATCGGCTCGCAGACCCACGGCGGACCGGGCAAGGTGACGATGAAAGAAGGCAGCTACTGGGACACCAATATGGAGGTCGTAGGCGCCCTGCGTGCCAAGCCCGAGTTCCGTACGCACGAACCCGCCCCGTTGCATGGCACACCGGCGAAGGATCAGGCGCCGGTGCGCTCCGTACCCTCCGCGCCAGCGGCAGAAAAGGCAGCCGCGCCATCGTCGCCACACGCACCGGAACACGCGACCGATGTCCTGCGCAAAGGTGATGAAGGCAAGCGCGTGCAGGACATGCAGGAAGCGCTCAAGCGACTCGGCTATCGTGACGAAAACGGCCACGAACTCAAGCCGGACGGCCATTTCGGTGCGCATACCAAGGCTGCCCTCGAGCGTTTCCAGCAGGCAAACCACCTGGAAAAAGACGGTGTCGCGGGCGACAAGACGCTGGGCGCGCTCAACAAGCTCAATCACACGGGCCCTCGCCTGGATTCCGCCGACCACCCTCATAACGGCATGTTCCTGCAGGCACGCGATGCTGTGCACAAGCTCGATGCTCAGTACGGGCGGACGCCCGATCAGCAGAGCCACCAGCTGGCCGGCTCGGTGACCGTGGGCGCGGTGAGGGAAGGCATGACGCGCATCGATCACATCGCGCTCAGCGATGACGCCAGCCGGGCCTACGCGGTACAGGGACAGCTCAATTCGCCCTTCAAGCAGATCGCCGAGGTGCAGACCCAACAGGCGATGGCGACCCCGCTGGAACAGAGCACCGCAACGCTAGCCCAGCACACCGCCAGCCAGCCCGCCGTCGCCGTGCAGGGGCAGATGCAGCAGCAGGATCTGGCCCTGCAACAGCAGCAACCGCAGCGGTCGGTCTGATGTACGCCGGGCAGGCCCGCTACCGGAAGGTACTGGCGAATACCGTAAATGCCATTCCAGAGTGGACAGGCGGAGAACCCGGTCCATTAGAATCGTGGGACGGACAGGACGGGAAACGTGCCAGATGGATGAATTGAAGGCGTTCGCAACAAAGGGGGCGAAAATCCTCGACATGTTGATCGGCGATCTCACCGGAGACGGAAGGCAGGGCGCCCTTCTCGTGCTCGATCCTCCCGTTTCCGGCCTGCCAAGGCTGGGCGACGGTCCCGCGCGCGAGCTGATGGTTCTCCTGCGTGACGCGCACGGCCGGTTTGAACGGGTCGGGTCCAGCCTCGCCGTGATTCCCAGCTCGACCAGTGGTGGACTCGCCGGCGATCCTTACGGGTACACGCGCATCGACGAGGGCGGTTTCACCATCGCAAACGGCGGAGGCAGTCGTGAGCGCTGGTCGGATGAATTCACTTTTCGCTACACGCCCGCGGCCGGCACCTGGCTGGTCGCCCGCGTGGTTCGTCAGGTGGAAGACAATGAATCGGGAGAGCACCGGCAACTGGTGCTCACACCCGAGACGCTGGGCGAGGTGACCTTCGCCGACTTCGATCCGTCGCACCTCCCTGAGGTGACCCTGCCCTGACCGGGGCGATGACATGCCCGTCATGGCCGATGGGTGCTGTACTCGCAGGATGCGATCTCGAAAGTGGGTGTCAGACAGGAGCTACATATGGCGATTGATCGTGAAACTCAGGTGCTGAACGACGCAGCGGCGGCGGGCATCACGTCACCGAAAGAACTGGCCAACTTCATGGCACAGGTTACCCATGAGTCCAATGGGTTGAACCGGCTCGAGGAAAGCTTTCGCTATACCCGCGACATCTCGCAGATCCCCGTGCAGTCCGCGTGGCGCGAGGGCCCCAAGGTGCTCGAAGCCGCGCGGAAGGAAGCCCTGCAAGGCAAGCCCGAGCACCTGGCCGAACTGATGTACGGCGGCCGTAACGGCAACGACGAGCCCGGCGACGGATGGAAATACCACGGACGCGGCTATATCCAGCTCACCGGCAAGGACAACTACCGCGCTGCGGGCGAGGCACTTGACCTCGACCTGGTCAAGCATCCCGAACTGGCCGCCGACCCGAAGAACGCCTCCAAGATCGCCACGTGGTACTGGGAAAACCGTGTTCCCGAGAACGCTCGTGAGGATGTCAGAGCAGCTACGAAGGCGGTCAACGGCAAGTACAACGGTCTCGAAGACCGCGAGGCCCGTTTCGAGCAGTGGCAGAAAAAACTGACGCCCGAACTCATGGATCGCCTGGAAAAAGGCGAGCGTCAGCCGGCGCAGGCCGACGCGGCACGCCACACCATGAAGGCAGGCATGCAGGGTGAAGATGTCCGCATGCTGCAGGCCAATCTTGCAAGGCTCGGCTACAAGGACGGTGCCGGTAACGCGCTGCATACCGACGGCAAATTCGGCCCTGGCACCGAGGCGGCACTGAAGTCGTTCCAGCGCGACCACCATCTCGAGGCCGATGGCGTTGCCGGCCCACGGTCGTTGGCCGCCATCGACCAGCAGAAACATGTCGACGCTACCAGGCAGATCCCACCCGCCCTCCGGCTCGATGACAAGAGGCATCCCGACCATGCCATGTTCACCCAGGCCCTGGACGGAGTACACCGCATCGACGCCCGGCATGGGCGCACGCCCGACCAGCAGAGCAGCCAGTTCGCCGGCTCACTGACTGCGGAAGCCAGGACACAAGGGCTTAGCCGAATCGATCAGGTCGTTTTGAGCGAAGACGCCGCGCGCGCCTATGCCGTACAAGGCGACCTGAACTCGCCGCTGAAGAAAATCGCTGAAGTCGAGACGCAGAAAGCCGTCAGCACACCGTTGGAGCAAAGCAGCGCCATCGCGTTGCAGGCTCCCGCGCAGGACGAGGCACAGAAACAGCCCACGCGTCAGCCGCAGGGCCCGGCCACGCCGGGTTTGTCCTGACCATGACAGAGGATCGAAACCGGGTGAAACCACGCCTCGCCATCGCCGCCCTGCTCCTCGCCCTGACTCCTATCGCCTACGGTGCCACCATGAAGACCCCCGACATCAAGCTCAACCCGAATCCTCGCCAGCGTTACGAAATCGTCGCGACGGTGCAGGACGCTCCGGGCAACTTCGACCGGATCGAAGGCGCCGTGCAGTACAAGGTAACCGACCGCCAGTGTGTGCCACTGACCCCGGTCACGGGCGCCGCCCAGTTTCCCGAAAAGCGTGTGCCGATTGAACTGCACCGTGTGGACGACCACACGTATACGGGCGATATTTACCTCGATCTGCTTCAGGACGAGGATTACTTCGGCATGGGTGTCTGCCATTGGAATCTCATCGGCGCGGACGTCACCTTCCAAGTGAACAAGCTCTACTTCTCACCGAGCCTGTTTCATGACGATCTGGTTTCTCAGCATCCAGTGATTCGTTTCTTCGCCGACCGGTCCTACCAGATGTCGACCACCCAGCGCGTCGACACCGGCAACGCACGCCGTGAAGACTTCAAGGAAGACGCTGACCACACCTTCTCGATCGAACTGAAAGCCAGGGAGAAGACGCCGTGACCATGCGTTCAACGGACTACGCCCTGCTCGCGGAAAACTCGTACCTCAATCCCGAGATAAACAAGGAAATTATCCTGGATGGCGTCGCTTATAAGGCGATCGACTTCATGGACAACCCGGAGACCGGGTTTCAGGGCACCGCGTACCGGAGGATCGATACCAACGAGGTCGTCATCGCCTACCGCGGCACGGAATTTGGGCGCGAGCCTGTGCACGACGGTGGCGTCGATGCTGGCATGGTGCTGACCGGCGTGAATCTGCAGGCACACGACGCCGCTATCTTCACGCAGCGCGTTCTGGATGCCGAGAAGATCGATGCCGAAGTCAATCACCACCCCATGAAGGTCACCGTCACAGGACATTCGCTGGGTGGAACGCTCGCCGAAATCGAAGCCGCAAAGTTCGGGCTGAAGGGCGAAACCTTCAACGCCTACGGCGCTGCAAGCCTGTTCGGCGTGCCCGAAGGCGGCAATCAGGTGATCGACCATGTACGCGCAGGCGACGTAGTAAGCGCCGGCAGTCCTCACTTCGGTGAAGTGCGCATCTATGCCGACCAGAAGGATATCGACACGCTCTCCAACGCAGGGTATCGAGACCATGGCGGCGCCTTAAACCTGCGCAACCCGGTCAAAGCCATCGACTTCGGGTCGCATGCCATCGACAACTTCGTACCCGATAGCAAGACACTTGGCCACAGCATCATCAACGACGGCGCCCAGAACCTCTACAAGGAGCATGAGGGCATGATCGACCGCTATCGCGGCGACGTGATGGGCATACGCAAAGGTCTTTCAGCCCCTTGGGAAGTACCCAAGACGATTGCCGAAGAAGTCGCCTCAGTGGGCCATGCTGTGGTGGACAAGGTCGAGGCTGGCGTCCATGCCGTCGAGAGATCCGTCGAGCATGCTGCCCATGAGGTAAAAGAGGCCTATCAGCACGTCAAGGAAGACGTCTCTGAGGGGCTGCACGCCGTGGGACAAAAGGCGTCGCACGCGTGGGATACCGTCACCCACCCTTCGTCCTGGTTCAAGCACGATGAGCCCCTACGGATCGACTCGCCAGAGCACCCTCACAACGCGATGTTCCAACAGGCGCGCAACGGCGTGCATAAGCTCGACGCCGAACACGGCCGCACGCCGGACATACAAAGCAACCAGCTCGCCGGCGCCGTGACGGCAAGTGCCGTCCATCAGGGACTTACCCGGATCGACCACGTGGCACTCAATGCCGATGCCAGTCGAGCGTACGCCGTGCAGGGCGACCTCAACTCACCGTTCAAGCAAGTAGCTGAGGTCAATACTCAAGAGGCGCTGTCAACGAGCATCGATAAAAGCAGCGAAGCGATCCGTCAGCATAGTGTATCGCAGGCTGTTGCCCAGCAAGGCGAGCAACCGACTATGCAACCAGATCAGGGAGGGCGAGCCGCGTCGCGTTAATACCACGCCTTACGTAGGCGGCAACATACATGCATGAAGGCCCCGCAAGGCGCCGGGCCTGCGCTAACTGATAGTTACCATCACAGAGGGAAACGACGATGAAAAAGTTACTCTGGACAGCACTACTTTTCTGCATGACATCAGGCATCGCCTGGGCCGACGGGTATTATGAATATATACCGTACTACAACAATGACCCGTTTACCTTCTGCACGAGAGGCGTTCCGCAAGACTGCTGGGCTCCCGTCAGTAAGGAGCTGGGCATCTACACTGTGACTAACCAATACTGTTTCAATGCGTATTCGGCGACCATGTTTGCGCGGGTGTGCCCCAAGGCCTTTCCGATGGGCGGCGGGGGCAGCTCCAAAAGCGCGGTTTCCACCAGGGATAGTGCCGATCTGAGTCCGTGAAACATGCGGCGTACCGTCTCGTTCGACGGGGTGATTGGCGGCCGGCTGACCGGCCTGCGCGTTGGTATTGAAGCGACCACGAAACATTCAAGGACATAAGGCAAGATCGCGCATGAGTAAAACCAGGGGATATTGGGCAGCCGGCCTCGGCGCGGCGGCTCTTGTTGCGGGCAACTCTTTTTCCGGCTATCTCACGCTCCTGTTCCTTGGGCTGCGAGACATATCCTTGAAATGGAACACCTACTGGACCTATATCCGGGCGCTTGGCTTGCCGGAAGTCAAGCCCTACGCATGGAAGATCGAGACCGCAGGAATGATAGGCTTCCTCCTGCCGATCATCGCGTGGCTGGTAGCTCTCTACTTCCTGCTCAGGAAGAAAAAGCAAGCCATGCACGGCGACGCACGCTTCGCCCATGCGTCGGACCTGCGCAAGCAAAAGATGCTCTCCCCCGCGGACAATGGCATTCTCGTCGGCAAGTTCAAGGGAGACCTCGTCCGCCTGCCGGGCCAGCAGTTCGTCATCCTCGCCGCCCCGACCCGTTCGGGCAAGGGCGTGGGCGTGGTCATCCCCAACCTGCTCGACTACCAGGAATCCATCGTGGTCCTGGACATCAAGCAGGAAAACTTCGACCTGACCAGCGGCTGGCGTAAATCCCAGGGACAGGAAATCTACCTGTTCAACCCGTTTGCGGAAGACCGTCGCACGCACCGCTGGAATCCTTTGAGTTATGTCTCAAAGGACCCCGCCTTCCGCGTGTCCGATCTGATGAGCATCGCCACGATGCTGTACCCGGACGGCTCCGATGACCAGAAGTTCTGGGTCAGCCAGGCACGTAACGCCTTCATGGCCTTCTCGCTTTACCTCTGCGAGAAGTGGGAGTTCGACGAGAAGAACAACTTGCCCTTGATGCTGCGCAGCAAGCCCACGCTCGGCATGATCTATCGCCTGTCGTCGGGCGACGGTACCGACCTGCGGGAGCTGTACACCACCCTGTCGAAGCAGCCGTTCCTGAGTTCGAATGCCCAGTCGGCCTTCGCCAACATGCTTTCGCAGGCGGCCGAAACGTTCGCCTCGATCCTCGGTACCTTCAAGGAGCCGCTAAACGCCTGGATCAACCCGGTGCTGGACGCGGCCACCAGCGAAGACGACTTCCTGCTGACCGATGTCCGCAAGAAGAAGATGACGATCTATATCGGCATCCAGCCCAACAAGCTGTCCGAAAGCCGACTGATCGTAAACCTGTTCTTCAGCCAGCTGATCAACCTCAACACGAAGGAACTGCCACAGAACAACAAGGAGCTGAAGCATCAGTGCCTGTTGCTCATGGACGAGTTCACTTCTATCGGCAAGGTCGAAATCATCGCCTCGGCCGTTTCGTACATGGCCGGCTATAACATCCGTCTGCTACCGATCATCCAGAGCATGGCGCAGCTGGACGCGACCTACGGCAAGGACGTCTCACGCACGGTCATCACCAACCATGCCTTGCAGATCGTCTTCGCCCCGCGCGAGCAGCAGGACGCCAACGACTACTCCGACATGCTGGGCTACACCACGGTGCGTCGCGAGAACATCACCAAGAGCAAGAAGGGTGACGTCTCGACCAGCCATACCGAAGAGAAGCGCGCGCTCATGCTGCCGCAGGAACTCAAGGCGATGGGCACGGACAAGGAAGTATTCCTCTACGAAGGCATTCCGCATCCGGTCCTCTGCGAGAAGATCCGTTACTACGAAGACAAGTACTTCACCTCGCGGCTGATGGAAAAAGCCAAGGTCGAGCCACTTAACATCTGAGGTCGGCGCGAACGTCCCGCCACCACGTCATCCAGGAGTCGAATTCGATCATGAAGACCTGTGCAAGCGCGCTTCTGGTCGCCGCCACCCTCATCGCTCCCGCTGTCGGCGCCGCGCCCGCGCCGACGATGTGCGCAAGGGGCGACCAGCCGGTCTTCTCGTGTCCCCTGGCCGGAAGCAAGAAGACCGTTTCACTTTGTGCCGCTGCTGGTGCACCCCATGGTGGAGGTCAGTTTTACTATGCCTACGGAAGCGACGTTTCGAAACCGGAGTTGCGGTATCCCGGTGCGGGCGACGAGGCCAAGTTCACTCGAACTCACTTGATGTTCGGCGGTAATACCGGCGGCTTTGCATACGCTTTCACCAATAGGGGATTCAAGTACGTCATCTACTCGATTTCTGGGTCAAACAATCTGGAAGACCAGGGGCTGGTCGTGTTGAAAGACGGCGAGACGAAGCCCATCAGGCAATCCCGCTGCGAAGCCGGCAAGGTCAGCGTTGCGCCGGACCGTTCTTTGATAGAAAAGACCCTGAAGTGGGAGAGCGACCCGGTGCTCGAGGATCAGGGCATACCCACGCCATAACGAACCATCGATTACGGCGTTCCAACAGGAGTTACACCTATGTGCGGCATGACCCTGCAAAATATGTGCGCCGCGGACACCGATTTATCGGCTGGCACAGAATCCAGGCGAACAATGATATGCGCAGGCACAGATGCGCGACTGTCGAAAAATCCGCCATAAAATGACCACGATTCATCCCGTCGAACAGGACGTCCGCAGCATGCGCGTTGCCCTGGTAACCATCGCAGCGATAGCCCTCCCCGCTAATCTGATAGCGGCGGCCGCGCAGCCCTCTGCGCCAACGGAGGTTGCCGCCTTTGCTCCCGCGGGTACGAAGCTCGTCGCCTTCAAATCCAGCGGCGACGCCGACGGTGCCGATGCCGTAGCCGTTTTTGAGAATGAAAGCGGCGGTGCCACCAGGCAGCGCGACATGCTCATCCTGCATAAGGAAGCGGGGCACATCGAGGGCAAGGAGGGTGACGTACATCCGTCACTACGAAGACAAGTACTTCACCTCGCGGCTGATGGAAAAAGCTAAGGTCGAGCCACTTAACATCTGAGGCCGGCGCGAACTTCCCGCCACCACGTCATCCAGGAGTCGAGTTCCACCATGAAGACCTATGCAAACGCGTTTCTGCTCGCCGCCGCACTCATCGCCCCCGCTATCGGCGCTGCCGCGCCCGCGCCGACGATGTGCGCCAACGGCGACAAACCGGTGTTTTCGTGCCCGCTTGCCGGAGGCGGCAAGACGGTCTCCATGTGCGCGGCGGGCGACGTTACGCACGGCAGCGGCCATTTCTACTACGCCTACGGACGCGATGCGGCAAAGCCGGAGCTCACCTATCCCGCTGCCAATGCTCCGGCCGAATTCACGCGTACTCACCTCGGCTTCGGTAGTAATACCGGCGGTTATGCGTATTCGTTCACCAACGCTGGGTTCAAATACGTCGTTTATTCGGTTTCAGGCTCGAACAACCTGCAAGACGGCGGGTTGGTGGTACTCAAGGACGGCCAGGACAAACCGGTGAAACAGAGCGCTTGCCAGGCGGGCAAGGTCACCGACACGGATGACGATGCACTGATCGACGCGACGCTCAAGCTCAAGAGCGATCCGGCGATCGAGAAGAACGGCGTCCCGGGGCAATAAGCCGCGGACGACCTTCCCTTTTAAGTCAACCAGGAGTTACACCATGTCCGCGAAAGAAAACGCCGACTATCTGATGGACGCCGCCACGAAGGCGGGCATTACCGACCCCAGGGAACTGGCGAATTTCATGGGCCAGATGCAGGTGGAGTGCGGAGGCTACTCGAGCATGAACGAAGGCCTGGGCTACTCCGGCAGTCGCCTGCTCGAAGTCTTCCCCGGCCGCAACGGGATGAACACGCTCGCTGAAGCCAACAAGGTCGCCGCGGGTGGTCAGGAGGCGATCGCCAACGAAATCTACGGCGGTGGCTGGGGCAAGAAAAATCTTGGAAACACCGAGCCGGGCGACGGCTGGAAATTCCACGGTCGCGGCTATGTGCAGCTGACCGGCCGTGCGAACTACGAGGCCGTCGGCAAGGAGCTGGGGCTTGATCTGGTCAACCACCCCGAGCTGGCCGCCGATCGCGATGTCGCCGCAAAGATCGCCATCCACTACTGGAAGGATCGCGTCCAGCCCCACGGTCATCAGACCGATGTCACAGGTGCCTGCAAGGACATCAATGGCGGCCACAACGGCCTTGCCGAGCGCAAGAACGCCGCGCAGGCATGGGAAGGCGCGCTCGACAAGGGATACAAGCCCGGCGGTCCGGATCCGATCCCGCTGGCCGGTGGCGGCGGCCACCGGATGAGCAAAGAGAAAGCCGAGCACGTCCAGACCCTGCTCAACGCCCATGGCTACACCGACACCAACGGCAAGCCACTGGTCGTGGACGGCCACGCCGGCAAGGAAACCAAGCTCGCCATCGAGCGGTTCCAGACGGACCATCATCTCAAGGCGGACGGCATCGTTGGACCGGCCACGCTGAAGGCGCTCGAGCGGAACCTGCAGCATGACAAGGCGCAGCCCGCCGCAACGCCGGCAGCACCGGCGGCACCGGCACCGGCGCCGGCAACACCCTCCGCAACACACTCGCCGACGGCGGCTTCGCTGCGCGAAGGCGCCACGGGCGCGTCGGTCGAAGCGCTGCAAGCCCACCTGCGCGATCAGGGCATCACCGGCTCGAACGGGCGCCCGCTTGCCGCGGACGGACACTTCGGCACGCAGACCAGGGAAGCGCTGCAGTCTTTCCAGCGTGCGCATGGCCTCGAGGCCGACGGTATAGCAGGCCCGAAGACCTTCCAGGCGATCGAAAGCGCGCAACGCCAGGCGGGCATACCGTCACTCGCCGACGCAAGTCATCCCGCCAACGGCATGTTCCGCCAGGCGCTCGACCGTGTGCAGGGTCTCGATGCACAGCATGGCCGCGAGTCCGGCCCGCACACCACCAACATCGCGGGCTCGCTCACGTCGGCAGCGACCGTCGCCGGGATGAGGAGCATCGATCAGGTCGTGCTCAACCAGGACGCGACCAAGGTCTATGCCATGCAGGGCGCCGAGAACTCGCCCTTCAAGCAGCATGCGGAGGTCGATGTGGTGAAAGCGGCCAATACACCCTTGGCGCAGAGCAGCGCCGAGGCATTCGTTGCGAGCGACCTGGCGCGCCAGCAGGCCCAGCCGTCGCAGTCGATCACGCAGAACCACGAAGCTGTGCAGAGCGCCCCCTCCCGGACATGACGGGAGGGTGACCCGAGGGACGATTTTCAATAAGCGGATGCCGGTAACAGCACGCCATCCACTCGTACCTCAGAATGCACATAAATGGCACGACTGGGTTGACCAGTCGCGCCCAGTGGCCGCGCATAGCAGACGAAATCAGACGCCCCCACTGGGGGCGTCTTCACATTTGCGTCCTCAAGTCGCGGGAGCGACGGCCGTATATGTGCACTAAGTCACACTTAAGTAGTAAAATTCGGCAAAATTGCCTAAATCGATCCAATCGCACGCCGGACAGGGGTTACGCGAGTCATGGACTATCTGGAAGCAGAGAACGCGCTTCTTCGTGAGGGATTACGGGCCACCCGGCTCGGCCTCTGCATCACCGACGCATCGGGTCGGGTCGTACAGACGGCCGGTGATTTCGCTGATCGGCTGGGCATCACTGAAAAGGACCTGCTCGGCGCGGAGCTGCGCCTTCGCATGCCGGCCACCCTCATGCTGCCCCAGGCCGCCCCCTTGCTGGATATCGACAGTGCGGAGCTGAGCACCGAAGGCCAGCTTCGCCGCGATGGCGCGATTGAGAAATTTCTTCTCTTCCAGGCGCGTACCGTCACTCAGCGGGGCGAGCGGTTCCGCGTCATCAGCGTCATGGATGTCAGTCTTTTCGGCGTCAGCCGTGGGCGTCTCAGCGATCTGCAGAGCACGCTCGAGGCGATCGGTGCGGGCGTCATCATGGTCGACGCACAGGCGGTCGATCAGCCCATCGCTTTCGTCAACCGTCGCTTCGAACAGCTGACCGGCTACACAGCCGCGGAGTGTATCGGGCGCAACTGCCGCTTCCTGCAGGGTCCGGATTCGGATCCCCAGGCGATTTCGGCGCTGCGTCGTGCGATCGCACTCAAGCAGGCCACCCAGGTCGTGGTCCGCAATTACCGCAAGAATGGCGAAGCGTTCGATAACGAGCTTTACGTCTCGCCGGTGTCGGACGATCACAACGAGGTGCGCTGGCTCGTGGGTATCGTCCGCGAGCGTCGCGATCGCACCCTGGTCGGTACGGGGGCCGCATGAGCGAGGCCACCCTTGCCATCGCCTTCGGCCCCATGCCGCTGGGCGACGCCATGTTGCTACGTGCGGGACTCCGTCTGGCGGGCATCACATGGCACACCGCGCCACGTGAGAAATGCGACGTGTTCTTCGCGGTGAGCCTGGGCGACCTCCCGCCCGCCGTCCGTGGCGGCCCGCGCTGTGTCATCGCGGGTCCGCGTCGCGCCTCGTCGGTTCCCGCCATCTTTCTGGATCGCTGGCCCAACATCAGCCAGATGTCCGATGTGATGTCGCTGCTTCGCACGCCGGTGCGCGACCTGCCCGCCGCCGCGAATTCGCCTCACATGACCGCCGCCCTTCCTCCCAGCCCGCTCGATCGCTGGCTGGACGAAGTGGCACGAGCGGAAACGCGCGACCGCATGGTCCACGTGTCTACGGCATCGGGCCCGACCGCGCTGCTCGACCCGGCCAATCGCTGCGCCTGGCTGGCGCCGTCGGCCGTAGGTCGCCTCGCCGAAGTACTTGGCGAGGGTCAGGTGATGCTGTCCAGCGTGCCACGCGGCATTCCGCCGTCGACGGCCGTACGCTCATCGCTCGCGCACGTGTTGTGGGCGCTGGCGCTGACCGGCAACTGGCAACCCGACGCGCTGGGCATTCCCGGCGACCGCCGCCTCAAGCTGCGGCGCTGGCCGGACTTCGGTTCGCTCGAGCGACGCGACACCTTTCTTCATGTGGCGTCCCGCCTGACCCGTCACCCGACCTCGCTGCATGCCCTGCTCACGACCTTTTCGAAAGATCGCGACGATCTCCTCGTCTTCCTCGCCGGCTGCCGACTGTGCGGATGGCTGGAGGTCACCGCCGACATCGACGACACACCGCCCCCGGTCGTCGCACCCGCACCGAGCCGCCTGTACGCGGCGGTCGGTGCGATCCGCCGCGCCCTGGGTATGAAGGAAGCGAGCCGATGAGCAAGGATTACAAGCTCGTCTTCATCGGTCCCATGGGGGCTGGCAAGACGACCGCGATTACCGCGATCAGCAGCAAGCCACCGGTCGTCACCGAGGTGCGCAATACGGATCGGGAGGCGCATGCCAAGGCGTCGACCACGGTCGCTCTGGACTACGGCGAAGTGGTGATCGAAGGCGGCGGTCTGTTGCGCCTCTATGGCGTGCCCGGACAGACCCGCTTCTCCTTCATGTGGCCCATGGTCGGCAAGGGCGCGCTGGGGGCGGTCCTGCTGGCCGACGCCGCGGCGCCCGACGCACTGGCCGCCCTCGACCCGTTCCTGGAGGCTTTCGGGCACCTGCTGCGCGATCAGCGAGCCGTGCTCGGTGTGGGTCGCGGTGACGTGCCCGGTGCCGTCCCGACGGACGACTTCATCGAACATCTCGCCTCCCGCGGTTACACCACCCCGGTTTTTTCCGTAGACGTGCGCCAGCGCGCAGACGTCCACCTGCTTCTCGACGTACTGTTCGTGCAGCTGGAAGGCCGCACGGACGGCGCTGCCCTGGAACTCGCCCCATGAACACCTCATTTGCTGCGCCGATGTCGTCGTTGTCCCGTACCCAGCGTTTCGTGCTCGAGCAGTTCCTGTCGGTGATGATCGAACGGATCAATGGAGCCGAAGGGGCGATGCTGGCCACGGCTGACGGGTTTCCATCGGCCTTCTCGGGTGCGCTGGACGAGACCATGCAGAACCGCGTCGCGGCCGTGATGAGCTCGCTTTGCGCGCTGGGTGAAGCGGCCGGCGCGCAGATCGATGCGGGCGGGCTGGAAATCATCAGCCTCCAGTTCAGCGACCGGCAGATGCAGGTCGTTTCCATCCGTGGCGAACGAAGCGACTACGTACTCGCACTCGTCGCCCGCGCGGACGTGCTCCTGGGCAGCAGCCTGTGGGCTATCCGCGAATGCGCCACCCAGATCCGCGAATCGCTCCGGCCCTGACCGGAACAACCTACGAACACAAACAAGGGGAAACACCATGGCTACTCTGCAAGAATCGCTCGCCGAACTGATGACCACCGATGGCGCCGTCTGCGCCGCGCTGGTCGACTCCAACAGCGGCATGTGCCTCGGCACCGCAGGCAACACCGGCACCTTCGACCTCGACATCGCCGCCGCCGGTAACACCGAAGTGGTCCGCGCGAAGATGAAGACGATGCAGTCGCTGGGCATCAAGGAAGCGATCGAAGACATGCTGATCACGCTGGAAAAGCAGTACCACGTGATCAATCCGGTCGCGAAGTACCCGGGCCTGTTCCTGTACGTGGTGCTCGACCGCGCCAAGTCGAATCTGGCGCTGGCGCGTCGCCGTACGGCTGACGTGTCGGCGGCTGTCGCGATCTGATGTAGCGATGCGTGGCCTCTGGCGCCCCCGGCGTTCCGGGCGCGCCAGAGATGCTTCGTCGTCGCCTAGTTCGATGACGAACAGTGCATGTCGAACGGTATCTCACCGTTCTGCGGCTTGCGAATCAGCGAGACATACTTCGTGAAGACGTGGTCGGATGCCGGTCCACTCGAGCGATACCAGACAAGCTTGCCGGCCTCCGGCACGAAGTAAGCATCTTCATTGCCATATGCGGGGCAAACGGGATAGCCGCCTCGCTCTGCCGCGTTGGCGCAAAAGCGAACATACAAGCGACCACTGCGCCACGCGCCGCTGAACTCACCGTCGTCACCCCCGGTATCCGTGCCGTCCGACCAGGTGCCTTTGACGTCGGTTCCCTGCTGCGTAGCCGCGAATTCGACGAAATGACCCATGTCGCATCGGCTGCGGTATCCCCACTTTCCCACCACCGACGCGTCACCGGGTCCGAAAGCGTTGAGCCGCCCGTCAATGACATGAGCACGCTGTAGCGTCTGGCTGACCGCGCATGCGTTCTTCGCAACGCCCTCGGGTGTGTCCGCGACCCCGCAGCTCTTCGCCCGGTCGGCTACCCACCGCTTCTGCTCGGCATCCAGTGCTTGCTGGGCCGCCGGGTCGAGTTTGCTGAAAAGTACCGAATATTCGATATCCAGCGTGGCCTGATGATGGTCAAATTCCGACGCCAGGCAGACGTTGTGGTCGCCTTTGCCGGCGGCAAGGAGACAAGCGGTATAGCCCTCCGTGACTCCGCCCTGGGTGGGCAGATAGGGGTTTCGTACCTGCTCCGCTACCGCACTGCCGACGAACAGCAGCAATAAGCACCCGATCAGAATCCTGCTCATTCACTTCTCCTTGTTTGCGCTCCGCCACGACCCAGCGCTGAGTCCACACCTCGCGACGTCGAGCGACCGGAATCCTAACTCAGCGCGTGATCTGTAGAGAATCGCGCCGGGCGGTATCATGCACGGCCAGCGCGCCGTCACAGGCGCCCTGCCCCATCGCAACTCCTCGGAAAATCATGGCTTTACCAGACGACGACCGCTCGGCCGCCGGGCATACGCCCTTCATGCGCCAGTACCTCGGTGCGAAGGCGGAGTATCCGGACATCCTGCTGTTCTTCCGGATGGGCGACTTCTACGAGCTGTTCTACGACGACGCCCGCAAGGCGGCGCGGCTGCTCGATATCACCCTGACGCAGCGCGGCCAGTCGGCGGGCGCCCCCATTCCGATGGCCGGCGTGCCCTATCACGCGGTCGAGAATTACCTGGCGCGTCTGGTCAGGCTGGGTGAGTCCGTGGCGCTGTGCGAACAGATCGGCGATCCGGCCACCTCCAAGGGGCCCGTGAAGCGCGAGGTCGTCCGCATCGTCACCCCGGGTACCGTGACCGATGCGGCGTTGATGGAAGAGCGCCGCGACAATCTGCTGCTGTCCATCGCCGCTGGCCAGACAGGCTATGGCCTGGCATGGGTCGACCTGTCGACCGGGCGTTTTCTGCTGACCGAAGTGGGCAGCGCCGAAGGTCTTGCCGCCGAACTCGCACGCCTGCAGCCGGCCGAAACGCTGGTCGGTGAGGACGTCGCATGGCCGAAGCTGGTCTCCTCGCTGCCGGGCCTGCGCAAGCGCCAGCCGTGGCATTTCGACGGGGATGCCGCCACGCGTGAGCTCTGCCGCTTCTTCAGAACGCGCGACCTGCGTGGCTTCGGCGTCGACGGTATGCCGCTTGCCGTTGCCGCCGCGGGTTGTCTGCTCGGCTACGTCGAAGAAACCCAGAAGGCCGCCCTGCCCCATCTCACCGGCATGGCCGTGGAAAACGCGGGCGAGACGATCGCCATGGACGCCGCCACGCGCCGTAACCTGGAAATCGACACGCACCAGAGCGGCCGCGTCGAGAACACGCTGCTCGGCGTGCTCGACGAGACGGTGACGCCGATGGGTGCGCGTCTGCTGCGTCGCTGGCTCAATCGTCCGCTGCGCGATCGCACCGTCCTGCGCGGACGCCATCAGGCGATCGGGAGCCTGATCGATACGCGCCGTCATGCGACGCTGCGCGAACGCCTTCGCGGTATCGGCGACCTCGAGCGCATCCTGGCGCGCGTGGCACTGCGTTCCGCGCGTCCGCGCGATCTGTCCACCTTACGCGACGGCCTGGCTGCCGCACCGGCATTGCGCGAAGACATCGCCGGCCTGGACAGCCCCTTGCTGCACAGTCTGGTCGAGCGTATCGGCGACCACGCGGAAACCGCGGCACTGCTCGCCCGTGCGGTGATCGCGCAACCGCCGGTGCTCCTGCGCGACGGCGGCGTGCTCGCCGAAGGCTATGACGACGAACTCGACGAACTGCGCCAGCTCTCCACCAATGCCGACCAGTTCCTCGTCGACATGGAGGAGCGCGAGAAAGCGGCCAGCGGCATCGCCACGCTGAAGGTCGGCTACAACCGCGTACACGGCTATTACATCGAAATCTCCAAGGCGCAGTCCGAGAAGGCGCCACAGCACTACACGCGGCGGCAAACGACAAAGAACGCCGAGCGCTACATCACCGAAGAACTGAAGCAGTTCGAAGACAAGGTGCTGTCGGCAAAGGAACGGTCGCTGATGCGCGAGCGAGCCCTGTACGAACTGCTGCTCGACAAGCTCACCGAACGCCTGCCGGAACTGAAGATCGCCGCCTCGGCGATGGCTGAACTGGACGTACTGGCGGACCTCGCCGATCGTGCGGAGACGCTCGACTGGGCCGCGCCCGAACTCACCGACGTGCCCGGCATCCGCATCGACCGCGGCCGCCATCCCGTCGTGGAGAAGGTGCGCGACGAGCCTTTCGAGCCGAATGACCTCGCACTGGACAGCGATCGTCGCATGCTCGTGATCACCGGCCCGAACATGGGCG
This sequence comes from Luteibacter sp. 1214, assembly GCF_031455395.1. Classification (NCBI taxonomy): domain Bacteria; kingdom Pseudomonadati; phylum Pseudomonadota; class Gammaproteobacteria; order Lysobacterales; family Rhodanobacteraceae; genus Luteibacter; species Luteibacter sp. 1214. The sequence continues at coordinate 62,453 of NZ_JAVDSQ010000008.1, forward strand.
GTAAGTCGACCTACATGCGCCAGAACGCGCTGATCGTCCTGCTCGCGCACGTCGGCAGTTACGTGCCCGCGTCGGGCGCGACGATCGGACCGATCGATCGCATCTTCACGCGTATCGGCGCGGGTGACGACCTGTCGCGAGGCCAGTCGACCTTCATGGTCGAGATGAGCGAGACCGCTAACATCCTGCATAACGCAACCGAGTGCAGCCTCGTACTGATGGACGAAGTGGGTCGCGGTACCAGCACGTACGATGGCTTGTCGCTCGCGCGCGCGGCAGCTGTGCATCTTGCGGCGACGAGTTGTGCGTACACGCTGTTCGCCACGCACTACTTCGAGCTCACGGAACTGGCCGGCGATTACCGCACGATCGCCAACGTGCATCTCGACGCGGTCGAATACGGCGAGCAGCTGGTCTTCATGCACACGGTGAAGGATGGCCCGGCCAATCGAAGTTTCGGATTGCAGGTGGCCGCGCTGGCAGGTTTGCCCAAGGCCGTGATCGCGGACGCGCGTCGTTATCTGGCTGCGCTCGAGCAGGGCCACGAGGTCACGGCGGCCGTCGCGACACCGCCTGCCGCGGCGCCGCAGATGGGGTTATTCGCGCCTCCGTTGCCGTCGCCGGTCGAGGAGGCACTGCGGGCGGTCGATCCGGATGACCTCACACCCAGGGAGGCGCTGGATCAGCTTTACAGGCTGCGGAAAATGCTGCGCTGAACCATTGAAGGACCCTATGGGATCGATCTGAACAATCGAATTCCACTAAGCGACGTCTGTTCTTATAGTGGGGTCGTTCCATTTCACGGAGTCTTACGACTCTCCATCTTCGGCTCCGTGACGCCCCCCGCTCCCATCCCGAGTCAGCAGCCCGGGGTTGGAATTCGGGGGGCGGTTTTTATCTACCTGCCTTCCAGAGCGTAGCGCGTCGCCCAACCGGACTCGAACGTACCTGGCTTCTGAGGCAGGGCGCTAACGCCGGCACCGAGCGTCAGCCTGGCCGGCTTCGCCGCGCGGAGCAGGTCAGCCAGCGATGGAGCAAGCAAACCGCTTCGTTGCCATTCCGCAACATGCTCAGCCGTGGCGGGGATACGCAACAGGTTGAACGACTTCAGGGCGCAGGTCGCCATGTCGCCATCGGACTGCCTGCATGCGTCGTGATCGATGACGACACTGGCGCCGTCCACGACAAAACCGTCGACATAAACCACATCGCCCTTGCCGACCCGGAACGACGCAAACGGATGCAACAGCTGCGTCGTGACCAGCAGCCCGCTGACTTGCTTGTCGCGCAGCACGGTCTGGTATCCCCCTGCGGTCGCCTGCTTCGAATAGCTTCGGGTGCCGACGTCGAAGCCGGCGCATCCGCCCGTCGTGGCATCCATGAGGGCGCAATAGGTGCCGGTATAACTGCCGTTTTGATACGTGGCGCTCTGCCACACCTGGGTCTTGTAGTACTCGGTATCCTGCGTGGACACAAACGATGCCGTGCCCAACGGCGACCTCGCCGAAGCAGCCTTCCCCGACATGTCCGGCATGGGCGAACGGCGAAACTCTGCGCTGGTGCCTTTCAAGTCATAGGTGCCGGGATCCACGATAAACAGGCCATACTCCGAGTTGCCGCTGCCGCCCGGGTACCTGTACGCAAACCCATGCAAGCCCTGCTCGATCATGCTCGACATGGAGCCCGTACGCAGTACATCGGCCGGATCATCCGTACGACGCCACTCAGTCGTAGCCGTGAGGTCGATCCAGTAATTGACCAGTTGTTCTTCCCTGAGCTTGTCGACTCCCATGGCCTGGTATTTCTTGGATACGAACAGGGATGGCACAGCGACAAACGCCTTGCCGGCATGGATCGCACGCACGAAAAGCGCTTCGATACCATCGTTGCGGCGTTTCAGGTCGTCCGTGCGTTTCGCCATCGCAGGATCTTCGGCCTGCTTGAACGGGTTCCGGAACCGCGAGGCACTCCCGGTGCGGCTGGGTGATGAAGGCGCGGCACCAGCCACTGCGGCTGCCACCATGGCGCAAGCCGCAGTGCGAAGCACGTCACGCGACCCTTGCTGCTTCGAGAACGTACGAAGCACGAGAGATGCCGCCCCCATGTCGCCATCGAACTCCACTCGCACGGGAAACGGCCTGACATCGGGCACATTCATGATCGTCGAGCGAACGTAGGCGGCACTAGTGAGCGCAATGTCCATGGCGCCCTTCTTGCCGCGATACTCCTCCCGCACCATGCGCGCGTCCGGGGTCTTGCCGAGGAACGCCTTGAGACGAGCCAGAGCTTGTCGTGCGTCTTCTCCGGATGAGGTCAATGTCCACGTACCGAAGACGGAACGGGTTCCACCCACCACATCGGTTTCGTCTGTGAAGTTCGCCTCGCAGAGGCGTGTGGAATCCTCTGGGGAAATGGGGTCGGGTAACGCGCCCGATCCACTTTGTAGCGCAGGTGCGCCGGAAATGCCTGCAGCCGCGACGGACGGCTGTGATCCGCCGGACTTTACCCGCGCAAGAATGCCGCACATTGACGCGCGCATGTCCTTTTCACTGGCCCCCATCCCGGCGGGCAGACTGGCCTTCAGTACGAGTTGCCCCTTGTCATCAGCTGAAAACTCGACAGGAAATCCTCGCGCATTGGCCTGCGCCTTGTTGGTGAGAGCAAGCGTGGCAGTCGATCCGGTCAGCGTATCCTGGCCGACTTCAAAGTCCTCGCTCGGTGCGACGGCCTTCATCTGCGCGACTGCGCCCTGCGCCGTGACGCCAGGAGCGATCGAATGTGCCTCGAAAACCTTCCCGGAAAACAGACTTCCGGAGGACTTGAACGTGGACTCACACGTGTCCGCGGCCCGCACGGCAGGACAGAGTGACAGAAAAACTAGCGCCGCCACGCCCGATAGGCACGTTGAAGCGATGGATCGAGGGGATCGCTCGCGTAGACCGTAAAACATCATGCTGTCCTTGTTCCCTGAAAATGATCCTGCCAGCCGGCATCCGCCGATTGGACACTGAAAGGGTCACGGGAACAAGCGGCGCCGATCCCAGAGGTCAGTCAAGGCTCATCGAAGTTTTTTCCGCCGCCCTATCACCCTGCCATGACCGATGGGAACGGTATTTACAGGGTTTTCTTCAGGTCCTGGATCAAGCGCCGTGCATGCTTGTCAGGGCGCGAGTCCGGGCGCAGCAACGCACCGCCGGTGAGGCGGCGATCCTCGCGCTGACGTTCGCGTTCGGCAACGCTTTCGTCGGTTTCCGTATAGAGCTTGCGCGCCTCTGGTGCGGGTCCGCGTTTGCCCGACAACGCGGCGACGATGCAGGTCAGGCGTTCTTCCCCGCGGGTGATCTTGAACGTGTCGCCGACGGCCACTAGCTTGGCGGGCTTGCAGGTGCCCTCATTGAGCTCAACCTTCCCGCCTTCAATCGCCCGCTTGGCCAGGCTGCGGGTCTTGAAGAAGCGCGCGGCCCACAGCCACACATCGGCACGCACACCTGCGGAACTGGTCTGATCGGTCATGCGAAGAGTGTGCGGACGGCCCGCCCGAAATCCAAGCGGTCAGCCGGCGGGGAGAAACAGGTTGCCCAGCGGAATGGTCACGAGTGACAGCAGAATGCCTGCGCCCAGGACGGTGTTCGCCAGACGCGGCTCCAGTCCGTGCTGGTCGGCGAGAATCGCCGCCGAAATCATCGGAGCCATGGCTGCCTGCAGCACGCCCACGGTGAGTATCAGGCCGCTTACGCCAACGGCGAGGCCGATACTCAGGACGATCAACGGCGCCAGCAGCAGCTTCCAGCCGAGGCTGGCGGCGAGAGGCCCGGCCTCCTCCCTGCGCAGGTGCAGCTTGAACTGCAAGCCGACGGAGAAGAGCGCCAGCGGCGTCAGGGTCTGACCGACTTGCAGAAGAACCTTCTCGATCGCCGACGGCCAGCCCCCAGACACGCTCACGACGATACCCACGAGCAAGGCCAGAAAGGCCGGAAAAGTCAGTACCCGCCGGACGATAGTCGGAACACTCGCACCCTTGCCGGAGTAGATCGACGCGACCACGATGCCGCCCGCTGCCAGCAAGGGGAAGCAGCCCAACTGATCGGCGATGACCGCGATCGACAGACCCGGCTTACCGTGCAGGGCTTCCATCAACGGATAGCCCATGAACGAGGTGTTGCCCAGGCCGCTCACCAGCGTGAGGCAGCCGATCCGCTGCGCCGACCAGCCCAGGACCCGGCCAAGCAGCGCGAAAAGCGCCCATGCACCGAAGAAGGTGACGTACATCCCGACCACCGGAAACCACAGGTGCGCATCGACCGTCACATGCGGTACCAGCGCGAGAACCAGCGCTGGCAGCGCGACGTTCAGCACCCACCAGTTGATACCGGGAACCATCCCCTCGGGCAGGTTGGCGTAACGCCGGCAGAGGATGCCGAGCGCCAGACAGACGAAGAGGATGAGCAAGGCTGACATGGGGCGAACGATAGCAGCCCGCCCCGTCAGATGTAGGAGCGCCTCGCGCGCGACACGGCTCACCATCGGCACGTGGTCGCCAGGTGTGTCGCGCGCAGGCGCGCTCCTACATTCTTCGGCGCCTCTAGCCCAGCAGCACCCGGTTCATCCGCTGCACGAAGGCGGCGGGGTCGGACAGCTGCGCACCGGCGGTGATCTCGGCCTGCTCGAGCAGCAACCCGGCGAGATCGGCCGCCCGGGTGTCATCGGCTTCCGCGGCGAGACGCTTCACCAGCGGATGCTCGGGGTTGAGTTCGAGCACGGGCTTGGATTCCGGCACGTCCTGCCCTGCTTCGCGAAGCAGACGAGCCAGATGCGGGGCGAGGTCGAAGTCGGCGAGCGCGAGGCACGACGGCGAATCGGTAAGACGTGCGGACACACGGACGTCGCCGACGCGGTCGCCGAGCAGCGCCTTGGCGCGATCGATCAGCGGCGCGGCGGCTTCGCTGGCGGCCTCCTGCTTCGCCTTGTCGGCCTCGTCCAGCGGGAACTCGCCCTTGGCCACGTTGCGCAGGCGCTTGCCGTCGTACTCGGTGAGGTAGCCGAGCATCCACTCGTCGACGCGGTCGAACATCAGCAGGACTTCGATGTCCTTCGACTTCAGCGCCTCCAGCTGCGGGCTGCCGGCGGCGGCGGCGTAGCTATCGGCGGTGACGTACCAGATGGTGTCCTGACCGACCGCGGCGCGGTTGATGTACTCGTCGAACGATACCGTCTTGGCCGAGCCCTCGCCCTTGGTCGAGGCAAAGCGCAGCAACTTGGCGATGCGGTCGCGGTTGGCGGTGTCTTCGACGATGCCTTCCTTGAGCGTATTGCCGAAACCGGCGAGGAACGTGGCGAACTTCTCCGGTTCGTCGCGCGAAATCTTCTCTAGCAGATCGAGCACACGCTTGGTGCAGGCCGCTTTGATGCGCTCCAGCTGACGGTTCTGCTGCAGGATCTCGCGGCTGACGTTCAGCGGCAGATCGTCGGCGTCGACCACACCGCGCACGAAGCGCAGGTAGGTGGGCAGGAGTTCTTTGGCAGCGTCCATGATGAAGACGCGCTTGATGTACAGCTTGAGACCCTTCGGCTCTTCGCGACCGCCACCGCCCATGAGGTCGAACGGCGGCTGTTCCGGCACGTAGAGCAGCGTGGTGAAGCTCTGGCTGCCCTCGACGCGGTTATGCGTCCAGGCCAGCGCGTCGTTGAAGTCGTGGCCCAGGGCCTTGTAGAAGTTCTGGTATTCCTCGTCCGTGATCTCGCTCTTCGGGCGCGACCACAGCGCGGACGCCGAGTTGATCGTGGTCCACTCGGTCGGGTCCGGCTTGCCGTCCTTTTCGACGGGCATCCTGATCGGGAACGCCACGTGGTCGGAATACTTGGTGACCAGCGAGCGCAGCTGCCAGGCCTTGAGGAATTCGTCCTCATCCGCCTTCAGGTGCAGCACGACGGTGGTGCCGCGCTCGGAGACCGTCATGTCCTCGAGCACGTACTCGCCCTTGCCGTCGCTCTCCCAGCGCACGCCTTCGACGTCCGCGGCCCCCGCGCGGCGGGTGATCACCGTGACCTTGTCGGCCACGACGAAGGCGGAGTAGAAACCGACGCCGAACTGGCCGATCAGGCGCGCGTCGGCTTTCTGCTCGCCGGAGAGGGCTTCAAGGTAGCGACGGGTGCCGGAGCTCGCGATGGTGCCGATGTTGGCGACCACCTCATCCTTGCTCATACCGATGCCGTTGTCGCGGATGCTGATGGTGCGGGCATCCGGATCCCAGGTGATCTGGATGCGCAGGTCCGCGTCGTCGGCGCTCAGGTCGGGCTGCGCCAAGGCCTCGAAACGCAGTTTGTCGCAGGCGTCGGAGGCGTTTGAGATCAGCTCGCGAAGGAAGATTTCCTTGTGCGAGTAAAGGGAGTGGGTGACCAGATGCAGGACCTGGGCGACCTCGGCTTCGAACTTACGGGTTTCCTGGCTCACGATGCCGTTCCTTCATGGGATGGACTGGCAGCGGATTATGGGGGCGGCTCCGTGAGGAAAAAAGGTTAGGCCGCCCTCTGCAGTGCCGCGATCCGCTCCTCGATCGGCGGGTGGCTCATGAACAGCCGCTTGAAGCCCGAGGCCAGATGGCCGGAGATGCCGAAGGCCTGGATCGTCTGCGGCAGGGAGGTATCGCCATGGTTGCCGGACAGGCGCTGCAAGGCCGAAACCATCGACGCGCGCCCCGCCAGGCTGGCGCCGGCGGCATCGGCGCGGAATTCGCGCCAGCGGGAGAACCACATGACGATCATCGAGGCGAACAGGCCGAAGACGATCTGCAGCACCATGACCACGACGAAATACCCGATGCCGCCCTCCCCGTCGCGCTCGCGGCCGCCGCTCATCCAGCTGTCGACCACGCGGCCGACGATCCGGGCCAGCACGATCACCAGCGTATTCAGGACGCCCTGGATCAGGGTGAGGGTGACCATGTCACCGTTGGCGACGTGCCCGATCTCGTGGCCGAGCACGGCCGAGACCTGCTCGCGGTCCATCTGCTGGAGCAGACCGCTGCTGACCGCCACCAGGGCGTTGTTGCGGCTCATGCCCGTGGCGAAGGCGTTCATCTCCGGGGCGTCGTAGACCGCCACCTCCGGCATGCCGATACCGGCTTTCTCGGCGTGACGGCGGACGGTCTCGACGAGCCAGCGCTCGGTCTCGTTGGCCGGCTGCGTGATCACCCTGGCACCGGTGCTCATCTTCGCGGTCCACTTGGAGATGGCCAGCGAAATGAAGGCGCCGCCCATGCCGAAGACGGAGGCGAAGACGATCAGGCCGCCGATACCCATACCGCGCTGCGCGGCCCACTGGTCGATACCCAGCACATGGGTCACGCACATCAGCAGAAGGATGACGGCGAGGTTGGTGGCAACGAAAAGAGCGATGCGTTTGAACATGGGTTTCTCTCTTATGACGGCTGGCTGTGTGGCGCCGCCCTGGCGAAGTTTTCGGGGCAGACGCTGAACGATTCAATGCCCGCATGCGCCGCGTTCAGCCGGGCCGCGCCCTGACGCGGGTTCGTCGGCGGCGTCATCGCCTACACTGAGTCATCCGCGTCCCGCACGCCTTGAGAAACTGCTCAACTTTTCGTGTCATCGAACCCTCCACGCTACCGGGGACGCTTCGCTCCCTCTCCCACCGGCGCCCTGCATTTCGGCTCGCTGGTCGCAGCCGTGGGTAGCTGGCTGATGGCGCGGCGCGCGGGCGGTGACTGGCTGGTGCGCGTAGAGGACATCGATCCGCCACGCGAGATTCCCGGATCGGCCATGTCGATCCTCGCCACGCTGGAGGGGTTCGGCCTGATCGCCGACGAAGCCCCGGCGTACCAGTCGCGCCGGAACGATCTGTATGAGTCCGCCTTCGCACGCCTGCAGGCGGCCGATCGGGTCTTCCCCTGCTGGTGCAGCCGTGCCGACCTGGCCATCCACGGAGGCATTCATCGGGACGGACGTTGCATCGCGCCGCCGGACCCGTCACGCCCGCCCGCGTGGCGCCTGCGCACGCCCGACCGGACCGTCACGTGGCACGACGACCTCCAGGGACCCCAGCGCGAAAACCTCCGGGAAACGGCGGGCGACTTCGTGATCCGCCGTGTGGAGGGGCTCTGGTCGTATCAGCTGGCCTGCGTCGTGGACGACGGCGACCAGGGCATCACCCAGGTCGTTCGTGGCGCCGACCTGCTCGACTCGACGGCCCGGCAGATTCATCTCCAGTGCCTGCTGGGCCTGCCCACACCGGATTATCTGCATTTGCCCCTGGTGCTCGACGCGGAAGGCCGCAAACTGTCGAAGTCCGCAGCCTCCCTTCCGGTCGATGCCGGGGATCCGCTGCCCGCCCTGCGCCGCGCCCTGGCGTGGCTGGGCGTGGACATCCGCTCCGCGGCCACCCGTCCGGAGCGGATCCTGCGCGATGCGCTCGATGGATTTTCGCCTGCGTCGCTTCGCCGCAGTAGTCTTACCCCCGCCCCGACGCTATAAAAGTCGTTTGCCCGCAAAACGGGCCACCATCGAAACAGGTCAGAAATGAAGCAAGGGATCACGCAACGCACGGCCCTGGTCACCGGAGGCACCGGCGGCATCGGTACGGCGCTCGTGCGCTACCTTGCCCGTCAGGGTCATCGCGTGGCGACCAATTACCGCGACGAAGCCCGTGCCGCCGCCTGGCGCGAGGACATGATCCGCGACGGCATCGACGTGGTCATGGTGCCCGGGGACGTCTCCGAGCCGCACACCGCCGAAGCCATGGTCCGCGAGGTCGAAGCGCTGGCCGGTCCGGTCGAGATCCTGATCAACAATGCCGGCATTACCCGCGACACCACCTTCCACAAGATGGACTACCAGCAGTGGACCGAGGTGGTGAACACCAACCTCAATGCCTGCTTCAACGTCACCCGCCCGGTGATCGAAGGCATGCGCTCGCGTCAGTGGGGCCGTATCGTGCAGATCAGCTCGATCAATGGCCAGAAAGGCCAGTACGGCCAGGCCAACTACGCCGCGGCCAAGGCCGGCATGCACGGTTTCACCATCTCGCTGGCACAGGAAAACGCGCGCTTCGGTATCACGGTCAACACGGTGTCGCCGGGTTACGTGGGCACCGACATGGTCATGGCCGTGCCGGAAGACATCCGCGCCAAGATCGTTGCGCAGATCCCCGTGGGACGGCTGGGCCGCCCCGAAGAGATCGCCCACGCCGTGGCGTTCCTTACCTCGGAAGAATCCGGCTGGATCACCGGATCCAATCTCGCGATCAACGGCGGCCATTACATGGGCTGGTAAGTCCTAGAGCCCGAGGTCGTCCAGCGAGTTCGGCTCACCGATGGTGCGGTGATTGTGGTGCGCACGAAACTTCGACATCACCATGTACGCCACACGCCTGGCACGCATCACCGAACCCAGTGGGCGATGTGCGGCCACGCCATGCCACGGACTGAAAGACAGACCGTCGTCGATCGCCTGCTGGCGCACTTGGTTCCATGCCTCCTGTGGCTGAAGCACGATGCGCGCCACGTCGATGTACGGGCTCTTTTCTTCCGACCAGGCCACCGAGGCGTCCTCGATCGGCATGCTCTCGGCATCGGTACAGAACTGGACGCGCAGATCCCACTCACCGCCTTCGCGGGCGAAGTGCTCGACCATCGCGTCACGCAGGCCGTTGGGCTTGCCGTTGACGTTGAGCTCCGCACCCGTGAGCGCGGTCAGGTTCGGTGAGTGCGGCGCGACCGACACCTTCACCACGTAGTCGCCGAAACGAATCGGCGCCTGGCTGTAGTAGGTGTCGCCCAGCGGATGGGTTTCCGGCTGACCGCCCAGGGCAAGCAGCGTGGAACTCTTGCCGCCAAAGGCCTCGATCACGCGCTCGGTACCGCGCAACACGGCTGACAAGGCTTTTTTCGCGCCCTCGGCACGATCGGTCGTGGCAGCCACGAGCTTCAGCGTGCCGGCGAACTTCTTCGCGTTTGGCGCGGAGAACGCCGGGCCATTGACCATGACGAAGTCCTGCGTGGCGTCGCCGACACTGCCGGGAAGACGTTCGCCTTCGACACCCAGGATCTTGATCGCCATGCCGCGGGGCGTCGAAACGCTGTCGTCGAGGATGTCGCCCGGCACCGTGGAAAGGCGCATGACCAGCGGATACCGTCCGGGCTTCGAAAAAATGCCCTGCGCCAGTTCCACGGGGAGATCGTCCGGGACGATCAGCTCACCGGTGAGCAACCCATGGCTTTTCGCGTGCACCGAGCGGAACGCGTGCTTCTCGTGCTCCAGCGTGGTCTGGTTGATCTTCGTCAGTGTCTCGACGAGCTGCTCCGCGGTCTCCGGCTCATCCGCCTCGATGTGCTCGAGCGATTCGTCGAAAAGGATCGGCGGCGGGGTCAACGAGAGGGGCATAGGGCGGCTTCCGGTCAGGTGGCGTCGGTGGATCGTGCCGCCGCCGCTGTGAACGTCCGGTCGGCACGAGGCACGCCACGTGAAGGCGCCCGCCGCTGCTACATCAGCTTGTAGCTGAAGGTGAGGTTCCACCGGGTCTCGCGGTCGTCGCTTTCCGGGGGACGGTCGCCCGTCGGCCTGGCCAGAGCGAAATCCAGGGAGTAGTGCTTGTTGTCCGACACGCGCACGCCAACGGCCGCCGAATCCAGCTTGTCGATCAGCGGACGTGAGCCATTGAGGTAGACGCGAGCGGTCTGGTAGACCAGATAAGGCACCACGGACTTGATCCACTTCGTACCGGAGACAAAGCCGCGATTGACCTCGGCCGACGCCGCCCAGCCGCTGTCCCCCGCGGCATCGCCCGGGTCGTAGGCATAGGCGTAACTCGGGCCGCCGAAGTTGATCTGCTCGGTCGAGGGCAAGGCGTTGTCGCTGTACTGGCCGGTCCCGCGAACCACGGTACCGAACTTGTGTTTCCACTGCTCCGACCAGGCGAAGTTCATGGTGTAGCGGGTGAAGCTGACGTCGGGGGTGGATATCGCCAGCGGTCCGTTGTTGCTTACCGCACGCGAGTACGCACCCATGCCGGCGAAGCCATGCGCCGCCGCAATGCTGAACTGCCCGGTACGCTGCGTGCCTGCCTGAAGCCATGCCAGTTCCGCATTAAGTACCCGGATGCTGGACTGCAGCGCCACCATCGCACCATTGTCCGTGTTGCGATAACGGTCGTCCTGTCTGGACGCATAAATGCCCATGGTGAGGCTCAGCCGCCGGGTATTGGTCAGCACGATGGGGTAGACGGTGGAGAGCGCCAGACGATCCTGCGTCAGCCGGTGATCAAGATACGCCGGCAACTGGTTATCGGTGTCGGGGGAGCCCCAATAGCGGGTCGCATCGATCTTGCCCTGCCAGCCTTCCGAGCCGAACGGCTCCATATAACCGAGCGAATAGAGTCGCTGCCCTCCCCCGTTCGGGAACAGCGTGGACAGGCTGAGCTGCTCACCGAGCGGTGTCGCTCCGTTTTCCAGCAGGGTAAAGACACCCTGCGCGCCAGGATGGTTGAAGTCCATACCGTAGTTGACGTCGTAGCGCTGGCGTTTGGCGACGAGCTCGAGCTTCGTCGCGCCATCCGTCGTCGTCGGCGGGGGGACGTTGGCACCGACCGTGAGCCCGGGCAGTTGCCCGAGCAACTGGGTATAGCGCTCGAAGGTCTCCTGCCGCAGCGGACGCTCGCCGACGACGTGCGATGCGATGGCCCGGACGCGTGAATCCATGTTGCCGGTGTCGCCGGTCACGCTGACTTCGGAGACGTAGCCTTCGACCACGGCGATGTGCACGACGCCGCCGGCGAAGCTCTGGTTCGGCACGAAGGCGAACGACAACGCGTAGCCGGCCTGCTTGTACATCGCCGTGACACGGTCGGCCGCGGCGATCAGTTCGCGCACCGAGGTGTCCTTGCCACGCATGGGCGCGAATTCCGCCGCGACTTTCGCGAACGGAATGGACCTGACACCGGTCACGTCGAAACGCGTCGGTGTCAGGTGGCTGGCGAGCAGAGCTTCCATAGCCTGCGTGGGCGCTTCCACGTTGACCTTCACGGGCGCCTGCTTCGGCGCTTCCGTTCGGGGAAGGGTCTGCAACGGATTGGCAGGGGCGCGGACCTGCCCTTGCGCGGAACACACGACGGTCATGCCAAGAAGGCACCCGAACCATCGATTCATGGACTTTCCCCTGATTTTTTCCATGTTGCTACGACAACGGGCGGCGCGTGTGCGCCGCCCGTTTTTCCCACGCTTTCAGTTTTCAGCGGTTGCCACCACCCAGCAGGCCTTTGAGGCCGAGCTTCGGGTTGTCGTTGTTGTTCTGCAAAGCGCCACCGGTGAGGCCACCGACCAGACCGCCGACCGAGCTGCCCACGGTATTGGTCACACCGGCCAGCGCATTGCCGAGGCCTGCCGAACCCGTCGAGCCGCCACCTGCGGTGGCACCCACGCCAGTGGCCGCGGCCACGGTGTTGACGACCGTGCTGACGCCGCCGGTCACGCCTGACAATGCACCGCCGCCAGAGACCGCTGCCGTGGCGCCGTTGCCGACGGCGGTGACCGTATTGCCCAGACCCGTGGTAACCGGTGCCAGCGGAGCGAGCGCGCCGGTGCCGAGACCGGAGACCGTGGCGCCCACGCCGGATACGCCACTGGTCACACCCGCGAGCGTCGTGCCGACCGTGTCGCCTGCGCCAGTGCCCGCCTTGCCCAGGCCGTTGGAAAGCCCGCTGCCGATCGGAGCCAGCGCCGCTCCCACGTTCTGTACCGCCGTTCCCGCTGTCGTGGTGAGGCCACCGGCCGCGCCCGGTGCCTGCACCGCGGCGATACTGGCGCCCAGGGCGCTGACGCCCGTGCTCGTGCCACTGACAAGATTGCCGCCGCCCGTACCGACCGCCGCGACCAGGTTGCCCGAGTTGATCGGCGACGCGCTGTCACCCAAAGCCATCGCAACCGGCGTGACGACATTGCTGAGCGTTTGCGTCAGCCCATTGGCCGAGTTGGAATTGAGCGCGCCACCCAGCGACGAACCGAGCTGCTCGACGCCCGTGCCGACCATTGAGACCGCCGTGCCGACCGCCGCCGTGATCGGGGTGATCGGCGTGCCCGCGCCCACCGTGCTGACACCGCCACCCAGATCGTTCACCGCGCCGCCCACCTGGGTCACGACGTTGCCCAGCGTATCCGTGGTGGTACCGACCGGATCCGAGGTATTGCCGATCTGACCGAGACCGCTGGTCACGCCGTTGCCCAAAGTGGTAACCGCTCCACCAAGGCCATCGACAGCGTTACCCAGACCGTCGGTGAGGCCCGTGGTGCCACCCAGGACGCTCACGCCGGGAATGGTCGAACCGACGTCCGACACCGTGTTGCCGATGGCGGCAATGATGCCGCCAAGCCCCGACGCCGCGGTGCCCGCGGTGGTGCGAACGACCGGAGGAGGAACCGTACCGCCGCCACCCGTTCCGCCGCCATCGCCACCGCCACCGCCACCGGTTCCGCCGCCGGTGCCACCGCCGGTACCTCCACCATCGCCGCCACCGGTGCCGCCGGTGCCGCCGGTGCCGCCCGCTCCGCCGCCGCCCGCTCCACCACCGCCGATACCCCCGGTGCCTGCGCCACCCGTACCGCCGCCGTTGTCGCCGGTGCCGCCGGTACCTCCCGTGCCGCCACCGTTATCGCCGCCACCGCCGGTTCCACCTTGCCCGCTCGGATTGACACTGGTACCCGACCCGCCGCCGGAACGCGTCGAACCATGACCGCTGCATGCCGTCATCGACACCGCGCCTGCGAGCAGGCAGCTGACGAAGAAAGTACGGGTAAGAACCTTGCTGAATTTGTGCTCGCTCATGATTCACTCCTCGAGCGCACAGCGCTCTGGGTAGCGCCCCCTGCCATGTGGGAGCTGAACATCGAATGTGACCCACGTCACAGCCGGTGAATTCATGAGACTCGCAGGCCCTGCGCTGAAATACGCAAAATTGGCGGATAAACGGGCATCTTCAACGCTATTTCGGCCAAATGTTGACGGGCGTCAAAGCGACGGCGCACTGGATCGAGCGAAACGCGAAATTCGGGTAACTGCTGTTTTTTCCGTCGGAAAATCGGCTGGCGGATGGGGGAAGCGACGTGTTCTTCGTCGGGCTCGGCTTCGCGTCGCAATTCACCGGGCCACAAAAAAACGCCCCGGCAAGCCAGGGCGTTTCCGTGAAACCGAAGCCGGTCTTTGAGCCGCTTTTAGTGCACGGTGAAAAGCTTATCGAAGCCAGCGATGCGCAGCGTATTACGCAGGTCGGCACCGGCGTTGACGATGCGGATCTCGGCGCGGTCGCCGCCGGCGTGCTCGCGCAGAAGCATCAGCATGCCCAGCGCGGAGCTGTCCATGCTGGTGACCTGCTCGAGGTCCAGCACGTAGCTGCGGGCCGCTGCCACGTCGCCCAGGCAGGCATCGTGGAAGGCACGATGGATGGAGAAGTCGAAGCGCTCGCCCAGGTGCAGGGTCAGGCAGCCGTGATCGGTATCGTTGTGGACGTTGATGGCCATGGTGTCTTCCCTCAGAACAGGTCGATGTCGCCGGCAGCCATCGACTGCTGGAGGGCGGGGCCGCGGGCACGCAGGCGGGCGCGCTCACGCTGCTCGGCCAGTCGCGAGCGGACGCGCTGAGCGCGGGCGCCGAGCTCGGACGGATCGGACGGCGCGCAGGCGAGTTCTTCGATGTCACGCGTGCAGTCGGCGGTGATTTCCTGCAGCTCGACAAGACGCGAGCGCGTCTGGTGCAGCAGCTGGCTGAGGATATCCTCGAACTGCAGGGAGCGGATGGTCGTCGAGACGTCCGTGCCGAGGCCGCGGTTGATCATGGCCGCCTCGTCCGCCGCGGCGCTGGTGCGCTGGTTGGACTCGGTGATGGTCGACATCATCTGGTCGATGTCGCCCTTGGCCGACAGCGCCACGTTCATGTCCTGCGAGGCCATGTGGCCGACCAGCTCGCGCAGCTGTTCCATCGCGGTGCGCGAACGCTCCACGTGGGTACCGATCTTTTCGTTGAACTGGTTGCTGTGCTGGGCGAGGTTGCGGATCTCGCCGGCCACCACCGCGAAGCCGCGGCCGGACTCACCGGCACGTGCCGCTTCGATGGCCGCGTTCAGCGCCAGCAGGTTGGTCTCTTCGGCGATCGTGTTGACGTTCTTCAGCAGCGCGAACACGGCGTCCATTTCCTTCGCCATGCCATCGATGCGGTAGACGATGCGCAGGCTCTCGCGCGACAGCTGGACGATCAGGCCGACGAAATGCTCGAGCAGTCCGGCGGTGCGATCGGCGAAGTCCTGCACCGAGATGCCCTGGCCGCCGCTTTCGATGATCTGGCTGAGCAGCTTCTGCTGCTTGCCGGTCTTGTGCGACAGGCCGTTGAAGCCGCCGCCCAGTTCGGCGACCGCGTCGCGGACCAGGTCGAGTGCCTGATGGAGTTCGCGGCTGGCGTGACCGAGCTCGTCGACGATGGCGCTGCGAACGTCTTCCATCGCTTCGCGCACGGACGCTTCGTCGTTGGATGCCGTCGAGCTGAGCACGACCTCGACGTCGGGCAGCGGTGCGGGCACGAGGCTGATCGCGATCCAGGTGGCCGTCAGCAGCGCCACGACGACCGGGGCGACCCAGGCGGCGTGGAACACCAGGACGGTGACCAGGGCGATGGCACTGGCGATGAAGCCGATGCTGCGTTCGTTCTTGGGATTGACCATGATGACGTCTCGTTCTTCAGGTGCCGACGCGCGCGGCGGCGGAAACGGGGGTTTGGGCGAGCGCGAGCAAGCGCGCGGCGATGGCGTCCAGCGGCAGCATCTCGCTGGCGGCACCGGCTTTCCAGGCGGCACCCGGCATGCCCCAGACGACCGAACTGGCTTCGTCCTGGACCAGCGTGGGTGCGCCGATTTCTTTGAGTTCACCGAGGCCGCGTGCACCGTCATCGCCCATGCCGGTCAGCAGCACGCCGATGGTGGCGGCGCCGACGCTGGCGGCCATGGAGCGGAACAGCACGTCGACCGCCGGCTTGTGGCGATTGACCGGGGGGCCGTCGTGCAGACGACACACGTGCCTGGCTCCGTCCCACATCACGAGGAGGTGCTGGCTGCCCGGCGCGATGTACGCGTGGCCTGGCTGGATCGGCTGCCCGTCGCGGGCCTCGCACACGCGCATCGCCGAGCAGGTATCCATGCGCGCGGCGAACGGACCGCTGAACGCTGCCGGGATGTGCTGGGTAATGACGATGGGTGGTGCGGTCGGCGGCATGGCCGCGAGCACCACACGAATGGCTTCGGTACCGCCGGTGGAGGCACCGATGGCGATGATGCGCGTGCCGCCACGGCTGCCGGCGGTCTGCGCGCGCGGCAGCACCGCGTCGGCGGAAAGGCGCGGCGGCACTTCGAGGCGAGCGGCGTCGTGACGCGGTTCGTGGCGCGGATGATCCAGCTGCATCACCTCGGAGCGCTCGCGCGGCTTGGCGCCGGCGGCAAGGCGAACCTTGGCGCAGATCTCCGGCGCGTGCTCCATGAAGGTGTTGGCGAGGTCCGCCGACGGCTTGGTGAAGAAGTCGATGGCACCGAGTTCGAGCGCGCGCAGCGTGACGTCCGCGCCCTTCTCGGTCAGCGTCGACACCATCACCACCGGCATCGGACGCAGGCGCATCAGGTTTTCGAGGAAGGTCAGGCCATCCATGCGCGGCATCTCGACGTCGAGCGTGAGCACGTCGGGATTGAGCTGCTTGATCTTCTCACGCGCGATCAGCGGGTCCGCGGCGGTACCGACCACCTCGATGCCCGGATCGGACTCGAGCATGGTCGACAGCACCTTACGCACCAGGGCCGAATCGTCGACGATGAGAACGCGTACTTTCTGCATGGGCTCTGGCAACTCGGGTGGCGTAACGTCCCTGTCGGTGGACCGACCGGTACTGAATGTCTTGAGGAAAGCTTTCCGCGCGGCGCGTCAGAAAAGCTCCACCTCTCCCTTTATCGGATCGTCAGCCAATCGCTTGAGGTATCGTTTCTCGCGATCGGCAAGATTGTTGTCGTGTGCGGCACGCAGCTGGCGCACACGCACCTTGCCGCTGACCGGGAAGAACTGCACCTGACGCGGGTAGATGTCGCCGACGTCGGCCGCGCAGAGGCGCAGCTTCTCGGTGGCGATATAACGCTGTACGAAGGCGATATTGCGCTGACCGATATCGGTCATGGTCGCGAGCACACGCCCGCCGCCGAAGATCTTCACTTCGAGATCGTCACGACGGCCGCCGGCTTTGAGGATCGAGTTGATCAGCTGCTCCATCGCGTCGTTGCCGTAACGCGCGGCACGACCGACGGTGGAACTCCAGCTGTCACGCTCGCCCGCGGGCTCGGGCAGCATGAAATGGTTCATGCCGCCGATGCGCTGTTTCGTGTCGCGCACGCAGGCCGACACGCACGACCCCAGTACGGTGGAGATCATTTCTTCCTGCGTGCTGACGTAGTATTCGCCAGGCAGAATCTTGACCGTCACCACTTCCTGCGCGGGATCCCAGAACCGGCGGACGTGTTCGAACCCCGGCAGCACACTCTTTGGATCGAAGCCGACGAACGTGCGTGGCAGGGTCGCGAACGCGTCTGTCATGTGCGTTTCCGATAAACGGTTCGACCGATGAGGTCGAAGTCTTCGGACAGTCCGTACATGGATTCCGAGTGACCGAGGAAAAGGTAGCCGCGGCTTTCCAGCATGCCGGCATAACGGGAGAACAGGCGCTGCTTGGTCGGCTTATCGAAATAGATGACGACGTTGCGGCAGAAAATGGCGTCGAACTTGCCCTGCATGGGCCAGTCGTGAAGCAGGTTGAGCGGCTGGATGGTGACCAGCTCGCGCAGGCGCGGGTGCACCTGGGCGAAACCGTCGAACGAGCCTTCGCCGCGCAGGAACCAGCGCTTGCGACGCGCTTCGCTCACGCCCGTCAGGCGGTCGACCGGGTAGACGCCCTTGCGCCCGAATTCCAGCGCCTGCGGTGACAGGTCGGTCGCGAGAATCTTCGCGTCGATGTTGACGCCCATCCGCTCCATGGCCTCGGCCAGCACCATGGCGATGGCGTATGGTTCTTCGCCCGTGGAGCAACCGGCCGACCAGATGCGCAGGCGTCCACCGTTGCGCTTTTCTTCAAGCCAGCGTGGCAGGAGCTCGTCCACGAGCAGGTCGTAATGGTGCATCTCACGGAAGAACGAGGTGACGTTGGTGCTGATGCAGCTGGCCAGTTCACCCAGTTCGCCGTCCGGATCGCGACGAAGCAGATCGCAGTACGCCGAGAAACCGTCGAGGCGCAGCGTGCGCAGCCGGCGGAGCAGACGCCCCTGGACGAGCTGGCGCTTATGCTCACCGAGCGAGATACCGCAATGCTGAAGCACGAAGTCGCGAAGGAAGGCGAAGTCCGCGTCGCCCAGGCTCGGGCCCGCTGCGCTCGCCGGTACGACGCTGTCGCCGTTGTTGACGAGCGCATTCATCGATCAGAACTCCTTCCAAACGCCGGAGTCAGCCGACTCGGCGGGACGCGACGGACGCACGGGGGCGGCCGGCGTGCTGCGCACCGCGGCGAACACCGTTTCCATCTCCTCCTGCGTGGCGTCCTTGCGCGGCGCCCTGGCGGCCGGCGCGGAAGCCACTGTACCGGTGACCTGGAAGAACGACACCTGACGGCTCAGCTCGGTCGCCTGCTCGTGCATGGCACGGGCGGCGGCGGCGGATTCTTCCACCAGTGCGGCGTTCTGCTGGGTCATCTCGTCCATCTGCAGCACGGCGTGGTTGACCTGGTCGATACCGGCCGACTGCTCGGAGCTGGCGGCGGCGATCTCGGCGACGATGTCGGTCACCTTCTTCACGCTCTCGACGATCTCGGCGAGCGCCTTGCCGGACTGGTCGACCAGCTCGGAACCGGCCTTGACCTTGCTCGCGCTGTCGTTGATGAGGCCCTTGATTTCCTTGGCCGCACCCGCCGAACGCTGGGCGAGGTTACGCACCTCGGTAGCGACCACGGCGAAGCCGCGACCCTGCTCACCCGCACGCGCGGCTTCGACCGCGGCGTTGAGCGCCAGCAGGTTGGTCTGGAAAGCGATTTCGTCGATGAGGCTGACGATGTCGGAAATCTTCTTGCTGGAGCTGTTGATCTCGCGCATGGCGACAACGGTCTGGGCAACGACTTCGCCGCCCTTCTCCGCCTGCTCACGTGCACCGCGGGCCAGCTGGTTGGCGTGGCTGGCGTTCTCGGCGTTTTGCTTGACGGTCGAGGTCATTTCTTCCATCGACGAAGCGGTTTCTTCCAGGCTGGACGCCTGTTCCTGCGTGCGCTGCGAGAGGTCGTCGTTACCGCGCGAGATCTGCTGCGCGGCGGTGCTGACCGACGAGGAACCGTGACGCACTTCGGTGACGATGGCGCTGAGGCGCTCGTCCATCGCGCGGAACGCGCCCTGCAGCTGGCCGAGTTCGTCCTGACGGGTGACCTGCACGTCGTGACCCAGCTTGCCTTCGGCAATCTGGTTGGCGACGTTCACGGTGACCGACAGCGTGCGGAGGATCGAGCGGATCACCAGCACGCCGATCAGCAGGCTGACGATCAGGCCGAGCGACAGCGCAATGATGCAGAAGGCACGGATCGTCTTGTACTGGGCGGCCTGCTTTTCATAGATCGCCGCGGCTTCGTCGCGCTTGGCGGTGACCAGCTTGGCGAGCTGCGCCTGACGATCCATGAGGATCGGGCGGACGGACATCTCCATGACGTCGAGCGCGCCCTCGTCACCCTGCTTGAGGGCGTCGAGCATGTCGTTCTTGGCCGAGTTGTACTCGTCGTTGGACGACTGCCAGCGGTCGTAGAGCTTCTTGATCTCCGGCGACATCGGCATCTTTTTGTAATCGTCCTTCAGCTTGGCCATCTCGTCCTGGAGCTTCTGGAACTCGGCAAGCTTCTGGTTGACCTGATCCTTCTCGGACACCTTCGCCGCGGCTTCACCCATGACCACGAAAGCCATCAGGGCGCGCGTGCTCACCTGGCTGAGCATCTCGGACGGAACGAGTTCTTCCTCGTAGACCTTGCGCAGGCCTTCGTTCTGAAAGTACATGGCGCCGAGGCCGACGGCGGCGCCGCCGATCAGCATGACGCCCAAAAGACCGAGCACACCGTAAAGGCGTCCACGGACGGTCAGGGCGGGCATCTTGAACTTGAACTTATTCATTGCGATTCCAATCGGCAAAGTGCGGCAGTGGCAAACCGGGCATCTCACGCCACGGCGACCGAAGCCGCCACGGCGCCTCTACGCTCAGGCGACGGCTTTGACGTCGGTGGAAGCCAGCGCGGCTTCCAGCATCTGGGCGTCCTGCGGCTGCAGGAGACGGTCGACGTCGAGCAGCAACACCATGCGCTCGCCGACGGACGTGAGGCCCTTCAGGTATTCGGTATCGACGGTGGTGCCCATGTCGGGAACCGGACGGATGCCGCCGGGAGCGACCTCCACCACGTCGGAGACGGCATCGACCACCACGCCGAACTGACGGCCGTTGACCATGACGATGACGGTCACGGTGGTGGCGGTGTATTCCTCGCGCGCCAGATTGAAGCGCAGGCGAAGATCGAGCACCGGCACGATCGCGCCGCGCAGGTTCAGCACACCCAGCACATAGGACGGTGCCTGCGGGATGCGCGTCACCGGTGTCCAGCCGCGGATTTCGCGGACGGCGAGGATATCCACCGCGTATTCCTCGTTACCGAGGTTGACGGTCAGGTACTGCGCGGCCTCGTCGGACGCGTCGATGGCGGTATTGGCTGCTTGATTCATGTCGTTCCCACGGCGGATCGGATCGGCGGTTCGGGACCCCTTCCCTTGGGGTATCGGCTATTCCGGTGGGGACTTGAGGGGGAATTTTGCGGTGCCGCATCCGGTGGGGAGTGCGGCGGGATGGGGGCGGAACGGGCGGGATGGGGGCCGGAATGGGGAACCGGGGGGTGCCGCTTCATTGCTTTGTCGGCTTTTCGCGCGCAGGGCGCGCTCCTACCGTGCGGCGGTACACCGCACGGGGATACCTGACGGGGTGCCGCACGGGCCAACGCACGGGAGTACAGCACGGTGTTAACGCATGGGTTACCGCGCGGCGGGGATGGCCGACGGTTGTAGGAGCGCGCCTTGCGCGCGACCCCGTTCAACCCACGGCAATCAGGCCGCCTTGCGACGCGCCTGCAGACGCACCAGCCCGGCGACGTCGGCGATCAGCGCGACGGAGCCGTCGGCCAGAATCGTCGCGCCGGAGATGCCGGTAACCCGGCGATAGTTGGCTTCCAGCGACTTCACCACCGCCTGCTGCTGGCCGATGAGTTCGTCGACGAACAGACCGATGCGACTGCCCTCGCCTTCCACCACGATGACGATACCGTCGTCGATGGCACGGCGCTGACCGGCGCAGCCGAATGCGTCGAACAGCCGCACGATGGGCAGCCAGTGATCGCGGAAGCGGAACAGCTCGCCGCCGCCCGCCACGCTGCGAATCGCATCCGGCTTCACCTGCACGGATTCGACGATGGAAACCAGCGGCACGATGTAGGTTTCTTCACCCACCGCGGCCGTCAGGCCGTCGATGATCGCCAGCGTCAGCGGCAGGGTGATGGTGAAGGTGGTGCCTTTGCCCTCGACGCTGCGGATACTCACCGTACCGCCCAGGTCCATGACATTGCGACGGACCACGTCCATGCCTACGCCACGACCCGAGAGGTCGGTCGTGGCGGCGGCGGTGGAGAAGCCCGCTTCGAAGATGAGGTCGGCCACGGCGTCGTCGGACATGTGATCGCCCGAGGCGATGATGCCGCGCGAGACCGCCTTGGCGACGATGGCCTCGCGATTCAGACCCGCACCGTCATCGGCCACTTCGACCACGATGGAACCGCCGCGGTGGAAGGCTTCCATGCGCAGCGTGCCCGTATCGCCCTTACCAGCGGCCTGGCGTTTAGCCGGTACTTCGAGGCCATGGTCGATCGCGTTGCGGACCAGATGCACCAGCGGGTCGCCGATCTTCTCCAGCACCGTCTTGTCGAGTTCGGTGGTTTCGCCGCGCATGTCGAGCACGACTTTCTTGTCGAGCTTCTGCGCGAGGTCGCGGACCAGACGCGGAAAGCGGTTGAACACCGTGCTGATCGGCAGCATGCGGATGCTCATGACGCTTTCCTGCAATTCGCGCGTGTGGCGACCCAGCTGGGCCAGCCCCTGGCGGAACATTTCCAGCTGCGAGGCGTCCACACCGTCGTTGAACTGGGTCAGCATCGACTGCGTGATGACCAGTTCGCCGACGAGATTGATCAGGGTGTCGATCTTTTCGATGCCGACGCGAACCGAGCTCGCCTCGCTGTTCACGGCGGGCTCGCGCACGGCACGGGGGGCGGCCGGGGCCGCGGCCACGGCGGCAACCGGTGCGGCGGCGACCGGCGCGGCCGCGGCGATGCGCGGTGTCGCCGTCAGCTCGCAATCGCCATCGACCCAGTCGAATACACCTTCGACGGCGGCACGTTTGGCACCGGCGGCGAGATGGAGTGTCCAGCCGAGGTAGGACGACTCGGCGTCCATATCGGCCAGCGCGGGAAGCTTGCTCGCGTCGCAGGTGACCGAGAGCGGGCCCATGGCCTCGAGCTCACGGAACATGCGCGCGGGATCGTTACCGGTCTTGAGCAGGTAATCGAACGGACGGAACGCGATGTCCCAGCCTTCGATCGCCTCGACCGGCGCGGCGGCCTTGACCGCCACCGGTGCCGCCACAGGCGCACCGGAGACCATCGCCGAGAGTTCCGCCAGCAAGGCCTGGCTCTCCGCCGTGGCGGCCGGCTGGCCGGCCATCGACAGCGACAGCATGTCGCGCACGGTATCGCCCGAGCGCAGCAGCAGTTCCACGACGGCCTTTTCCATCGGACGGCGGCCGCTGCGGACCTCGTCCATCAGGTTTTCGGCCACGTGGGTGAACGCAGCGACGTCGGTGAAACCGAACGTGGCCGCGCCGCCCTTGATGGAGTGGGCGGCACGGAACACGACGTTGATCAGTTCCGGATCCTCGGCGCCTTCGTCCAGCGCGAGGAGCGCCTGCTCCATGGCGTCGAGACCGTCGAGGCTCTCTTCGTGAAACGCCTTGTGGAATTGCGCCAGATCGACTTTGGACATGGAAGTAACCCTGGATTACCGGAACTTGAGGAAGAGCCGTTTACGAAGAATCAGCCGAGCACGCGGCCGACGGTAGCCAGCAGCTGTTCCGGATCGAACGGCTTGACCAGCCAGCCGGTCGCGCCAGCCGCCTTGCCTTCCATCTTCTTTTCCGGATTGGACTCGGTGGTCAGCATGAGGATCGGCACGCCACGGTAGTCCGGACGGGTGCGGATCTCGCGGACCATCGTGATGCCGTCCATCACCGGCATGTTCACGTCGGCCAGGATCAGGTCGAACTTGTGCACGGCAGCCGAATCGAGCGCCGCCTGGCCGTTATCGGCTTCTTCGACGTCGTGGCCGGCGCCACGCAGGGTGAAAGCAACCATGCTGCGCATGGAGGCCGAGTCGTCTACCGCAAGAATCTTAGCCATCGAAGCACCTTCAGTTCACGCCGGCGCGAGCCGGCAGTTCAATCAAACCGTTGAGACCCAGCACGGCTACGCCGCGCTGGAGGGGGTCGCTGACGCCCGTCCAGGTGACCGGATGCCCCGCCGCCTTTGCGTCGCGGGAAAACGCGGCGAGCAGCTGCAGGGCGGCGGTGTCCACCTGGGCCACCGCGCCGCCGTCGATGTCGACCGAGCCGCCGGTGGCGAGCGCCGCCAACAGGGTATCGCGCAGCGCAGGCGCCGCGGCGATGCGCAGGTCGGCATCGAGCGTGAGCGGCGCGGTGGTCGCGTCTTTGGAGGATTTCTTCGCCATCGTCCGTACCGTGGGTGGGTCGTTCGATGGGCTTATCGGCCCACCCGGGCAAAGCTTTAGGCCAGGGCGGCTGCCTTGCCGCTTATGCGGGCGTCGCTGCCGGGTAGATCAGCATCGCGTCGCCGTACGAGAAAAACCGGTACCGCTGGAGCACCGCGTAGCGATAGGCGTCGAGAATCGTTTCCTTACCGGCCAGCGCCGAGACCAGCATCAGCAGGGTCGACTGCGGCAGGTGGAAATTGGTGATCAGCGCGTCGACGCTGGTGATCTTGTAGCCGGGGAAGATGAAGATCTGGGTCTCACCGGCGAAGGGGCGAAGCACCCCTTCCACCGTCGCGCTCTCCAGTGCGCGGACTACCGTCGTCCCCACCGCGATGACCCGACCGCCCGCGGCGCGCGTCGCACGGATCTTTTCGACCAGCGCGGCGCCCACGTTCAGCCACTCGCGGTGCATCACGTGGTCACGCACGTCGTCGGCGCGCATAGGCTGAAACGTGCCGGCGCCCACGTGCAGCGTCACGTAACCCATATCGACGCCCACGTCGCGCAGGCGCTGCAACAGGTGCTCGTCGAAATGCAGGCCTGCGGTAGGCGCCGCGACCGCACCGGGCTCACGAGCGAACACGGTCTGGTAACGCTCCATATCCGACTGATCGGCGGTGCGCTCGATGTAGGGCGGCAGCGGCATCTCACCCAGACGCGACAGCAGGCGCTCCAGCGGTTCTTCGGACTCGAAGCGCAGCAGGAAGAATTCGCCTTCCCGGCCGAGCACCGTGATCATGCTGCCGTCGGCCAGTTCGATCCTGCCGCCTTCCTTCGGCTTCTTGCTGACACCCAGCTGCGCACGGGCCTCATGGGGCCCGGTGACACGCTCGATCAGGATCTCCACGGCGCCGCCGGACTCCTTGCGACCATACAGGCGGGCCGGCAGGACACGGGTATCGTTGAACACCAACAGGTCGCCCGGGCGCACCATTTCCGGGAGTTCGTCGAACTTACGGTCCTTTTTGCTGCGCGCGGCGACATCGACCACGAGCAGCCGACTGCCTGAGCGCCTGGCCAGCGGGGCCTGGGCGATCAGGTCGGGCGGGAGTTCGAAGTCGAAATCGGATTTCTTCACGGCAAGGGCAACATCGGGTAACGGGTGGGGATTATCGCCCACGCCCGCCTCCGGGGCGACCTCGTCAGACGCGGGGCTTCCGTCGACGCCGGACGATGACCCAGCCGAAGCCTGCGGCAACGAGCGCCAGCACGATGATTTCGGCGATCAGATGCTTACGAATGAAGTGTTTGACCGCCCTCACCTGCTGCGCACGCTTGAGTTCCCGAGCCCGATCGAAATCCGGCTGCTCGCACGTCCGACCGAAGTCGTCGGCCCATTCGACGTACGGGCCCTGCTTCACGTAACGCGCGTAGTAAGCCTCGGCGCGACGCTGACGTTCGCTGACCGGTTTGCCTGCCTCGCCCTCTTCCGGCTCGTCGTAACCGGGCGGACCGTCGAGCATCCATCCTGCGGCGACGCACAGGCTCGCGGCGAAGGCCTGGGAGCGCGGCGGCAGCAGGTCGGCGGCGGATACGGCTTCATCGGCCGCGACGTAACGGTAGTGGAAGCGCTGGTCGGGTTGCGCCGTGCTATCCGCGAAGCGCTGACGCTCCCCGCCGGTTACCAGGTCGCCCTTCAGCGTCGCCGCCGTCTGGCCGCTGCCGCCCGGGTAGCTGCCGCCTTCGTCGCGATAGTCCGGGCCCTGCTCGTAACCGAGCAGTTCCATGCCGTGCTCGCGGGCGATCCTCGCCGCCGCGAAACGCGCCTCGGCCTTGCCGATATCGGTCCAGCGGTGATCGCCATCATGCAGGTCGTCGGCGTAGGCCTTCGCGGTGGCGCGCAGGTCGACCTCCGCGTAACGCTTGTCCACACCGCTGGGAAAATACGTATAAGCATCGTCGAAACGGCCGGCACGCATCAGGCGACGCGCGAGCATCCAGCGCAGGCGATCGCCCAGCGTGAGCGAGTACGGCGACGCGAGCGCAGCATCCTTGTCATCGGCCTTCGGCGCGGGCGTCGCCGTGGGCGCGTTCGTATCCACGAAGCTCTTCAGTTCATCGACGGTGAGAACGCGCTCGCCGATGTACATCGTGTCGTTGCCGTAGCCTGCGCCGACGCCCTCGCCATCTTCGCCATAAACGTTGCCGTCGCCACCGACGGCGGTGGAAGCCTCATACATGCGCGTCATCGCTTCGACGTAGTCGCCGCGGGCCAGCGCGAGCACGCCGCGTTCGCCCATCAGCTGATGCACGCTGGCGGGCTCGAGCGCGGCCTTGGGATCGTCTGCGCGAGGGAAGGCCTTCGCCGCCTCCGCATAGGCCCCGGCGGCCGCGTTGCGATCGCCCTTGCGCAGTGCCAGCTTGGCGCGAACCCAGGCGGCGAGCGGACCGTCCGCGTGCGCAACGAGTTTCCCGGCGTCGTCGTACCTGCCCAGCGAGTACGTCAGCGAGGCCAGGCGATCCGCCGCGGCGACCTTGTCCGGTGCCACCTTGCCGATGGCATCGACGAGCGCGCTGAGTGTGGGATCGGGCTGGCCGTCGGTCGTCTGAGGAGCGACCCGAGCCAGCGCGTAGGTAACGAGCAGGCGCTGGGAGATCGGACCGTCGACGAGTGCCTGCGCCTGCTCCGGCACGGCGAGGACCGCGCCGGCCAGGGCGGCAAGCGATTCAACCGCGATGCCGGAGCCGTGACCGGCTTGCGCGGCGTACAGCGCGATCGCGTGTTTGAGATCGGCGGCCGGGATATCGGCGATGCAGTCGTCGCCGCTGACCATCTCGGCCCAGAGGCACGGTTTCCCACCCGCGTACAGGCTCTGGCGTGCCTCCTCACCGAAACTGGCGACCGCCAGGCCCTGCGCATCCGAGGCGCCGGCGAGCACGCGGGCACGCGTGTCCTGGAAGGCTTTCACCGCCGCCGCGCGTTCGGCGGCAAACGCGGGCGTACCGAACGCCTTGCCAGCGCGCAGCGCGTGAACCTCGCCAAGCATGTAAGCCGCCCACGCGCCGCGCGCTTTTGCCTGGTCCGGTGCCAGTGCCGCCACCGCTTCGAACTGGCCCTGAGCCTTGGCGAGCGCGTCGCCGTCGAAGTCGGTGCAGAGCGGCCGGCCGGCGACGTCCGGATAGTTGACCTCGGGCGCCTCCGGGCAATCGGCCACCGCGCGCTTCCAGTCGACAGCGCCGGCCACGTAGCCGCGCACGTCCTGAGGGAGACCCTCTCCCGCGACGAAGGCGTCCGCGCCGCTCGCCGATGCCATGAGCGTTTTCACCCGCTCGGCCTGATCCGGCGGAAGATCGGGCTTCGTATCCCGTTCGCCGTAGCGACTGGCTTCGACGGCGACCAGCGAATCGGTCGACGGCAGCAGATGGGCCGCCTCGAACGCGAACGTGTTCTGCGGCACGGCCGCCAGGGTGGCGGCGCGGTCGTCCAGCATCTGGGACGGGAACCACGGCCCGCAGGCCAGGGCGACCGCGCCTGCCAGAGCCAGCGCCGTGCCGACGGCCAGCGAATGGGACTTCATCATGAAAGCGGCGCTCCTTCAGCGCGGATGGATAAGGTGACGGGCGAACCCGCCGGGCAGCGCGCCCAGCCGATCGGCCGCTGAACGTGTGCGGGCAGTGGACGGGCTTGCCGTGAAACGAGTTCGAGGCCGTCGTCGGTGCGACGTACGACATATCCGTCGACACCATCGGCGACATCGCAGCCATGCGGAAGCCGCACGGCGACGGGCGCGACGGCGTCGATACCGCCGGGGTTGTCGATGAGTACGTCGGCGGCCGCGTCGCCGGTGCCGGGACGAAGCGTGGCCCGCAGCGCCGGTGCGTCCAGTTTCCCCGTCACCACGCCGCGCCATGTGGCGAGGCTCCAGGCACGCGTGTCCTCCGGTGTCGGAAGGCGGAACCAGGCCACGCCGACCAGACCTGCCGGCCGGCCGCGAGCGAGTCGGTCGACCACCCCGCGCACCGCGACAGGTGAGGCGTAGAGTTCGGAAGCGACGGCACCTGCCGCGCGTGCGCCTTGCTCGCTTTCGACCGCGAGCAAGGTGCCGTCGGCGTTCCAGCTCACCCGGGATCCATACGTAGGCAGGGCGACCCGGAACGGCTTATGGGTATGTCGGGCGAAGTCGGCGATCCAGCCGATCGCCACGTCCGGATCGAACAGACCCGCTTGCGGTGCCTGCACGGCGTGCACCTGCAGGACGGACTCATCGGGCACCGCGAGCACGGTGTCGAGATCGGGCGACCCTATCCAGGTGGGAAGTGCCGTGATCGATAGTGGCACGCCGCCAAGCTCGCCTTTCAGATGGCGCAGAAAGCTGGCATAGGCCGGCAGGCGCGCCGTGGGGCAGTCGTAGTCGATCTCGACGCCCGCCGCGGCTGCCCCCGCGTCGTGCACCAGTCCGGCCACGCGCGACACCAGAGACGCCTCGTCGAAACGCGAAAGACGGCCGTCGATACGCACCACGAACACCACCGGCCGTCCGGTGGCGGCCAGCGCGGCGCGGTCGGGGGTGAAAACATGAAAGCCGCCGTCGCTGTCGGCCTGTGCGACAAGTACGCGCCAGTCGCGAACCAGATCCGACGAGGACGCCACGGACTCACGCAGCGAAGGGGTCCACTGACGCTGCCAGATGTAGGCGTCGTGGGTGAGTGGCGCTGCCGGGTGGGTGCAGGCGGACAGAAGCGTCCACAGCGCCAGAGCGATCGCCGGACGAAGACGCGGAGGCCGCGACCTGTTCATGCGTGTGTTCGCGAGCAGGCTCGCTCCTACATTGGGCCCTGAGTGCCGCCGCATGCGAGTGGATCTCCGTGACGCCGGCTGGCGTGGGCAGGTGCATTCTACCCGGCGGATCGCCCCTCAGAGCCACCCTTTTTGGCGGGCCAGGCGGTAGGCCTCGATCCGGTTCGCGGCGCCGAGTTTACCGATAGCTTCTGACAGGTAATTCCGAACCGTGCCGTGGGACAGGTTCAGCTGCGTACCGATGTCGCTGGCCGACTGCCCCTCCCCGGCGAGGCGAAGGACCTGCCGTTCGCGATCGTTCAGCGGGTCGGCATCGGACCAGGCTTCCAGCGCGAGTTGGGGATCGATGGCGCGACCACCACGATGCACGGTGCGCAAGGCATCGGCCAGGTTCTCCGCCGGCGCGTCCTTGAGCAGATAGCCACTGACGCCCGCGTCGAGGGCACGACGAAGGAACCCCGGACGAGCGAACGTCGTCACGATGACGACCTTGATCGGCAGCTCATGCCGATGCACCCGCTGCGCGATCTCCAGCCCGGTCAGCCCGGGCATCTCGATGTCGGTGACCAGCACATCGGGCTTCAGACGCTGGAGCTCGCGCCAGGCCGTCTCACCATCGGCGGCGGTACCGAGCATTTCGATATCGGACTCCAGGTTGAGCAGCGCCGACAACGCGCCGCGCACCATCGCCTGATCTTCCGCAAGAAGTACCCGGATCATGCGGAGCGCTCCACCAGGCCACGAGCGCGTGGCAGGTTGATCGCGAGCAGCGTGCCCTGGCGCGCCGGGGACTCGATGGCCAGCCGGCCACCGATCCGCCGGATGCGTTCGCGCATGCCCGATACGCCGTTGCCATGGGCCGCCAGTCCTCCGCAGCCGTTGTCCGTGATGCGCATCGAAAATTCCTCTCCATTCCGGGTAATGACGACACGTGCCTCGGTGGCACTCGAATGTCGGTGAATATTGGTGACGGCCTCGCGCAGGACGAGAGCCAGTTCGGCCTCCGCCGTGGGTGCGAGATCGAAGCGATCGGGTAGCTCGGCGGACAAGGCGATACCGGACGCTTCCAGCATGACGCGTGCGGAAACGATTTCCCCGGCAAGGTCACCGGCACGAAGACCGGTCACCGCGCTGCGAACCTCGGCCAGTGTGTGCCGCGCGACGCGCTCGACTTCCTCCATTTCCTGCTGCGCCCGCACCGGATCGGCCAGCGCGAGACGCTTGGCCAGCTCGGACTTGAGGGTGATCAGCGACAACGTATGGCCCAGCAGATCGTGGAGGTCGCGCCCGATGCGCTCGCGCTCGGCCAGCGTGGCGAGACGCTGCACCTCGTCCTGCGAAAGCCGCAGCGCCGCATCGCGGCGGGCGCCGCGCACGTAGAGGTAGTTGCCGCAACCTGAGATCAACCCGGCGGCGAACACGATCGATACATGGAGAAAAGGGATGCCGAAGGCGAACGCCCAGGCCAGGGTGATCGCCGTGGCGGCCAGCGTGCCCACCAGCCAGAACCACGGTCGACGGGCGTACGCCAACAGGGACACGCCGAGCACGACGTAGCCCAACGAGATGGGATTGACCAGCCACAGGACGAAACCGAGTGCGACGATGGCAGCGGCGTAAAACGGCAACCGGCACAACGGGCCGATGAAAACGCCCACCGTACAAGCCACGTAGACCACGATCGAGGCAAGTGTCGGCGCCATCCACGACCACTGAAAACCGTGGACGGCCAATGGCCCCTGGACCAGGCCGATCAGCCAGAACATCTGCACGCCCGCCTGCCAGCGCAGGTAGGTCGGCGAACGGAAACTCGCCAGCAGCGAATCCGGGTGGGTAGCCGGCCAGTACTTCATGACGCGAGACGCTGGTTACCGGGCAGCGCGCCCGGCAGTTCGCCACGAGGCGGCGTCACCAGACGGTCGCCGGGGTTCAACGGGACCGTGATGCGCACGCGCGTGCCGGCACCGCGAGCCGACTCGAACGAAAGCGTGCCCCCCAGCGTGCGCACGCGCTCGCGCATGCCGCAGATACCGTTGCCTTCATCCGATACGCCACCCTTACCGTCATCGATGACGGTGAGTACCAGTTCCTTGCCGTGCACCTCGACGCGCGCTTCGGCGATCGACGCACGCGCGTGACGATGCACGTTGGTGACCGCCTCGCGCAGGACGAGAGCCAGCTCGGCTTCGATCCGCTCGGAAAGGACGGGCAGTTCGGTGGTGTACTCGAAGCCGACCATCGACGCATTCAGCAGAAGACGCGCCGAGGCCAGTTCGGCGGCGATGCCCGAGGCGCGGATACCGGTGACCGCGGAACGCACCTCGGCGAGGGCATGCCGGGCTACGCGCTCGGCTTCCTCCATCTCACGGCGCGCCGCCGCTTCGTCTTTGTCGAGCAGTCGGCGCGACAGCTCGAGCTTCAGCGTGATGAGCGACAAGGTGTGACCGAGCAGATCGTGCAGGTCGCGGCCGATACGCTCTCGCTCGGCCATCGCGGCAAGGCGGCGGACCTCGTCGTGGGACAGCTTGAGTTCCGCGTCACGCTGCGCGTTGTACCGGTAGATCACGTTGATCGAGCCGACGCACAACGCAATGAAGGTGATGCCGGCGATGATCGCCGGAGGCCAAGAATAGACGTACCAGCCCACGAGGACAAACGCACCGAGCACGCCGCCCATGCCACTGAATGACCGTTTTGGCGAACCGTCGAAGCCGACCATCGCGCAGGCATAGATGACATAACACCCCCCGGCGCTCGCATTGACCCCCATGACGGCAAAGCCCAGCAGCGCGGCCGCGCCGCCAAGCCAGGGCGACCATCTCAGCGACCGCGTGTAACAGAGCGCATACAGGCCGAGGAACACCGGAAACGAAGTCGCCGTTACGAGCCACCAGTGCGGCGAAAGCGTCCTTGCGAACGCAAGATCGCCGAAGACGTAGACCGTCCAGACCAGATGAAACAGGCTGGCGACGCGCAGGCGCGGCTTGTCGCGGAAGCGATTCCAGAGCGAGTCCGGTGCTGGCGTGAACCACGAGCGGGCCATACGGGTTTCCGAGGAAAGGCGTGGCGTCATGCTACTTCAACCGTAGCGGCGCAGGCGGCGCGTCGCGATCAGGAGAAACACCGCGGTGAACCCGAGCAGGACAAGCGCGTGGATCGCGTCACCGCCCTCTCCCAGACCCACCACCGAGAGCGCCAGCCGGTCGAGATGATACGCAGGCCACAACGGCGCGATGGACTGCAGGAACGACGGCAGCACCGGCAACGGAATCCACAGGCCCGACAGGAACGCCATCGGCAGGTAGATCAGGTTGACCACCCCGGGCGCGCCCTGCCCCTTCACCAGCGTACCGATCAGCAGGCCCAGTGCGCAGAAAGGCAGGACGCCGAGCACCTGGAGTACGAAAAAGGCGGCGATGCGCGATGCGGGCAACGATACGCCGGCGACGAAGGTCGCCAGGCACAGCAGGATGATCGAGATGATGGCGGCCACCAGCACGGCCATGCACATCTTGCCGATGAGGTATGCGCCGGGAGGCATGGGCAAGGCGCGCTTGAGTGTCAGTAGCCCGGTATCGCGCTCCAGCGCCAGCGATACGCCGAAGCCGAACAGCCCCGGCGCCATGACACCGAACGTGCCGTACGAGGCAAGAAGATAGCGTGGCGCATCGGCGCTGTTCGAATGCGCGAGGAAGATGCCGAACATCACGTAGAACACCGACGGAAACAGCAGCGTCGGCAGCAGGAATCCGGGATTGCGCAGGTAGCGCAGGCATTCCGCCCGGGCTTCCTGGAGATAAGCGTTGATCAGGCGCCCGGCGGTCATCACCGGCACGGCGGTGCTTTCGATCGTGTTCATGCGGCCTCCCGGGCGATGTCGCCGGCTTCGGATTCGCGGGTGATTTCGGTGAAGGCCTCCGCCAGACCGGCACGCTGCACTTCCAGTTCGGACAGTGTCGGATCCGCATCGAGCAGGCGGCGCACGACACCTTCCGCCTGCGTCGTGGCGATGGTCAGACGCCCCTGATGCGTGTCGACCGAGGTCACCCCGGGCCACTGCGCAATGACGTCCGTGGGTATCGTGGTGACGCAGCGAATACGGCGCACAGCCACATGCGCGCGTAGCGCATCGACCGTGCCTTCGGAGATCACCTTACCTTTGGCGATGACGCAGACGCGGTCGGCCAGCGCTTCGGCTTCCTCCAGGTAGTGGGTAGTCAGCACCACGGCACAGCCGCCGGCGACCAGCGTGCGGATGGCGGCCCACAGCGCCTGCCGGGCCGTGATATCCATGCCGACCGTAGGCTCGTCGAGAAAGAGGATTTCGGGACGCCCCGCCAGCGCCATGGCGAACTGCACACGGCGTTGCTGACCGCCCGACAGATCGCTGTACTTCCGGCCAAGCAAGTCGACGATGCCGGCCAGCGCGGCGGACTCCGGGACGGGGCGCGGCTCCGGGTAATAGCTCGCCGTGAGGGTGAGCAACTCGCGCACCTTCAAGGTGGGCGGCAGACTCGCCGACTGCAACATGACGCCGATACGCCGACGCGCGTCGATGTCCTGCGGATCGCGGCCGAAAAGGCTGGCGGTACCGCTGTCGGCGCGGATGAGACCCAGCAGCAGACCGATGCTCGTGCTCTTACCGGCGCCATTGGGCCCGAGTAGCGCCAGCAACTCGCCACGGTGAATGGAAAGATCGATGCCGTCGAGCGCGACGAGATTGCCGTAGCGCTTGCCGACATGGTCCAGACGTGCAATGCAGGTGTCGTTGTTCATGAGTGCCCTCCCTTGCGTCGCAACATATTCGTACGTAACCCCTTGGTGGCAGTCGCTTGCGTCATTGTGCGAATGTGACAAGCGTCACCCGGGGGTTACGGGGCCAAAAACCGCATGCTATGCTGGGTCATTAAACCCTTTACATATAAACACTTAGCGGTCGAAGGAGTGCGTTATGGACGTTATCGGTCATCTGCGTGAGCTGCGTGAATTCGGTGGCTCGGCGCGTACGCGGGGCCTCCCGGATACGACCATCGCCCGCTTCGCCTCCTCCGACCCCGCGCTGGTCCGTGCCATCGAAGAGGCGGTTGCCTATCACCGCGCGCTGCGTACCGACATGGCCGACTTCCTCCGCCTGGACGAAGCCGAGCAGATCCACCAGCTGCAGTCGAGCCTCGTCAACTTCTATCCCGACGACGGTCTCAACCCGTATGTGCCCGCCGCGGCTCGCGGCCCGTGGGTCGTCACGCTGAAAGGTGCCGTGGTCCACGACAACGGCGGCTACGGCATGCTCGGCTTCGGTCATAACCCGGAGGCGATCATTGAAGCGATGTCGCGTCCGCAGGTCATGGCCAACGTGATGACGGCCAACGTCTCGCAGACGCGTCTTTGCGCCGCGCTGCGCAAGGAACTCGGTCGCACGCGCGGCGGCAGTCCGTATACGCATTTCCTCTGTCTCAACTCCGGCTCGGAATCGGTCACGCTCGCCGGCCGCATCGCCGACGTCAACGCACGCCTCATGACCGATCCGGGCGCGCGTCACGCGGGTCGCAGCATCAAGCGTCTCGCCGTGAAGGGCGCCTTCCACGGCCGCACCGAGCGCCCGGCCCTCTACTCCGACTCCTCGCGTCGCAACTACCAGCAGCACCTGGCCAGCTTCCGTAACGAAGACTCGCTGATCACGGTCGAGCCCTATAACGTCGCGGGTCTGAAGGCCGCGTTTGCCGAGGCCGATCGCCAGGGCTGGTTCATCGAGGCGATGTTCCTCGAGCCGGTCATGGGCGAAGGCGATCCGGGCCGTGCGCTCACGCCGGAGTTTTACGCCGCCGCACGCGAACTCACCCGCGAGCACGGCACCCTCCTGCTGGTCGATTCGATCCAGGCTGGCCTGCGTGCGCACGGCGTGCTGTCGATCGTCGATTACCCCGGCTTCGAGTCGATGGAAGCGCCGGACATGGAGACCTTTTCCAAAGCGCTCAACGCCGGCCAGTACCCGCTTTCCGTCCTGGCTGTCACCGAACGCACCGCCGGCCTGTATCGCAAGGGCATCTACGGCAACACAATGACCGCCAACCCGCGCGCCCTCGACGTCGCCGTCGCGACGCTGGCCGAACTGACCGACACGGTGCGCGACAACATCGTGGCGCGTGGCCGTGAATTCGTGCAGAAGCTCGAGGGCCTCAAGAACGAACTCGGCGGCCTGATCACCAAGGTCCAGGGCACGGGCCTGTTGTTCTCCTGCGAGCTGGCACCTGAGTTCAAGTGCTATGGCGAGGGCTCCACCGAGGAATACATGCGCGAGCGCGGCATCGGTGTGATTCACGGCGGCGCCAACTCGCTGCGCTTCACCCCGCACTTCCAGGTGACCAGCGCCGAGGTGGACCTCATCATCGAGGAGATCCGCCATGCGCTGAAGGAAGGCCCGCGCCGGGCGGAATCGTCAACCAAGGCGGCATAACAGTCCCTGTAGGAGCGCGCCTCGCGCGCGATCCCCGACCGCGATGAGCCCCGACCGCCATTGCGTAGCCCCGAAAATCGCGCGCAGGGCGCGCTCCTACAGGTTAAGCTCGGACCGCCGGATTGGCCCGGCGTCACGTAGGGGTTCGCCATGCGTACGCAGATTCGTGTCCTTGCCGTAGCTTCGCTTCTCGCCTTCGCCACAGGCGCCATCGCGGCCTCGCCGCAGGCGCCCGCCAAAAAGGAGCTCACGCCGCAGCAACAGCGGATGAGCACCTGCAATACGCAAGCCACCGGCAAGAAGGGCGACGAGCGCAAGGCCTTCATGAGCAGCTGCCTGAAGGGTGAGCAGCCGGCCAAGGCGACGCAGCAGGACAAGATGAAATCGTGTAACGCCGACGCGTCGGCAAAGAGCCTCAAGGGCGACGAACGCAAGCGCTACATGAGCACCTGTCTCAAGGGCTGATCAACAGACCGGGCGCCGCGTGCGAGAATGGCGCGTCGCCCACTGCCCTGTTTCCGTCCATGAAAATCGTCGAAGTCCGTCACCCCCTCATCCAGCACAAGCTCGGCCTCATGCGCGCCGCGGGCATCAGCACGAAGGAATTCCGTGAGCTGGCCTCCGAGGTCGCCGCGTTGCTGACGTACGAGGCCACGGCCGACATGGAAACCGAGTGCAAGACCATCCAGGGCTGGGCTGGCCCCGTCGAGGTCACCCACATCAAGGGCAAGAAGGTCACCATCGTTCCGATCCTGCGCGCAGGCCTCGGGATGCTCACCGGCGTGCTCGAGATGATCCCGGCGGCGAAGGTCAGCGTGGTCGGCCTGCAGCGCGACGAGGAAACGCTCGAGCCTGTCGCCTACTACGAAAAGCTCAGTGGCGGCATGGACGAGCGCACGGCGATCATCGTCGATCCGATGCTGGCGACCGCGGGCACGCTGGTCGCCACCGTCGACATGCTCAAGGCGGCCGGCGCGAAGCGGATCAAGGGCCTGTTCCTGGTCGCCGCACCCGAAGGCCTCAAACGCATCGAGGCCGCGCATCCGGATATCGAGATCTACGTCGCCTCCATCGACGACCATCTCAATGAACTGGGTTACATCCTGCCCGGCCTCGGCGACGCGGGCGACAAGATCTTCGGCACCAAGCAGAAGACCTGAGTCCTGACGAACGTCGCACCGCGAATCAGCTGGTGACGGCTTCGCGGGCGTCGAGCGCGGCGGCCAGCCGGGAGGCATGCTGCCGCGTCGTGTAAAGCATCTGCCCGAGTCCCGAGTGAGTACCACCGGCGACGCAGACGACGACATCGAGATGCTCGCCGCGCGCCTGGCAAAGCACGACGTGCCCTCCTTCCGCTTCGATGCATACGTGCCGGCACGCCCCCAGATGCGCTTCGTGACTGCCCAGCTCGCCGAGCGCGGCGAGCGAGCCCGCGACGGCGGCCAGCCGGGCCGGATCGTCGCCCGGTTCGACCCGGCACGCCAGCTGCAAGCCATCGCTCGTGGTCACGATCACGGCGCGCACGCCCCGGACGTCACGCAGCAGGCGATCGGCCGTCCGTTCGCATAATGTGCGGGATTCCTCGTCGACCGTCAGCACGCGACCTCCGCATGGGCGGTCAGCTGCCAGAGCAGCAGATCGATCAGCTGCAGGACATCGTCCTTGCGCGTCACGTTGGCCGCGATCACCGGACAGGTGACGCCGTGGCGTGCCGCCACGCGGACGAACGCATCGAGACCCGGCAGCGGATGCCCTTCGGTGCGCCCGATGCCCACCACGCAGGGTGCCGTGCGCAACAGGTCGGCGAAGCCGGCGAGGTAACGGGAAAAATCCTCGAGCGGAGCCGGCCGACTGTTGTCGATGAGGATGATCAGACCGAGCGCGCCGCGGCCGATGATCTTCCACATGAAGTCGAAACGTTCCTGGCCCGGCGTACCGTAAAGGCGCAGCGTCTCGCCATCGGCCAGCACCAGTTCGCCGTAATCCATACCGACCGTGGTGGTCGCCTTGGCGAAACCCGCATCCATGTTGCGTGCTTCGGTGGCCATCGGCGCGACGTCACTGACCGCGGCTATCGCGGTGGTCTTGCCGGCGCCGGTGGTGCCGGTGAACACAAGCTTGAATTCAGGCATCGCTATCAGAGCCCCAGTCGTGCACGGATACGCCCGATCACGCCGACGCGCTCACGCACGGTCAGGCTCGACAGAAACGGATTCTGGATATCGCGTTTTCCGGCGGCGAGCGGTTCGCTGGACAGCAAACCCGCGTCATGCAGGTCGGTGAGCAACTGGCGGCATTCGCCGGCGGTGCAGCCGATCATCCGGGTGAGCTCGCCGGCGCTGACGTCCGCACGCAGCAGGACCGCGGACATGCGCATGCGCTCCCGCGTGGCGACCAGTCCGGCTTCGGGCCAGTGGCGCAGCCGGAAGCTGTTGGTCGCCATCGCATGACGGTCGATGCGTGAGGGCAGCGCCGGCGATGCCTGCTCGAGCAGGTCGCCCAGTTCGTTCAACGTATCTTCGAGCGTGTGATAGTTGAAGGGGAACGCCAGCACCCGGCTGTGTTGGGTCGCGTCCGCGTAGGCACCCCGTCCGACAGGCTGCAGTGCGATGCGATTGTCTTCGCTGCGTACCACCAGATCGCCTTCGACCGCCGTAGCGATCCAGCGCTGACGAAGCCGGCCATCGATCACCCGCATCAGCGAGCGCAGCACCATTTCATGTCGCGTCTCGACGTCCCGGCACTCGAACGTCAGCCCTCGCCGTTCCTGCCGGAAAAGCGCATCACTGTTCACGAAATCCCCCGATAACGCGCTGAAAACGGTGTTTTCGCCACCGTGCTGGGAGTGAGATTAGCCAGCACGGCAGGCGAATAGCGCGACATTCGTCACACATCCGGTGCGTCACATTCCGCTGTCATAAATTTGCGTCAGACTCGCCGGTACGGACCTTCACGGGGGGAACGTCGCGCGAGGACCGGGCGACGCTGTGGGTCGCGTACAACCAACGACTCGAGGGGACATTCGAATGCGTTTGACCACGTCACAGCGCGCCACATGGGCGGCGCTGGCAGGCCTCATGGCCGTCCTTCCGCTGCAGGCGGCGGACCTTTCCATCACCCAGTTCCGCGTACGCGGGCCCGCCGGCGGCAACGACGAATTCGTCGAGGTGCAGAACACCGGCACCGCCGCGCTGGACGTGTCCGGCTACAAGTTCAACGCATCCAACGCGAGCGGCACGACCGGCACACGCTTCACCTTCCCTGCCGGGACATCGGTCGCTCCGGGCTGCTTCCTGCTGCTTTCCAACAAGGCGGCATCGGGCTATTCGGGCACGGTAACGCCTGACCTGAGCTACTCCACCGGCGTCACCGACGACGGTGGCCTCGCTCTGCTCGACGCCTCGGGCTCGGTCATCGATCAGGTAGGCCTCAGCGCGGGTTCGGCGTACAAGCTCGGCACGGCGCTGACGACGCTGGGCACCGGCAATTCGGACCAGGGTTACCAGCGCAAGGTCAACGGCGCGGGCCTGCCGCAGTCCACTGGCGACAACTCGGCGGACTGGGTGAAGGTCGCACCGACCGCTCCGCGCGCAAGCACATCGCCGTGCACGGTCCAGGGCACCAGCCTGTCGATCGCCGATGCCACAGTGAGCCTGCGTAACGGCGACGACGTGCCGATGCCGTTCTCCGTCACGCTGAGCGAGCCGGCGGACACCGACGTCACCGTGCATGCCCGGACCGCCGACGACACCGCCACCGTGGCGGCCGGCGACTACGACGCCGTGGACACGACGCTCACGATTCCGGCCGGTTCGACCACGACGACCCTCACGGTGAACGTGCACGGAGCCAGGGCGGCCGGACCGGACAAGGCGCTGCGCGTCAGCCTGTCCAACGCGACGGGTGACGTGACGCTGGCGAAGGACACGGCGGTCGGCGCCATCCTCAATCAGATCCCCATCGCCGCCGAAATCTGGCAGGTCACCGGTCGCGGTCAGGTCTCGCCACTGGTCGGCAAGCGTGTCGCCACGAAGGGTAACGTGGTGACCGCCGTCGGCCCCGCGGGCTTCACCATCCAGACGCCGGACAACCGTGCGGATGACGACCGCCTCACCTCCAACGGCATCTATGTGTTCACCAGTTCGGCACCGACGGTCAAGATCGGTGACCTGGTGAACGTGGAAGCGACGGTCGACAATTATTACAACCTGCCTGAGCTGAAGAGCGCCACGGTCGTCACGACGATGCACGGCGCGAAGCTGCCGGCCGCCGTCGTCTTCGGTGACAAGATCCCCTCCACGGATCCCAACGCCCTTTCCTGCGGCGACACCAACTTCCAGTGCTATGTCGGCATGCGTGTCGCCATCGACAACGGCATGATCACCACAGGCAACCTGCGCTTCAGCAACGAACCGTTCGCCGAGGTGTACATCACCGCCAATGGCCAGCGTTCGCTGCGCAAGCCTGGCGTGCGCTACACCGTGGCCGTGCCCGACGGCGTCAACCTGCCGAACTGGTCGGGCAACCCGGAAGTGTTCAAGATGAACACCGCCGACTACGGTGCCGTGCCGGCCAACACGCCATTCAACGCGGGCACCACGTTCCGCGCGGAAGGCGTCATGTCGTACGCGTTCGGTGCGTATACGCTGATCCCGACCAAGGTCACGGTGAAGAAAGCGGTCGAACTGCCGCGTCCCGTGGACTCGCGTGCGTTCTACGCGGTGCGGGTGGGCGCGCTCAACACCGAGCGTTTCTGCGACACCAACTTCAACACGACCTTTACCTGCAGCGGCGGCGACACCGAGCCGACGGCGGATCAGGTCAAACTGAAGACGCAGCGCCTGTCCGCATACATCGGCGGCGTGCTCAAGCTACCCGACATCCTCTCTGTGGAAGAAGTGAAGAGCCTCGCCGTGCTGCAGGGCCTCGCCAGGCAACTGGGTGACGACTACCCGGCACAGTACGAAGCGTTCCTGCAGGAGGGCCACGATCCGAGCGGTATCAACGTCGGTTTCCTGGTGCGTACCGACCGCGTACGCGTGCTCGACGTGCGCCAGCTGGGCGCGGATGAAACCTGGCAGGATCAGGGTTCGACCGCCTTCGTGCACGACCATCCGCCGCTGCTGCTGACCGCCGAAGTACCGTCGATCCTCGGCAAGATGCGCATCAACGTGATCTCGGTGCACCCGAAGGCACGCCAGAACGTGGACAAGACCGGCACCACCGCCGATCGCGACCGCGAAAAGCGCTTCCTGCAGGCGAAGTCGCTGGCGACCCAGGTCCAGGCGATTCAGACCGACCGCAAGAACCTCCTCGCGCCGCTGCTGGTCGTCGGTGACTTCAACGCGTATCAGTTCAGCGATGGCTTCACCGACGTAGTCGGCCTGATATCCGGTCGCTACGACGACAGCCAGAACCTGCTGAAGCTGGGCAAGAATCTGGTCAGGCCGGCACTGTGGAACGCCGTGGATTCGGTACCGGCGAACGATCGTTATTCGTTCCTGTTCACCGAGAACTTCGGCAACATCCAGGGCCAGGCCCCGCGCTCGGTGCCGACGCACCAGGTACTCGACCATGCGCTGCTCAACACGGTGGCCCGTGGCCTGTTCCTCAAGATGCAGTACGGCCGCGGCAACCTCGACGCACCGGTACAGACGCTGGACGATTCCGCGTCGGCGACCGATGTGAAGAAGGCGCTGGGCTCATCGGACCACGATGGTTTCGTGGTCGACATGGTGACGCTGCCGCTGGGCTTGTTCTAAGCCCCGTGTAGGAGCGCGCCTGGCGCGCGAAAGGCCCTGTGCGACGCTCTGTCGCGAACGGGCTTTTCGCGCGCGGGGCGCGCTCCTACCTGTTTTGTCAGCCGGCAAACCGATCCGTAGCCCGTACCAGCTCCTTGATGATTCCCGGCTCGAACGCCGAATGCCCCGCGTCCTGCACGATCTTCAGATCGGCTTCCGGGAACGCGCGATGCAGATCCCATGCGCTACGCACGGGACACACCACGTCGTAACGTCCCTGCACGATCACCGTGGGGATATGGCGAATCTTGCCCACGTCGCGCAACAGCTGGCCATCGACCTCGAAGAAGCCGGCATTGACGAAGTAGTGGCATTCGATCCGGGCGAACGCGAGCGCGAACTCGTCCTCGCCGCTCGACGCGATATGCCCCTCGTCCTGGTACAGGTAGCTGGTCGCGCCCTCCCACACCGACCACGCCCGTGCCGCGGCCACGCGGACCGCCGGGTCTTCACTGGTCAGCCGGCGATGGTAGGCGCTGATCAGGTCGCCGTGCTCCGCCTGCGGAATGGCCGACAGATACGTCTCCCAGGCATCGGGATAGAGCTGGTCGCAACCGCCCTGGTAGAACCACTCCAGTTCCGAACGACGCAGCATGAAGATGCCGCGCAGGACGAGTTCGCTCACGCGATCCGGGTGCGTCTCGGCATAGGCCAGCGCCAGCGTGGAGCCCCACGAGCCGCCGAAGACCTGCCACGTGTCGATACCCAGATGCTCGCGAAGGCGCTCGATGTCGGCGACGAGGTCCCAGGTCGTGTTGTCGGTGAGTTCGGCATGCGGTGTGGACTTGCCACAGCCACGCTGGTCGAAGAGCACGATGCGGTACTTCTTCGGATCGAAGAAGCGACGGCAACGCGGATTCGTGCCGCCACCCGGGCCGCCGTGGAGAAAGACGACCGGCTTGCCCTGAGGATTGCCGCTTTCCTCGAAATAGAGCGTGTGCAGCGGCGAGACCGCGAGCGTGCCGCTGTTGAAGGGCTCGATCGACGGGTAGAGGTCGGGAGAATCCTGGGCCATGGGGTCGGGTCCTGTGGAGAAGGCGGGCCCAATAGGCTAATGGGCGCACCGCCGCCTGCCAACCTGAAGCGCTTCGGCTACCGGGCGTCCCGCAGGCGACCGGCGGTGACGAAGCTGAAACCCATCGTTCGCAGCGCGGGCACGACGAGCCTGACGACCTCGGCGATAGCGGGACGGGCCCTTTCGCCCTCGTCACCATCGTGAAGCAGCACGATCGCGCCGGGGTGCACCTGTTCGATCACGTGACGCACGACACGGCCGGTGTGGTCCTTTGCCTCGACATCATCCCAGTCGCGCGGATCGATCGACCAGCCGACGAGCGTCACGCCTTCTTGGGCGAGGCGCCCCGTCTGGGCCGGGGAAATCTCGCCGAAGGGTGGACGAAACAGCGTCACCGGCGTGCCCGACACATCCTCCAGCAGCGAGCGGGCCGGCAGAACCTCGGTCATCCAGAACGTCCCAGGATCGAGCGCTCGCAGATCGCGATGAGTGAAACCGTGATTGCCTACCTCGTGCCCGTCACGTGCGATGGCCCGCACCGTGTCGGTCGCACGGCGTGCCTTCTCGCCCACACAGAAGAAGGTGGCTTGCACGTCGCACTCGCGCAGCGTCGTCAGCAAGGCCGATGTCGCCCGTCCCGGGCCGTCGTCGAACGTCAAAGCGATCTCGCGTCGATCGGTGCGACCACGGCCGATGTACGTATCCGGAAACTGGGAGAGAAATGCGTGGTAATCCATGCCGTGTCGTCAGGTAGAAGGGCAGCGTAGCCTGGTCTCGCCTTGCATCCGGCGCTGATCAGCGGGTCAGCCAGCTCTTGCGTCCGCCGCGCAGTTCGTCGACCAGGCCGATCACGTTGGCCGGCAGCAACAAGGTATCGATGCCGGTGTTGTAGAGCGAAACCAGCAGCATGTCCCGCCAGCCGAGCTTCAGCCTATGGCGTGCCTGCAGACAGGCGACTCCGTTCAGCAGAGCCATCACCACCCAGTTCGCGACAGCCAGACCGAACAGCAGCCTGCTGTCGTACAGCCAGGCGGCGGCGATGCTGAGCAGTAGCGTCGGCAGAAGGGCCGACTGCGCCCAGAGCAGCCACCAGGGCAACATCTTCATCGTATGCGCGCGGGATATCCGCCAGGCGACACGGAACGATTCCAGCCTGCCACGGGCCCAGCGACGTCGCTGCCGGAACAGTCCGAACAAGGTCGAAGGACAGACCGTATAGGCGATGGCATCCGGCGCGTAGCCGATGGTGTAGCCGTGTGCCAGTGCTCGCCAGGTCCAGGCAATGTCCTCCACCAGCCACTCGCCCCAGCCACCCAGCTCCCGAATCACGGCGGTCTTGTGCAAGGAGAACGCGCCGGCGACGACGTTGACCATCCCCATGCGGCTCTGAACGAATCGGATCGTCGCCAGTGCGCCGACATGCTCGTAAAACTGGAAGCTGTGCAGCCAGGAATCGTGGCGACCGGCTGGCACGATGAGGCCACAGGCCGCCGCGTGCGTGGGCGACGCGTATAGCGCCTCCACCGCCAGCCGCAGGGCTCCCGGCAGAATGACAGTGTCGCTGTCGATCACCGTCACGACATCGGACTCGGCCGAAATCAAGGGGAGTGCCGCATCGAGCGCTCGCCCCTTGGCACCACTGTTTCGCG
Source organism: Luteibacter sp. 1214 (assembly GCF_031455395.1). NCBI lineage: Bacteria > Pseudomonadati > Pseudomonadota > Gammaproteobacteria > Lysobacterales > Rhodanobacteraceae > Luteibacter > Luteibacter sp. 1214. Next base: position 106,060 of record NZ_JAVDSQ010000008.1, read on the forward strand.
CGAGCGAACACAGCACGTAGTGCTTCCGTCGGGGATGTCGCAACCATTCGGCAAGACAGCCGGGTGTCGCATTGCTCGAACCGTCGTCGATGAGGATGACTTCCATCTTTCCGCGATAGTCGGTCGCCTCGATCGCGTCGAGCGTACGCAGAAACGAGTCCTCGGGTTCGTTGAAGAACGGCACGAGAATGGAGACGAACGGATAGGTCGCCGCCCCCGGGGTGGCGACCTGCACGGGACGAAACGCCTTCACCACCGACCAGACAAGCAGGAACAAGAGACACAGCGCCAGAAGCAAAGTCGAAAAGCCGATAAAGCCCAGAAGCACCGATAGACTGATCATGTTGACAACGATGTCATGAGGTCGGCGTCGAGCATGTCGTTCCGGTCTGCGGCAATCTGTGAGGAGCCGCACAGTTTCCATCCCCCGACGAGTGTCTTTTATTCAGGCACCTTTTACGGCGGCGAAAGCTGCACCTGCATTGATCATCCGTCCTCGCGGAGTCCGGCGACATGGCACACTCTTCTCCAAAGCTTCTTTCCGAAAACGTGCCTTGCACGCCGTCGTCCGCAGGAAGCTTTGACATCGGTGTCATTCTCGGCGACTGCGGCATCGAGCCAACGGTCGAACGCCACAACGCGGCCGCGGATGCCATTTCATGGCCACTGATCGATTATTCGTCCTGCCCGCCTACCGACGACCAGATCGCCATCAATCGCTGGCTGACGCACGCTCCGCTGGCGGGCAAACGCATCCTGCATGTCGGGGCGGGCAATTCGTCTCTCGCCAGTCTGCTGGCGGACAAAGTCGGCGCCCTTGTCGCGGTCACGGTGTCCGTCGATGAATTGCGACATGCACAGATGCTCGACCTGCCCGGCTATACGCCGCTGCTCATGAACAAGCATGGCGAAGCCTTCGCCAACGCTTTCGATGCAAGGTCGTTCGATTACATCGTCGACAACAACCTGAGCAGCTTTGCCTGCTGCCAGAAGCACTTCGAGCGTTACTTCGCTGCGATCGCCGAAGCACTGGCGGAGGATGGCGTCATCCTCACGCATTGGCTCGGTATGCGATGGGTGCTCGATGTCGGCGTGGATGATGTCGAGCCCGCCTGGCTGCTCGACGAGCGTAAACTGCGAACGATCGCCACCGCGTTCGGCCTGCGACTGGACAGCGACGGCGATGTGTTCTTCATGCGGCACGCGGATCGATCCAGCGGATCGTGAGCATGATCGGAGCGATGGACCGGTTGCGGCGGGTGTGGCGCATTGGCCGCAGGGAGCCACGTTTCAAGCTGCTGCTTCTGGACAATCTGACGACCACGCTCGGAGCCAGCTTCACGCTGGTCGCCTTGCCGTTTCTGGTCATGCGGCTGACCGGAAAAGCATGGGACCTCGGCATCACGATGGCGATCGAGGCTGCGCCGGGCCTTTGTCTGTTGCTGGCTTTCCCGCGTCTGCTCGATCGCGTCGACCCGTTGCGAACGCTGCGCCTGTGTCGGTGGTTCTTCGTCGTCGCCAATGCGGCGATCGCGTCGCTGGTCTGGCTGGGTGGCATGTCGATCGTCGTCGTATACGTGTCGACCGCACTCGGTGGCGTCGTCTGGGCCGTGGCATTTCCCGCCGGGCGCGCCGTGTTCACTTTGTATGTCCGCAAAGGCTGGCTGTCGATCGGCAACGCGATCTTCGCGCTGGTCTCGGCGGCGGCGACCGTGGTACTGCCGCTGGTTGCCGGATGGCTGGTCTTCGGCACCCGGGGAGATGTGGGATTGGCCGTGGCATTCGGCATCGACGCGATCTGCGTCCTCTGCTCCCTGCCATTGCTGGCTGCGCTGAGCCGCCATGCCCCGATCCGCCGATCGCCCGGCGGGCCATCGAGCCCACAGGTCACACCGTCGGACACGACCGGGGCCGCAGCTATCCCACGCGTGTTCCATGCCTATGTCTTCGCCAGCTCGGTGCTCGTGTTCGGTCCGGTGCAGGTCCTGCTGCCCTTGATCCTGGCCAGATATCGAGGCGGTAGTTATCTGCTGATCTATGTCGTGCAGTGCATCGGTGTCGGCGTGGCCAGCGCGGTCGCCCTGCGCGTCGCGCTTTCCTTCCGAGGTACCGTGCGCCGGATGCTGGCCTGCTGGGCCGTCGCATCTTCCGCCTACCTGGTTCTTCATCAGGCAAGCGGTCCGGCGATGACGCTGCTGGCGTTCTTCCTGCTTGCCGTCGCCGCCGCCCGCCATGGCGTCCAGTCGCAGTCGTGGCTGCAACGCCATGTTCCGTCACGCGATGTGGGCCAGGAGATGACACGTTTTGCGGCGGCCACGTTGTGTGGCACGCCCATCGCTGCCTTGCTGACCGGCGGTCTCATGGACGCGCTGGGTTTCGAAGCCGCGACCCTGATCCTGTCGCTGGCGATCACGCTTGGCGTGCTCCTGGGGGCACTGCATGTGCATCGACTCGGTGCCGCTTTACACGCTGACTCCCGCGCTCATCGGTCGAGTCCTTCGACGTCGAGACCGGTCGGATGACACCGCAAGCGGGTCGCTCGCCCGCCATGGACGTCACACGAGCGGTCGCCTGCGCCATGGTGGTGCTGGTCCACACCGCCGCCACCTATTTCTATGCGTTCGGGCCGATGTGGCTGCCGTCCGTGACATACGACGCCGTCGCCAGGGCTGCGGTTCCGATCTTCTTCATGTTGTCCGGGGCATTGCTGCTGTGGAAGGACGAGCCGATCCCGACGTTCTATCGCCGCCGCGCGTCGCGCGTCGTGCCACCCCTGGTGTTCTGGACCGTCGTGTATGTCGTCGTCTTCGGTGACCGCTCCGTTTCATGGACCGCTCAGGTCACTCATTACCTCATGGAGCCGTACCGACACCTTTGGTACTTCTACGTGGCTTTGGGCCTCTATCTTTCCGCACCCTTCCTGAGCAGGATGCTGCGAGCGTCGACGCCAGCGGAGACAAGGGTCTTCCTGATGCTGTGGTTCCTGGTGTCCTGCGTGCTCAACCAGGTGCGCCTGCTGGTGTCGGAAGACTGGGATCCGCCATCTTTCCTGGGCGTGCAGCTGTTCTCAGGATTCGTCGGCTACTTCGTGCTGGGAGCCTATCTCACTCGCTACGCTTCGGTCGTCTCGCCGGCCGACCGATGGCGATGTCTGCTGGTCTTCGTGGCATCGGTGGGGGGTATCGTCATGGCGACGTGCCTGTATTCGGGATACCGGGGCGAGCCGAACGAGTTCTTCTTCGCGTACCAGACGCCTCTGGTCGCGATGTCGTCCGTGTCCGCTTTCGTATGGCTGACGACCATCACCCGGGTACCGACACCGCTGATGACGCCGATCCGGTGGATCGCCGACGGTTCGCTCGGCATCTATGGGCTGCATCCCATGATCCTGTGGCTCTATGTGGAACACTTGCGCGTCGACAACGATCTGACCACGCGGTGGGCCCGCATCCCGATCGTCTGGCTCGCGGTCTTCGTTTCGACGGCTCTCGTGATTCACCTGGCAAGGAAAATACCGCTGTTGCGGCGCGTCGCCTGACGCTTGGCTCGGAGCGCCTTAGAGCAGCTTCCCGGGATTCATGATGCCGTTCGGGTCCCACACCGACTTGATCCCGCGCATCAGGGCGATCTCGGCTTCGCTGCGGACACTACCCAGCCAGGGCTTCTTGACCAGGCCGATACCGTGCTCAGCGGAAATACTGCCCCCGTGGCGCTGCAGCGTGTCGACCAGCAGCGAGGTGACGTGCTCGCACTGTTCGACAAAGGCCGCATTGTCGAGATCGGCCGGCTTCAGCACGTTGATATGCAGATTGCCGTCACCGATGTGGCCGAACCAGACGACATCGAAGTGGGGGTATTCAGCGGACAGCAACGCCTGCATCTCCGCCATGAACGCCGGGACCGCGGAAATCCGCACCGAGACGTCGTTTTTATACGGCTTATGCGGCGCCAGCGACTCGGTAATCCCTTCGCGCAGACGCCACAACGACGCCGCCTGCGCATCGCTGGAGCTGATCGCGCCATCGACCACCCAGCCTTCGCCCAGACAAAACTCGAAGAACGCCAGTGCCGCGGCTTCGGCGGCCTCGTCCGGGGTATCGAATTCGGTGACGACGTAGAACGGGTAGTCCTCGTCGAACGGGCGCTGCGTACCGTGCGCCGTCACGTGCAGCAATGCACGATCGGTAAAGAATTCGAACGCGCCGAGTGGGAGACGGTGGCGCGCCTCGGCGAAGACCTTCATCAGTGCGTCCATCGCCGGAACCGCGAGCAGCATCACCTGCGACGGCGGCGGCGGTGACGTGAGGCTCAGGGTGGCTTCGACGACGATGCCGAGCGTGCCTTCCGAGCCGATCACCAGGTGGCGCAGGTCGTAGCCGGACGCGTTCTTGATCAGGCCCCGGTTGAGATCCAGCAGCTCGCCGGTCCCGGTGACGACCTTCAGACCCGCGACCCATTGTCGCGTGTTGCCGTAACGGATCACGCGGATGCCGCCGGCGTTGGTCGCGATATTGCCGCCGATCTGGCAGGAGCCCCGCGCGGCGAAATCCACCGGGTAAAGCAATCCGCGTTCCTTCGCCGCGTTGTGCACGGCCTCCAGGGCGATGCCCGGCTGGACGGTCAGGGTGCGGTCGATCGGGTCGAAGTCGAGCACGCGGTTCATCCGGTCGAGGGTCACCACCAGCTCGCCGTTGGCCGCCACGGCACCGCCGGAAAGGCCCGTCCGGCCGCCCGAAGGCACCAGGGCCACGCCCTGCCCGCTCGCCCAGCGGACGATGCCCTGCACCTCTTCCACGGTCGCCGGGTAGGCAATGGCGAGCGGCGCGGGCGTCCAGCGACGGGTCCAGTCGCGGCCATGGTGCTCGAGGTCGCCCGGATCGGTCGACAGCCTGAGTTCGGGAAGGAGGCGGGCCAGTTCGGCCAGGCGCGGGTCGGTCATGGGAGTCTCGCTCGGGTATCCACCGAGGGTGCCAGTCCGCCGGGTGCGCTGCAACATGGGCGTCACGATCTGGCATAGTGGTCAGCCCTGAATCCGCGAAGCAGAAGCGTCAGCCATGAAGCGCACGTCGTACCCGAAAGAAGACATCAAGGTGCTGCTCCTCGAAGGCGTCAGCCGCAGCGCGCTCGACACCTTCCGCCAGGCCGGCTACTCGCAGATCGAGTTTCACGAGAAGTCACTGCCCGAGGACGAGCTAAAAGAGCGCATCGCCGATGCGCACATCGTCGGTATCCGCTCGCGCACGCATCTCTCCGCCGACGTGCTTGCGGAGGCCCGCCGCCTGATCGCCGTTGGCTGCTTCTGCATCGGCACCAACCAGGTAGATACGGTCGACGCCGAGCGACTGGGCGTGCCGGTCTTCAACGCGCCCTACTCCAACACGCGCAGCGTGGCGGAGCTGGTCATCGCCGAAACGATCATGCTGGTCCGCCGCATCCCGGAAAAGAACGCCGAGTGCCACCGCGGCGGCTGGTCCAAGTCGGCCGCCGGCAGCTTCGAGGTCCGCGACAAGGTGCTCGGCATCGTCGGTTACGGCCACATCGGTACCCAGGTCGGCGTGCTCGCCGAATCGCTGGGCATGCGCGTGATTTTCCACGACGTCGAGCCGAAGCTTTCGCTGGGCAATGCACGCCCCGCGGCCAGCCTGGACGACCTGCTCGAGCGCGCCGACGTCATCACGCTGCACGTGCCGGAAACACCGCAGACGAAGAACCTGATCGGCGCCGCCGAGATCGCCCGCATGCGTCCCGGCTCGATGCTGATCAACGCCTCGCGCGGCACCGTGGTGGATATCGACGCACTGGCCGACGCCCTGCGTACGAAGCACCTCGCAGGTGCCGCGATCGACGTGTTCCCGGTGGAGCCTAAAGGCAATACCGATCCGTTCGTCTCGCCACTGGTCGGCATGGACAACGTCATCCTGACCCCGCACGTCGGCGGCAGCACGGCCGAGGCACAGGAGAACATCGGTATCGAGGTGGCGTCCAAGCTGGTGCGTTACAGCGATAACGGCAGCACGCTCTCGGCGGTGAATTTCCCCGAAGTGTCCCTGCCGGGCCACCCGACCAGCCGCCGCCTGCTGCACATCCATCGGAACATTCCGGGTGTGCTGTCGCGGGTCAACGAGGTGTTCTCCAAAGCGGCGGTCAACATCGACGGCCAGTATCTGCAGACCTCGCCGCAAGTCGGTTATGTCGTGATCGACGTGACCACCAGCGAGGAGCATGCCGTGGCGTTGCGTAACGAGCTGGCGGCGATCGAGGGTACGCTTCGGGCACGCGTGCTTTACTGAAATCCCATGACTGGAAAAGCCGGCTGGATCAGCCAGCCGGCCTCTCAGACGGTCAGGTCATCCGCAACCACCCGGGCACGACCCCGCTGCTTGGCCATGTAGAGCCGCTGGTCGGCGCGCTTGATGAAGGCCGACAGCTCATCGCCCTCCTTCGGCACGATGCTGTTGACGCCCGCGCTCATGGTGATGCGCTTGCCCGAACCGATGCCCGCGTGCGGGATCAATGCCTTGTCGACCAGATCGAGGCAGCGCCATCCCAGCGCCAACGCTTCGGCCTCATCGGTATCCGGCAACAACAGCACGAACTCCTCACCACCGAAGCGGCACAGGAGGTCGACGGGTCGACGCACGATGCCGGACAGCGCTGAAGCAACACGCTTCAGGCACTCGTCGCCCTCCAGATGCCCGTAGTGATCGTTGTACTGCTTGAAGAAATCGATATCGAGGACGACGAGCGAAATGGACTTGTGACTGTCTTTGGCGTCGCGCCATTCCGTCTCCATCATCGTGTCGAAACGACGACGGTTGGGCACGCCGGTCAGGCCATCCTTGAAGGACAGCTCTTCGAGCTCGCGCTGCATGTTGAGCAGCTTTTCTTCCGTGCGCTTGCGCTCGCTGATGTCGAACATGAAGCCGACCAGCGCATTCGGGGTGCCGTCCTCATTGCGCACCACATGCACGACATCGCGAATCCAGACGAAGGTGCCGTCCTTGCGCAGCGCGCGATAATCGGCCTCGTGATCGATGCCCGCCATCGACTGCGAGACACAGAAGTCGAAAACCCACGCGCGGTCCTCGGGGTGCATGCGATCGGCCCAGTCCTGCACGGTCATCCAGGATTCGGGTGCCCAGCCGAGCAGCTCCTCGATCTGCGGTCCCACATAGGCAAAACGCAGCGTCGCCCAGTCGATCTTCCATGGAATGGCGCGCGTCGATTCGAGCAGCGTCTTGTAGACCGCGACGTCGTCGTCGCGAACGATGTCCTGGATACTCATGCATTCCCCCCATGCGGCAGGCTCGCCACGGACGGAATGATCGCCTGCTGTCGACGTGGGCGCCAGTGGATCCTTCACTTGACGCCCCGCAGGCACCTCAGCCAGATCATCTATGCCATCTGGCCGGGGTAGAGCCGCTTCAGGACGCCACGGAATCAGGCGCCGGAAGCTCGGCCTTCCGCGCGAAGTCGCGCAAGGCGAACGCACCGCGGACGCCGTTGAGGAAAGCCATCCAGATGATGACGGCCATGATCAGACCCGCGACGGCTTTGGGCTGGGTCGCGAACTGATACACCTTCTCCAGTGTGAACAGACCCAGACCTGCAAAGGCGGCAATCATCGAATAACGCCAGATGCGCCAGCCCACGAGGGCAAAGACGGCGCCATCAATCACTGCGGCACCGGTCAAGCCCAGCGCATGCGCACCCGGCCCGGAAAACAGGAGGAACAAACCTAAGGCCAGGTTAACGAAGGCCACGAACCATGAGGCGATGGCGGCCCCTTTCATAGCCTGCTGCGCGTCGGCGCGGTTACCAAACGTGGGCCAGTACCAGTTGGAAGTGTTGTCCTTTCTTGCCACGAGCCATGTCTCCTTTCCATTGGATACGGACGATAAACGCCCACGCGTCAGCGCAGGCAGGCGGATGTCCGGTATTTCCCCCTGAGCACCGTGATCTGCGCTCGTGGAAGAAGGATAGAAGGGAATCGCGAGGGCTACCAGAGTGACCTCATGTTCAACGCCCTGCCGCCCATCCGGGGGGGTGAACCGCTCGCGAAATAAAACGCGGTACGCGCGGCGCATCTGTGCTGCGGCGCAATCTAGCGCATATGCCTCACTGCGGAGGCTCTCATGCAATTCCTTCCGCATCGCAGCATAAAGACCCGCCACGAGCGCTTGCCTGACAGGAAATTATTTCGTTCAGGCGCGGCGACCGCCTGCCTAGCATCCGGCAGGTTTTTCGTTTCGATGGTCCAGCATGCCCACTCCGATCACCTGCGTCGCCGACCTTCGGGATCTCGCCCGCAAACGTGTGCCTCGCGCGTTTTTCGACTACGACGACCGCGGCTCTTATGAAGAAGTGACGCTGCGCGACAACCGCGCCATCTTCGACCGCATCCACCTGCGCCAGCGCGTCATGATCGATGTCGATCGCCGTGATCTGACCACCGAAGTGATCGGCCAGCCGCTGTCCGTGCCGCTGGCGATCGCGCCGACCGGCCTCACCGGCCTGACGCACGGCTCGGGTGAGATCCTCGCCGCCCGCGCGGCGGCGGCCGCGGGCATTCCCTTCTGCCTGAGCACCATGTCGATCTGCTCGGTCGAACAGGTCGCCGCGGCGGTGAAGGACCCGTTCTGGTTTCAGATCTACGTGATGCGCGACCGGGGCTTTACCAGATCGCTGATCACCCGTGCCCGCGAGGCGGGCTGCTCCGCGCTGATGGTGACCGCCGACCTGCAGATCCAGGGTCAGCGCCATCGCGAGATCAAGAACGGCATGACGGTGCCGCCGAAGCTGACGATGCGCAACCTCGTCGACATCCTCGGCAAGCCACGCTGGGTGAGCGGCGTCCTGTCCGCGCCGAGTCGCTCGTTCGGCAATCTGGCCGGGCAGATCGACGGGGCGGATGGCCTCACTACCCTCGCGCAGTGGATCGGCAACCAGTTCGATCCGCGACTGACCTGGGACGACATCGGCTGGATCCGCGACCTGTGGCCGGGCAAGCTGATCCTCAAAGGGATCATGGAGCCCGATGACGCACGCGCAGCGGTCAAGGCGGGCGTCGACGCGATCGTCGTCTCCAACCATGGCGGGCGGCAGCTCGATGGCGCCGTCGCTTCCGCTTACGCCCTGCCCCGTGTCGTCGACGCCGTCGGCAACGACATCGAGGTCCTTTTCGACGGCGGCATCCAGACCGGCCAGGCGCTTCTGAAATCGCTGGCCCTCGGCGCGCGCGTCGGCCTCATCGGCAAGGCCTTTCTCTACGGCCTCGGTGCCATGGGCCAGGAAGGCGTGACCAGGGTGATCGAGATTCTGCGGCGCGAGCTGGATGTCAGCATGGCGCTGACCGGCAACACCTCGGTGCGCGCCCTCGATCGTTCCATTCTTCTCGACGAACGCGGTGAGCCCTGGCTCCCGCTTCGCCCCACCGCTTGAACACCCCGCGCCGCATGGCGCGCGTACCCAAGGAAACGACATGAGCAGCAGCTACCAGAATTACATCGGCGGACGGTTCGTCAGCGACTCGTCCGATGGCAGCGTCGAGGTCACCAACCCGGCGACGCAGGCCGTGCTCGGCCATGTGCCGGAAGCCTCCGCCGGTACCGTGGCCTCCGCCGTGGACGCCGCGCGCAAGGCGCAGCCGGCGTGGTCGAAGCTGCCCGCCATCCAGCGCGCCAATGCACTGCGCGCGATCTCGGCCAAGGTGCGCCAGCATCGCGAGCGCCTGGCCGCGCTGATCGTCGCCGAACAAGGCAAGACGCAGGGTCTCGCCGCGGTAGAGGTCGACTTCACCGCCGACTACATCGATTACATGGCCGAATGGGCGCGCCGTCTCGAAGGCGAGGTGCTCACCAGCGACCGCCCGGGCGAAAGCATTTTTCTGCTGCGCAAGCCGATCGGCGTCGTCGCCGGCATCCTGCCATGGAACTTCCCGTTCTTCCTGATCGCCCGCAAGATGGCTCCCGCACTGGTCACCGGCAATACCGTGGTGATCAAGCCCAGCGAAGAAACGCCGCTCAATGCGTTCGAGTTCGCGAAGCTGGTCGCGGAGACCGACCTGCCCGAGGGCGTGTTCAACCTCATCGGCGGCACCGGCGCCAAGGCCGGTGCGGCACTGACCGACAACCCGGGCGTCGGCCTGATCAGCTTCACCGGCAGCGTCGAGACCGGCAGCCGCATCATGCAGACGGCGGGCAAGCACCTCACCCGCGTGAACCTGGAACTGGGCGGCAAGGCGCCGGCGATCGTGCTGGCCGATGCCGACCTCGACCTCGCCGCGAAGGCCATCACCGATTCGCGAGTGATCAACACCGGACAGGTGTGCAACTGCGCCGAGCGCGTCTACGTCGACCGCAAGGTCGCCGACGAATTCGTCGAGAAGCTTCGCCGGAACATGGTCGCCACGACCTATGGCGATCCCGGCGCGGATGCATCCGTCGGCATGGGCCCGCTGATCAACAAGGCAGGCCTGGACAAGGTACGCGGTGCGGTCGAGCGAGCCGTCGCCGCGGGCAACGAAGTGATCACGGGCGGCAAGGTCGCCGACCTCGGCCAGGGCTTCCATTACGAACCGACCGTGCTGATTGCGAAAGACAACGATCAGGAAATCATCCGTAAGGAGACCTTCGGTCCGGTCCTGCCGATCGTGCTGGTCGACGGTCTGGAACAGGCGGTCGCCTACTCCAACGACTCCGACTACGGCCTTACCTCGTCGCTGTATACGCGCGATCTCAACAGCGCCTTCCGTGGTGTGCGCGATCTCGAATTCGGCGAAACGTACGTCAACCGCGAAAACTTCGAAGCCATGCAGGGCTTCCACGCCGGTCGTCGCAAGTCGGGCATCGGCGGCGCCGACGGCAAGCACGGCCTTTACGAATACACCGAAACGCACGTCGTCTACATCCAGCACGACTGATGGCGCGACACACGAGGGGAGACACCATGAAACCAGCAAGCGGAAAGCCAGCCCGGTTCCTGACGATGACGACGGCACTCGCCCTCGCCCTCGTCGGCGGGTCCACCACTTTTGCCCAGGATGCCGCCAGGGAACCGGCCGCCGTCGACGGCGCGCGCATCGTCAATGCCGACAAGGAACCCGGCAACTGGATGACCACCGGACGCACGTACGACGAGCAGCGCTACAGCCCGTTGAAGCAGATCACCGACAAGAACGTCGACAAGCTCGGCCTGGCATGGACGTACAAGATCGACATCGATCGCGGCGTCGAGGCGACACCCATCGTCGTCGACGGTGTGATGTACACCACGGGCCCCTTCTCCATCGTTTACGCGCTGGACGCGAAGACCGGCCAGCTGAAATGGAAGTACGACCCGAAGTCGGACCGTGCACGCGCAGGCGAAGCCTGCTGCGACGCGGTGAACCGCGGTGTGGCCGTGTGGAATGGCAAGGTCTACGTGGGCGTGCTCGACGGCCGCCTCGAGGCGATCGACGCGAAGACCGGCACGAAGGTCTGGTCGGTCGATACGCGCTACGACACCACGCGAAGCATCTCGATCACCGGCGCGCCACGCATCGTCGAAGGCAAGGTGATCATCGGCAACGGTGGCGCCGAGTACGGGACGCGCGGCTACATCACCGCGTACGACGCCGAGACCGGCAAGCAGGACTGGCGCTTCTGGACGGTACCGGGCGATCCGGACAAGCCGGCCGAGAACAAGGCGATGGAAATCGCCCGTCCGACGTGGACCGGTCGTGCGTTCGTCACGCAGGGTGGCGGCGGTACCGTATGGGATTCGATGTCGTACGACCCCGAACTGAAGCTGCTCTACATCGGCGTGGGCAACGCGTCGTCGTGGAATCCGAAGTTCCGCAGCGAAGGCAAGGGCGACAACCTGTTCCTGTCGTCCATCGTGGCGATCCATGTGGACACCGGCGAGTACGCCTGGCACTACCAGACCACCCCGGGCGACGCCTGGGACTTCACGGCGACCGCGCACATCATCCTTGCCGACATAAAGATCGACGGCAAAGTGCGCAAGGTGGCCATGCAGTCGCCGAAGAACGGCTACTTCTACGTCATCGATCGCACCAACGGCAAGCTGCTGTCGGCGAAGAACATCATCCCGCTCAGCTGGTCCAGTGGTGTCGACATGAAGACCGGTCGTCCGAAGGTCAATCAAAGCGCCGAATACTGGAAGGATCCGGAACACAAGCCGCACCTGGTACAGCCCGCGTTCTGGGGCGCGCACGACTGGCAGCCGATGTCGTACAGCCCGGATACGGGTCTGGTCTACATCCCGACGCACATCATGTCGGCGTACTACCAGGATCTGGCTAAGGAACCGCCGCGTCGCAAGTTCAAGAGCGCCTATCAGCTCGGTGCGGATGCCGGCATGGTGCCCGAGGCGGAGAAGGAGCTGCGCGAACTGGCCAATACCTGGAGCGGCAAGCTCACCGCCTGGGACCCGAAGACGCAGAAGATGGTCTGGGAAGTCCCGTACAAGACGATCTTCAACGGTGGCGTGCTGTCCACCGCGGGCAACCTCGTCTTCGAAGGCACCGCCGACGGTCGCGTCGTGGCGTACTCCGCCGACAAGGGTAAAAAACTCTGGGAGCAGCCGGCCAACACGGGCGTCATGGCCGCACCGATCACCTATACGGTGGACGGCGAGCAGTACGTGACCTTCATGGTCGGCTGGGGCGGCGCGTTCTCCACCTTCGAAGGCGGCATCTCGCTCAACGCCGGTGTGCTGCCTAACGCACAGGTCCTAACCTACAAGCTAGGCGGCACCGCCAAGCTGCCGGACTTCAAGTACAAGTACGCCGACCACAAGCTCGATCCGCCGCCTCTCACGGGCACACCGGAACAGATCGCCGAAGGCCAGAAGGCGTTCGGTGCCAACTGCTCGCAGTGCCACGGCATCAACGCGGTCTCCGGCGGCGTGCTGCCCGACCTGCGCCTCCTGTCGAAGGAAAACCACGCGCGCTTCGCCGCCATCGTCTACGGCGCCCGCGTCATGGACGGCATGCCCTCGTTCGCCGACGGCCTCACCATGCAGCAGGTGGAAGAAGTGCATCAGTACCTGATCAAGCGGGCCCACGACCTGAAGGACTCGCCGACCAGGGAACCGCGCGCCGCGCAACAGCCGTAATAAATCCCGGGGATCGCGCCCCACGCGCGATTCCCCTTGATCGGTAGGAGCGCGCCCTGCGCGCGATGCCTTTCCACACGGAAAAGCATCGCGCGCGGGGCGCGCTCCTACATTTGGGTCATCGCGGTTAAGGCCTCTGCGCCTCCACACAGACCTCCCGCAACCACGCGATAAACGCACCTCGCGCCTCGTCGGGCTCCGCCACGCGGTGCCAGCACAGGTGATAGGCATACGCCGGTTCCGCTTCGATCGCGAACAGCTTGATCAGCTTGCCGTTCTGCAGATGACGCCGCGCAAGACTCCGCCGCACGAGCGCCACCCCATGACCATTCAGCGCCGCCTCCATCAACATGCCGAGGTCCATCAGCCGATGGCCGTCCGTCGGTTCGGCGGTATCGCCCTGCCCCGTCTCGGTGCGGGCGGCACGCATCCATGGCCCCCAAGGCTCGAGCGGACAGCGCAGCAGGATCGCGCGACGGATCATGTCGGCCGGCGAGTCGAAACGAATCTGCGCGAGGTAAGCCGGACTCGCCACGGGGAAAACCGTCTCGCTGGTGAGGCGCTCACTGTCCACGCCCTCGAAGCGTCCGTCACCGAAGCGCACTTCCACATCCCAACCCGGCGCCGTGATGTCGAGATACGGGATGGACGGCATCAGCTCGAGCTCGATGTCCGGATACCGCTGAGTGAAAGCATGCAGGTGCGGGACGAGAAGGTCGCGCCCGAACGTCGGTGGCGTGGCGACACGCAGCCGTCGACGTGATGATGAATCGCGGCGGTGATACGCGGAGCGCGTCAGCAGACCGAGCGCGACGTTGACCTGCTCGAGGTATTCGCGGCCGATAGCGGTGGGCTCGACGCCGCGGCCTGTACGCGAAAGCATCTTTACACCGAGTAGGGACTCGAGTCCGGCGACGCGTTTGGCGACGGCGCTGGGCGTGACTGCCAGCTCGTAACTCGCGCGTTCGAAAGAGCCTAATCGTGCGGCGGCTTCCAGCGCCCTCAGATGCGCCGTCGAAGGCAGACGTACGTTGTTCTGTTCGAGTGAGTGCAGCCGGTGATCGAGCCCGTCGTTCGACGGACGGCGTGGAAAATTCATCCGCGGGCCTCTGTTTTTCAGAAGGTCACATTAGCAGCGTACGCAAGGAATTGAAGATCAGCGCGCCCACGTTGCCAGCAGCGCTGCGACGTCGCGACGGAGCATTCGCGTCTGGAGGTCACGACGGAGTTCCAGCGGAAGTCGAAAAAGGTATCGGTGGTCCGGGAGTTCACGGCTGCGCCAGTGGCTGGTACGGCCACAACGAAAAAAGGCGCCCCCGTGAGGGACGCCTTTTCGAATAATGGTCGGGGTGGCGAGATTCGAACTCGCGACCACTACACCCCCAGCGTAGTGCGCTACCAGGCTGCGCTACACCCCGACGAGCAAACGATTGTAACAGCAACGCCGCGATCTGCGGAAGCGGGTCAGCGACGAAGCAGGGTCAGGACTTCTTCGAGCTCCAGGCGGACCTGGCGGACGATCTGGTGCGACATGCTCGCTTCCATACGGGCCTGGGGGCCCTCGAGGCGGGCGCGCGCACCGGTAATGGTGAAACCTTCGTCGTACAGCAGCGAGCGGATCTGGCGGATCATCAGCACGTCGTGACGCTGGTAGTAGCGGCGGTTGCCGCGACGCTTGACGGGCTTCAGGGCCGGAAATTCCTGCTCCCAGTAGCGAAGGACATGCGGCTTGACGCCGCAAAGCTCGCTTACTTCACCGATGGTGAAGTAGCGCTTCGCCGGGATCGCCGGAAGTTCGGTGTTATTCCCTGGATCCAGCATAGCCCTCGACTCTTACCTTGAGTTTCTGGCCAGGACGGAAGGTGACGACCCGCCGGGCAGAGATGGGAATTTCTTCGCCGGTCTTGGGATTGCGACCCGGCCGCTGATTTTTCTGACGCAGATCGAAATTGCCGAAGCCCGACAACTTGACCTGCTCGCCCCGCTCGAGAGCTTCACGAACGACTTCGAAGTACGCGTCAACGAACTCTTTGGCCTCACGCTTGTTGAGACCTACGTCGAGGAAAAGCCGCTCGGCCATTTCCGCCTTGGTCAGCGCCATCTTATCCTCGCAATCTTGCCTTGCATGTCTTCTCCAATGCCCCCACCGCTTCTGCCACACGAGCGTCGGCATCTTCGTCGGTAAGGGTGCGTGAAGCGTCCTGTAAAATCAAGCCCATAGCGAGACTCTTTCGCCCTTCGTCGATCCCTTTCCCGGCGTATCGGTCGAACAGGCGGATCTCACGCAGGACCTCGCCGAGGGCGCCACGAACGGCTGCCTCGACGGCCGACCAGGAGACGTCGTCAGGCAGTTCGACCGCGATATCACGACGCACGGCGGGGAACCGGGCCACGCGCGCCGCGCTGGGCAGGCGTCGGGCCAGTACCGGCTCGAGGGCCAGCTCCATCACATGAACATCCGGACCGAGATCCAGGGCCTTCGCGAGTGCCGGGTGCAGGGCACCTAAGTAACCGGCCGGCAGTCCGTCGCGAAGTACGCGTGCGCCACGCCCGGGATGCAGCCAGGACGGCAGATCGTCAGTGTCGACCGACCAGCGGGCCGGCTCACCCGTGTGAGCGATCAGCGCGTCGAGGTCACCCTTGAGGTCGAAGAAGTCGACCGTGCGGGACGCTTCGCCCCACTGCTCCGCCCGTGCATTGCCTGAAGCGACGACGGCCACCCGGCCGATCTCGTCCGGGGCACCGCCCGTCGCGTGGAAGCTGCGCGCCACTTCGAACAGACGAACGCGCTCCTGCTGGCGGGCACGATTGTGACGCAGCGCTTCGACCAGACCCGGCAACAGCGAGGTACGCATGACGGCGAGGTCGGCCGACAGCGGATTGGCGAGCGGTACCCAGGCGTGATCCACGCCCCAGATCTTCAGGAGGTCGGCGCTGAGGAACGAGAGCGTGACCGCCTCGAAATAGCCACGCGCGGCCAGCTGGTCGCGCAGCGCCATCTCGCTCAGGCGCGCTTCCGGCTCGGACCGCAGGGCGATCTGACCGGCGGGGATATGGGTCGGGATGCGCTCGTAGCCATGAATACGGGCGACCTCTTCGATCAGGTCCTCCTCGCGCTCGATGTCGAAGCGGCTGCTCGGTGGCGTGACTTTCCAGCCGTCCGCGATTTCCTCGACGCCCATGCCCAGCGCGGTGAAGATGCGGGTCACTTCGGCGGCGGCGACATCGATACCGAGGATGCGACGCAGACGCGCATGACGGAGAACGATAGGCGCGTGCTCGCGCAGGTCTTCGAGTCGCTCGGCGACCGTCACCGGACCGGCCTGGCCGCCGGCAATCTGCAGCAGCAGTTCGGTGGCGCGTTCCATCGCACGCTTCGGCAGGGCCGGGTCGACACCGCGTTCGTAGCGATGCGAGGCATCCGTATGGAGGCCGAGCTTGCGTGCGCGACCCATGATGGCCGACGGCGCGAAGTGCGCAGCCTCGAGAAAAATATTGCGCGTGGCATCGGTGACGCGCGAGTCGAAACCGCCCATGACACCGGCGACGGCAAGCGGCGCCGCCTCGTCGGCGATGACGACGAACGACGGGTCGAGCTTCGCGTCGCTGCCATCCAGCAGCTTCAGAGTCTCGCCCTGCCCCGCATGACGGACGACGATCGAGCCCGTCAGCTTGTCGTTGTCGAACGCATGCATCGGATGACCGAGCTCGAGCATCACGTACTGAGTGACGTCGACCACCGCGCTGATCGGCCGGATACCCGCGCGGCGCAGACGCTCCGCCATCCACAACGGCGACGCCGTGCTCGCGTCGATACCTTCGATGATGCGACCGAGGTAGCGCGGCGCGTCGGCACCGGCTTCGAGACGGACCGGACGCGTGGCGCTCGCGGTGACGGCGACGTCGCCCACACCGATCGCTTTGACGCGGCTGCCGAAAAGCGCCGCCACATCGTGCGCCAGACCGTTGAGGCCGAGTACGTCCGGACGGTTCGGCGTGATCTTGAGTTCGATGCTGGCGTCGGGCAGACCGAGGTATTCCGCCAGCGGCTTGCCGACCGGCGCATCGGCCGGCAGTTCGAGCAGACCGGAGGCATCCGCATCGAGGCGAAGCTCTTTCGCCGAGCAGAGCATGCCGAACGACTCGACGCCGCGCAGCGTGGCCGCCTTGATGTGCACGTCGCCGGGCAGCGTGCTGCCGACAGTGGCCAGCGGTACGCGGATACCCGCGCGCGCGTTCGGCGCGCCGCAGACGATCTGCACCAGCTCACCCGTGCCGGCGTCGACCTTGCATACCTGCAGGCGATCGGCTTCGGGATGTTTGGTGGCTTCGACGATCCTGGCGACGACCACGCCGTCGAGACCATCACCCAACTCGGTGACTTCCTCGACTTCCAGGCCGGACATGGTGAGTGCGTGAACCAGCGCCGCGCGATCCGCGTCGATGTCGACCAGCTCACGCAGCCAGTTTTCGGAGAATTTCATGGGAGCGACTCTCTAATCCGGAGGGCTATCAGGCGAACTGACGGAGGAAGCGCAGGTCGTTCTCGAAGAACGCGCGCAGATCGCCCACGCCGTAACGCAGCATCGCGAAACGCTCGACGCCGAGACCGAAGGCGAAACCCGTGTAGCGCTCCGGATCGATGCCGCAGTTCTTCAGCACGGTCGGGTGGACCATGCCGCAGCCCAGCACTTCGAGCCAGCGCGTGGAGCCGTCTTCAGCGTCCCAGCGGATGTCCACTTCGGCCGAGGGCTCGGTGAAGGGGAAGTAGCTCGGACGGAAGCGCATCTCGAAATCGCGCTCGAAGAACGCGCGGATGAATTCGGCCAGGGTGCCCTTCAGGTCGGCGAAGCTGGAGGTCTCGTCGACCAGCAGACCTTCGATCTGGTGGAACATCGGCGAATGGGTCTGGTCGGAATCGCTGCGATAGACCTTGCCCGGGGCGATGATGCGGATCGGCGGCTGGCGCCCCTGCATCGAACGGATCTGCACCGGCGAGGTATGCGTACGCAGCAGGCGACCGTCACCGAAATAGAAGGTGTCGTGCATCGCGCGCGCGGGATGGTGCGGCGGGAAGTTCAGCGCCTCGAAGTTATGCCAGTCGTCCTCGATCTCGGGACCGTCGGCACGCTGGTAACCGAGACGACCGAAGATATCGGCGATGCGCTCGAGCGCGCGGGTGATCGGGTGGATGCCACCGTACTCGCCGTCGCGCCCCGGGAGGCTGACGTCGATTCGCTCGGAAGCGAGGCGGCGATCCAGTTCGGCCTGTTCCAGAGCCTGCTTGCGCGCGGCAATGGCGTCCGTGAGACGCTCCTTGACCCGGTTGACTTCGGCGCCACGCGCCTTGCGCTCGTCACCCGACAACTGACCCAGGGCTTTCAGCGCGGCGGTCACCGCACCGTTCTTTCCCAGCAGGGCGACACGCACGGCATCCAGCGCCTCGAGGGAGGCCGCCGACTCGATGTCGCGCAGGGAGGCGTCGATATGCTCGATCGATTCCATCGGTTTTCCTGACTTTTTCGAGGCACACAAAAAAGTGTGGGGAGAAGGCAAGGCCTTCTCCCCACGTCATCCATCTTCGCGCGATAAGACTACCGCGCGTTTAAAGCGGATTACGCAGCCAGACTGGCCTTGGCCTTCTCTGCGATCGCGCCAAACGCCTTGATGTCGTGCACGGCGAGGTCGGCGAGGACCTTACGGTCGACGGCGATCTCGGCCTTGGCCAGGCCGTTGATCAGGCGGCTGTAGGACAGACCGAACTGACGGGCGGCGGCGTTGATACGCACGATCCACAGCGCGCGGAACTGACGCTTACGCTGCTTGCGGCCGATGTAGGCGTACTGACCAGCCTTGATGACGGCCTGGTTGGCTACGCGGAAGACCTTGCGACGGGCGTTGTAATAACCCTTTGCACGGCCGAGGATTTTCTTGTGACGACGACGGGCGGTAACGCCACGCTTAACACGAGCCATGGTTCAACCCTCCCTTAGAGATACGGCAACATGCGAGCTACACCCTTGGTGTCGCACGCTTTGACGTGGTTGGGAGCGCGCAGGCCGCGCTTACGCTTGGTCGACTTCTTCGTCAGGATATGCGACTTGAAGGCGTGACCGGCTTTGAACTTGCCGGATGCGGTCTTGCGAAAACGCTTCGCTGCCGCCCGGTTGGTCTTGATCTTGGGCATCGGAATGCTCCGTATTCGGTGACTGACTGATCCGGCGGCAAGCCCTTGCGGGACAAGCACTTTCCTTCCTGCCGGGTACGGTGATTCGGCCCATCCATACGGGCCGAGCCGGCGATCATACATGAATTCAAACGAAAAAGGGCGCCGGAGCGCCCTTCTCGTTCGATCAGATCTTTTTCTTCGGTCCGATCATCATGACCATCTGGCGGCCTTCGAGGCGGGGGAAGGACTCCACCACACCGTCTTCGCCGATGTCCGTCTGGACCCGGCGGGCCAGATTCTGACCGAGGTCCTGATGGGACATTTCACGACCGCGGAAGCGGATCGTGACCTTGACCTTGTCGCCTTCTTCCAGGAATTCGCGCATCTTGCGCAGCTTGATCTGGTAGTCGCCCTCGTCGGTGACGGGACGGAACTTCACTTCCTTGATCTCTACCTGCTTCTGCTTCTTCTTGGCAGCCGAGGCCTTCTTCTGGGCTTCGAACTTGAACTTGCCGTAATCCATGATCTTGCAGACCGGCGGATCGCCGTTCGGTTGGATTTCGACGAGATCCATGCCCAGCTCTTCAGCGGCCTTGATGGCGTCATCAGTCCGCATGATTCCGAGCTGCTCGCCTTCCGCGCCAAGCACGCGGACCTGCGGGACACGGATGTCTCTGTTCTTGCGATTGCCCTTGTTATCGGTCGTAGCGATACCGCTATCCTCCAGAAGAATGATCCAAATACCGGACCCCCGCTCAGCGGCGGGTCTCGGCTTCCAAACGTTCGACGAACTGGGCCACGGTCATGCTGCCGAGGTCCTCGCCGCCGCGGGTACGTACGGAGATGGTACCCGTTTCTTTCTCGCGATCACCGACCACGATCAGATAAGGCACCTTCTGCAACGTGTGCTCGCGGATTTTATATCCGACTTTTTCGTTGCGCAAATCGGAGTTTACCCTGAACCCTTGTCCGACAAGGGCTTGGACCACGTCCTGCACGTAATCGGCCTGAGCGTCCGTAATGCTGAACGCAACTGCCTGAATGGGGGCGAGCCAGGTCGGAAGCAAGCCCGCGTGGTGCTCGATCAGGATGCCGATGAATCGCTCCATCGAGCCGACGATGGCCCGGTGCAGCATGACCGGGTGCTGGCGCTGGCTGTTCTCGTCCACGTACTCGGCGCCGAGACGCTCGGGCATCATGAAATCGACCTGCATCGTGCCCACCTGCCAGGCGCGGCCGATGGAGTCCTTCATGTGGTACTCGATCTTGGGACCGTAGAAGGCGCCCTCACCCGGCAGTTCCTCCCACTCGACGCCAGCCGCCTGCAGGGCCGCCCGCAGGGCGTGCTCGGCCTTGTCCCAGACCTCGTCGGCACCGATGCGCTTGTCGGGACGCAGGGCGATCTTCATGGCGATGTCGCTGAACCCGAAGTCCTCGTAGACCTTCATGGCCTGGGCGTGGAAGGCCGCGACTTCGCCCTCGATCTGCGCCGGGGTGCAGAAGATGTGGCCGTCGTCCTGCGTGAAGGCACGCACGCGCATGATGCCGTGCAGCGCGCCCGAGGGCTCATTGCGGTGACAGCCGCCGAACTCGCCGTAGCGGATAGGCAGGTCGCGGTAGCTGTGCAGGTTGGTGTTGAAGATCTGGATGTGGCCCGGGCAGTTCATGGGCTTCAGGGCGTACGTGCGCTTCTCCGACTCGGTGAAGAACATGTTTTCCTGGTAGTTGTCCCAGTGGCCGGACTTCTTCCACAGGCTGACGTCCATGATCTGCGGTCCACGGACTTCCTGATAACCGCTCTTCTTGTACACGCCGCGGACGTACTGCTCGACGGCCTGCCAGATCGCCCACCCCTTCGGGTGCCAGAAGATCATGCCCGGCGCCTCTTCCTGCATGTGGAAGAGGTCGAGCTGCTTGCCGATGCGGCGGTGGTCGCGCTTTTCGGCTTCCTCCAGTTGCAGCAGGTAGGCCTTGAGGTCCTTGTCGTTCAGCCACGACGTACCGTAGATGCGCGTCAGCATCTCGTTGTTGGAATCGCCGCGCCAGTAGGCGCCAGCGACCTTCATCAGCTTGAACGCGCGGAGCTTGCCCGTGTTGGACACGTGCGGCCCGCGGCAGAGATCGGTGAACTCACCCTGCGTGTAGAGCGAAAGCTCTTCGTTCGCCGGGATGCTCTCGATGATCTGGGCTTTGTACTCTTCACCCAGGCCGCGAAAGAACGTGATCGCCTCGTCGCGGCTCTTGACCGAGCGCGTGACCGGAATCTGTTCCTTGACGATCTTTTCCATCTCGGCCTGGATCGTCTCCAGGTCGTCCGGCGTAAACGGGCGCTCGTAGGCGAAGTCGTAGAAGAAGCCGTTGTCGATGACCGGGCCGATCGTGACCTGCGCGCCGGGGAACAGGCGCTGCACGGCCTGACCCAGAAGGTGGGCCGTGGAGTGACGCAGGATATCCAGCGCCTCGGGGCTCTTTTCGGTGACGATCTCGAGGGCGGCGTCGTGATCGATCGTGAAGCTGGCATCGACCAGCTTGCCGTCGACCTTGCCCGCGAGGGTGGCCTTGGCGAGGCCGGCACCGATCGAGGCGGCGACGTCCTGCACGGATACGGGGTGATCGAACGGGCGCTGGCTGCCGTCGGGTAGCGTGATCTGGATCATGAATGCGAATTCCGGACAAACAAAAAGGGCGCCATGCGCCCTTCGACAATGACGAAGACGTGGCGGGGGGGTCAGATTGAAGAGCGCGTAGTCCGCATGTCGCACACTCGGCCAGCGTTGCCGCGGGCCACCTCGTCGGTTGGATACCCGTAAAAGCTAGATCAGGGGCGCTGCCGTGTCAATCCGGGCGTCCGCTACAATGGTCAACTCGCTCCACTGGCAGGACATCCCCATGCGCATCCTGGTCACCGGCACCGCCGGCTTCGTCGGCTCGGCCCTCGCCGAGCGCCTCCTTGCGCGCGGCGATACCGTGCTGGGATTCGACAATCACAACGATTACTACGACCCGGGCCTGAAAGAGGCACGCGTCGCCCGTTTCGTGGATCACCCGAATTACACCCATGTCCGCGCCGACCTCGCCGGGCAGGCGGCCGTGGACAAGGCTTTCGCGGAGTTCCAGCCCGAGCGCGTGGTCAACCTGGCCGCGCAGGCCGGCGTGCGTTATTCGCTGACCCACCCGCATGCTTACGTGCAGAGCAACCTGGTCGGCTTCGTCAACATCCTCGAGGCCTGCCGTCGCCACGCCGTGGGGCATCTGGTCTATGCCTCGTCCAGTTCGGTGTACGGCGCGAACCGGAAGATGCCGTTCGCCGTCGAGGATGCCGTGGACCATCCGGTCAGCCTTTACGCCGCCACCAAAAAATCCAACGAGCTGATGGCGCATACCTATAGCCATCTCTTCGGATTGCCCACGACGGGCCTGCGCTTCTTCACCGTGTATGGCCCATGGGGTCGTCCGGATATGTCGCCGATCCTCTTCGCCAACCGCATCGTGCGCGGCGAGGCGATCGACGTGTTCAATCACGGAAATCACAGCCGCGATTTCACTTACATCGACGATATCGTCGAGGGGGTCATCCGTACGCTGGACCATCCGGCGCAGCCTGACCCCACCTACGATCCCGTGGATCCGCATGCGGGAAGTTCGGCGGCTCCGTATCGCGTCTACAACCTGGGCAACGATGAGCCCGTGCAGCTGCTCGATTTCATCGGCCTGCTGGAGAAGCACCTCGGGCGGACGGTGGAGAAGCGACTGTTGCCGATGCAGCCGGGCGATGTACCGGATACCTGGGCCGACGTATCGGCGATTCGCCGGGATGTGGGTTACGCACCATCGACGTCGATCGACGAGGGGCTGCGGAAGTTCGCCGAGTGGTACAAGGACTTTTACAAGGTCGGATGATCAGATAAGACGACGCAACAGTCCGGAAGCGCGGCGGGTCTTGCGAGCGATGGCATAGCCGAGGATGTCGGCCGATGCCAGCAGGGTGAATGCCTTCCGCGCCCGCGTCACACCGGTGTAGACGAGTTCGCGCGTGAGCACGGGGGACGGTTCGGGCGGCAAAGCGAGCGCGGAATGCTCGAATTCCGAGCCCTGCGATTTGTGCACGGTCATGGCGAATACCGTATCGACAGCGGAGAGGCGGCTCGGAACCACGAAACGGATGCGCTCGCCCGCCTGCTCGTCCGCGACGGAGAACGCCACGCGCAACGCCATGGCGCCCTGCCCGTCCGGCACCCAGAGCGTCACACCCACGTCGCCGTTCATGAGGCCCAGCGCGTAGTCGTTGCGCGTCACCATGACGGGACGGCCTTCGTACCAGCCCGTGACGGCATCGATCAGGCCACGCTCGAGCAGGCCTCTGGCGATACGTTCGTTTTGTGCGTCGACCCCGGTGTCGCCATGGCGGGTAGCGCACAGCAGCTGAAAGCGCGCGTACGCCGCGAGTGCTCCGGCTCCCCACGCCTCGAAATCACCGAACGCCGCATCGAGCGCAGGCCGTCGCTTTTCGATCCAGTCCAGATAATGCCGGTATCCCGGTGCCTGCCCGCGCCCCTCGATGGCCAGGCTGGCGATGGCGGACGTCGATGGCGGAAGCATCGCGACATCACCCGACGCGGCGGAAAAACTGGCCATCGCGCCGGCCATCTCACCCCGATTTATCCCGAGCGCCAGTGCGCCGATGCCACTGTCCGCACCAAAGCGGCGACTGCGACGAAGCATGGTGACCTGCTGGTCGAGCGGCCGGGCGTCGTCTTCGACGGTCCAGGCGGTGACGTCCACACCGGCCACCTCGCTCAACCACTCGCGCGTACGCTCGTCGTAGTGCCCGCGGTCGGCGCGTGCGCAGAGGTCGCCGAGGACGGCGCCCGCCTCCACCGACGAGAGCTGATCCTTGTCGCCCAGAAGAATGAGGCGCGCCTGCGGAGGCAAGGCATCGAGCGTTGCCGCCATCATTTCGAGGTCGATCATCGATGCCTCGTCGATGACGAGCACATCGAGGTGAAGCGGATTATCGGCATCGTGGCGGAACCGCCGACTGTCCGGACGACTGCCCAGCAGACGATGCAAGGTCGTCACTTCCGCGGGGATCGCCTGCTTCACCGCCTCATCGACCCGCAACTGCTCGATCTGCAGGGCAATGGACGCGTTCAGTCGCGCCGCCGCCTTGCCTGTCGGCGCCGCCAGACGAATACGCAGGCGCGGCTGACCGGCGCGATGCGCGATCGTCTGGAGCAGCCCGAGCAAGCGGATGACCGTCGTGGTCTTGCCGGTGCCCGGCCCACCCGTGATGACGGCAAATGCGGCGCGCGCCGCGATGGCACACGCGATTTTCTGCCAGTCGGGACCGTCGTCACCGGCGGGGAACAGCCGGTCCAGTTCCCCGGCCAGATCGTCCGGGACCGCCACACGCGTTAGACGACTCATGATCGATTCGGCCACCCGCGCTTCGTCACGCCAGAAACGGCGCAGGTAGAGCAGGTGTCCATCGAGCACCAGCGGTGCGGCCGGATCGCCTTCGGGCCCCGCCACCAGCGGCGACATGGCGAGCGCGGCTTCGACGCCCGTCAGCGCGTCGCCGCCTTCCGCCCAGTCGCGTACGTCGACGCAGATATGTCCGTCGCCGAGCTCGCGACTTACCAGCGCAGCCGCCAGGAGGACCCGGCGGTCACCCTCCGGGTCCAGCGTGAGGAGAAAACGCGCGAAAGCACGATCGACCGGCCGGAGGCGGCCTTCCGCCACCCCGGTGTCGAGCCAGCCGATGGCGTCGACCAGACTGACCTCGGTCGTCATGCGACGCCTCCTTCGAAAAGCGCATCCAGTGCGTCGATCATGACCCGGGGCGGCCGTTCGACGTGCACACCGTGACCTCGGCCGTCCACGCCCCGCAGGTACAGATAGACCGCTCCGCCGACGTGGGTGTCGTAGTCGTAGACGTCGCCGAGGCGCGCACGCAGCTGGCGATGCAGGGCAAGGAGATAGAGCGCGTATTGCAGTTCGTAGCGCGCGTCGAGAATGGAGCGACGCATGGCCTCGGGCGTGTATGACGCCTCATCCGGCCCCAGCCAGTTGGACTTGTAATCGGCGACGTACCAGCGCCCCTGGTGTTCGACGATGAGATCGATAAAGCCCTTGAGCATGCCATTGACGCGGTCGGCGGCGAGCGCGGGACGGGCCGCGCCTCCCAGCGTATGCGTCCGGACGATGCGGTCCAGTGCGAGGGTATCGACACCCTTCGCCTCGAACAGGAACTCGAGTTCCGCGCGATAACGGGCGGGGTCGTCAAGCGCACCCAGCGTCAGTGAACCCCCGTCCGGCAGCGCAAGCGGCGTGGCCAGCAACACGAGCAACCAGTCGGTCAGAAGGTCGATGGCATGCGACCAGCCACGCCGCTCGCAACGACGCGCGACCATGTCGCGCAGGCGCGCGGGATCGGCGGCAATCGTGGCGAAGCCTTCTTCAGCGATCCATTCGAGCAGGTCGTGGAGAAAGGTGCCGGCTTCCGCGCCGCGCTCGAACCCGTGGATGCCCCCGCCCGCGACCGGGGCCGGCACCGCCATCGGCTCGGCCGTGTATTCGACGATGACGTCGTCGGTGGCCGTTTCCGGAGCGATGATCTCATCTTCCGCGTGTCGCAGCGCGCTGTAGCTTGCGATCCACCAGCGCTCCGCGCGCGTGGCGCGCGCCGTCCGTGCAGGCAGGGGACGCTCGACCCGCGAGGGCGGTGTGTAAGGACGATCCTCGGGCGCGGGCATATAGTCGACGCTGATGAAGGGCTTGCCGTCGGCAAGGCGGCGCAACAGCCCTTCGATGGCGCCGTTGTCGATTTCAGCGCCGCCCGTCAGCAGGTGCCCCAGCGCCGCCTTGTGCAGCTGAGGCTTCTTCGCCGCCTGATGACTGACCGGCGCGACGCCGACCCAGCAGGCGTGGCGGGCACGCGTCAGGGCGACGTAGAGCAGGCGAAGGTCCTCCTGCAGCGCGGCGCGCTCGGCGGCGTCCTTCGCATCACGCACGGAATCACCGGCCCCTTCCTGACTGGCCGAGAGCAACTCGAGCTGCGCGCCGGTGCCGTCGTGATAGCGGTAGCCCTGCCCGGCCCGGACGCCCGCGGCGGCGGCGGCGGCGAAAGGCAGGAATACCAGGGGGTACTCGAGACCTTTCGACTTGTGAATGGTGACGACCTTGACCAGATCGTCGTCGCTTTCCAGCCGCACGATCTGATCGTCCCCGGAGTGCGTCGAGGTATCGGCGATACGTTCGGCCAGATGGCGAATCAGTGCCTGCTCGCCGTCGATGGTCGACGACGCCTGCTGGAGCAACTCCGCCAGGTGGAGCAGATTGGTCAGACTTCGCTCGCCGCCCCGTTTTGAAAGCAGTCGTGCCGGCAGGTCGAAGACGTGCAGGAACCGGTGCAGCATGGCAAGCACGCCGCCACGTCGCCACGTCTCCCGCAACTCGAACAGTTGCTGGCCGCGATGTTCCCAGTGCCGCTCGTCGACGTTGAGCCGTTCCAGTTCGCCATAGCCCAGGTCGAGGCTGCGCGTGGCCAGCGCGGCGCGCATGGCCGTGTCCGATGACGGCTCCGCCACAGCCCGCAACCAGAGAACGACGTCATGGGCTTCGATGCCTTCGAGGACGGAATCGCGATCGGAAAGGAACACGCTGCGAACGTTACGTGCGGACAGCGCATCGCGGATTTCGGCCGCTTCGTTGTGACTGCGCACGAGGACGGCGATATCGGCCGGCTTCAAGGGCGTGAGCACACCCTCGCCACCGACGAACCCGCAGTCGCCGCGCTCCGCGGCCGTCAGCAGATCGACGATACGGGTAGCGCACGCGCCAGCCATCTGCTCGCGATAGATCCGGACGCCTACCGGTTGTTCGTCGTCGAGCAGCCAGACCTGGAGTGCGGCGGGTGTCGCACCATCGACGACGAAGCGCTCCGCACGGCCACGCGCCCGCACCGGCACAAAGGGCAGACCCCGGTCGGCGAAGTGGAAAGCGCCCGTCGCGTGCGCTTCCGCGTGGCCGAACACGGCGTTGACCGCCGCCACCATGCCCTCGCTGGAACGGTGGTTCGTATCCAGGCTGTAGTGTGGCGCGATCGCCTCCGCACGCGCGGCCAGATACGTCTGGATGTCGGCGCCGCGGAATGCATAGATCGCCTGTTTGGGGTCGCCGATGAGCAGCAGACCCGTCTCTTCCCGGACAGCGTAAATGCCGCGGAATATCCGGTATTGCAGCGGGTCGGTATCCTGAAACTCGTCGATCAGCGCCAGGGGAAACTGGCGGGCGATGGTGTCGGCGACACCGGCGCCGGCGTCCGATGCGAGTGCCTGATCGAGGCGCAGCAGCAGGTCGTCGAATCCGATCTGCGCGCGACGGCGCTTCTGCGCGGCGAAGCGCTCGCGCACCCAGACGAGGGCATCCGCCAGCACGAGGTGTCTGATGCTGACCTTGCCTGCCTGCCACTCCTGCCAGTGCTCCAGCGCCGCGAAAGCCGGGTGTTCCGGCCGGCTCTTACCCTTGCCGGTGGCCCGGCCAAGGCGCGTTACCGAATAACGGGCGATATCGAAGTCGGCCCGCTCCGCGCCTTCGGCCCAGCGCCGCATGGCGGCGAGATCGGCAGGCATGCGGTCGGGCTTGTACCAGCCGTTATGCAGAATCTTGTCGCGCACGGCATCGACGATGATGGATTCGATGCGTTCGCGATCCGCCAGCCAGCTGCGCGCGGCCTCCTCGTTCCGACGCCGGTCTTCCTCGTCCCACGCCGCGCGCTCGGCCAGCGCGGCATCGGTATCGCCACCAGGCGCGAGCACCTCACCATTGACGCGCAAGGTCGCCTCGCCACCGAACAACAGCGGTCGCAGCGCACGGGCGAGCGCATCGGGGGTACGCCACTCTTCCAGAATCGGCGCGAGCCGGGCCTCGTCGAGAGGATAGAACGCCTTGCGCCAGTAATCGCGAACGCACTCGGCGAGCAGCTCGCTTTCGTCAGGCTCGAGCGTCTGCGCGAAGGCGTGACCGCTGCCGAACGCGTGCTGCACCAGCATGCGCTGGCTCCAGCCGTGGATGGTGAAGATCGCCGCCTCGTCCATCCACTGGGCCGCGAGGTCGAGCCGACGCGCGCAGGCGCCGTGCAGATCCGGCGCGTACGCCTCCAGCAATTCGCCGAGAAAAGGCTCCGCCGCGTGTCCCGTGCGGAACGCGGCCGCGGCCTCGACGAGACGCGCCCGGATACGCTCACGCAGTTCCTGCGTCGCGGCCTCGGTAAACGTGACGACCAGAATCTGTGGTGGAAGCAAAGGCTGCGCCAGTCCGTGACCGAGCACCGCGCGCACGTAAAGCGCAGCGATCGTCCAGGTCTTGCCGGTGCCGGCGCTCGCCTCGATCAGGCGTACCCCGTCCAGGGGCATCGAGAGGGGCCGCAGGGGCTGAATATCGATGCTCACGACCGATCCACCCGCAACAGACCGAGAAGATCGCGGTAGGGCTGCAACCAGCCAGAGAAGCCCGCCTGCGCCAGGGCATCGAAGTTCGGCCAGGCACGTGTCAGATAGGGGTCGCCGTCGACTTCGCCGCGCGCGCGATCGTGTACGCCGTCATAGGCGGTTCGTGCCGCCTGCGGGGCACCGTCCTCCGGCGCGGAAAGCGCCGCGATCGCCGTGCGCGCGGCGACCGGCAAGGGCGTGCGCATGCCTTCGCGCCAGGCGTTCACCAGGGTGTGCAGCATCGCGGTGGCAGGATCGAGCGGGACGGGAGCGAGGACGATCGTCGCGTCCGGTCCGACATACCGCGTCTCGACGGCCAGACCCGCTGCCTGCGCCACGAGGTGATCGATCCAGGGCATGACCAGCCGGTGCGCACGCGGGCTGCCGTCCACATCCAGCACGTTCGACGGCGACAGGAGAAACGACGCGAGGTCGCCCTGCGCGTTCGCGCGCAGATCGGCGAGCCAGTCCTCGATGACCACGCCATCCACTTCGACACGAATCTCGCGTTTACCGGCATCGACCGGCCATGCGCGGCGCTCGGTGACGAACCTGCCGAAGACCGCGGAGGCCGCCGCCGTCAGATCCCTGCGCACGGGCGCGGCAAAGGCCCCCATCGGCAACAGGCCGCTGCGTTGAAGACGCGACGCGGCGGCATTGATCGCACCCGTGGCGTCACGCTCATCGTGGAGGGCTGCACGCAGCAACGTATCGGTCATGCCGAAGCGCCCGAGCGCATCAACCGCAAACGGCTCCAGGTCATCGCCCGCGACGTCCGCCAGTTCGAACCGCACGCCCAGCCTTGCCTGGAAAAACTCTCTGACCGGATGACGAAGAAACCGGCGAAGCACCGCCAGGCCGACCGGACGCTCGACCGCCAGAGCGGGAAGTTCGACATGGTCCGCATGCGGCGCCGCATCGTGCGCCTGACGCCATTCGCTGGCGTAGGTGAACAACCGCGCATCGCCCTCGCGAAAGTAGGCGCGACTGAACGGCTGCAGCGGGTGCTCGACGGAGAGCCGGTTCAGCAGGGTCTCCCCGACGGACGACGCGCGCCAGGCCGTGGCCAGGTAGTCGCGCAGCTGGCCCACCAGCACCGAGGGCGCGCGCTCGCTGTTGTCGCGGGCGCTGCGCGCCACCCAACCGATGTGCAACGCATCGCGTGCCGAAAGCAACGCTTCGAGAAACAGGTAACGATCGTCCTCGCGCCGCGACCGGTCGCCGGGGCGCCAGGCGCCGGCGCGCGACATCAGGTCGAAGTCCATCGGCGGCCGCGCGCGCGGGTAGTCGCCGTCGTTCATGCCGAGCAGACAGACCACGCGAAACGGAATGGCGCGCATCGGCATCAGGGTGCCGAAGCTCACCGCGCCAGCGAGGAATCGCTTCGACAGGCCGGCATCGTCGAATTGCCCGAGCCAGGCCTCGCGAACGACGTCCACCGGGAGCGCCTCGTCGAAAGCGGCTTCGGCGCACGCACCCTCCCATACGTCCAGGGCGTCGAGCAGGCGCTCGACAAGTTTCGCATCGTCGGCATCGGACCGGTCGAAGAAGTCGTCCAGAAGCTGGCGCAGGCGTGTGGCCCACACCGTCGGCGGTGCGGGATCCGCCATGTGACGCCAGTGACGGCCGAGCGCGTCGAGCAGGTCGGCAAGCGGGCCCACGAGCGCCGCGTCGAGACCGCCCACCTCGTCGAACGGCTCGATGTCGCCCCATGCCTCGCCGGCACCGACCGCGTAGCCCAGGAGCATGCGACGCAACCCGAACGTCCACGTGTTCTGCCCGAGCGCCGGCAAACCCAGTGAACCACGCTGGGCGGCGTCCAGTCCCCAGCGAATCCCCGCGCCCTCGATCCAGCGGTGAAGCAACGGCAGGTGGTCTTCCTTCAATCCGAAACGGCGACGCACCGACGGAACGTCGAGCAGGTCGGCCATCTCCCCTGCCGCGAAGCGCGACTCGGTCATGCCCATGAGCATGTCGAGCGCCATCACGAGGGGAACGGTGCCGCGCGCCGCCCGATCGGCGACGCTGAAGGGTATGAAGCGCGGATCGTCGCGAGGCACGCGCCCGAAGACCGCATCGATATGCGGGCCATAGGTTTCGATGTCGGGCACCATCACGATGACGTCGCGGGGCAGAATGGGATCGCCCCGGTCCGCCGACGCCTCGAAACGCGCGAGCAGCTGATCGTGAAGGATCTCCACTTCGCGCTGGGGACCGTGAGCGAGATGGAAAACGATGGACGTGTCGTCCGTCGCGACGGGTCGCGGTTCGGCCGGTAGCGGCTCGAGGTCGAGAATCGCTGCCTGCACCTGGCCGAGCAAGGTGTCGGAGGCAGGCTCGGCGAACAGGTCGATCCGCTGATCCCACGCCGTGAAGCGCTCACGGTAACTTTCGGGATGATCGAATTCATCAAGGAGACGAATGTAATCCCGGCCCTGCTTGCCCCAGGCGGCCAGCAGCGGATTGGCGTACAGATGCATGTCGGCGTCGGACGGCAGAGCCGGCATGCCCGGCTTCGCTTCCTGCCGGCGACGCTCGGCGCGAAGGAGCTCGCGGTCGTCGACGATATCGGCCCAGTAGTGCCGACAGGGGTTCATGACCACAAGAACGACCTGCGACCAGCGCGCCAGTGCGGAAAGCGCTTCGAGCGTCTGCCGCGGCAGCGTGGACATGCCGAATACGACGATGCGCCGCGGAAGCGCCGAAGGCCTCTCGCTCGCGGCGGCCACGGCGCGCAGGAATCGCTCATGCACCGCGGCGCGATGACCGTCGGCCTCCCCCGGCCCTACATCGTCGAGCAGGCGACGCCAGAGCAGGGCCTGCCACCGATCGCCCTCGGCCATCGCCGGCGCCGCGCCACGCGCGTCACGCAGCACATCGCGTCCAGCGGCCCAGTCGTCGAGCCAGTCGGCGCGATACACCTGATAGCCGTCATAGAGATCGGCGAGTCGCTCGGCGAGCTGGTGGCATTTGCGCGCGTCGCCATCCGAACCAAGGAATGCGGCCAGGGGCGCGAACCCGTCCTCGCCCGCCAGCGACGGCAGCAGCCGCATCAGTCGCCAGACGAGCCGCGACTTGTCGAATGGGGATTCGGGCGGTACCGCGTCCTTGCCGAGCACGGCGCGATACGCCACCCATAGGAAACGACCCGGCAACTGCACGTTGACGGCGGCGGCGATTCCGAGGCCACCGTCTTCGACCGCGCGCGCCAGCGCCAGACGGAACCATTGCGCGATACCGTTGGACTGGACGAGGACCCACTCGTCTTCCAGTGGGCGCAACGGTGCACGGCGAAGCCACGCGACCAGAACGTCACGCAGCTCTTCCAGTCGGTTGCCATGAAGGACCATGAGGCCCGGGGCGACGTCGTTCCCTGCGCTCAAGGTCGGACTCCGGTGAACAAGGGGGCGGGACGAAAGCTCAGAACGGTTTCCCGACCACGAGGTAGACGATGCCGAGCAGGACGAGCACAGGCAGTTCGTTGAAGATGCGCAGCGTTCTGGACGGCGGCAACGCCCCGCCCGCCATGCTCCGCTTCAGGAGACGCCCCGACCAGATGTAATACGCCAGCATGACGGCGACCAGCGCGAGCTTGGCGTGCAGCCAGGCGCCGTAGATATGAAAATAGAACCACAGCACGAGCCCGAAGAGAACGGCCATGCCAAACATGCCGTGGCCGAACTTATAGAGCCGCCGGCCCATCAGTTCGAGCCGCGCTTTTACGGCCGGCTCGTTGCCCGCCTCGACGATGTTGATCAGGATTCGGGGCAGGTAGAACACCGTCGCCATCCAGGCGATGACGAAGACGATGTGCAGGGATTTGATCAGCAGGTAGCCCACGGATGCCGCTCCACTGGAAATAGCGTGAGTGTAGCGACTCTCCGTCGCGCCGACCGGCGGCGTGAGGACGCATCGATGCCACGACACTTACGCCCATAAGCCCGGGAACCGACGGGCCGCGCCGGGAAGTGCCGCAGGCGTCGCACGCGATAGCGAGGATCCGGAAAACAGGCACAAAAAAAGGAGCCTCAGGCTCCTTTTTTCAGCTTCTTCGTGCCACTTCCACAAAAGAAAGTGGTGGGCGGTACAAGGATCGAACTTGTGACCCCTACCATGTCAAGGTAGTGCTCTACCGCTGAGCTAACCGCCCGAAGAGCTGCGCAGTTTACCGACGCCCGCACGCGTCCGCAAGAGGTTCGGGTGAAATATTTCACCCGAAGCTTTCCGGCGGCTCAGCGCAGGGCGCGCTCACGCAGCTTGTGGATCTCATCGCGGAGCTTACCCGCCTCCTCGAACTCGAGGTTCTGAGCGTGCTTGTACATGCGGGTCTCCAGCTTCTTGATCGTGGAGCCCACCTGCTCCGGCGTCAGCGAGCTGTAGTCGGCCTGTTCCTCGGCGACCTTCTTCGCTTCCTTGCCCTTGCGCCCCTTACCGCCTCGCGAACCCAGATCCGAGCGAGCCCCCTCCATGATGTCCGCGATGCGGCGGACGACGGTCGTCGGGGTGATGCCGTTGGCCGTGTTGTACTCGATCTGCTTTTCCCGGCGGCGGGCCGTTTCTTCCATCGCCTCCTTCATCGACCCCGTGATGGTGTCGCCATAAAGGATGGCCTTGCCACGCACGTTACGGGCTGCCCGGCCGATGGTCTGAATCAGCGAACGGTTCGAGCGCAGAAAACCCTCCTTGTCCGCATCCAGAATCGCCACCAGCGAGACCTCGGGCATGTCGAGGCCCTCACGAAGCAGGTTGATGCCTACCAGCACATCGAACTCACCCAGACGCAGGTCACGGATGATCTCCGTGCGCTCGACCGTATCGATATCGGCATGCAGATAGCGCACGCGCACGTCGTGCTCGGACAGGTAGTCGGTCAGGTTTTCCGCCATGCGCTTGGTCAGGGTGGTCACCAGCACCCGGTCGCCCATCGCCACGCGCTTGTGAATCTCACCAAGCAGATCGTCGACCTGGGTGCGAACCGGACGCACCTCGACCTCGGGATCGATCAGGCCCGTCGGACGGACGACCAGCTCGACGATGTTGTCGTCGGAGCGATCAAGCTCGTACTTCGCGGGTGTCGCCGATACGTAGATCGCACGCGGCGCCCTGCGCTCCCACTCCTCGAAACGCAGCGGACGGTTATCCATCGCCGACGGCAGACGGAAGCCGAATTCCACAAGGGTTTCCTTCCGCGAGCGGTCGCCCTTGTACATGGCGCCCAGCTGCGGCACGGTGACGTGCGACTCGTCCACGACCATCAGCGCGTCCGGCGGCAGGTAGTCGAACAGGGTCGGCGGCGGCTCGCCGGCACCCCGACGCGTCATATGCCTGGAATAGTTCTCGATGCCCTGACAGAACCCGACCTCCGCCATCATTTCGAGGTCGAATCGCGTGCGCTGCTCCAGCCGCTGCGCCTCGACGAGCTTGTTGTCCCGATACAACTGCTCCAGACGTTCCGACAGCTCGATCTTGATCGTCTCCATCGCGTTGAGCACGCTCTGGCGGGTGCTGGCGTAATGCGTCTTCGGATAGACGGTGTAGCGAGGCACCTTGCGCAGCACTTCACCCGTCAGCGGGTCGAAAAGCGAGAGGTTCTCCACGTCGCCATCGAACAGCTCGATGCGCAGTGCCTCCGCTTCCGATTCCGCCGGAAACACATCGATCACCTCGCCACGCACGCGATACGTACCGCGCCGCAACTCCATTTCATTGCGCACGTACTGCAGCTCGGTCAGCTGCTTGATGAGCGCACGCTGGGCGATATGCTCACCACGCGACAGGATCAACCGGAGGCTCATGTAGTCCTCGGGGTCACCCAGACCGTAAATCGCCGACACCGTCGCCACGATCAGTGAATCGCGGCGTGAAAGCAGCGCCTTCGTGGCGGCCAGCCGCATCTGCTCGATGTGGTCATTGATGCTCGAATCCTTCTCGATGAAGGTGTCCGAGGCAACCACGTAGGCTTCCGGCTGATAGTAGTCGTAGTAGCTGACGAAATACTCCACGGCGTTGTGCGGGAAGAACTCCTTGAACTCACCGTACAGCTGCGCCGCCAGCGTCTTGTTCGGCGCCAGCACGATGGTCGGCTTCTGAATCTGCTCGACCACGTTGGCGATCGTGTAGGTCTTGCCTGAGCCCGTCACGCCGAGCAGGGTCTGCGCGGCCAGGCCGGACTCGAAACCCTCGGTCAGGCGACGAATGGCCTCGGGCTGGTCGCCAGAGGGCTTGTACGGGGAAACGAGCTGAAAGCGATCGGTCATGGCTGACGATATGCTGGTTCGGAGGTCGAGTTTAAAGCTCCAGCGCCTACACGACGTGACGTCTTCCCCCTACAGCTGACAGCAGGTGTCAGCAGTCACGATCAGGCGCCCTCCCCTCCCGGACGCGAGCCGCCATGCCTCCCTGGCCCCCTAAGGGTTTCACCCTGCCGGAACTGATGACCGTCCTGGCCGTGACGGCCGTGCTTGCCGTGGCCGCGGTATGCGGTGCCGGGGAGGCCATCGGGCGATATCAGCTCAGGGCGACCGGGGATGCCCTTTTCGGCTCCCTGGAACGGGCCAGGGCCACCGCCATCCGCCGCGGGCATTCCACCCGTGTGTGCGCCAGTGCGGATGGGCGGACCTGTTCGTCCGCTTCGGGCTGGAATCATGGCTGGATTTCACGCGACCGGGACGTCCTCGCCCTTTTCGACGCGTCCGACATTGTCCCAGCGCGCATCGCATCCGCACGACACGGCAAGCCGCCCGTGATCGACTTTCAGCCGGATGGAAGCGCCGGCGGCGGCAACCAGCGGATCACCCTCTGCCTGCGCGGCAAGCCGCAGACAGCGCTCAGCATCGTCATATCCAACGCGGGTCGCGTCCGGCGCGACACCGCTCCGTCGGACGATGCCACCGCCTGCTCCCGCCGTCCTTCACGAAATGCTTAGAGACGCTTGACAGCCCCCACCGTTATCAACAAAATACGTGGCTCCCCGCCCGAATAGCTCAGCCGGTTAGAGCACTTGACTGTTAATCAGGGGGTCGTTGGTTCGAGTCCAACTTCGGGCGCCAGGTTTTGAAAGGGTCTGCAGCGATGCAGGCCCTTTTCTTTTGTCGGCACGATGTTCGCCTACGGACAAGCGAAAGCTGCGCACCTATAGTCGGGTCTCGCACACACAAGGAGAGCGCGCGGACATGGACACCTTTGCCAACGACCGGAATGCAGCCGCGAATGGCGAGTCGACCACCTCCCGAGGTCCATTCCTGACCGACAACACCGCAACGTCCATCCTGCTCCAGATCAAGGATGCGATTCCGCGCATCGAGACCGAGCTCAGATACCTGACAGACCTGGCAGCGGCGACGAAAAAAGACGTTGACGATCTGAAAACGTGGAAATCGCTGATTTTGGGTGGCGCCGGACTTCTGGCCATGCTGTTCGGGCTCTACAAAGCAGCATCCGGCTCCATCCACGTCACATTCGGAGATACGCCACCGGTCGCCGCGATGGTTCGGAACGTCTCTTAAGCGTCGGCGCGCCCGACGCCGACTTCGATAAGGCGATTGCACAGGGCGCTTCGGCCATTCGTCCCATGGAGGAAAAGCCCTGGGGTCAGCGCGTCGGCCATCTGCGTGACCTCAACGGCGTGATCGTCGAGATCTGCTCGCCCATGGGCGCCTGACCGGGCACGACGCGTTTAAAGCGCCATCCCGCCAGCTACCTCGATGCGCTGCCCGTTGACCCAGCGATTCTCGTCACCGAGCAGCGCGGCGATCATCTCGCCGATATCATCCGGCTGCCCGACCCGCGCAAGCGCCGTGTTCGCGATCACCATCTTCTGCACCTCGGGGTTGTCGCGAACCACGCCGCCGCTGAAGTCCGTCGCGATGGCGCCGGGAGCCACCGCGTTCACGGTGATACCGCGCGGACCCAGCTCCTTCGCCATGTACCGTGTCAGTGACTCGACAGCGGCTTTCATTGCGCCGTAGGCGGCCGTCGGTGCCGCCGAGACACGTGCCAGACCGGACGACAGGTTGACGATGCGTCCACCGTCGCGAATCAGCGGCAGCAAGGTCTGCGAGAGCAGGAACGTGCCTTTGAAATGGACGTTGAACACCGCATCCAGTTCGGCCTCCGTGGTCTCGGCAAACGCCTTGTGCAACGAGATGCCCGCGTTGTTGACGAGGTAATCGAAGCGATCGGCGCCCAGGGACGACAGCGTCGAAGCCAGCTCGGTTGCGAAGGCGCCGAAGGACGACGCCACTCCCACGTCGAGCGGGAGCGCCATGGCCCGCGAACCGAGGTCGGCGACAGCGGCGGCCACGGCCTCGGCATCCGCCCGACGGCTCTGGTAGGTGAACACGCTGTCGACGCCGCGCCTGGCAAGGGCGAGCACGGTCGCACGACCCAGGCCACGGCTGCCGCCGGTCACCACCGCGATACGGCGGGCACTGTTATTGTCTTTTGAAGTCATGACGCCATGTCCATCAGGGAAAGAGTCATCACAGCTTAGGCAGACGGGGCGTTGCCCTGAATGCCGGAACCCACCCGCTTCCTGCCCGATCCTGCACGACGATTCCGGAGCCCCCATGCTTGCAGCCCTGCGCGACGCGATTCTTCACCAGACCGATCGCGCCATCGGGCAAAGCCCTCTGTCGACGGGCGTACCGGGCCTTACGTTGCTACGCTCGCCTCACGAGAAGATGCCCGCCCTGCTGATCTACAAGCCCGCGCTCTGCATCGTCGCCCAGGGGTCCAAATGGGCGCTGTTCGGCGACCGCCACATCGAGTACGGCGCGGGACAGGCGCTGGTGGTCAGTGTGGAAACACCCGCTCTCGGGCGCGTGACCGCCGCCAGTCCGGACGAGCCGTATCTGGGCGCCATCGTGGAATTCGATCTGGGGATCCTGCGCGACGTCCTCGTGGCCATCCAGCCGCCGGATGACGGCGACGAGGAAGCAGGCGTATTCGTTGCCGACCTGGACCGCGGAATCGGCGACTGCGTCAACCGGCTCATCCGCCTCATGGACACCCCCGCAGCCATCCCCGTGCTCTATCCGGCCATCATGCGCGAGCTCAGTTACTGGCTGCTCGCAGGGCCACAGGGTGGTGCCATCGCACGACTCGCATTGGCCAACGAGCATCAGGCCTCGATCATCGGCGCGATCCACGCACTGCGCGACCGCTACGCGGAAACGGTAAGTGTCGACGACCTCGCCGATATCGCGCGAATGAGCGCGTCCGCGTTCCATCGGCAGTTCAAGCGCATGACCTCGATGACACCGTTGCAGTACCAGAAGCAGCTGCGGTTGTTCGAGGCGCGACGGCTGATGCTCGCCGAAAACAGCAATGTGGAAACCACCGCGTACCGCGTCGGCTACGAAAGCGCTTCGCAGTTCAGCCGCGAGTACGCGCGCATGTTTGGGGCGCCGCCACGGCGCGACGTCGAGCAGCTTCGTAGCAGCGCCGCCTGACCGGCGCGACGATCAGCTGTCGATCTGCGTGATCGAGCGAACACGGCCGTTGACGATCTCGATCTGCACCGACTTACGGCCTTTAAAATACTCGAGACGATAGCCTTCGAGCCCGCCGGAAGACGATTCGATCGGCGTTTCGCGATCTGGCTTACCCGCGACACTGCGGAGACGACCTTCGCTGTCACCGGTGGTCACCACCTGCGAACCGAAGCGATAGGTATCCGCCGCGGCGGCACTAATGGACAGGGCAGTGAGAACGAATGTGGTGACGATGCGCTTCATGCGAGCCTCCTTGTCATGAGTACCGGGAGCTTATACCGACGCGCCACCCGGGCCAACCGAATACCACGCCGCCCTTCGCTGCGCTCAGGCACGCGAGACGTTGACATTCCCCGCGACGAACCAGCGCCATAACAGATCCGTACCCTCACGGATGCCGATGCGCGCGGAGCCGGGCACCTCATCGGGAGGCGGCGTGCCATCGTCCAGGATGGTGTAACCGTCTCGCGCCGCGACAAGGTCGATACCGTTCTGCTCGCCGGTAATGCCCATCGCCTGGGTCAGTCGTGCGGGGCCGCTGCACAGTTCGCGATCCTTGCATATGCGCGGGCGCGCGGCACGCATGCGTTCGATGCCGTCGATGGGTTCCAGCGCGCGAATCAGCACGCCCGAGCCCTCGCCTTCGTCGCCACACACCGTGTTGCAGCACCAGTGCATGCCATAGGTGAAGTACACATACATGTGGCCCGGGGGGCCGAACATCACCGCATTGCGTCGGGTCTTGCCACGAAAGGTATGCGCGGCGGGATCGATCGCTCCGACATAAGCCTCGACCTCGACGATGCGCCCTGCGCGCCCGTCTTCGCTGGCGAGAAGTTTGTTCAGAAGTTGGGGCCCTACCTCGCGTGCATCGCGATGGAAGAAGGATCGCGGAACGATGTCCCCAGGCCAACGACGGCGACGAGCCAACGTTAAGGCTCCACCGGCGCGCCGTCGGTATCCGGATCGGGACCCGGGCGCTTCACGGGCTCAGGGTCGTAGGGAGGCGGCGCGGTTCCCGGTGGCACGCTGTCGGTGTCGGGAACGGGTCGATGAGTTCGATGCATGACATTCTCCGGTGATCGGTGCCCGCGTCTGGCGGGCACCGACGACGCGAAGCCCGATCAGAATACGCCGAGCAACCAGCAAATGAGGACGATGGCGAGAATGACGCCGATACCGCCGCTGGGACCGTAGCCCCACGAGCTCGAATAACCCCAAGTCGGAAGACCACCGATGAGGGCGAGAACCAGAACGATGAGCAGGATGGTGACAAGCATGGTGACTCTCCGGGCAGTGGTGCGTGGGAGCCATCGTCGCTTGTGGAACCGTCTAGAGCATGTGACGCGGAAGCCCCGTTTCCACGTCACGTTCAGCTAATGGCAGGCCGGATCGCCGCGGGCAAATCCGGCCTGAAAGTACTTAAGTAGCGACTTCAGGTACGCACTACATAGCACGGCTCGTACGCCGTACCGCCTGGCAGCTTCATACGGTGCTGCTCGACGAACGCCTTCAGCATCTCGTCCAGTGCGCGCATGATTTCCGGCTCGCCGTCGATCACGAACGGACCGAACTGTTCGATCGCACGCACGCCCTCTTCCTTGACGTTGCCGGCGACGATGCCCGAGAACGCGCGACGCAGATCCGCCGCGAGTTCATGCTTCGGCCGGTCGCGATGCAGGGCCAGACCGGCCATCGCCTCATGCGTCGGACGGAACGGCTGCTGGAACGGCAGCGGGATGTCGAGCGCCCAGTTGAAGAAGAACGCGTCCTTGTTGTCGAGACGATGGTTACGCACCTTCTCGATACCCGACACCATGGCATGCGCGACCGCCGCCGGATCGTCGACGATGATCTTGTACAACCGGGACACTTCGTCGCCGAGCGTCAGACGAAGGAAGCGATCGATCTGCTCGAAGTACGCGGCGGAATTCTTCGGGCCGGTGAAGATCAGCGGGAACGGAATGCCCTTGTTCTTCGGCAGCAACAGAATGCCGAGCATGTAGAGGATCTCTTCCGCCGTACCCACGCCACCCGGGAACACGATGATGCCGTGACCCAGACGCACGAACGCTTCGAGACGCTTCTCGATGTCCGGCATGATCACCAGGTTGTTGACGATCGGGTTGGGCGACTCGGCCGCGATGATGCCCGGCTCGGTCACACCGATGTA
This sequence comes from Luteibacter sp. 1214, assembly GCF_031455395.1. Classification (NCBI taxonomy): domain Bacteria; kingdom Pseudomonadati; phylum Pseudomonadota; class Gammaproteobacteria; order Lysobacterales; family Rhodanobacteraceae; genus Luteibacter; species Luteibacter sp. 1214. The sequence continues at coordinate 146,506 of NZ_JAVDSQ010000008.1, forward strand.
GCGGTTACCCTTGCGACGCTGCTTGGCATGCGCGATGGTCGCGCCCTTCATCGGGCCCTTCATCGCGCCCGGGCCGCAACCCGTGCAGATGTCCATGCCACGCAGGCCGAGCTGGTAGCCAACGCGCTTGGTGTACTCGTACTCATCGCGCGAGATCGAGTGGCCGCCCCAGCAGACGACGAGATTGGGGTCGACCTGCGGACGCAGGATGCGCGAGTTACGCAGGATCTCGAACACGGCATGGGTGATGCCCACGGTGTCGTCGAGATCGAACGCGCCCGTTTCGAGCTGGGTCGACACGTAGACGATGTCACGCACGACGGCGACCAGCAGCTCGTTGATGCCGCGGATGATGCGGCCGTCGACAAACGCCTGTTCCGGTGCGTTCTTCAGTTCGATCTTGATGCCGCGGTCTTCCTGCAGCACCTGGATGTCGAAATCGGGGTACTGCTCGAACAGCGTGCCGGGATCGTCCGACAGGTTGCCCGAGGTCAGCACGGCCAGTGCGCAACGGCGCAGCAGCTGGTGCAGGCCGGAGCCGCTGGCGTCGCGCAGGCGCGCGACCTCATTACGGGACAGGATATCGAGGCCGCCGGCCGGGGACACCCGCGCGCTGACTGTCCTGCCGTTGACCGGATCCCCGAAATGGATGGCATTCATGGAGTTACTCGTCCTTCTGACCGCGAATTAGCGGCGAACCCCGCTCCGGATCGGGAGCGGACCGCCTAGGATCACCGTCCGGCGGCGGAGGGTCAAGACCGGGCCCGGGCGGCGCAAAAAAAGGCCGGCACCCTCACGGGTACCGGCCTCGGGATCGAGCAGCGAATCCTTCGCTTAGAACGTGTACCTGACGGTCAGCATGGCGGACCAACGCGAGACCGGGTTGACCTTGGTCGCGCTGTTGTCGGTCGGGGCGTCATACACCGCCTTCGTGCCCGGCTGGTAGTTGCCGTTGGCGTCGGTCGGCAGGTTGTAGATGTACTTGCCCGTGGCCGGATCCACGCCGCCGAAGGCCGCGAAGTTACGGGTGTACGGGAAGCCGACGTACGACTGCTGGCCCCAGTCCTTGTTAACCAGGTTCAGGAAGTTGTAGACGTCGAGACGGATCTCGCCCTTGTTGCCCTTGAAGATGCCCGGGATTTCCTGGCTGATGCCGAGGTCGATCTGGTTGACCCAGGCGGCCTTGGTGGCATTACGGCCGGCGATCTTGCCCTGACGCTTACGCAGGTAGTTGTCGTCCTGGATGTACTGGTAGAACTGGTCCTGCAGCTGCTGCGAGGCGCCCGCCGTGCCGGCCGCGTTACGCAGAATCACGTCGCCACGGTTCGGGATGTAGGCCAGGTCACGCGAGTAGCTGTCGCCGTTGGCATCGTTCGAGAACACCCAGCTGTACGGCACGCCGTCATGACCGTCGTAGAACGCGCTGATGGTCGTGGCGTAGTCGCCGAAGAACTTGTGCTGCCACGTCAGCGACGCGTTGAGGCGCTTGCCGATGTTGGTGTTCGACGTCGACGCGATGTCTTCGTTCGGGTTGGTCCACGCGTTGTTCGAGTAGTTCGAGCTGGCCTGGCTGGAGGTGCCAGGATTGACTTCCGTGGCGTGGCCGCCGGTGGCCGACACGCTCCACGCCCAGCCGTTCTCCATCGCCTTGCTGAACGACAGGGTGACCGAGTCCGCCTTGCCCTTCGAGGTGTTGGTCAGGTAGGTAACGGCCTGGGCGAAGCGGTTGTCCGAACGCGAGCGAGCCGTGTTGGTCGTGCTCCCCGCGGAAGGCGCGCCCGCCGGGAACGCCGCACAGTTACGGCCGGTGGCGCCGCCGACGGCCTGCGCACCGCCGATGCAACCGAAGTACGTGTTGCGACCGTCCGGCAGGATACCCGTCGGATTACCGATGTTGAGGTTCTGATAGAAGATGCCGTCGCGCGTATCGAGATGCTGCCATTCGATGCTCGCGATGATGCCATCCCACGGCAGTTCACGATCGAACGCCAGCGACGACTTCCACACGCTCGGAAGCTGGAAGTCCTTGTCGACGGTATCGACCGCCATCTGCGGAACCGTGCCTGCGCCGCTCGTGTTCTGAGCGAGCGGATTCGCGCTGAACGCCGGGCAGGGAATGGCCGGGCCATTGCCGAGCGTGCAGTTGTTACCCTGACGGTTGTACGAGTAGGTAACGATGTTGATACCGTTGTTCTGGTACGGGTTGGTCATCCACACGGTCGGCGGATCGGACTGGAACAGGCCGACGCCACCGCGCAGCTGAGTCTTGTATTCGCTGTCGAAGGTGTAGTTGAACGACAGACGCGGCTCGACGAGCTGGCTGCCATTGATGGTGCTGGCATTGCTGAAGCCGTACTTCGACGCGAACGTCGCGTTGTAGAGCGGCTTGTCGTCGGTCAGGTACTTGTTGACGCGCACACCGAACTGCACCGAGAGGTTGTCGCTCGCCTGCCAGGTATCCTGCAGGAAGAACGTGTTGCGACGCAGTTCCCACTGAGCGGCGATGTCGTTGAGCGAATAGCCCGGCGCCGGCTGGTACAGCGAATAGTTGGTGTAGCGACCGGCAGCGAGGTTGGCGTAACCGTCGTAGAGGTACGAACCGAACTCGGTACGACCGAACAGGTTGTAGATACGGTTACGTTCCCACTCGAAACCACCCTTGATCGTGTGGTCGCCGAGGTACAGGGTGCCCGCCCACATGGCGTTCAGCGTCTTCACCGACGCCGAGTTGTAGTGGCTGAACTGGTCTTCGCCGAGGTAGACCGACGGACCCGACGTGCCGACGCCCTGGTTCAGGCGAACCTGGACCATCGGCTGCTGCTGATCGACCGAACGGTTCAGCGAGTAATCGCTGTAGCCGACCTTGGCCTCCGACGAGAACACGTCGTTCCAGTCGTCGAACGACTGCAGCGTGTAATTCTTGATGTCGGTGTTGACGGTGTACCAGTAGCTCGAGAGACCGACGCTGTTGGTCGAGTTGCCCTGCGGATTGGGCTTCACTTCCTTGGTACGCGAGTACGCAAGGTTCATGCGGTGGCCGTCGGTGATGTTCCAGTCGATCTTGGCGATGTAACGCTTGTCGGTCAGCGTACCGGCGTTCGCGCCGGTCGTGCCGGGCGAAAGACCGCGACCGGTGGCGGCGGCGATGGTGCGATCGAGATCCGTCTGCGAGATCTTGTTGGCCGTGGAAAAGCCGGTCAGCGTCGGGTCGAGGCCGGTGACGGCGCCCGAGCTGAGGCCCGTGACTTCTTCCTTCTCATAACCGGCGAAGAAGAAGAGCTTGTCCTTGATGATCGGACCGCCGACGGTGGCACCCGCCGTCCAGTTGCGGTCGAACTCGGTGTAGTCCTTGCCGCGGTCGAGCCAGCCGGCTTCGCCGACCATGCTGCTCGCGTTCTTGAAGCCGTAGTACGCCGAACCGTGGAAGTCGTTCGTACCCGACTTGGTGACGGCGTTGATTTCCGCACCGATGGTGTCGGAGCCGACGTCATAGTTGGCTGTGGAGATGTTGAACGAGTCGATGGTGTCCATCGACACCGGCGAGCCGACGGTCGGCATGCCGGTGGAGTTCAGACCGAACGGGTCGCCGACGCCCAGACCGTCGACCTTGATCGAGTTCAGGCGGGTGTTCTGGCCGTTGGCCGAGATCGCGCCGGTGCCGTGGTCGACATTGACGCGCGGATCGAGACGCGCGATGTCCGCGATGTTGCGGCTCGGCGACGGGGTGTTCTTCAGCTGCTGCTGGGAGATGTTCGTGCCCAGACCCTTGTTCTCCGAAGAGAACTGGCCCGACACGGCCGACACGGTGACCGCATCCAGCGCGGTCGCGTCAGCTGCGCTGGCGGCGGTGCCGGCGCTCAGGTTGACCGAGGTGTCCGAACCCAGCTGCAGGTAGACGTTGTCCTGGCGGGCCGACGGCGTGCCGTCCTTGATGGCGGTGACGTCGAACGGGCCGCCGACGCGCAGACCCTGGGCCGAATAACGGCCGCTGGCGTCCGTGGTGGTCGTCTTCGTGGTGCCCGACGGCTCGTGGACGATGACGACGGTAGCGTTGGCCACCGGCTGACCGGCGGCGTCGAGCACGCGACCGCTGATCGTGGAGGACGTTTCCTGCGCAAATGCAGGTGCCGCGAAGAGCGAGGCGATCGCCAGCGGCAGGAGTTTGGCGCGGATTCGGCTATTCATCTAATGGTCGACCCTGTGGCTTGCAACGAAAAAAGTTTTTGCCAAACGAAGGGCGGCTCGGCCGGAGCCGGGCGGTGCGATTCGCTTGAGCTTTCCCCAATCTGTGGCTGTGTCGTCTCGTGTGACCCGGTTCACATCCTTGCGACCGGTGGCGACAGTTGTTAAGCCAACTTTAACGGCATTGTATGACAGATTTGTAACGTTTTCACGCCAGTTTGATAAATACCACTTTTTCTTAGTCAGGCCGTTTTGTTGTCTAACTTGCCGTTTTTGGTAGATATTTATTTTTCAAAGGCAGGTTACGCGAGCTTCGTGTAAGAACCACTACAGCCGGTCGCAACGAATCGCGGTCATGTGAGTCGCAACAACACATGGGCGCGTCGTGGATTGTCACGATCCAAATCGCGAAACGCTGCGGTATTCGGCCCAACACGAATCCAACCGGACCATGTAGGAGCGCGCCCTGCGCGCGACCGAGGTTTTGTTTGCGGCGGTCGGGCGGCCGGCGGGCGGCGGCCAAAACTCCAAAACCGCGCGCCGGGTAAAGCCCCCTAGGGCGTAGGGGGGTA
>NZ_JAVDSQ010000009.1:0-149017 GCF_031455395.1 Luteibacter sp. 1214
CCGGTGGGCGGCTGTCCCGGCCGCTTGGCCCCCCACCGCCCTTCGCCTGCGGGGGCACGCCCCCCACAAACACCCCCCCACGACTCCCCTCCATACGTGGCATCGCATTTCGGCGCGAGCAAAGCGCGGTTCTGAGTCGGGACGCCGCTTTGCGCTTGCTGCCCATAAACCGCACGGCATGGAGGGTGCCGTCGGGTGTCGTTCTCGGAGCGCTTCCGCACGTAGGCGAAGGCCGAAGGAGGACCTAGCGACGAGAATGGCACCCGACGGCGCCTTGCCCTCAGCGCAAATGCCGCCGCGAAGGCGAAGCCGAGCCCGAACCCGAACCCGAACCGCTCAGAGCCGCCGCGGCGCCGTCGACCCACGCACCACCAGATCCGGACTGAAGCCCTCGTTGGCCAGCACATGCGCCGGATCGTCGTGTTCGAGTTCCGCGATCAACCGCTGCGCCGCATGCCGGCCGATTTCCTCGGTGTTCTGCCGCGCGGTGGTCAGCGCCGGCCAGGATTGCTTCGAAAACGGACTGTCCTCAAAACCGGCGATCGACAGCTCCCACGGCACGTCGACACCGCCCGAACGCGCGGCAGCAAGGACACCGGCTGCGATCTCGTCGTTAGATCCGAAGATCGCGGTAGGCGGCTCCTTCAGCGCAAGCAGCTTGCGCGCGCCACGAAAACCATCGTCGAACGAATAGTCGCCCTCAACCACCAGCTTCTTGTCGACCGGCAGGCCATATTCGCGCAGCGCATCCTCATAACCCTGATAGCGCTCCGGGCTCGACCGGTGCTCCTTGCCACCCCAGAGGAAGCCGATGCGGTGATGGCCCAGCTGGATCAGATGCTCGGTAATGGCATACGCCGCGTCACGGTCGTCGACGAAAACGCACGGCCAGCCGTCCTGGGGATCCTGCCGCGCGGAAATGATCCGTACAAACGGCACCTTCTGCTCGGTCAGCGCGGCGAGCAGCTTCGGCTGCTCGGACATCGGCGGGCAAAGAACGAGGCCGGCCAGCCGGTTGCGCCGGACCAGATCGCACAGCTGATCGGCCAGCTTGGGCAGCGACGAATCGCAGGGATGGATCTGCAGGCCGAAGCCGCGCTCGCGGCAGACCGAGAGCACGCCGTTCTGCATGGCGATGACGTAGTGCGCATTGGGATTGTCATACACCAGACCCAGCGCATACGTGCGCTGGCTGCGCAGGCTGCGGGCGGCCTGGTCGGGTTGGTAATCCAGCGCATCGATAGCGCGCTGCACCTTTTCACGGGTGCGGGCGTGGACGGACGGCTCGTGGTTGATGACACGGGAGACGGTCTTCAGTGACACGCCGGCCCGTTCGGCCACGTCCTTGATGGTAGGGCTTCGCAATCTACGACCCTCGATAGCAGGACGGCCATCCTACTGGATGGCCGCCGCGGAGCGAAGATACCGGCTTATCTGCCGCCGTGCTGGCCGACCCGGTGGCCGGCCGCGCCGTAGTAAAGGATGTACAGGTAGCAGGGGACCATGACGCAGAGGAACACGGCCTGGAAGTCATAGACCTGCTTGAGGTGCGCGAAAATCTGCGGAATGAGCGCACCACCGGCGATGCCCATGATCAGGAAGGCCGAGCCGAATTCGGTCAGGCGGCCGAGCCCCTTGATCGCCAGCGGGAAGATCGCCGGCCACATCATCGCGTTGGCGAAACCCAGCGCGGCGACGAAGGCGACCGAGGTGTAACCGGTGGTCACGTACGTGCCGATCGAGAACAGCACACCGAGAATCGCCGAAATCGCAAGATAGCGCTGCTGCGACACGAATTTCGGAATCAGCAGCAGGCCCGCGACGTAGCCGAGCAGCATGGCGAACAAGGTATACGAGGTGAAGTGCTTGGTGTCTTCGGGCGTCATGCCGAAGCCCTGACCGTACGTGCCGATGGCATCGCCGGCCATCACTTCCACACCCACATACACGAACAGGCAGAGCACGCCCAGCCACAGATGCGGGAAGCTGAAAACGCTGCCCTTGTCATGACCGATGGCCCGCTCGGAATTGTCGTGCGACGCCTTGATTTCAGGCAGCGACGAACGCACCACCCAGACCGCGAGCACGACCAGCAGTGCCGCCATCACCATGTAGGGCATGTGCACCTTGGCCGCGAACGCGGCCAGCAGCGCGTCTTTTTCACCAGGTGTCGCCGCGGCGGCGATCTGCTTGTCGAACGAGCCGATGTTGCTCATGACCACGGCGCCGAACACGAAGGGTGCGAGCGCGCCGGCGATCTTGTTGCAGATGCCCATGAACGCGATGCGTTGGGCCGCGCTGTCGATCGGACCGAGGATCGAGATATACGGATTGGACGCGGTCTGCAGCAGCGAGAGGCCGGCGCCGATCACGAACAGACCGGTCAGTGCGCCCGGATAGATACGCATCGTGACGAACTGGCCGAACATCACGGCGCCGATGGCCATGACGAACAGGCCAAGACCCATGCCCTTCTTCATGCCGGTCTTCTTCAGGATGAAGGACGAGGGCAGGGCGAGGAAAAAGTACGAGAGATAGAAGGCCATCGGTACGAGGAAGGCGTTGACGTCGTCCAGGTTGAAGGCCAGCTTGACGAACGTGATCAACGGCCCGTTGAGCCAGGTCACGAAGCCGAAGATGAAGAACAGGACGCCGATGATGATCATCGGTACCAGGCTGGAATGGCGTGTCTCTTCGACAGCACCTGCAGTGGATGACATGGATGTTCCCCTCACGTGGTATGCCCCTAATTTGTCCCTTTATTGACTCGTGTGCGCAACGTTGTCAATCGGAAGAATCGCGCGACGAAAACGACCGGCCCCATTTCTGACTTTCGATGTCGCGGCGCGTCAAACCGCTTGCGCGCCAACCCCATGCCCGCCGCGAGGCCGTGCGACGCAAGGTCGTGGAGGCCGTCGACGTCATGTGAAACCGTTTCCTGTTGCAGTGCGTGATCGATTGCGCAATGTCCTAGCCATTTGTCCTGTTGACAACGTTGTCATTCCGATCACAGACTGAAGACGAATCAGGGGCATCAAGGGGCAGGGCGTGGGCGAATCGGCCAAACAGCGGGATCTTCTGCGTGCGTCGCGGTCCGGGGCGTTCATCGCCGCCGACGTGGGCGGAACGCATGCCCGTATCGGCCTGGTCCGTCGTTCGTCCGGTTCGAATGCCATCGATGTCCTGCGCTACGAGCGCTATGCCTGCGCCGACTGGCCCAGCCTGACCGCCGTGCTCGGCGATTTCATCGGCCGTCTCGACGGCCATGAAGCGATCGAACACTGCGCCGTGGCCAGCGCCGGTTACGTACTGGGCGACGCCATCGTCAACGAGAACCTGCCCTGGCCGGTCTCCATCGGTGACATCCGTGAAACCCTCGGACTGCACGGCCTGGCCGTGGTCAACGATTTCGAAGCGGTGGCCTACGCCTGCCAGTTCCTGCGCAGCCACGAAACCACCGCCATCATCGAGACCAGCGCCGAGCCGGCCGTCGGTCCGATCCTGGTGATGGGTCCGGGTACGGGCCTGGGATCGGCGGTGCTCCTGCCGGGCTCGCCGCACGCCACCGTGCTGCCGACCGAGGCCGGTCAGATTTCCTTCGCGCCGGGCAACGAGCGCGAGGTCGCCATCCTCGGCGAACTCGCCCGCGGCCGCGATTACGTGTCGTACGAGACCGCCCTCTCGGGCCCGGGCCTCGTCAACCTCTACAAAGCCATTTCGACGCTGCGCGGGACGCCCGCGACCCTGACCGAACCGGCCGCTGTCACCAGCGCCGCACTCAGCGGAGGCGACCCCGCCGCCGTGGAAGCGCTGGATGTGTTCTGCGGCGTGCTCGGCAGTTTCGTCGGCGATCTCGCGATGCTCTACGGCGCACGCGGCGGTGTGTTCCTGGCTGGCGGCATCCTGCCCCAGGTCCGCGATCACCTGCTCGCCAGCAGCTTTGCCAACAGGTTCTTCAACAAGGGCGTGATGCGCGCCTTTCTCCAGCAAGTGCCGGTACGTCTGATGGACCACGGACAGTTGGGAGTGATCGGTGCCGCCGGTCTCTACCTGCACGGTTCGACCGCTCAGTGAAGAGCGGGAAAGGAACGCAGGCTCAGTAAGCCACCGGGTCGCAAGACCCTTCGATAGCAACGAAAGCTTTTCCTCTGAGGGGAGGACACCATGTCGCATCGTAGAAACCTGCTCGCGGCGAGCATCATCGCCGGATTGTGTTGTTTCACGGGTATGGCCGCCGCGCAGGACGCGTCGACAGCACCTGCGAAGACGCAGACCGCCCAGGAAAAAGCTGACGCCGCCAAGGCCGCGCAGCTCGAGGGCGTCACCGTTACCGGCATCCGGGCCAGTCTCGAGAAGTCGCTGGACACCAAGCGCAATGCCGACGCGATCGTCGAGGCCGTAACGGCCGAAGACATCGGCAAGTTCCCCAACACCAACGTCGCCGAAGCGATGACGCAGATCCCGGGCGTCACCATCGACCGTCAGTTCGGCCAGGGCGACCGCGTGTCGATCGACGGCACCGATCCCAGTCTCAACCTGACGTTCCTGAACGGCCAGCCCGTGTCGCAGACGCCGTGGCAGTACGGTGCGCAGCCGAACCGTGGCTTCGATTTCACCATGCTGGCGCCGGAAATCGTCGGTCGCCTGGAAGTCTACAAGTCGCCCGAAGCACGCCTGACCGAAGGCAGCCTTGGCGGTACCGTGCTCCTGCACACACTGCAGCCGCTCGACCTGCCGGCCAACACCGTTCGCGGTTCGTTCGGTCTGAACTATAACGACCAGGGCACGGCGGGCTCGCGCCCGAACGGCTCGGCGCTGTACAGCTGGCATAACGACAGCAAGACCTTCGGCATCATCAGTTCCATCCAGCATTACGAAGAGAAGATCGACCGCCAGGGCTTCGAGATCTTCAGTTACAGCCCGGTATCCAAGTGGGCCGCCAGCCCGGCCGTCGCCGCCGGCATCGCCAACGGCACGCTCGATCCGAATGCCAAGGTGCCCGACGAGATCAACTCGGCGTGGTTCCAGCAGAAGCGCAAGCGCGACACCGCGACGCTCGGTTTCCAGATTCGTCCCACGAACAACTGGGACATCGACATCAACAGCCTGTTCGTCCGCGAGAACTTCGACAACTGGAACCAGTCGCTGTATCCGTTCACGGGCGCCACGCCGGGTAACGTGACCAGCTTCAACCAGGGTCCGAACGGCGTCGTCACGGGCGGCCATGTCTGCGGCAACGACTCGCCGAACTGCCCGGCCATCGCGCAGGACACGTTCGACAGCAACATTCGCAAGTCGGTCGTGCGCACGTCGGCTTTCGACCTGAAGTCCGAGTACCGTGGCGACAGCTGGAAGGTGTCCGGCGCCGCCGGTTACAGCAAGGCCGAAAACAACAGCATTTCTCAGGCGGTGATGGAGCCGGTGTACGCCGGCGGTTACACCTGGGACATCAACAAGGGCTTCAATTTCGACAGCCCCGCCGCCGCACGCGATCCGGCCAACTGGCACATGGGTGACGTCGACGGCCTCGGCGGCTGGCCGGGCAACTACGGCAACTATTCCGCATCGTCACGCGATACGTACGGTCAGCTCGATTTTTCGAAGTATTTCGATTCCTTCATCAACGAAGTGGCCGTCGGCTACCGCTGGAATCGTCATGAAGAAGGCATGCAGGCGCATGTCTATGGTGGCAACGCACCGACCAACCTTGCCGCGCTCGGCTTCGGCGGTTTCACCCACACGCTGGACGCTCTCGATGGCCTCGACGGTTCCGCGAGCCACGTGATGCCGGACAAGGCAGCACAGTACGCGTGGGTGCGTAACACCAACGGTGGCAACGAAGACCCGGGTACGTACCTCAACGGCACGTATAACCTGGTCGAAAAGACCAATGCCGCTTACGCCCAGGCGAATTTCGCGGGTGGCGGTTTCCACGGCAACTTCGGTATCCGCTACGTCGACACCAAGACCGACGGCTCGGGCTTCAACTACAGCGGCGCCCCGGTGCTCCCGGCACCGGCCGGTTCGTGGCAGACCTCGTCGCGTACGTCGAAAAACTGGCTGCCCAGCCTCAACGTCGCGTACGACCTGACCGATGAAGTCGTGCTGCGTGCCGCAGCCGCCAAGGTGATCGCGCGTCCGCCGTACAACATGCAGGTGAACAACCTGTTCCTCAACGATTCGGTGCTGACCGGCTCGGGTGGCAACCCGGACCTGAAGGACTATAAGTCGAAGAACTACTCGGTCTCCGCCGAATGGTATTTCGCACCGCAGTCCTACCTGGCCGTCACTGGCTTCCTGAAGCAGATCGACAACTACACGGTCGTCGACTCGGCCAACGAGACGCAGTTCAACTCCGGCCTGGTCAACGATCCGACGACGTTCGCACGTCAGGTCGCGCAGGGTCTGTGCACCGCCGACGGCTTCTGCACGTACTCGATCAGCCGTCCGCGCAATACCGGCTCGGGCAAGGTTCGCGGCGGCAGCATCAGCTATCAGCAGGCGTTCTGGGATACCGGCTTCGGCACGACGGCGAGCTATACCTACGCCAAGGGTACGCTCGATTCCGGCGGCGCCCTGCCGTACAACTCGCAGAACGCCTACTCGATCAGCCCGTACTACGAGAACGGTCCCTTCAGTGCCCGCGTCACGTACAACTGGCGCAGCAAGTATCTGGCCGGCGGTTACATCGCCGGTGCGCCGCCGGCCACCACGGCCGACTATGGCGACCTGGGTGCCACGCTCGGCTGGAAACTCAACAAGGCGGTCTCGTTCACGCTCGCAGGCATGAATCTGACCAACGAGAAGTACAAGCAGTACCTGACCGTCACCTCGATGCCGGTCGCCAAGTACACCACCGGCCGCCGCTACATGGCCTCGGTGCACTTCGACCTCTGATACGCGGTACGTCCGGGCGGCCATGGATGGCCGCCAACCCCTCTGAAGCTCCATTCCCCACGGGCCCGATCCTCCTTATCGGGCCCGCTTTTTTTTGCTTCCCACCGTCACGATGGTTCGCCACAATCGTGGCCCGAACGTCAGACCTCCGGAGTCATCGATGCGCCGTACCCTCCTGCTCGCCCTGGCCGTCGGCCTCACCGCTTGTGCCGATCAGCAGCCGAAACGCGAGACGGGTCCCGTCGATAACATGCCGCTTTCCCTCATTCCGCAGCCTGCGCAGCTTCAGCGCACGCCGGGCCGCTTCAAGCTCGATGCCACGGCGACCATCGCGGTGACGCCCGGCGATACCGCGGCGAAGCACGTCGCCGCTCAGCTGCAGAGCTGGGTTCGTCAGGCGCGCGGCATCACTCTCGCCATCGTCGAGGGCAAGCCGAAGTCGGGCGGCATCAGCCTGGCCACCAGTGCGGCGATCAAGGGCCGCGAGGCCTATACGCTCGACGTCGACGGCAAGGGCGTGCGCATCGCCGCCAACGATGAAACAGGCCTCTTCTACGGCGCGGTGACCTACTGGCAGCTGCTGACCGATCCGGCGGCCCAAGGCGGCGTGCCCGGCGTGCACATCGTCGATGCCCCGCGCTTCGAATGGCGCGGCCTGATGCTCGACTCCAGCCGGCATTTCCAGTCGGTGAGCGAGATCGAGCACCTGCTCGACCAGATGGCGATGCACAAGCTCAACACCTTCCACTGGCACCTCACCGACGACCAGGGCTGGCGACTGCAGATCGACAAGTATCCGAAGCTCACCGAGACCGGTGCCTGCCGCAAGGCGATCGGTCCGGACGTCGCCCTCACCGGTGGCGATGACAAGCCGTACTGCGGCTTCTACACGCAGGACGAGGCGAAGCAGATCGTCGCCTATGCCGCCGAGCGCCACATCACCGTCGTGCCGGAAATCGAAATGCCCGGTCATGCGCAGGCGGCGGTCGCGTCCTACCCGAAGCTCGGCAACGGCAAGAAGCTGGCGGTCTCCGGCGACTGGGGCGTCAACACGGCCTTGTTCAATACCGACGACGCCACCTTCGTGGTCATGCAGGACGTGCTCGACGAGGTCATGGCGATCTTCCCGTCGACGTATATCCACGTCGGTGGCGATGAGGCGGCCAAGGACGAGTGGGAACATTCGAAGGCGGTGCAGGCGAAGATGAAGTCGCTGGGCATCACGGATGAAGAGAAGATGCAGGGCTGGTTCGTCGCCCGCATCGGCGACTACCTGGACAAGCACGGTCGCCGCCTGATCGGCTGGGACGAGATCCTCGACGGCAAGGTGCCGGCCACCGCCACCGTCATGTCGTGGCGCGGGACCAGGGGCGCGATCAAGGCGGCGAATGCCGGCCACGATGTGGTCATGGCGCCGTCGCCGACGCTGTACCTCGACCAGCTGCAGTCCACGCTGCCGGACGAGCCGCCGGGCCGCCCGTCCGGCCAGACGCTGAAGACCCTCTACGATTTCGAACCGGTGCCGTCGGATATCGCGCCCGACAAGGCCGACCACGTGCTTGGTGAGCAGGTCACGCTCTTCACCGAGTACCAGCCCAACTGGTACCGCATTCAGCACGCCATCTTCCCGCGTATCGCCGCGGTCGCCGAGCGCACCTGGTCGCCGAAGGCCGACTGGAACAGCTTCATCGCAAGGCTGCCGGCGCAGATGTCGCGCTATCGCGCGGCGGGTATCGTCCCGGCGGACAGCGTCTATGCGGTAGCGATCGCCACGGAGGCCGCCGCGGACGACAAGGCGCGCGTCACGCTCTCGACCCAGAGCGGCTACGGCACGATCCGCTACACCACCGACGGTTCGGCACCGACCGCGCAGTCCACCGCGTACAGCGCGCCCTTCGACGTCGCGTTGCCGACGACGGTGCGTGCGAATGCCTTCGCGGGTGGCTTCGGTCTTGCCGGCCCGCGCGATCGCGCGATCGATGCGAAGTCGCTGCTGCACCGCTCCAGCGATGAGCTCGACACCTGCGGCGACAAGCTCGTGCTGCGCATCGAGGCCGCCAACGCCGTCGATGGCGTCCGCCCGGTCTACAAGGTGGACATCATGAATACGTGCTGGGTGTGGAAGGGGGTCAGGCTCGATGGTCGCTATGGCGTCGATGTCACGGTCGACCGCCTGCCGTACAACTACGCCCTGTGGAAGGACACGGCGGGCATCGTGTCACGCAAGGCGCGCTCGGCGGCTGGTGAGATCGAAGTACATCAGGACACCTGCGACGGCCCGAAGCTGAGCACCATCCCGCTGGCGCCCGCGAAGGACAGCCGCGCCACCTTGCAGGGCATCCTGCCCAAGCGCGAGGGGACGCATGATCTCTGCTTCGTGGTCACGGGCAAGCCCGGCCCGAAGCTCTGGGTGATCGGCGATATCCAGCTGCGCTGATTAAAACGACAACGCGGTCGGGAAGGTCGCGTGGCGCTGCAACGCGCCGCGCGCTTCCCGCTCGTCATCACCCTCGAGCGGCGTGAGCGTGACGAACTTCCCCGCCACCATCGCCGCCAGCGGAATCCCGTCACGGATGGCGATGCGGTTGCCGATGACCGAAGGCACTTTCACCGAAGCCACGACGTTGCCGACCAGATTCGCCGGGTCCGTCCCCGCGATGCAGACGATCTCGCCGTCGTGCTCGCGATGACGGATCTGCCGCAACGCGGGCAACGCCTCCGGCAAGGCGAACTGCTCGCCGACCAGACCGTCGACGAAGCGCCCGCCGCGAATCTCCCCGCGCGCTTCCAGCCGGTGATATACACGACGCAGTTCGCGCCATGACGGCAGCCACGCGGCCTCGCGCTCGAGAATCTTCCAGCTGACCACACCGTAGCGACGCAGCAGCGTGCGTGCGATGTGCTCCAGGCCATCCGCATCGTTGCGTTGTTCGCTGGGCCGGCGCGCGAGCGACCAGCGGCCCGCGTCTTCGATGCCGCTGAGCATGTGCCGCCGGGTGCGGCGGTGACGGCTCCCGTTACGCTTCGCCGCGGGCAGCAGCAACGCACGTAAGCCGGCGAAGCTGTCCGCCGTGACGCGGCCCGCCGCGACCAGTTCGCCCAGTGCATCCTCCAGTTCGGTACGCAGGAGACGAGTCGTCGTCGCGATCTCGTCGAAGAACAACGCGCCTTCATCGCGTAACGCATCGGCTACCGCCTCCGCACGTGAAGACAGCACGGTCTCGACATCGGGCGGTGGTGCGGCGGCGGACCACACCGACAGCTGGCGACGCGGCAGCAGCACGATGGGTGTCGCGCGCACGGGGCCGCCACTGCCCGTGCTCAGACGGAGACGGCTCCATACGACCCGGCCCGCACGGCAGAGGTCGTCCAGCCAGCCGATACCGTAATCACCGACGCGCGCGGGCAGCAGTTCGGATTCCCACGCGCCAGCGGCCGCCTCGAACCCTTCGAGCTGGCCGATGACGCCCGCCAGCGCGTCCGGACCGGCGACCTGAGTGGCCCGGGTCAGGTGCTGCCAGTCGAGCAGGAAGCGCAGGTAGTCGCGCGGTGCGACCGGTTCGATTTCGCGACGCAGGCGCCCGATGGTGTACCGATGGATGCGTGCGAGCAGATGACGCTCGCACCACTCGTTGTCCGTCACGCCGGGCGAGAACGGCCCGCGCATGACGTAGCCCTCGGTTTCCAGCGAGGTCAGCGCGAGATCCACGTCGCTTGTGGAGACCCCGAGCGATGAAGCAAGCACACCCGCCGGGACCGGGCCGAGACCGCCGAGGCGTCCGCGTACCAAATCGATCAGCGCCGATTCGGGCGTCCACAGCGGCGACTCGAACTCGGCCGGCGCGGCAATGGCGGGTGTCAGTCTGGCGTCCGGGTGGATGGCGCGCCACGCGGGCAGGCGTTCCGCCGCGACCCACAGGGTCGTGGTGCCGGTCGACAAGGCCGTCGCGCGCGCATCTTTCGCCAGTGCGGCGAGCAGCTTCGCCCAGCTCGTGTTTTGCGACACTTCCGCCTCGGTCACCGCGCCGAGCTGCACCAGCGCCTCATGCATCTCATCGGCACTGCGCGCCTCCGGCCATGCTTCCTCGCGCACCGACGCGATGGCGTCTGCGTCGAGCCGGCCGAGATCGTCGGCGGTCTCGGCATCGTTCCAGCGCCGCGACTGCACGGCCTGCGTACGACGCTCCTCCAGCGGCGCGTCGTCGAGGAAGGCGTAGGGGGCGGCGCTGAGCACCTCGGCGGCCAGGGGCGACGGTGTGGCGAGGTCGCGCGCCACCATCCTGATCGCTCCCGACTCGAGGCCACGAAGAATCGTCAGCCATCCTTCGCTGTCCATCGCTTCATGCAGGCAGTCTTCCAGCGTCTGCTTCACCAGCGGATGGTCGGGCACTTCCCGCTCGCCGACCAGATTTTCCGCGCAGGCGACCTGATCGGGGAATACCGTGGCCAGCAGATCTTCGCTTTTCATCCGCTGCAATTGCGGTGCGACTTTCCTGCCGCCGGTGAAGCGCGGCAACGCCAGCGCGGTGGTCGCGTTCCAGCGCCAGCGCACACCGAACAGCGGCGCATCGAGCAAGGCCTGGATCAGCACGTGCTCCGCCGAATTCGAGTGCAGGTAACGCGCGACTTCATCGAGCGGGAAGCTGTGGCTGGTCGACAACGAAAGCACGATGGCGTCTTCGGTGGCGGCCGCCTGCAGTTCGAAGTTGAACTTGCGGCAGAAACGTTTGCGCAGGGCGAGGCCCCACGCCCGGTTGATCCGGCTGCCGTAAGGCGTGTGAATGATCAGCTGCGTGCCGCCGGATTCGTCGAAAAAACGCTCCATGACCAGCGTTTCGCGGGTAGGCAACGCACCCAGCGCCGCGCGTGCACGGAACAGGTAGTCCACGATCTGTTCCGCGGCCGCTTTCGAAAGGCCGAGGTCGGACATCAGCCAGTCGAGCGCGCCCTCGCGACCGCCTTCGTCGAACTTTGCCGAGATGTCGGTACGCAGGCGCGACACACCGATGGACAGCTCATCGGTACGGCCCGGTGCCTCGCCCAGCCAGAACGGAATGTTCGGCGGCTGCCCTTGCGCATCCTCGACGCGCAGGCGGCCCATCTCCACGCGGATGATCCGGTAGGAACGGTTGCCCAGCTGGAAGACGTCGCCCGCCAGGCTCTCCACGGCGAAGTCTTCGTTGACGGTGCCGACCACGGTCGATTGCGGTTCCAGCAGGACGTTGTAATCGCCCGTCTCGGGGATCGTACCGCCCGAGGTCACGGCGGTCAGCCGGGCACCTCGACGCTCACGCAGGCGTTTGTTGACCGCGTCGCGATGAATGTACGACCCCCGCGGGCCCACGCGCGTGGTGAAGCCTTCGGCCAGCATGCGCACGGTCTCGTCGAAGGTGGTCCGGCTCAGTTCGCGGAAGGGATACGCGCGACGGATGAGATCGTACAAGGCGTCCTCGTCCCATTCCTGGCACGACACTTCGGCGACGATCTGCTGGGCCAGGACGTCGAGTGGCTCGTGCGGCATGATCAGCGCGTCGAGCTCGCCGCGGCGTACGCAATCCAGCAGCGCCGTGCACTCGATCAGGTCGTCACGCGACGTGGGGAAGAGGCGGGCTTTCGGGGTACCGCCGACGTTGTGGCTCGCACGGCCCGCGCGTTGCAGAAACGCCGCGATCGAGCGCGGCGACGCGATCTGGCAGACCAGGTCGATGTCGCCGATATCGATACCCAGCTCGAGCGACGCGGTCGCCACCAGGGCGCGCAACTCACCTTTCTTCAGGCGTTGCTCGGCGTCGAGACGCTGATCGCGCGACAGGCTGCCATGGTGCGCCGTCACCGCGTCGCGGCCCAGCCGCTCGGAGAGATGGCGCGAGAGACGTTCGGCCATGCGCCGCGTATTGACGAAAATCAGGGTGGTGCGGTGCTGCTCGATCAGGTTGGCCAGCCGGTTGTAGACCAGCTCCCACATGTCGTTGGACATCACCGCTTCGAGCGGTACGGGCGGTACTTCGAGGGCGAGGTCGCGCTTGCGCGCATGCCCGATGTCGATGATGGCGCAGTCGTCGTGCGCGCCCCCGGTCAGGAAGGCGGCGACCTTCTCGATCGGCTTCTGCGTGGCGGACAGGCCGATACGCGTAATGCGACGCTGCGCGAGCGCTTCCAGCCGCTCCAGCGATACCGCCATATGACTGCCGCGCTTGCTCGCGGCCACCGCGTGGATCTCGTCCACGATGACCTCTCGCACGTCGCGCAGCATCGTCCGGCCCGAGTCGGAGCCCAGCAACACGTAGAGTGATTCCGGCGTGGTCACCAGGATGTGCGGCGGCCGACGCTTCATGCGCTCGCGGTCCGACGACGGGGTGTCGCCGGTGCGTACCGCGGTGCGGATCTCGAGGTCGGGCAGGCCTTGCTGGCGCAACTGCTCGCGAATGCCCGCCAGGGGCGCCTCGAGGTTGATCCGGATGTCGTTCGACAGGGCCTTGAGCGGCGAGACGTACAGGATGGTGGTGCGGTCGCGCAGACCGCCGTCACGCACGCCTTCGCGCACCAGCGCGTCGATGGCGGAAAGGAAGGCGGTCAGTGTCTTGCCCGAGCCCGTGGGCGCGGCGACCAGCGTCGGGCGCCCCGAGCGGATCGCCGGCCACGCGGCGACCTGCGCCTCCGTGGGCGCCGGAAACGTGTTCGCGAACCAGGCCGCGACGGCCGGATGAAAAGCGGCGAGCGGCGTCGACTTTTGTGAATTCATTGAACCACTTAAGTGGGGGCCGACGGCTTGCCGGACAAGCCTCTAGACTAACCCTCACCCGTCTCGCCGGTTGCGATGAAAACGTTACTTGGCGATGGTTGCTCGTTTCCCCCCGGATCGAATGGAAAACCATGTCCGATATCGCGCGCCGCTCCGCCCTCGCCTTCGCCGTCGCCGCGGGCCTCTCCGCCTCTGTCAGCGCCGCCACGCCGCCCGGACGGCCCTGGATGGACCGCTCGCTGTCGCCGGACCGCCGTGCCGAGCTGCTGGTCTCGGCGATGACCGACGATGAGAAATTCCGCATCATCCGTTCGGACTTCGGCCTGGCCAGCGACAAGCATGGCGTGCCCGAGGGTGCGGTCGGCGGTGCCGGCTACGTCCCGGCCCTGCCCCGCCTCGGTCTGCCCGCCATCAACGAAACGGACGCCGGCCTTGGCGTGAACAAGCCCGGCATCGACGGTAAGGGCGCGATCTCGCTGCCGGCCGGCCTTGCCACCGCGGCCAGTTTCGATACCGCCATCGCCCATGCCGGCGGTCGGATGATCGGTGGCGAAGCGCGCGGCAAGGGCTACGGCGTGCTTCTGTCCGGCGGCGTGAACCTCGTGCGCGACCCGCGCAACGGCCGCAACTTCGAATACGCGGGTGAAGACCCGGTGCTCGCCGGCACCATCGTCGGTGCCACCGTGAAGGGTGTGCAGGAGGCGAAGATCGTCGCGACGGTGAAGCACTTCGCCATCAACGACCTGGAGACCGGCCGCAACACGCACAGCGCCGAGATCGACCCGGTCGCCCTGCGCGAGTCCGACCTGCTGGCCTTCCAGATCGCCATCGCCCACGGGGATCCCGCCTCGGTGATGTCTTCGTACAACCGCATCAACGGCACCTTCGCGGGCGAGCACGACTGGCTGCTCAACCAGGTGCTGAAGCAGGAATGGGGCTTCAAGGGCTTCGTCATGTCCGACTGGGGCGGCGTTCACAGCGGCGCCAAGGCCGCGCTGGCCGGTCTGGATCAGGAATCGGCGGGCGAGGTGTTCGACAAGGAAGTGTTCTTCGATCAGCCGCTGCGGAAGGCCGTCGCCTCGGGCGAGGTGCCGAAGGCGCGGCTGGACGACATGGCGAAGCGGATCATGCGCAGCCTGTTCGCCCACGGCGTCATCGACGACCCGATCCCCACCAGGGCGACGAAGCCGGTCCCCTACGTGGCCGACCGTCGCATCGCTCGTGACGGTCTGGAAGCCGGCGCGGTCCTGCTGTGCAACGAGGGTGGCCTGCTGCCGCTGTCGCGCAAGGGCCAGTCGGTCGTGGTGATCGGTGCCCACGCCGACAAGGGCGTGCTCGCGGGCGGTGGTTCGTCGACCGTCACCGATGAAGGCGGCGATCCGGTGCCGGGCCTGGAGCCCACGGGCTGGCCGGGTCCCGTGCGCTATCACGCCTCCGCGCCGCTGACTTTCATGAAGCAGCTGGGCGAGAAGGTCAGCTTCGACGCCGGCACCGATGCCGCGGCCGCCGCGAAGGCCGCCGCGTCCGCCGACGTGGCGGTGGTCTTCGTCAGCAAGTGGGCTGCCGAATCGTATGACGCGCCCGACATGGGGCTTTCGGCGGCCGATAACGCCCTGGTCGCCGCCGTGGCGAAAGCCAATCCGAAGACCGTCGTCGTGCTGGAAACCAATGGCGCGGTGAAGATGCCGTGGCTCGACAGCGTCGGCGGTGTGCTGCAGGCCTGGTACCCGGGCTCGGGCGGCGGCGACGCGATCGCGCGCCTGCTGTACGGCGAAGTCTCGCCCTCGGGTCGTCTGCCGGTCAGCTGGCCGAAGGACGAATCGCAGCTGCCGCGCCCGGTGATTCAGGCGGCTGGCCTGGGCAACAAGGACGCGCCGGCGGACAGCATCGACTACAACATCGAAGGGGCCGATGTCGGCTACCGCTGGTTCGAGAAGACGAAGCGCGAGCCGCTGTTCGCTTTCGGCTACGGCCTGACCTACTCGAGCTTTGCCTACAGCGACTTCGCGGTCGATAAGGACGCGAAGGGCAACCCGGTGGCGCATGTGACGGTGAAGAACACCGGCAAGGTCGCCGCCGCCGATGTGCCACAGATCTACGTCACCGCGCCCGATGCGGCCACGCGCCGTCTGGCCGGGTGGAGCAAGGTCGCGCTCGGGCCGGGTGCGAGCCGTCGCGTCGACATCCCGCTCGAGCCGCTCGCGCTGGCGCGCTACGACAACGCCGGCAAGCGCTGGCGCGTGGCGCCCGGTGCTTACACCGTGCGGCTCGCCCGCTCGGCGACGGATGTCGCTGGCGAGAAGGTCGTGACGATCGGTGAGAGCTTTCCGGTCGTCAAGGCACCCTGAGGTCGGGGTAGGGGCGAGGTGCTGGTGGGAGCCGGCGCTGCCGGCGAGCCCGGTCGCGACGGCCTGCACGGCGTCGCGACACCCGATCGCCAAAATGCACGCATGAACCTGCGCCCCGTCCTCACCGCCGCTTTACTCCTGTCTCTCGCCGGTCCGGCGTTCGCCGATCCGCCGGACTTCGACCGTCCCGGCGCCGGCTTCGCCACCAGCGTCCTCCCCGCCGGCACGCTGGCGCTCGAACAGGGCCTGCCGACCTACGAACGCCAGCGTCAGGACGGCTATCTCGATCGCACGTACAGCGCCGACAGCCTCATCCGCATCGGGCTCGGTGGTCCGGCTGAACTTCAGGTCGGTGGCTCCGCCTGGAACCGTCTGGAAGAACGCGGCATGGGCTCGCGTCGCCATGCCGTCGGCCACGGCGACACCAACGTCGGTGTGAAGATCGCACCGGGTGGCTCGTCCGATAGCGGCAACGGCTTCAGCTGGGCCGCGCTGGCCAACGTCACCTTCGCCAACGGCGACGAGGATTTCGGCAACGGCGCGAAGCAGTACAGCCTGGGCGCGACCGGCCAGTGGCAGCCGGACGACAACCACCAGAATACGCTTTACGCCAATGTCGACCGCCTCAAGGGCAGGAACAGCTGGACGCTGGCACCGACGTTCGGCCGCAAGTTCGGTGAAAACTGGATGGCCTACCTCGAAGCCGACGCCATTCACGACGCCGAGGACGGCAACGAACTGCAGGCCGGTGGCGGTGTGGCCTACACCATCGGCGACCATGCGCAACTGGATGCGTATGCCCTGCATCGCATCGGCGGCCACGGTCCTTCCTTCATCGGTGGTCTGGGAATTTCCGTCTTCTTCGGCAAGAAGGCCTAAGGCGATCGATTGGCTCGCCGCATGGCGCGTATCACCAGCGCCGTGCCGACCAGACCGATCAGCAGCCCGACTCCGCCGCCCCACAGCGAGCCCGGACGGTTGTCGATAAGGTAGCCAAGGCCGAAGCCCAGCAGCGCGAAGAGAGGAATTGGTAGGCAGCCCATGGGGCAAGCCTACAAAAAAACATGGCCCTCGCGCTCACGCGGAGGGCCATGACGACCGTCCCTGGGTCGGGTGGTAAACCACCTGGATGCGGCCCGACGAAGCCGGCGCAGCACCACCGCCGATGAAGGGGGGGATCGATCCTGATTCTAGGGACAGACGGCATCCTGCCGTCGGATCGGTCATCGGCGATTCGTTAGTCCGTCGCGGCACGGGGCCGGTGGGACATGACGCTATCTTCCGTACCTGATCCGACGAGGGATATAGGAGGATTCTTAAAATTAGCACCGGATTGCCCTACACGGGCCGGGTGCTGCCCGCGCGGCGCTCAGGCGGGCGAGCGACGACCGTGCGACGGATTCATCGATCCCGATCCCGACCGGCTGCCGTCCGAGCGCTCCTTGTGCTTGCTCGTCGCCGGCCGTGATTGCGGCGGCGACAGAGCGACACCGCGGCTGGCCAGACTGCGCAGGCGAGCGGCGTCGGAGGATCCGTAGTCCCGTTGTCCCGGTGTGCGTTGCATCGATCGTCTCCTACCGTACTTCCCACCCGAGTCGGCAGGTTGAGCGCTCAGGAGGAAACTTTCGGTGGCAGGGCGGTGAACGTTCTGTGACAGCGTTTCAGGAGCCGTCGGCCGAAAAAGCCGTTAAGGCGATGTCGACGCCTTCGCCGGCATCCGTTCGATCAGTTCCGTCGCCAGGACGTCGTAATTCTCATCGAAGTGGTGCGAACCGGGCTTCTTGTACACGGTGACGAACGCCGGCAGCCTGGGATCGGTGCAGCCGCTGTCGTCCGCGTCTTCCGTCCCGTAGTAGCACGCCATGGGCGGGTGGCCACCCAGCGCGGCCATGGGGGGGAACGCGTCCGTGTGCACGACGGGATGGATCCACTGCATGAGATTGTGAGTGTGCGTCGTCCACCAGCCCTGCTGCATGTAGCCCTCGAGTTCGATCTCGAAGTTGACGTCGCGGCTGGCTGAAAGCAGAACCAGCTGGGTCAGCCTGGCCCGGTTGTCCGGCCTCAGCTTACCGACGATGGTCGGCAGCACGTCCGCCCCGAACGAGTACCCGATCAGCAGCACGCGCTGCTTGTTCCAGAGCTTCGTGTAACGGTCCAGCAGTCCGTCGAGGTCATGGGCTGACTCATCCGGCGAGCGATAACGCCAGAAATAGGTGAACGTGCTCACACCCGCTACCGGCAGGCCGCGGCCGGTGAACACGGCACCCAGGCGCTGATCGAGATCCCACCAGCCGCCGTCACCGGAGTAGATGACGACGAGGAGATCCTCCTGGCCCCTGGGCGGCGCCGTCAGGGCGGGAAGTTCGACCGTGGACTTCTCCATGGACGCACGCGTCCACGGATGCCATGCCAGCACGCCGAGCACGAGGAGGACGCCGATGGCGGACAGCACATAACGCAGGGTTTTTTTCACGATCTTCCTCACCGGCGGACCACGCCGCCGATGCCACCGGAAATGAGGCTGGCGACGTTGGCCAGGGCCAGCGGCAGCGCGATACCGCCGGGCACCGCGATATAGCGCGGTTCCCATTCGGGGTCGAACTTGTCTTTGTAGCGATGCAGGCCACGGAAATTGTAGAAGCGCTCACCGCGGCCGAACACCATGGCGCCGAAACGGCTCCAGAGCGGCGCGGTACGGCGGTTCTGCAAGCCGGACAACGGCGCCATGCCGAGATTGAACCAGCGATAGCCCTGAGCCTTCGACCAGACCATCAGCTCGATGAACAGGAAGTCCATGATGCCGGAGGGACCGTCGGGAAGGTGGCGCATGAGGTCCACGGAGGCTTCTTCCATCGACTCGGTGAGGAACATGTTGGCGAACGCGACCGGCTCGTCGCCCTGCCAGACGACGGCCATCGGTGTGCGACAAAGATAACGCTCGTCGAACAGACCGAGGGAAAAACGCTTCTCGCGGACCTTCTTGTCGTGCATCCAGGCGTCGGAAATCGCCTTGAGGCGCGGCAGCAACGCGGGTACGCCCTCGGCGGGAACGATCTCCATGCGCAGGCCGTCGCGCTGCAACTTGTTCACGGTGCCGCGCAGCGTCTTCTTCGACTTGCCGTCGAGGTTGAACGTTTCCAGCCGTACCCGTGCTTCCTCGCCGATCTTCAGCAGGCTCATGCCCACATCCAGATACAGGTCCAGATCTTCCGGGCGCACCTGGTAGAACAGGGGCCAGCCGCCGGCGCGCTCGCATTCCTCGCGGAAGCTCCACACCAGTTCACGGCGCGCGTCCTCGTCGGTGCCGACGGGGTCGCCCATGGCGACCCAGCTGCGTCCTTCCACGTCGTACATGATGAAGGCGCGGTCGTCCGGTGCGAACCGCAGCATCTTGTCGCCGACCAGCGCCAGATGGGCCTGGGCGGAGTCGAACGACTTCACCAGCGGCAAGGCGCGCGCGATCTCCGCCTCGCCGGGACGGGTGCGTCGGGTACGCGCCGGGCGGATCAGATTGGCCAGACCGAACAACAGCAGCGCGGCCATGGCGCCGACCAGCGCGCGAAGTGCCCGCGGCGCACCGCCGTGGCGGAAACTGAACTCCCACCACAGGTTGTTGCTGTATTCGACGTGCTTGAAGCTGAAGAAGACCAGCCAGGTCGAGCACGCCAGTACGGCGCCGATGGCCAGCACCCAGCCGGGCGAGAAGCTGGCGCGGAACAGCGACGCACGGCGGTAGAAATGGCGGTGGGCCGGTGCCAGCGCCAGGGCGAGCAACGACAGCAGCGTGGCCTCCTCGTAGTCGATGCCCTTGAGCATCGAGAGGACGGCGCCGAGTACCAGCAGCACCAGCGTCAGGACGTAGGCCGCGTCCAGGCGGCGCTGCAGACCGCGCGCGAGGATCAGCAGCATCATGCCGACGACGCTGGAAAGGAAGTGCGAGACCTCCACTAGTGGCAGCGGGACGAAGCCGCGCAGGATTTCCATGCGCCCGGGGATCGCCAGGGTGGCACCCGAGAACAGAAGGACCGCGCCGGCAACCAGGGTCAGCCCGGCGAAGAACGGCGGCAACAGGCCGCTGAACCACGGCGTGATGAGGGCGGCGTGGCGCAGCGCGCGGATCTCCCTCCAGACCACCAGCACGGTCGCCGCGCACAGCGGCAACAGGTAATAGACGGCGCGGAAGACAGTCAGCGAGCCGAGGATCGGAGCCTCGAGCCCGTGGTTACCCGTCGCGCCGAAGCCGGCCAGCATCACCGCTTCGAACACACCCAGCCCGCCGGGCACATGGCTGATCAGGCCGGCCATCTGGGCCAGCACGAAGATCGCCAGAAAGTGACCGAAACCCGCCGAGATCTCCTGCGGCATCAGCACGTAGAGCACACCGGCCGCCAGGCCCCAGTCGAGCGCGCCGATCAGAATCTGCCGTGCCGCCATGGCCGGCGTCGGCGTGTTGATCGCCCAGCGCCAGATACGGATGGGGCGGCGCACGGTGACCGAGGCGACGAACCAGGCCAGCGGCACCAGCGACAGGACGATGGCCAGAGGGATGCGCAGGCCCGACAGCGGCACGTCCGGCGGAATGGGCACCAGCAGCAGGGTGACGCCCGTCAGCGCGCACAGGCCGAGCCAGAAGCTCAGGGTCGTATAGAGCACCACGCGGGCGATCTCACCCGGCGTCAGGCCCGCCTGCACGTAGAAGCGGTAGCGGATCGAGCCGGAAACGAGCAGCGACATGCCCAGCGCGTTGGAGAAGGCATAGCTGATGAACGAGATCAGCCCCACGCGCTTGGGCGGCAGCCGTTTACCGACGCTGGCCAGACCGAACCAGTCGTAAAGCGTCATCACGGCGAAACCGGCGCCGGTCAGCAGCACGGCGAGGGCGATATCGCTGTTGGGCAGCGCGTGGACATAGCCGCCGATCTGGCGGTAGGTCACTTCGCTGGCCATCGACTTGAGCGCCCAGAGGGCGAGGCAGAGCAGTACGACGGACAGCAACGGGCCGCCGGCACGACGGATCAGCGTCGCGTACAGCGCAGGCTTGGTGGCCAGGGGTTGATCGGTCGTCGGGAGCTCCGCCCTTGTTTCTTCTCCCACGGTGCCGTGGCTCCCAGTCGTATCGATCCTAAGACTGCGTAGGTTGCCACAAGGCGCGTTCTCGCGGCAGATCGGCTTTTCCTGCGAGGCCGGAATCGCATCTTTATCCTGCGAAGCTGGAACTAAGCTCCGGGAAAGCCAGACGTAAGCCCGCGTGCATACGCTCATGGCCGATCCTGGCCGTGCACCGGCCGGCTTTTTCTTGCGAGGCGTCATGACCCCTGTTTCCTCCGCGCCAGGCGCCCTTCGCCAGCGCTTCCGGCCGTTGCTGTGGTTCGGCATCCTGTTCGTCGGCGTCGCCTTCCTCGTCCGCCTGGTCCTCCTGATCAAGACGGGACACGAGGTTCCGGCCAGCCCGGCCAAGTGGCTGTACCTGTTCCTGGTCGGCTTCGGCTACGACGTGGTCGAGTTCGTCTATTTCGCCTGGCCGATGCTGCTGGTGCTCTGGCTCCTGCCGCGGCGCGCCTACGTCTCGCGCTGGGGCCAGCGGATCTTCCTCGGCTTCTGTTTCGTGCTCGCCTTCTTCGTGCTTTACCTGGCGGCGGCCGAGCTGGTGTTCTGGGGTGAGTTCAGCGCGCGATTCAACTTCATCGCGGTGGACTATCTGGTCTACACCCACGAGGTCGTCGGCAACATCCGCGAGTCGTACCCGATCGTCACCTGGTCGCTCATGCTGCTGGCCGCCACCATCGCCCTGATGTTCTTCAGCCGCCACGCGCTGGCGGCGCGAGACGATGGTTCGCGCTTCGGCGCGCGCAGCGCGGTGGTCGGCGTCTGGCTGGTACTGACCGTCGTCGTCAGCTTCGCCGTCGACGGCTCCATGAAGGACCGCTCGGACAACAACTACGTCAACGAACTGGCCGGTAACGGGCCTTACCAGTTCTTCGCCGCGTTTCGCGAAAACGAACTCGACTATGCCAAGTACTACCCGACATTGCCGGACAAGGCGATGTTCGCCAACCTCCGCGCGCAGCTGAAGACGCCGGACGCGACGTTCACCAGCGACGATCCGATGGATATCACGCGCACCATCGCCGGTGACGGCCCCGAGCAGAAGCTCAATGTCGTGCTGATCAGCGTCGAAAGCCTGTCCGGCGACTACGTCGAAGGCCTCGATGTCAGCAAGCACAAGCACCTGATGCCCAACCTGGATGCGCTGGCCTCGAAGAGCCTGTTCTTCAGCCAGCTCTATGCCAACGGTACGCGTACGGTGCGCGGGCTCGAAGCGCTGGCGCTGTCCGTGCCGCCGACCCCGGGCGAATCCATCGTCAAGCGCCCGGACAACGAAAACCTCTGGTCGCTCGCGGACGTGTTCAACGCGAAGGGCTATGCCTCCGAGTTCCTCTACGGCGGCTATGGCTACTTCGACAACATGAACCACTTCTTCGCCAGCAATGGCTATACCGCGGTGGATCGCAATGCCATCGACAGCAAGGACATCCACACGGAGAACGTCTGGGGTGTGGCCGACGAGGATCTGTTCACGCTGGTGATCAAGCGTATGGACGACGCGTATGCCAAAGGCAAGCCGTATTTCGGCCACGTCATGACGACGTCCAATCATCGCCCGTTTACTTTCCCCGAGGGGCGCGTCAACCTGCCCCAGGGCCGTCGCACCGCGGCGGTGGCGTACACGGACTGGGCGCTGGGTGACTTCCTCAGGCGCGCCGCGACGAAACCCTGGTTCAGGGACACGATCTTCGTCATCACCGCGGACCATTGCGCCACCAGCGCGGGCAAGACGAGCCTGCCGGTCGATCGTTACCACATCCCGCTGTACATCTACTCGCCGGCACACATCGCACCGGGCCGCGTGGATCGGCTCATGAGCCAGATCGATATCCCGCCGACGATCCTCGGCCTGCTGCATTTCAGCTACACGTCCCGCTTCTACGGCTATGACCTGTTCAAGCTGGAGCCGGGCCGCGAGCGTGCCTTCATCAGCACCTATCAGGAGCTGGGCTACCTGCACGGTGAGACCCTGACCTCGCTGGTGCCGCGCCAGCCGGTAAAGGAAATGCTGCCGCAGCGGGCGACGGGCGATGCCACGCCGGTGAAGACCTTCGATCAGGCGGACGCGGATGCGGCGATCACGTACTACCAGTCGGCGGCGTATCTGTTTACCAACGGCCTGATGAAGCACGGAGCGCCCCACCAGACGGCCGCGACAACCTCACCCGGCTCCTTGTAGGAGCGACCCTGGTCGCGACACCAGCGTGCCCGCAAGCCCCGTGTCGCGACCGATGGGTCGCGTCAGCGGCCCGATGCGGCGCGCTGGCGTACGTCGGCGAAGCTCCAGTCGCTTAGCAGTTCACCGTTTTCCCAGACGGTGACCATCGCTTCCTCCCAGCCGTGTTCCAGCTGATCGGCGGGTAGCGAGACCGCACCGTCCGGCAGCGCCACGGTGCGGTAGCTGCCGTACTCACGGTGCCGCACCAGCGTCATGCGGCCGCGCTTGGACATCTTGCCCTGATCGGTGACGGGGTCTTTCCAGACATCGCGCCACTCGCCGTCGATGCGTGCGGCGGAACATTTCAGGGCGAACTTCTGCGTGTCGCGGGTGAGCTTCTGCAACAACGCGCCACCCATGCCGAAGGCCAGGTTGTCCGCCGAATACCCGGCCGCGCTGAGTCGTTCGAGGATCGCCCGGATGCTGCCGGGGTTGACGCCGTCGCCCTGGATCACGCGGACGTGGTTGAGCACGCGGTAACCCTTCGCGTTGACCGTGCTGCCGAAGGCGTCGTTGAGCAGGCTGACGCAGCGATGGACCACCTCGACCGGATCGCCGGAGTCGGGACGTATGACGACGGTGGCACCGGAGGCGATGACGTCGTCGCGCAGTGTCTTGCCCCAGTGCTCGCCGATCGCGTGATAGATGTCGTAACTGTCCGACACGACGGCGACGAGCGACCCGGGTTTCGCGAAGCGCCTTAGCATGTTCCGGTAGGCGTCCACTTCGTGTTCGCGACCCCAGCTGGTGATCGTGCTGTGCTCGGCGGCGGGTATCGAATAACCCGCCATGGGCTCGCCGTAGAACGCACGTGCGGCGAGCACGCCCGACACCGTATCCGTGCCCATGAAGTTGACCAGGTGCGCCATGCCGCCGAGGCCGGCGGATTCCGCGCTGGAGACGCCGCGCGCGCCGAAGTCGTGCAGCTTGAAGGGAATCTGTCCGGCGGGATCGTCCGAGGTTTTCTCCAGGTAGTGCAGGATGGTCCGGCGTGCCTGCCAGCTGATGGTCGAAACCGTCACCGGATACCAGAGGCGCAGCAGCAGGGTCTCGAGGTAAGACGGCAGCCAGTAGGCTTCGGGGTCCGTGGATTCGATCGTGACGAGCGCCTGGTGCGTCGGCACGACATGGCCTTCCGGAACGGCGCGTATACGTACAGGCAGGCGACCGCCGTGGACATCCACGATGCGGCGCCAGCCGTCTTCATTGAAAGGTTCGCCATGCGCGGCGAAGAAGTCGCGCGCCTCGTCGACATGGGCGTGGGTGACGATGCGCCCCAGCTGAGACTTGAGGATGGCCTGCAGGCCGAAAAACACCGTGCTTTCATACGTGCCGCCGCGCGACTCCACGTAGAAGAACGTGGCGTCCGTCCCGGGCGGGTACTGCAGCCAGTGGCTGGCCTTGTAGCTGTCGGTGTCGAGAACGGGGTTGTCGAGATACGCGGTGCTGTGGGTCGTCATGACCCACAGCATACCTCCGGCGCGACTCAGGCCGCGGTATCCACCAGGACCAGTTCCGCATCGGTCGTCGCGGTGATGCTCAGGCGGGTCTCGTCGCGGATCGCGGCGCCATCGCCCTTGTTCAGCGCCTGGCCGTTGATCTGGACGCTACCGGCCGCCGGCACCATATACGCGTAGCGACCTTCGCCCAGCGCGTATTCCACCGTCTCGCCCGCCTTGACGCTGGCGCCCAGCACGCGGGCGTCGGTGCGGATCGGCAAGGCGTCGCCGTCGCCGGCCATGCCGCTGGCCAGGGTGACGAACTGGCCCGAGCGCTCGCCCTTCGGAAACGGACGGGTACCCCACGACGGCGCCTTGCGCTCGCCGTCCGGGATGATCCAGATCTGGAAGATCCGGGTGGCGTCCGGTTCGGCGTTGTACTCGGCGTGACGGATGCCTGTGCCGGCGCTCATGACCTGCACGTCGCCGGCTTCGGTACGGCCCTTGTTGCCCAGGCTGTCTTCATGGGTGATCGCGCCTTCACGCACATAGGTGATGATCTCCATGTCCGAATGCGGGTGCGCCGGAAAACCGGTGCCTGCGGCGATGGTGTCGTCGTTCCAGACGCGGAGCGCGCCCCAGCCCATACGTTTCTGATCGTGGTACGACGCAAACGAGAAGTGGTGCTTCGCGTCGAGCCAACCGTGGTTGGCGCCGCCGAGGCTGGCGAAGCTGCGGACGTCGATCATGTCGTGCTCCCCCGGGATTACCGGACTGGATGAGTGAATGGGTGTATTTTCCTCTTCCGCACGCGTTGCGGCGCATCGTTCACCGGAACGGATCGTTTCCCGGACGACCTCTTGAGGGTTGCAATCCGGGTCCTCGCGGCCCATCTGGAACGCATGGGCGGTCCGTCCGCCTCCCCACTTTCTGAGGTGTTCGCGGATGATTCCGTTTTCGGTGCTCGACCTGTCCCCCGTTGCCCGTGGCTCCAACCCGGGCGAATCGCTGCGCAACTCGCGCGATCTCGCCCGCCACGCGGAGTCACTGGGTTTCCACCGATACTGGCTGGCCGAGCATCACAACATGACCGGCATCGCCAGCGCGGCCACCTCGGTCGTGATCGGCTATATCGCGGAAGGGACGAGCACGATTCGCGTAGGCTCGGGCGGCGTCATGCTGCCCAACCATGCGCCGCTGGTGATCGCCGAGCAGTTCGGTACGCTGGCCTCGCTATACCCGGGTCGTATCGACCTCGGTCTGGGTCGCGCACCGGGCACCGATCAGGGCACGGCCCGTGCCTTGCGTCGCTCCATGGGGCCCAGCGACGACCGTTTCCCGGACGACGTGCAGGAACTGCAGATGCTCCTGGGCCCGCAGCTGCCTGGTCAGACGGTGCGTGCCGTGCCGGGCATGGATACCAACGTGCCGATCTGGTTGCTGGGTTCCAGCCTGTTCAGCGCGCAGCTCGCCGCGCACCTCGGCCTGCCCTTTGCCTTCGCCTCGCATTTCGCGCCCGACATGATGATGAAGGCGCTCGAGGTCTACCGGCACATGTTCCGTCCGTCCGCCGTGCTCGATAAGCCCTACGCGATGCTCGGCATCAACGTGGTCGCGGCCGACACGGATGACGAAGCACGCAAGCTGTTCACCTCGCAACAGCAGGCGTTCTGGAATCTGCGTCGTGGCGCACCGGGTCTGTTGCCGCCGCCGGTGAATTCGATGGAGGGCGTGTGGACGCCGATGGAGAAGGCGCAGGTGGACCATGCGCTGTCGTGTGCCGTGGTCGGTTCGCCCGACAGCGTCCGCGACGGGCTCGAGGCGTTCATCGCGCGCACCGGTGCCGACGAGCTGATCATCACCGCGCAGATCTTCGATCACGAAGCACGCAAGCGCTCGTACAGCATCGTGTCCGCGCAGCACGCGGTGCTGGCCGCTCGCGCCGCGGCCTGAGGCTCACGTGCGCGTCGTCCTGGACACCAACGTCTGCCTCGACGCGTTCGTCTTCGGCGATCCGCGTGCCGCGACGCTGCTTGCGGCGATCGAGTCAGGCGACGTCGAGGCGGTGACGCGCGCGGATTGCCGCAACGAATGGTTGGCGGTGCTGGACTATCGGGCGTTGAAGCTGGAACAGGCGCGACGCATGGCGGCCGAGATGTTCTTCGATCGCCTCGTCGCGGTGTTGCCCACGGAAGTGCCCGCTGTGAAACCGCCACGCTGCCGCGATCCGGACGACCAGAAGTTTCTCGAACTGGCAATGGCATCCGGCGCCGCGGTGCTGTTCTCCCGCGACGCCGAGGTGTTGAAGCTAGGCAAACGAACCGCGCGCGAAGGCTGGTTCCAGATCCTGAAACCCGAAGACTGGCAACGCACCCCGTAGGAGCGCGCCCCGCGCGCGAAAGCCCGTCTACCTCAGTCCACCGGCACCAGCGCGATAAAATTCCGCAAACTGTAATAAGCCTCATGCCTCGGCCATTCCACGGACGCGATCGCCTTGTGCCCCGCCGCCCATGGCTCGTTGTCGAGCAACACCTCGACCTGCGACTTACCGTCGCCCACGTTGCCGTAAAAGATGCGAATCCAGTGCACGTCGTTCGTCAGCGGCGCGGTGGCGATCGCCGCCTCGAGAGCCGACAACCCGTCCTCCGGAATCTGCACTGGCGCATCCTGCTCACCACGCAGCGTGAAATCGCCGACGTAAACGGTAAACCGATGCGCGCCGGCGGTCAGCTCATGCACGGCCAGCTTACGCTTGTCGACCAGATGCCAGCACGCGGCCAGCACGACGTAGAAATCGTTACGCGCGAAGCTGTCCAGCGCATCGCGGCAACCCGCTTTGCCCGTGCCGATGCCACCGAAGCTCTCTTCGATCGTGCGCTCTTCGTCCAGGACGATGTCGATGTCCAGGCGGCCCATGCCGCCATCCTTGCCTTCATGCCAGATGCCGCGCAGCGCGGGAAAGTCGTCGCCCTCGGTCAGCAGCCAGTCTTCGTCCGGCTCGAGGCCTACCTCGTGTTCGGCGAAAAGGTCGATCAGGTGGTTCTGGATAAGACGGTCCATGGTTCGTCCGTTCGGGGAATGGGGTAATTATGCGTCGTCGGCGAGCTTGCCGAGCGCGACAGCGGCCGCCGGATTGCGTTCCTTGGCGGCGGAAATGAAGAAGACGAAGGCATCGCGCGGCTGGCCGGACGCCTGCGGCTCGGCGACATGCGGCAGGTCAGCCGGGTCGTCGCCTGCCGTCCACGCCGCCGCGTGGGCAGCCCATGCCTTCAGTTCCTTCGCGGGATAGCCGTGCTTCTCCCTGGCCCGGCTGCGCATGAGCCGCGCGTAGACGAAGGGGCCGGTCAGATCCGCGAATGAGGGATGATCGGGAGAATCGGTGAACACAGTGGCGACGCCACGGTCCCGGGCCAGCGTCAGCCAGCGCTCGTCCATGAAGCTCTCGTGGCGCACCTCGACAGCGTGGCGTAATGCCACGCCCTCATGACGATCCGGCAGCAGGTCGAGGAAGCCGGCGATATCGTCGGGATCGAACTTGCGTGTGGGCAGGAACTGCCAGAGCACGGCTCCCAGCCGGTCACCCAGGCCGATGGCGCCATCGAGAAACCGCCCGATCCGCTCGCCCGTCGAGGCGAGGGCGCGACTCTGCACGATATGCCGCGGCGCTTTCACCGAAAAGACGAAATCTTCCGGCGTTTCCGCAGCCCAGCGTCGATACGTGTCGATATCGGGCGATCGGTAGTAGGTACCGTTGATCTCGATGGCCGACACCTGCCTGCTGGCGTATTCGAGCTCCCGCTTCTGGACCAGCCCCTCCGGATAGAACGGCCCGCGCCAGGGCGCGAACGTCCAACCGCCCATGCCCGTATACAGGCGGCCCGGGGCCTTTTTCGTCGGTTTGGAACGTTTCGTCGCCATCGGGCGATGCTCGCAAGGCCATGGTGGAGAGCACGTCTTTACATGCGCCGGCGCATACGCTTCGGCGATACTGGGACGATGACACCCATCCGAATCATGACCGTCGACGATCATCCGCTCCTCCGTGAGGGGATCGCGGCCGTGATCGAAGGCCAGCACGGGCTCACCCTGGTGGCCGAAGCGGGTAGCGGTGAAGAAGCCATCGAACGCTACCGGGCGTATCGCCCGGACCTTACCCTCATGGACCTGCAGATGCCCGGTATCGGCGGCATCGCGGCGATCGAGGCGATCCGCGCCGAGTTCCCCGACGCCCGCATCCTGGTACTGACGACCTACCGCGGCGACGTGCAGGCACTGCGTGCGTTTCGCGCGGGTGCGCAGGGTTACCTGCTGAAGAGCGAGCTGCGCAAAGAGATGCTGACCACCATCCATCAGATCATGGACGGCAAGCGACGCGTGCCGGAAGAGATCGCCCAGGAAATGGCCGGTCATGCCGGGGACGACGAACTCACGCCGCGCGAAACCCA
Source organism: Luteibacter sp. 1214 (assembly GCF_031455395.1). Taxonomy (NCBI): domain Bacteria; kingdom Pseudomonadati; phylum Pseudomonadota; class Gammaproteobacteria; order Lysobacterales; family Rhodanobacteraceae; genus Luteibacter; species Luteibacter sp. 1214. The sequence continues at coordinate 29,196 of NZ_JAVDSQ010000009.1, forward strand.
GGTCATCACTCACGTGGCCCGCGGCGAGGCCAACCGCGACGTGGCCTCCTCACTCGGCATCGCCGAGGAAACGGTCAAGGCGCACATGAAGAGCATCCTGGCGAAGCTGCAGGCCAACGACCGCACCCATGCCGTCGCCATCGCGCTTCGGCGCGGCATCATCGAACTCTGAGGCGTCAGCCCGGGGACTGTCCTTCGATGAATTTGATCTGAGAATCATTCGCACTTACGATGGCCGCTTTTCCGCACGCCCGGTGGCCCTCTCGTTATGACCGCTCGCCCGCGCCGCTTTCGTGCCTGGCTGAAAACGCTGCACCTCTGGCTCGGGCTCACGCTGGGCCTGTTGCTGGCGCTGGTGACCCTGTCCGGCAGCGTGCTGCTCTTCGAGGAGCCGCTGTTCGTCGGCAGCCACCCCGCGCTCGCCGACCGGCCCCTGCCCGACCTGGCCAGTCAGGGGCATGGGCTTTCGGCCATCCTCGCTTCACCCGCGGGCAAGGGCATGCGCGGCGTCTCGCTGCCCGACGCCGAACTTCCCGTGTGGGAAGCCCAGGAACGCGGCGGCGATCGCGCGTACTACGACGCAGGCACGGGCGAGCTGCTGCTGAAGCGCAAGCTGGCTGGCGATCCCCTGCTGATGCTGCTCGACTGGCACACGCACCTGCTCACGGGCGAGGTCGGTGAAGCCGTGCTGGGCGTGGTCGCCTTCACGGGCCTTTTCATGCTTTTCTCCGGCGTGTGGCTGTACTGGCCGGGCCGCCAGCGCGCGATCAGGCATCTGAAGCCGCACACGAATCCGCCCACCCTTCGCTGGGCAAGCTTCCACCGTGCGGTGGGCATCGTCGCCCTGCCCCTGCTCATCGTGATGATCGGTACCGGCACCACGATGGCTTACCGCGGCGCCGTGCGTAACGGTCTCGCCGCCGCCTTCAGCGAGCCGGCGCGCCCGAAACCGCCGAAGGTCGCCCCGGCCTCCGTAAGCATCGACTGGGCCCGCGTGCTCGTGGCGGCGCAGGCCGCCGCGCCGGATGCCGTGATCACCCGCCTGATCCTGCCGTCGAAGGAAAGCGGTACCGTGGTGGCCCGTATCCGCCGTCCCGGGGAATGGAATCGCGCCGGCCGCAGCTCGCTGTGGATCGACCCTGCCACGGCGACCGTGCTGGGCGGCGACGATGCGACGAAGCTGGGGCCAGGCGGCCGCCTGGCCAACGCGTTGTTCCCGATCCATTCCGCCGCCGTGGGTGGCTTGCTCTGGCGCGTCGTTGCCTGTTTCACCGGCCTGCTGCCGATGTTTCTGCTGGTGACGGGGTTTCTGTTCTGGCGGGCACGTCAGCGAAGGCCTAAAGCCAGGGACCGGTAAGCCGCGGCACCGCGCATTCCGTGCCATCGCCGCGACAGAATCCCGCCCCTCCACGGTCCCGCGCGGCGCCCTATCCTGCGGATCTCCAGTCCCAGGGAATCACACCATGCGCCGCACCCTGTCCGCCCTCGCCGCCTGTATCGCCCTGCCCGCCTCCGCGGCCATGAACCCGGCGTGGACCGAGCCGGTCGCGCCGCATGTCATCTATGGCAACACGTACTTCGTCGGCACCAGGGGACTGTCCTCGATCCTGATCACCTCACCGCAGGGCCATGTGCTGATCGATGCGACGCTGCCGGAGAACGCGACGCTGGTTGAAGCCAATATCCGCAAGCTCGGCTTCCGCATCGAGGACATCAAGCTGATCCTCAACTCGCACGCGCATGCCGATCACGCGGGCGGTATCGCCAGGCTGGCGCGCGATACCGGCGCACCGGTGCGAGCCACGGCGGCGGCCGCCAGGGAACTTGCTCTTGGCGGCAACGACGTGGACGATCCGCAGCACGGGGAAGCACCGTTGTATCCCGCGGTAAAAGCGACGGGAGACATCGTGGAAGGCAGCGTCGTCCGCGTTGGCTCACTCACGCTGACGGCGCACCTCACGCCGGGACACACGCCGGGAGGCACGGCGTGGACATGGCAATCGTGCGAGGGCGCGGCGTGCAAGCAGATCGTGTTCGCGGATAGTCTCGGCGCCTTCGCCGCGGACGGCTATCGCTTTGCGGATCATCCCGCGTATGTCACGGCTTACCGGCAAGCCATCCAGCGCCTCGGGGCGTTACAACCGTGCGATGTGCTGCTCGCGCCGCACCCGGAACAGGCCGAAGGCAAGACCTGCGCCACCTACGCCGATGCAGGCAGGCGGAAACTGGAAGAGCGCCTGGCGAAAGAGACGGCTCACTGACGCTGCATCTCCGTCGCCACTTGCCGCGGGGCCGTTACACCTGCCGCGTCAGCATCGATGCGATGCGCGCGTCTTTCTCCGCCCAGAGCTCGTTGACCCATGTCTGAAAGCGCTCGCGGAACACGGCATCGCCTTCGTAATCGCCGCGCATGGCGGACGGGATGGGGATGCGACGGATGTGGATGCGAATCTCGCGGATGCGTCCCGCGATCATGTCCATCATCGAGGTCGGACCATCGGGGTAAACGATGGTCACATCGAGAATCTGCCGTATCGCATCGCCCATCGCGTCGATGACGAACGCGACGCCACCCGCTTTGGGACGCAGCAGATGCTTGTACGGCGAACCCTGCGCGTCGTGCTTCGCCGGCGTGAATCGCGTGCCTTCGGTGAAGTTCATGATCGCGACCGGCAGGTGACGGAACTTTTCGCACGCGCGACGCGTCGCCTCGCGATCCTTGCCGCGCAGCTCCGGCCTGGCCTCGAGTTCCTGGCGTGAATGACGCTTCATGAAGGGGAAATCGAGCGCCCACCAGGCGGGTCCGAGCAGCGGCACCCAGATCAGCTGGCTCTTCAGGAAGAAGCGCATGAACGGAATGCGGCGGTTGAACACTTTCTGCAGCGCCGGAATATCGACCCAGCTCTGGTGATTGCACACGACCAGGTAATTCTCACGTGGACTGAGGTCCTGGTCGCCCTCGACCAGCCAGCGCGTGCGAGTGAATACGCCGAACATCCAGCCATTGAAGCCAAGCCAGCTCTCGGCGATCCACACCAGCATTCTCGAAACGCCCCGGCGCAGGACCTGCAAGGGCAGGATCAGGCGCACCAGCGTCAGCAGAAACAACGGCGTCACATGCAGCACCGTGTTGGCGAGCAGCAGCACGCAGGCGAGGGGTATGCGCAGGAAGGCGGGAAGCGAGGCGAGCATGAAGGGCCGGCTTGGTGGAGATGGCGCAGTTTACAGGGTCGGCGCGCTCATTGACCCGCCAGCTTGCGGGTGACCGAATCCAGGCTCTGTTTCACGCTGTCGATTCCCTCCCAGGGGTCTTTCTTCAGTCGGGCCAGCCGCTTAGGCGTGGACCGGATGTCGAACGCCGCGCCTGAGCGCACCTTGCCAAGCTCCTCCCAGCGCAGCGGTACCGCCACGGGGGCGCCGGTCCGCGACCGCAGCGAGTAGGACGCCACAGCGGTGGCGCCGCGTCCGTTGCGCAGATAATCGACATAGATCCTGCCTTGCCGGAATCGCTTGGTCGCGGTCGCGACGAACTCCAGCGGGTGCGCCGCGGCGAGCGCTTCGGCAAACCCGCGCGCGAAAGCCTTCACTTCTTTCCACGCCGCGCCGGGATTCAGCGGGACGACGACGTGAAGGCCCTTGCCTCCCGTAGTGCGAACGAACGACACCAGTCCGAGGTCGGCAAGGAAACCGCGCGTCATCCGTGCCGCGGCCACGACGCGCGACCACGCGACGTCGTCACCCGGGTCAAGGTCGAACACGACGCGATCCGCCACATCGGGACTGTCGACGTGCGAGCCCCAGGGGTGAAACTCCACGGCGCCGAACTGCAGCAGTTCCATGACGCCCGTCTCGTCACGTGGATACAGATAGACCGCCTGCGCACCCGTCTCCTCCTTGAGCTTCGCCTGACCCGTGTGCTCAAGGCCCGCCACCATGTGTTTCTGAAAGAAGCACGGCGAGTCGATGCCACCGGGACAGCGGATGGTCGAGGTCGGGCGGTCATGGATGCCGGGCAGCAGCCATGGCATGACGTGCTTGTAGTAGTCGACGACGTCCTGCTTGCTGATCTTGTCAGCGGGAAAGACGAGACGGTCCGGATGGGTGATGGTAATCGTCCTGGCGGGATCGGGTTTCGACGCCGCCTTCTTCCCGGTTCGCTTCGTCGTCTTGTCGGCACTGCGTTTTTCCGACGACGCGCGATCGCTGTCGCCCAGATCCTCGACGGACTTGTCGACGCGCAGGGCCTTGAGGCTAGGCTGACGCAGAAGTGTCTTGCTGCCGATGCCGCGGAAATAGACTTCGGCGACGACAGTGGGCTGGACCCATAACGCGCCACGCAGCATCGGGTCGATGTTCTCGATGCGCACCCCGGGTTTTTTTGTGCCGCCTCTGGCCAGCGTGTCGCCGAGGTCGCGCAGCATCGCATCGGTAAAACCCGTGCCCACGCGACCTACGTAGGTCCAGCTTCCTTTTCCGTTCGGTCGCGCGAGAAGCAACGATCCGAACGCAAGTCGCGAGCCCTTGGCCGGCGTGTATCCGACGACGGCGAACTCGTCGCTCTCCAGCCGTTTGATCTTCTGCCAGTCGTCGCCGCGCCCGCCGTGGTAACCCCCGTCGACACGTTTGGCGATGATGCCTTCGAGCTTCTGCTCCATCGCCATGGCGAAGACATCGTCGCCATGGCCCACGGTATGCGAGCTGAAACCAAGGTGGGCGGGTGCATGAGCGAGCAGGCGCTGAAGGAGTGCCTTACGCTCGATCAACGGCACGCGACTCAGGTCGTGTCCCTGAATAAAGGGGAGGTCGAACAGCATGTAGACCAGCGGCGCCTGCGCCTCACCGGACAGGGTGCGCTGCAGCGCGTTGAAGTCACTGCGGCCTTCGCCATCCAGTGCGATGAGTTCGCCATCGAGGCGCGCGCTGTCCAGGCCGAGCGCTTCCAGCGCCTGCACGATCTCGGGCAGGCGCTCGTTCCATGGCAACCCGTTACGCGACCACAGCCTTGCCTTCCCCTTGAGCAGTGTCGCAACGATGCGATAGCCGTCCCACTTGACCTCGTGCAGCCACGCGTCGCCCTGCGGTGGCACCTCGCGCAGACGCGCAAGCTGAGGAGCGAAGAAGTCGCCGGACGCCTTTGCCTTGCGTGAGCCGTCGAGCGCCACCGCCGCCTTCGTCAGCACGGCCGTGGACACCTTGCGGACCTTCGGGACGACCTTGTCGCGAGCCGTGGACCGGGCGGCCGCACTGCGCTTCGCCGGGGTCTTCGCGGCACGACGCGTGCTTTCGCGCATCGTCGCATCGAGCAGGTCGTCGGCTTCGACATCGCCGGCATACGCGTCCTCGGCCTTGATCAGGAACCATGCGGGCTGGCGTTCCTTCCTGCCGCTGCGTACCAGGTGCCACGTTCCCTTGAGCCGTTCGCCGAACAACTCGAACACCAGATGTCCCTTGTGCAGCTGAGCCTCGGCGTCGCCACGGGTTGCCCATACGCCGCGGTCGAAAAGATCGACATGACCCTTGCCATACCCTTCGGCGATATCGCCTTCGAAGTCCGCGTAAGACACCGGGTGATCCTCCACCTCCACGGCGAGGCGCTTCACCTTCGGGTCATAACTCGGGCCCTTGGGCACGGCCCAGCTGCGCAGCGTATCGCCTACCTGCAGACGAAAATCGAAGTGACGACGTGAAGCATGGTGCAGCTGGACGACGAAGATGGCACGTCCGGCGCGAGCGGAGCCTTCGGGAGCCGGCTCGCGCGTACGTCCGAAGTTTCGCTTGCGCTTGTACTCGTGCAGGCTCATCCCGCGATCATTGATGACGTGCGGTGAATGCGCCGTGGAGCGGGCAGGGCGCCGACATCCCATTTTCAGAATCGCCGTATGGGGTCGCGTCGGGCTGACAGGCAGAGTGGCCGGGCCCATTCCCGAGCGAGTCCCCTCATGTGCTCCTGCCCCTGCCGCGCTTCCTTCCTCGCCGTCGTCATGGCTGTCGCCGCGTCCGTCACACCGGGGCCGGCATCGGCACGTTGCGTCACCCATCCGTCGCAGGGCGTCGGTCAGGCCCTTTCCTTCGGGACGGTATCCGTGCCGGCCGAGACCGCGCGCGGTACGGTGCTCGCGGAGAAGAGCACAGCCGCGTGGAACGCACCCCAGTTCAAATGCATCAAGCCGACGCGTACGGGCAGCCTGGCCTTGTTCGGCTCACCCAGTGCCCTGGGCGACAACATCTATGAAACCAACGTGCCCGGTGTCGGCATCCGTGTCTATTTCTTCAACAGCAGCTACGGTGAGCGTGTCCTTCCGGAGCGCGAATTCATCCCCTGGACCTTCAAGGGTCAGCTGTCGAACGCTCACTTCCGCGTGCAGTTGATCAAGACGGGCGAGGTCACCACGGGCGGTAACCTGTCTACCGGGACGCTGGCACGTGCCGGATACGACGACCAGTCTCAGGTCTGGGTCGATCTTATGGACGCGCGTATCGAGCCGCAACGACCGACCTGCGCCTTCGCCTCCAGGCACCTCGTCTTCGCGCTCGGCAATGTCGACGCACGCGATCTCAAGCTGGCGGGCAGCAGTCACTGGGCGACGCAGTCGCTGGTCGTCACAGGATGCACGAACGCCACGCAGATGCTGATGAGTTTTACCGGCACGCCCGACGCCAACGAGGCGTCGCTGTTCAAGCTGAGCGGCTCGGGGGCGGCGACAGGCGTCGCCATCGAGCTACGCAGCGACGACCCCGACGCCCAGGCGCTCCCCAATAACCCGACTCCGCTCGTCCTGCCCGTCCGCACGGAAGGGCAGCAGCTGGGGTTTCGGGCGCGGTACCGGACGACGGGGGCGGACATCGCTCCCGGTGTCGCCAATGCTCACATCACCGTCAATGTGGCTTATCGCTGAGGTCGAAACCGCCAGGAGCCACGTCCAGAGTTGTCGATCAGGTCGTGCCATCGCTAGGCTGCGGTTTCGACCGCCAAAAAGCCCACCGACATGCGCCGTTCCGATGTCCCTTCGATCCTTCTGCCGCGCCGCCGGTTCGTGCAGGGGCTGACTACGGCGGGCGTCGGTCTCGGGTTGGGATTGATCCGGCCAGCCTGGGCCACGGAGCCGATGTCGCCGGCGTCGTTATTGGCCGGCAACGCCATGGACCTGGAGATTCGCGAAGCTTCCGTGGACTTCACGGGCCGGGCGCGCCGTGCGGTAACGGTCAACGGCGGCGTTCCGGGTCCGACTTTGCGCTGGAAGGAGGGCGAGACCGTCAGCCTGCACGTGAAAAACCATCTCGACACGACGTCATCGATCCACTGGCACGGCCTGATCGTGCCCGCCGATCAGGACGGCGTGCCTGGCATCAGTTTCGACGGCGTCCCGGCAGGATCCAGCTTCACCTATCGCTTTCCGGTCCGGCAGTCGGGTACGTACTGGTACCACGCGCACAGTCGATTTCAGGAACAAAGCGGCCTGTATGGCGCGATCGTCATCGAGCCGAAAGAGGGTGAGCGTCACGTCGCCGATCGGGACTACGTTCTCCTGATCAGCGACTGGACCGACGAAGATCCCGAACGCGTCTATGCAAAGCTGCGGACCCGGAGCGACGTCTACAACTACGGACAGCCGACGCTATCCGATTTCCTCCGGGATGCACGGGCCAAAGGCCTGGGCGAGGCCGCGTCGATGCGCAGCATGTGGAATCGCATGCGCATGAATATGAGCGACCTTGCCGACGTATCCGGCGCGACCTACACGTACCTGGTGAATGGAGCGACTCCGGCGGCCAACTGGACAGGTCTGTTCCGGCCCGGCGAGCGCGTGCGCCTCCGGCTCATCAACGGTTCGTCCAATTCGATTTTCGACCTGCGTATTCCGGGGCTGCGCCTGCGTGTGATCGCAGCCGATGGTCAGGACGTCGAGCCCGTGCTGGTGGATGAATTGCGACTCTCTGCGGCCGAGACATACGACGTCATCGTGGAACCGGGCGACGATCGCGCCTACACGATCTTCGCTCAGTCCATCGATCGCTCAGGCTACGCGCGCGCCACGCTTGCGCCGCGAGAGGGTATGGCCGCCCCCCTACCGCCGCTCGATCCGCGCCCACGGCTGGCCATGCGCGACATGATGGGTTCGATGGCGGATGACGCCGCCGATGACAGCGGCATGGTCATGGCTCGCCACGCGCGTTCCGAGTATGGAGCCGGCGTGGACATGCGCGTGGACATGCCGCGCACCAACCTGGACGACCCGGGCGTCGGCCTGCGCGATCGTGCGCATCGCGTCCTGACCTATGCGGACCTGCATACCCTCGGCGGCGCGCTCGATACGCGCGAGCCCTCGCGTACGATCGAACTTCACCTTACCGGCAACATGGAACGCTTCATGTGGTCGTTCGATGGCCTGAAATATTCCGAGGCGAAGCCGGTGCATTTCCGCTCGGGCGAGCGTCTTCGCGTGACGCTGGTCAACGACACCATGATGAATCACCCCATTCATCTGCACGGCATGTGGAGCGAGATCGAATCTCCCGACGGCGCGTTTCAGGTACGCAAACACACCGTCAACATCCAGCCCGCGCAACAGGTGAGCTATGCGGTGACGGCGGACAATCCCGGACGCTGGGCGTTTCACTGTCACATGCTCTATCACATGGAAGCGGGCATGTTCCGCGAAGTGGTGGTGTCATGACGTGGCGTGCCGCGCTGGTCGCGCTGGCGATGATGCCGGGTATCGTCGCGGCCCAGTCCATGAAGGACATGCAAGACATGCAGGGCATGCAGGGCATGGATCATTCGACGATGCATGACGATCCGCCGCCGGCCGCGTCCGCACCCGCGGCATCGCCTGCGGACCCGCATGACTCGCCGGACCACGCCGGTCACGACATGAGCGGCATGGCGGGCATGGCGGGCATGGGCCACACGAGCAATAACGCGGGGATGGAAATGGGCCCCATGCAGGGCGGCAAGGCGCCGGCCGATGCGCGCAGTGGCGACTGGTCCGACGGCGTGGCCCCGATGTCGGCGCACGATATGCGCATGATGGACATGGACGACACGTCATCCACGGGCATGTTGCTGATCGACAACCTCGAGGCTTATGCGGGGCAGGGTGGTCACGGGCAATCGTGGGAGGCGGAGGGCTGGTACGGCAACGATCGCGACAAGCTCTGGGTTCGGAGCGAGGGCGATCGAAGCGACGGCCGTCCGCAGGACGGTGATGTGGAAGTGCTCTGGAGCCACGCCGTCGCGACGTTCTGGGATACGCAGCTTGGCGTGCGGCGTGACATCGGCGCCGGCCCGAAACGGAACTGGGCGGCGTTCGGCGTGCAGGGCCTCGCGCCGTACTGGTTCGAGGTCGAGGCCACCGCGTACGCGGGCCAGGGCGGGCGTACGGCTGCACGGGTTCGCGTGGAGTACGAACTGCTGCTTACGCAGCGATTGATCCTCCAGCCGGAAATCGAGCTCAACGCTTACGGCAAGAACGACATCGCCCGTGGCATTCGATCCGGCATCTCCAGCGTCGACGGCGGCCTGCGTCTGCGTTATGAAATCCGCCGGTCCGTCGCCCCGTATGTGGGTGTCGCCTGGGAGCACCTGACCGGCGGCACGGCGGATCTGGCCTCGGGCCGCGGTCAACGCATCACCGACCGCCGCTGGGTGGCCGGCGTTCGTCTCTGGTTCTAGGCACTCAGCCGACCGGCTTCGACAACAGTCCGGCCATGACGACGTCGAGGCTGGTGGTCCCCTTGATCGCGTCGGCGCCGAAATCGATCCAGCCCTCGTTGAACCCGTCGATCATCCGCATCCGCGGCGTTGGGTTGCTCATGCCGTCGGCGGTGAATCGCGCGGCCCACGTGGCGCGTGGCACCAGACGCGCACGCACGTCACGTCCGAGCGCCCTGGAGAATGCCGCGGCGATATCGTTCGGGCTGACACGCCCGGCTCCTTCCAGCTCCACCACGCGATGGCCTTCGCAACGTTCGTCGAGCAGGGACGCCGCCAGCTGGCCCACATCCCTGGTAGCAACCATCGCGATCTTCCGGTCCAGAGGTGCCAGGAAACTGTCGATGACGCCGTCATCGCGGGCCGAGGCCACATCCCACCGCGCGTTCTCGAGAAACCACCCCGCCCGCAGGAAGGTGACGGGAACGGGCAGGCCGCCGAGCACCCGTTCCATGCGGGTGAGCCGCGACAGCAGGTTCTCCTGCGTCGCGTCGGCACCGATGGTCGACAGTGCGACCACCTGTTTCGGCCGGGCGGCCAGCAGCGCGTCGTAGATGGACGCGATGGCCGGATCCTCGGCCGTCAGAAAATCGGGCGCGGGATCGAAGACCGGCGGGAGCAGGATGAACACGGCTTCGGCACCGCTGAAGGCGCGCGACAAAGCGGCCGTGTCATGAAGCTCGGCGACCGCGACTTCCGCGCCGCGCGCGACGAAGGGCTCCGCCTTGCTCGCATCGCGCACGACGGCGCGGACCGGCCTCCCTGCGGCGAACAAGGCATCGGCCAGCGCGCTGCCGACCTGGCCCGTGATTCCGGTGATGGCGTACATGATCTTTTTCCTGGGGCGTGGGGACCGGGAGAAGATTAGTGAGTGGCCAGTCGTGACTGAAGCGACCTGTGTGCAGTTCTTTCATGATGTTATGTCATGAGTGAACGTGGCATCCTCCGACCGTGCGTTCACCCGCAAGGTGCCCCCCCATGTCCACCGATGGCCGATTTCTCGGCAACCTTTCCGTGCTGGTCTCGGTCGTGGAGACCGGCAATTTCGCCCGCGCCGCCGAGGCGCTCGGGCTGTCGCCTTCGGGCGTCAGCCGCGCCATCGGCCGGCTCGAGACGCGCCTGGGCGTGCGCCTCCTGCACCGGACGACACGCTCGGTGAGCCTGACCGACGAAGGCGAGCGTCTCTACGACCGCGTAAGCCCTCTGCTGTCGGGGATCGAGGACGCGGCATGGTCGGCCGCCGGCGATGCACAGGCCGTACGTGGACGCCTTCGGGTCAGTCTCGATCCGATGTTTTCCTGGCAGATCGTGGCACCGCGACTGGAGGCCTTCCTTTCGCGCTACCCCGGTCTCGAGGTTGAGATCGTGACGCGCGACGACCTTGGCGACCTGATTGGCGAGGGCATCGACGTCTCCGTACGCTTCTGCGAACCACCCTCGTCTTCACTCGTGGCGCGCAAACTGCTCGATACCCGTGTGCTGACCGTTGCCGCGCCGTCCTACCTCAAAAAGCACGGTCGGCCGTCGAACCCGTCCGAGCTTGCGGCACACCGCTGCATCCAGTTCCGCGATCCGGTCACCCGGCGCCCGTTCGAGTGGGAGTTTCATCGGCGCGGCAAGGTGGTGCCCGTGCAGACGACCGGCCCTTTGCTGGTCAACGACTCGGGAACGATGTACGCCGTGTGCCTGGCCGGCGCGGGTGTGGCGCAGGTACTCGCCGCCAGTGTCCAGAGCGCCCTGGCCGACGGCCGGCTCGTCGAACTGTTTCCCGAGTGGAACGGCGAAACCTTCCCTCTCTATGCCTTCTACCCCTCGCGCCGACACGCACCGCCAAAGGTCAGGGCATTCGTGGACTTTTGTGTGTCCCTCGTCACGAATAACGATATTCTACCCGGATAAAACGAGCACTAAGTCGGCATTTCACAACCCGCCCGAGACAAGGCGGCATCGCCTCGTTTAATATGCCGAAAAAGCGCAGGCCACGTACGTCGTCGCCGCGCTGAGTCCTCAGGGGGGCTTCCCGATAGCTGTCTTTTCCACTCGGTTCCGATGCCGGGTGCGCCCCTGCGTTTGCATGCGCTCTAAGGAAGACCGCCCGAATGAACCGTATCTATCGTCTGTGCTGGAACGTCGCCACCTGCCAGTGGGTCGCCGCCAGCGAACTCGCCCGCAACAGCCGCCCCGCCGTCGCCGGCGGCAGCCTTTCGCGCGCACCGCGCCTCGCGGCCATCGCCGTGGCGGTGTCGCTCGCACTGAGCGCCACCGGCGCCGCGCAGGCGGGGCAGACGGGCGGTCAGGTGTCGGCCGGCATCGGCACGATTCATACGGACGGCACGACCACGACGATCAACCAGACCACCCAGCGCCTGTCGCTGAACTGGCAGACCTTCGATATCGGCGCCAACGAAACGGTCAACTTCGTCCAGCCGGGAAGCGACGCCATCGCCGTGAACCGGATCCTCGGTAACAAGGCGTCGGATATCTACGGTCACCTCAACGCCAACGGGCAGGTCTGGCTCATCAATCCGAACGGCGTGTTGTTCGGTGAAGGTGCGCAGGTCAACGTGGGTGGCCTGGTGGCGTCCACGCTGGACACCTCCGATGACGCGCTCACGTCCGGCACCCGCACCTTCAGCGGCAACGGTAAGGGCAGCGTCGTCAACAAGGGCAGCCTGCGCGCCGCCAGCGGTGGTTACATCGCGCTGCTCGGCAACAGCGTATCCAACCAGGGCACGGTCTCGGCTCAGCTGGGTACGGTGGCGATGGGCGGCGGCAGCGCCATCACGCTGACCTTCGACGGCAGCCGCCTGATGCATCTGCAGGTGGATCGCAGCACGCTCGACAACCTGGTCGAGAACCGTCAGCTGGTGCAGGCCGACGGCGGTCGCGTCTTCATGACGGCGGGCGCGGCGGACTCGCTGCTGGCCAGCACCGTGAACAACACGGGCGTCGTGCGCGCGCAGACCGTCGAAAACCACAACGGTCAGATCGTTCTGCTGGGTGGCATGAAAGCCGGCCACGTCAACGTGGAAGGCACGCTCGACGCCAGCGCGCCGAACGGTGGCGATGGCGGTACGATCGAGACCTCCGGCGCTTACGCGCACATCGGTGCGGCGGCCATCACAGCCAGTGCGCCGAAGGGCAAGTCGGGCACATGGCTGGTCGATCCCTATGACCTGACCATCGACGCGACCGCCGCGAATACGATCTCCACCACGCTCAACGGCGGCACCAGCGTTACCGAGCAGACGACGGCCACCGGCGCCAGCGGCCAGGGCGTGACGAACGCCTCCGGCTCGGGCGACATCACCGTCAACGCGCCGATCGCCTGGACCAACGCCAGCGCCACGCTCACCCTCGACGCCTACCGGGCGGTCAACGTCAACAGCGCGATCACCGGCGCGGGTGGCGTCGTGATCAAGGCCAACGGCAACGGTGGCAACGGCAACATCACGCTGGGCACGGCGGGCACGATCGCAGGCGGCACCGGCGTCACGCTGACCGCGGCGAACCAGTTCATCAACAACGCGGGTGCCAGTGCGTTGTCGTCCGCTTCCGGCAAGTGGCTGGTGTATTCAGCCAGCCCGACGAGCGACACGCGCGGCGGCCTCACCCCGCAGTTCATCCAGTACAACGCCGGGGCGGGCGCGACGCCCCAGGGCACCGGCAACGGTTTCCTCTACCAGCTCGCGCCGACGGTCGCGATCACGGCGCTGACCGGTACGGTTGAGAAAGCGTACGACGGCACCACGGCCGCCAGTCTGACCGACGCCAACTTCACCCGGACCGGCCTCGTCGACGGCAACACGATGCGCGCTGTGGCCGGTACGTATGCGAGTAAGGACGCGGCGAGCGGCATTGTCGTCACCGCCCCCTCCGCGACGTCGGCCTATACGTTCGCCGACGCGACCGGCGCGATCCCCGTCTACGGCTACACCGTCACCGGGACAGGCCAGACGGCCAGCATCGGCCTGATCGATCCGAAGCAGCTCGGCATCGCGATCGTCAACAACCCGACCAAGACGTACAACGGGACGCAGACGGCGACGCTGACGTCGTCCAACTACCTGACCAGTGGCCTGGTGTCGGGTGAGAGCATCACGTTCAGCCAGCCGAACAGCGTGCTCTACGATTCGGCCAGTGCGGGTGCGGTCAATATCACCGCCAACTTCGTGGCATCGAACTTCGTCGCCGCCAACGGTACCAACCTGGCCAACTACGCGTTGCCCACGGTCGCCACGGGCATGGGCACCATCAACAAGGCCAAGGTTCAGCTCTCAGGCCTGATCGGTACCGACAAGATCTACGACGGCAGCGCGGTCGACACACTGGATAAGTCGCGCGCCTCCATCTTCGGCGTGATCTCGGGCGACACGGCGGACGCGACGCTCGACACGAGCGCCGGCGCCGGCCTGTTCGCGAACGCCAATGCCGGCAACGGCAAGTCGGTCACCGCGACCGGCTTCCAGCTGGTCGGCAGCAAGGCGTCCAATTACGACCTGGTACTGCAGTCGGACATCACCGCGTCGATCACGCCCAGGGCGTTGACCATCAACGGCGTGTCCGCCGTGAGCAAGGACTACGACGCCACCACCGCGGCGGCTCTGCTGTTGCAGAATCCCCAACTGGTCGGCGTCGTCGGTTCCGACGCGGCCACGGTTTCGCTGGTGACCACGGGCGGCACGGGTACCTTCGCCAGCAAGAATGTCGGCACGGGCATCGCTGTGTCGGCGAGCGGCTTTTCGCTGGCGGGCAACGGTCTGGGCAACTACACACTGACCCAGCCGACCGGCCTTTCCGCCAATATCGCCCAGCGCCACCTCGACCTGAGCATCATCGGCAACCCGACACGCCTCTACAACGGCACCACGACGGCCAACCTGGTGGAAGGCAACGTGCAGATCGTCGGCCTGCAGGGCGGCGAGACGGCGACGGTGAAGCAGGCGTCGTCGGCTTCCTACGACAGTGCCAACGCGGGTTCGCGTACCGTCACGGCGCACCTGGAAGGTTCCGACTTCACGCTGGGCAACGGCGCGTCACTGTCGAACTACAGCTTCACCAGCGACATCGTGGGTGCGGGCACGATCGCCAAGGCGCCGCTCACCTGGACCATCGTCGGCAACCCGTCGCGTCAGTACGACGGTACGACCGCCGCCACGCTCAACGCCAGCAACTATCAGGTGTACGGTTTCATCGCCGGCGAGGGCGCCACGGTCAATCAGACCGTCGGTACGTATAGCGACAAGGACGTGGGCACGCGCGACGTCACCGCGGCCGTCGGCACGAACAACTTCGTGGCGACCGGGAGCACGCTGCTCTCCAACTACGTGCTGCCTACCAGCATCAGTGGCTACGGCACGATCACCCAGCGCGACCTCGGCGCGCTGTCGGTGGTGATCAGCGGCAACCCGACCCGTGCCTACGACGGCACCCTGCTGGCGACGCTCATCGCGGGCAGCCCGACCAGCGGCGGCGACTACACGATTACCGTCAACGACCCCGCCAGGGCATTCGCGCCGGGCGAGGGTGTCTACATCACCAAGACCACGGGCACGTACGCGAGCAAGAACGTCGGCAGGCAGCCGGTCAGCGTCTCGCTCGCCGACTCCGACTACACGCCCTACGGCGGCACCGACCTTTCCAACTACACGCCGCTGCCCACCGCCGCCTACGGCACGGGCGAGATCACGCCGGCATTGCTGACCGCTGCGATCATCAATACGCCGACGAAGGTGTACAACGGCACCACGTACATCTCGCTCACGGCGGACGACTACGCGATCTCCGGTTTCGCCAACGGTGAGGGCGCGCAGATCGTTCCTTCGAAGTTCGTCGACTTCGACAACCGCAACGTCGGCACCGGCAAGACCATCACGGCCCAGATGGCGACCACGTCGTACCTGGCCAACAGCGGCACCGACCTGTCCAACTACACGCTCGATCTGACCGCTACCGGTCCGGGTGCGATCACGGCGGCGCCGCTGTACATCCTCGGCGTGTCGGCGGTGAACAAGACCTACGACACGACGACCGCCGCCACGCTCAACAGCGCTGGCGCATCGCTTGTCGGCCTGGTCGCCGACGACGCGAGGAACGGTACGGTCACGCTGACTCGCGGAACGACCGGCACCTTCGCCACCGCGGACGCGGGCACCGGCAAGGCCGTGACGCCGCTCGGCTTCTCGATCTCGGGCAGCGACGCCGGTAACTACGCGCTGCAGCCCCTCACGGGCCTGACCGCAACGATCAATCCGTACACCCTGACGCTCACCGGCATCACGGCGATCAACAAGACCTACGACGGCAACAGCACGATCGGCCTGAACTCGAGCGGCGCCGTCCTCGGCGGCGTGTTCTCCAGCGATCAGGGCAATGTCGCCCTCGACGCCACCGGCGCCACCGGCACCGTTCGCTCCGCGAACGCGATCTCCGGTCAGGCGGTCACCGTGACGGGCCTCGGCCTGAGCGGCAGTCGTGCGTCGAACTACCGTATCGACCAGTTCAGCGGTCTCACCGCCGATATCGCCAGGCGCGCCGTGACGGCATCCATCACCGGCAATCCGACCAAGCCGTACGATGGCTCGGACTCCGTGACCCTGCTGGCGAGCGATTACACCCTCGACGGCTTCGTCACCGGCCAGGGCGCCACCATACCGCAGTCGTCCACCGCGAATTACGTCACGGTGAACGCCGGCAGCCATATCGGTCTGAAATCCACGTTGTCGGTTTCCGATTTCGTCGCCGACAGCGGTACCAATCTCTCGAACTACTCGCTGCCGACCGCGGCCACCGGCACGCTCGGCACCATCACGCCGTTCATCATCAACCTGATGAGCACGCGGGTCTACGACGCCACCGTCGGCGCGGACGCTTCCCTGTTCACCTCAGGCGGCACGGTCGCCGGTGTCAACGGCGAGAAGCTGACGCTGACCGGCTCCGGTAACCTGGTGACCAAGAATGTCGGCTCGAAGCGTGCCTTCGCGGACTTCGGCACACTGACCCTGGGTGCCAGCGGCGGCAGCACGGCCAGCAATTACACGCTTGCCGGCGGTATCGACTGGGTGACCATTACGCCCGCGTCGCTGACCGTGATCAACACGACGGCGGCGGACAAGGTCTACGACGGCAACACCGTCGCGCAGTTGAGCGGTGCGACGCTCCAGGGTGTGCTCGGCAGCGATACCGTGACACTCGATGGGGCGACCACGGCCACCGGTACGTTCGCCAGCAAGAATGTCGGCACGCGTGGCGTCACGACGTCGATGCAGGTGACCGGCAACGACGCGACCAACTACGTCGTGATTCAGCCGACGGATATCTCGGCGACGATCTCGGCGAAGGCCATCACCGCCACGGCCACCGCGCAGAACAAGCAGTACGACGGTACGACGGCAGCGACCACGGCGCTGGCGTCCGCCGGTGTGGTCGTGGGCGACACGGTCACGTTCGCCAGCACCTCGAGCAACTTCGACGGCAAGGATGTCCAGGACGGCCGTACCGTCACGGTCAACGGCATCACCAAGGGCGGCGGAGACGCCGGCAACTACACGCTGAGCAACAACAGCGCGACGGCCACGGCCAACATCACTCCGCGCGTGCTGAACCTGTCCGGTTCGCGGACCTACGACACCACGACGGCTGCGTCGGCCGGTACGCTGAGCCTCGGCAACCTCGTCTCCGGCGAATCGCTGGTGTTGGGTGGCGCAGGTACTCTGAGCAGCAAGAACGTGGGCACCTACAAGAACGGCGCCGGCTTCGATGCGAGTGGTCTCACGCTCGGCAACAATGGCGCCTACCTGGCATCGAACTACACGCTGACCGGCGGCACGTATAACTACACCGTCAACAAGGCGACACTGAGGGTTACCGGTACGTTCGCGGACAGCAGGACCTATGACGGCACCCGCGATGCGGCGCTGCACGGCTCCGTCCTGGAAGGCGTACTGGGTGCCGATGTCGTCACGATGACCAACACGGCGCTCGGTACGTTCGATACGAAGAACGTCGGCACCAACAAGGTCGTGACCACGGCCATCGGCATCGACGGCGCCGACAAGAACAACTACACGATCGTCCAGCCCACGGACGTCCGCGCAGACATCACGGCCAAGGCGATCGCGGTGGCCGCCACCGGCGTGAACAAGGTCTATGACGGCACCACCGCGTCGGGCGCCACGCTGGGCAGCACTGGCCTGGCATCGGGCGACAAGGTGACGTTCAGCGCGTCGACGAATACCTTCGATACCAGGGACGTGGGCGACGGCAAGCTGGTGTCGCTCACCGGGATCACCGCAAGTGGCGCCGACGCCGCCAACTACACGCTCAGCAATACGGCGGCCACGACGCATGCGAACATCACGCCTTACATCATCAGCCTGACGGGCACGCGTGCCTACGACCAGACGACGTCGGTGGCGGCGAGTCTTTTCGGTACCAACGGCGTGGTCAACGGGGTGAACGGCGAGAAGCTGGTCCTCAGCGGCGCCGGCACGACCAGCTCGAAGAACGTCGGCACCTACAACCGGGCGGCCGATGGCACGGGTAATCTGGGGTTGGGCAGCCTCGCGCTGACGGGCATCGATACGGCGAGCGCGGGCAACTACTCGCTCGCCGGTGGTGTGGATCGCTTCGTCATCACGCCGTATGCGCTGACCGTGACGGCAACGGGCGTCGACAAGGTCTACGATGCCTCGCGCACCGCGTCGGTGTCGCTGGCGGGGGATCACATCTTCAGCGGCGACGATCTGAGCCTCGGTTACACGGGTGCGCTGTTCAGCGACAAGAACGCCGGCGCGAACAAGTCGATCGCCGTGACGGGGATCGGTGCGTCGGGAGCCGATGCAGGCAACTACACCGTCAACACCACGGCATCCGCCATCGCCAGGATCAGCCCGAAGAACATCACGGGCAGCATCGTCGCCGACAGCCGCACCTACGACACCACGACGAACGCGACCACGCACGGTACGCTCACCGGCGTCATTTCCGGCGACAGCCTGTCGTACAGCTCGACCACCGGCAGCTTTGCGGACAAGAACGCTGGCGCTGACAAGACGGTGACCGTATCGGGCGTACTGGCCGGCAACGATCTGAACAACTACGTCGTCACCGCCAACACGACGACGACGGCGTCGATCGCCAGGGCCAGCGTCATCGTGAGCACGGTCGCGAGCGACAAGGTTTACGACGGCAACACGGGCGCCTCGAGCGTACTGTCCGCCAGTGGCGTGCTCGGCAGCGACGTCGTCACCTTTTCCAGCAGCGGGGCCAGCTTCGACGACGCCAACGCGCGTACCGGCAAGACCGTGACCACCAGCGGTATCGCCGCTGGCGGCGCCGACGCGGGCAACTACGTCTGGAATACGAGCTCGACGACGCTCGCGGCGGTCACGCCGTATGTCATCGATCTGCACGGCGAGCGTGTCTACGACGGCTCGACCGCCATCGCCGCCAGCGCGTTCGCCGGCGACTTCCAGGTGGACGGCATCAACGGCGACACCCTTACGCTCTCGGGCGCGGGGTCGGTCGCCGACAAGAATGTCGGGACCGGGAAGGGCCTCGTGTCGCTGGGTACGCTCGGCCTGCAGGGCAACGGCAGCGCGCTGTCGACCAACTACACGCTGGTCGGTGGTTCGCACTGGGCGACCATCACGCCGAAGCAGATCACCGTCGACGCGCAGGGCTCCACGAAGGTCTACGACGCGAATACGCTGGCCACCGCCGCGCTGTCGTCCACGGGCGTCATCGGTGGCGATCAGGTGGTCTTCAACGGCACCGGCGCGCTCTATGACACGAAGAACGTCGGCACTGGCAAGACGGTTACCGTCACCGGCATCTCGGCCTCCGGTACCGACGCCGCCAACTACACGTATAACGCGACGGCGCTGACCACCGGCGACATTACGCCCTTGACCGTGCTCGGCACGATCGGCGCTCACGACAAGACCTACGACGGGACCACCACGGCGCAGACGCAGGGAGCGCTGACCGGTGTACTCGCCGGCGACGATCTCGGTATCGCATCCCGCGGCGACTTCGTCGACAAGAACGCGGGCACGGCCAAGACGGTGAACGTCGCCGGTACCCTCACGGGTGCCGATGCGGGCAACTACACGCTGAGCAGCAACGCCACGACCACCGCCGACATCGGCAAGGTCGTGCTCGATCTGACCGGTACCCGCGTCTACGACGCGACGGCCATCGCCGGTGCCGCGATGTTCGGCAACCAGGGCGTGATCGCCGGTATCGCGGGTGAGTCGCTGACGCTCTCCGGCGCCGGCGTGCTGGCCAGCAAGAACGTCGCGACCCAGCGCGCGCTGTCCGGGCTGGGCACGCTCGCGTTGACGGGCAACGGCACGACGCTCGCCGACAACTACACGCTGGTCGGTGGCCGCGATGTGGCGACGGTCACGCCGCTGGGCGTCACCGCCGGCATCGCTGCCGACGACAAGGTCTATGACGGCGGCACCGGCGCGGTGACGCATGGGACGCTCACCGGCGTGCTCGCCGGTGACCAGGTCAGCCTCTCGACCTCGGGGAGCTTCGTCGACAAGAACGCGGGCAACGGCAAGACGGTGAACGTGACCGGCGGTATCGCCGGCGGCGACGCATCGAACTACGCGCTGACCTTCAAGCCGCAGACCACGGCCAGCATCACGAAGCGTTCCGTCGTCGTCACCGCGGTCGGTACCGACAAGTACTTCGATGGCAACAGCACCGACCGCGCGTTGCTCGGTACCAGCGGCATCCTGCCGGGTGACGTGGTGAACTTCATCGCGGGAAGCGCGCTCTTCGCCGATCCGGCGGTCGGTCTGCGCAAGCCGGTGTCGGTCAGCGATATCGGCGCGACCGGCGTGGATGCGGGCAATTACGCGTTCAACACGACGGCCGACACGGTGGCGAACATCAACCAGAACTCGTCGCAGGGTGCCTCGGCTACCGCGCTGACGCAGATCGATGCGGTGCTCAATCCGGACGCGATCGCTACGCCTTACGGTGTCGCCTCCAACGTCACCGTGGGTCAGTACAGCGGCAACCACAAGAAGACGCGTCAGCCGGTGGAGAAGAACGCGCAGCGCGCGGACTTCGTGCCGGGCCTCTCCCTGCAGGTGGTTGAGGGCGGCGTACGCGCGCCGGCGGATGCGATGCATTGATGCGTCGCTCCGCCGCCTCCGACCTCCCTTTTCCTTTTGTAACGGCTTATCGATGAAGACAGTCTCGTTTCCCCGCGGCACCGCGCACGTTCTCGGTGCGTGCATCCTCCTTGCTCTGGCCGGCGGCGCGCAGGCACAGACGCGCGCGCCTCAGACCGGCGACCTGCTGCGTCAGCTGCCGGCGCCGCCGCAGCCGACGCGTAGCGACGACACCGGCCTGAAAGTCGCCCCGGTCGTCGCCGAAGCCACCAGCGACAGCGCACCGTTCCACGTCACGACGATCGAGGTGACCGGTGCCACGTTGCTTCCGGCGGCCGATGTGCACGCCCTGGTCGCGCCGGGCGAGGGCCGCGATCTCACGCTGTCCCAGCTCAACGAACTGGCGGCGAAGATTACCGCCGCCTATCACGACAAGGGTTACCCGCTGACGATCGCCTATGTGCCGGCGCAGACGCTGTCGGGCGGCACGGTGCGCATCGCCGTGCAGGAAGCACGGCTGGGCAAGGTCACGCTGGAGAATCACAGCACCACGCACGACGGTCCGTTGCAGGCGACGCTCGATCCGCTGAGCAGCGGTATGCCGATCTCCTCGCACGGTTTCGATCGCAGCCTGCTGTTGTTCGGTGACATTCCGGGTGTGACGGAGAGCTCGGTGCTGCGTCCGGGCGACGAGCCGGGCACCTCCGACCTGGCCGTACGTGCGGATGACCGTCCGCGCTACACGGGTCTGGTCGCACTCGACGACTACGGCAACCGATACACCGGCCGCGCGCGGGCGACCGGTACGTTCAGCGTCAACAGCCTGCTGCACCAGGGCGACGTGCTCGATGCCACGGCGCTCAGCGCCGGCTCCAACATGAACTACGGGCGCCTGGGCTACCGCTACCTGCTCAATGGCCAGGGCACCGTGGTCGGCGCGGCGGTCTCCTCGCTCGACTACAAGCTCAAGGGCGATCTGC
This sequence comes from Luteibacter sp. 1214, assembly GCF_031455395.1. NCBI lineage: Bacteria > Pseudomonadati > Pseudomonadota > Gammaproteobacteria > Lysobacterales > Rhodanobacteraceae > Luteibacter > Luteibacter sp. 1214. The sequence goes on from NZ_JAVDSQ010000009.1 coordinate 51,020, forward strand.
GCGTGCTCGACGCACACGGCACGGCCCAGGTGGCGAGCGTGTTCGTCAGCCAGCCCATCATCCGTTCCACGGAAGGCAACCTGTACGGTCAGCTCGGCTACGACCGCCGCCGCCTCAACGACATGATCGACATCGTCGACGTGCGTACGCGGCGTCACACGAACGGCTGGACGGCGACGCTCGCCGGCGACCAGCGCGACATGCACGGCGTGACCAACTTCAGCCTGGCCGCGACCTACGGCCGGCTGGGCTTCGGCGACGCATTCGCCGAGTTCGTCGACGCGATCAGCGCGCAGACCAAGGGACACTACCTGAAGTACTCGCTGTCCATCGCCCGGCTGCAGCAGCTGTCGGAGAACAACGCGATCTACGTCGGCTTCCAGGGCCAGTGGGCGAACAAGAACGTCGACACCGCCGAGCAGTTCTATCTCGGTGGCGCCAACAACGTCCGCGGCTACGACACCGGCGCACTGGCCGGCACGCAGGGTCAGATGCTCAACCTGGAATATCGCCGTACGCTGCATCCCGGCATGCCGGGTACGTGGATCGCGATGGCCTTCGTCGACGGCGGTCGCGTATCCATCTACAAGGACACGTTCGCGCCGGGTACCAACAGCGTCCACACGCAGGACGCCGGTCTGGGCCTGCGCTGGCAGGGTGAGAACCAGTGGTCGGTCAGCGCCGACGTCGCCCACCCGATCGGCGCTCGTCCCGCGATCGTCGGCGAGACGCACGACGTCCGCGCCTGGGTACAGATTCAGAAGGGCTTCTGACGCTCGTCCGGCGTGTCGCGGATCGTGATGGCGGCCGCGACCGCCGCCATCACGGCGAGCGTCGCCGACAGCCACATGACGTGGCGAAAGCCGACGACGAAGGCCTCGCCCACCATACGGCGGGCCGCGGCCGAACCGGGCGGCAGCTCGATGCCGGCGAGTTTCGCCTTCTGCGCGAAGATCGTTTCGACGAGCTCGCTGGGCAGGCGCGTATGCATGCGTGCCGACTCCAGCGCCATGTCGAACCCATGCGTCAGCACGACACCGAACAGGGCGATGGCGAGCAGCCCCGCTACGCGCGACACGGCGTTGTTGATGCCGGACGCCGTGCCGGCCAGCGAGGGAGCAAGCGCGTTCATCACGGTGGTGGTCAGTGGCGCGATGGTGATGCTCATGCCGAGGCCGAGCACGACGGCGGCCGGAAAGAAGGTCGTCCAGTACGAGCTGCCCACACCGGGAACCGTGTAAAGCGCGAAGCCGGCGGCAGCCACGGTCGGACCGACGATCAGCGGCAGGCGCGCGCCGACCACGTCCACCAGGCGCCCGCTCCAGCGCGACAGCACGAACATGATGGCGACGAAGGGCAGCAAGGAGGCACCGGCAGCGGTGGCCCCGTAGCCCTGCACCTGAATCAGGTTCAGCGGAACGAAGAACATGCTGCCACCCAGCGCGGCATACAGCAGAAGGGTCAGGATATTGGCACCCGCGAACCGCCGGTCGCGAAAGAGGCCGAGTGGCAGCATGGGCGCGGCGACGCGTCGCTCGACGATGACGAAGGCGATCAGCGCCGCGATGCCGGTGAGTGCCGCCAGCACGACATCGACGGCCGTCCACCCTTCTATCTGTGCTTCGATCAACGCATAAACGATACCCGCGAGACCGACTGTCGCCAGACACGCTCCCGCGATGTCGACCCGGCCCGTCGTCGCGCCACGGCTTTCCGGCACATGGGCGTGACAGATCGCCACCAGCGCGATACCCAGCGGAAGGTTGATCAGAAACGCCCAGTGCCACGACACGTGTTCGACGAGAAAGCCGCCGAGCACGGGACCGATGGCGGCGGTGACGCCACTGAAGGCCGACCATGTGCCGATCGCCGCACCGCGCAGATTTTTCGGGTAGGCCGAGGTGATCAGGGAGAGGCTGCCGGGCACCAGCAATGCCGCGCCCAGGCCTTGCACCGCCCGGGCCCCGACCAGCCAGCCGATGCCCGGCGAGGCCGCGCAGGCCGCGGAGGCGAGGGTGAATACGATGGCGCCGAGCGCGAACACGCGGCGTCGACCGAAGCGATCGCCCAGTACGCCGCCCACCAGCAGGAGTGCCGACAACAGCAGCGCATAGGCTTCCATGACCCACTGCGCATCCGCGGTGTTCGCCTGCATGGCACGCTGAATCGCAGGGAGCGCCACGTTGACGATGGTGCCGTCGACGAAGGCCATGCCCGAACCGACGATAGCGGCGACCAGGGTCCAGCGTCGCGCCGCCGCGGAGCAGGGGACGGCGTCGACCTCGTCTCCGGAGGGATGGTCGGTCGGGCTCATGTGCGAAGGGTAGCGCGTCCTGCGGCGCGCCACCGTGGATCAGAGCAGCCCGGGGATGAGGGCCTTCGTGCGCCGCTTGTAGGCGACATAGCTGTCGCCGAACGTCTCACCGAGCATCCGTTCCTCCATGCGCAGCTTCCGCCAGAACGAAGCGAACAGGATCGCTACGGCGAGGATGACGCGCACGTCTCCGGCCTGGATCGACGAGCCGATGAAGGCCATCAGGATGCCGGTATAGATGGGATGACGGATGTAGCGATACGGTCCGGTTTCGATCAGCTCGTGGTCGTGTTTGATCTGCACCACGCTGCTCCAGTTGCGTCCCAGAATGACGCGAGACCAGATCGCCAGCGCCACGCCCGAGACGGCAAATGCGAAGGCGACGGCGAAGACGGGCACGGTGTGCGGCAGAATCGCCTCACGCAGCCAGGTATGGCCGAACCACTCGCCCGGACCGAGCAGGCCGAAAGCGACCACCAGAGGCAGCCAGTAGAGCGTCAGCCGTGTGAGCCATGGCTCGCCCCGGGTCGCGGTCTTGTTACCCCAGGCGCTCCAGATCCACCACGCCAGCAGTACCCACCAGGCTAGGCTTATGCCGTGCTTCAGCCATTCTTCCGTCGTCATCGTCGTTCTCCCTTTCCCGGAGCATCCTAGGGGGAGGCGGAAGGGAAAGGCACCTGCCGGAAGGCATGTCGATGCGCTCCCGGCCCGCCGCCTGGACAAGCTCCGTCGTCAGGTCGTTGTCATGGACGCCACCGTTTCACGGACGAAGTCGCGATAGCTGCGCGGTGCGCGGCCGAGCACCGAGGTCATGATGCCGTTCGCCGCGGGCTTGGCCAGCATGCCGTCCGCGTGGAACCTCGCGAGCATCAGGCGCAGATCGTACGCCGCCCACGACGGTTGCTGGCGGGCGATGTTGGCTTCGGCGGCATCCAGGTCGTCGCCACCGTAGGCGACGGGACGTCCCAGCGCCTCGCTCCAGATCGCCGCGGCGCCTTCGCCTGTGATCGCGTCGGGACCGACCAGCTCGATGACTTCACGGGGCAGGGCGCCCGATGCGCGACTACGGCGAAGCAACGACGCGGCGGCGACGTCGGCGATATCGCGGGTATCCACCATCGAAACGCCCACCTTGCCCAGCGCCATCGGGTAAACCCCGTGCTGCGCGATGACATCCTTGATGTTGGCGTCGTTCTGCATGAAATACGACGGTCGCAGCACGGTCGCGGGCAGGTCGAACTGCTCGATCGCGCGCTCCACGGCGTACTTCACGGTGAAGTGCGGGACGTCGGTGAAGCGGTCGCCGTTGAGCACCGACAGGTAGACGATGCGCTGGATGCCCGCCTCGCGCGCCAGACCGAGGGTAGCGAGGGCCTGGGTGAGTTCATCGGGGACCACGGCATTCAACAGGAACAGGGTGTCGACGCCCTGCAGCGCGGCGCGCATGGATGGGATGTCGGTCATATCGCCGGCGACGGACTGGACGCCGGCGGGTGCCTTGTACTTCCCGGGTGCACGGGTGAGTGCGCGGACCGGCGCGCCTTCGGCGGCCAGACGTTCGATGACGGCGGAGCCGATGCTGCCGGTGGCGCCAGTGACGAGAATGCTCATGATCGATGCCTTGGTGGTTGGGATGACCACTAATCTCGGTGTTTCGCACATGAGACGAAAGGCGCAAGATCGGGACATCCTGTCTCATCAGCGGAACACCATGGATCTGCATGCCCTCTCGGACTTCAACGCCGTCGCGCTGCATGGTGGCTTCGGTGCGGCCAGCCGGGCCACGGGGCGACCCAAGGCGACCCTGTCGCGACGGGTACGCGAACTGGAGGATGTACTGGGAGCCCGGCTCATCGACCGCGGCGCAAGGCCTTTCCGCCTGACGGACGAGGGGGCGACCCTGCATGCCGAGACGCGCGCCATGCTGGACCGGATCGACGACGTGGCGGCGGACCTCGCATCGGCGTCCGGCGCGCCTCGCGGAAAACTCCGGGTCAGCGCGCCGGTCCTGTTCGCCCATCGCGGGCTGGGCCGGCTGGCGGCGCGCTTCGCACAACGGTACCCCGGCGTGCAGCTGGACGTCGTGATCGACGATCGCTTCGTCGACCCGCTGAAGGACGGTTTCGATCTGGTCATTCGGGCCAACCCTGAGCCCAGCACGGATCTGGCCGGCCGCTGCTTCCTTCGCGACCGGCCGACGGTCGCCGCGGTGCCGTCGCTGACGCGCCCGGCCGACGGCGGCGAGTTCCCGGCCATCGTCCTGCGCGCGGCGCAGGGCGCCGAGCCCTGGCGCGTGAGGGTGACCGATGGCGTGTCCACGCTCACGCCGCGCGAGGTGCTTCGTCTGTCGTCGATGGCGATGATTTACGACGCCGCGCTCGAGGGAATCGGCGCGGCGATCCTCCCCGCGTCGCTCATCCGGAAAGACCTCGAGGAAGGCAGGCTCGTCGAGTGGGGGCGTATCGACGGGCGCGGTCTGGAGGTCTGGGCGTTGTACCCGCCGCAGCGGCATGTCTCCCGTAAAGTCTCCGCCTTCATCGGCATGCTGGTCGAGCAGTTCAGGGATGCGTCGCCGTCGCACTTCGACGATATCTGAGACCCCGGTGCGTTGACACGTGTCGCCGTACCGACGAAAGTCGACCGTCATCCAATGTCGGGAGCGCGCCCTTGAATCGTCGTGACTTCGCGAAGGCGCTTGCCTTCGCCGGCACCATCGGGAGCGGCCTCTGGCCGGTTGCCAGGTCGACAGGGGCTCCGCTCACCGGCACGCGAGCGGGCGTCATCGTCGATCCGGTCCACATGCAGCAGTTGCAACAGTCCTTCCTCGACCTTCGCTTCGGCATGTTCATCCATCTGAATATGGCGACCTTCGAAGAACGCGAATGGGGCGATCCGCTGCTTTCGCCGAAGCTGTTCGATCCGAAGCACCTCGACACCGACCAGTGGGCGCGCGCGGCGACATCCGCGAACATGGGCTACGCGTGCCTGACCACGAAACACCACGACGGCTTCTGCCTGTGGCCGACGAAAACCGGCAGCGCGAACGTCATGCAGTCGTCGTATCCGCACGATGTGGTGCGCCGCTATGTCGATTCGTTCCGAAAGGCCGGGCTCAAGGTCTGCCTGTATTTCTCGATCCTCGACCTGCGTCAGGACATCCGCGCGCGCACCGTCACACCCGAGAAGATCGCGCTGATCAAGGCGCAGCTCACCGAGCTGCTCACGGGCTACGGGCCGCTCACCGCGTTGATTCTCGATGGGTGGAACGCATCGTGGTCGCGCATTTCATATGCTGAGTTACCGTATCGCGAGATCTACGACCTGGTGAAGTCCCTGCAGCCAAACTGCCTGGTGACGGACCATAACGCGGGAAGCTATCCGGGCACGGCGCTCTACTACACGGACATCAAGCAGTACGAGCAGCACGCGGGCCAGAAGATTCCCGCGGATAGTCCGGTGCCGTCGCAGTCAGGTACGACGTTGCAAAGCGACTGGTTCTGGAAGAAGGCCTACCCCACCTCGGAGCTTGCGTCGGCGAAGACCATCGTCGACGACTGGCTGGTGCCGTTCAACGAAAACCATTGCAACCTGATCCTCAACGTCGCGCCCAATCGCGACGGCCGGTTCGACGACAACGCGGTGGCGCGGCTCGCCGAGATCGGTTCACTGTGGAAGAACACGGGCCCGGCGCCGAAGGTGGGTCGCGCGGTGCTCATCACCACGCCCGACCTGGCCGCCGGCAAGCCCGCCTGGGCCAGCGCCAGTGACGAGGCGGTGGGTCCCGATCTCGCGTTCGACGATGATTACCGCTCGTACTGGCTGGCGGACAAGGGGAAGACCGACGGCTGGATCGAGATTCGATCCGAACAGCCGGTGTCGTTCAATACGATATCGATCGTCGAGCCGATACATGCCGATGGCTATGGCGATACTTCCAGGATCACCCGTTACAAGGTGGAGATGGAGCGTGACGGTGGCTGGGTGGAGATCGCCTCCGGCGGTACCCCGGCCCCTTACCAGTTTCACGAGATCGGGCGGGTCACGGCGAAACGGGTGCGACTGACGGTGTTCGGCAGGCAGCCCGGGGTGACGGAGCTGGGTCTGTACGACGAGCCGCGCTGACTGAGTCCGGCCGCACGAGCGATACTGTTCACACCTTTAAAACCAGTCACTTGCCACCATTTAAGAAGGCTGAGCGCCAGCCGTGGAGGTGAGTCATGGCAACCGGATGGGCGGGTGATACCGCCGTACAGGACCAGATCGACGCGACCATCGAAGACGCCATAAAACGGGCGCGCAGCCATATGCCCAGCGGCCCGGGTCTCGAGCACTGCGAAGCGTGCGACAAACCGATCCCGGACGCGCGCCGCAAAGCGGTGCCTGGCGTACGCCTGTGCGTGGCCTGCCAGGAAGAGGCCGATCGCGAGGAAGCCAGCTTCAGCGGCTACAACCGCCGCGGCAGCAAGGATAGTCAGCTGCGTTGACCGCGCCCGGTACAATCGCGGGCTCCCCTGCAGTACCGGCAGCCATGCGCATGCTCGAACACCTGATCCTCGCCCGTCACGGCGAAACCGAATGGAATGTGGCCGGACGCGCACAAGGCCGCGCGGACAGCCCACTTACCGCGGCGGGCATCGAACAGGCACGGTCGCTGGGACGCGTGCTCGCCGCGCGGGGCGTGGAGCACATCGTGACATCCACGCTGGGGCGGGCCATGCACACGGGTGAAGTCGCCGCGGGCATCGTCGGTTGCACCATCACCGTGGACGCGCGTCTGGTCGAGCGGGCCTTCGGGGTGTTGGAGGGCCGTTCGGTCGCGGACGTGTTCGAGGAAGATCCGGCGATGGTCGCGGTGCTGCGTGGCCACGATCCCGCCGTCGCCGCCGTGGGCGGCGAGTCGCTGCATGAGGTGGCGTCACGTGTGCTTGACGCGCTGGCGGATATCGGTGCGTTGCCTTACCGGCGCGTGGCGGTGGTGACGCACGGGCATTGCATGACGGCGACGCTGGGTGCGCTTCTGAACGGTGGCGAGTACGCGAGTTACCGGCATGGCAATTGCGGATACACGCCGCTGGGGGTGAACTCCGACGGGTTCATCGTCGACCGGTGGAACATCAGTCCGGTCGAGGTCGCGACGGCCTGATTATCCCGGATCCTGCATCGTCTCATCCGCATCTCGTCGGATAGTCTTCATTCGCTTCCACCCCTAGCTTGGTAGTCGACCCGTCGCGCATCGCGACGACGCACTCCGAGGTGGGCACCATGAGCAAGACCTGGTTCATTACCGGCACGTCCTCCGGCTTCGGCCGCCTTCTGACCGAAATGCTGCTGGCGCGCGGTGACCGTGTCGTCGGCACGCTGCGCCAACCCGGCGCCCTCGCCGATCTCAAGACGCGGTATGGCGACGCGCTCGATGTCGTCATCATGGACCTGACGGACACAGCGTCGATCCGCGAAGCCGTCCAGAAAGCCTTCGACGGAGGTCGCGTCGATATCGTTGTCAACAACGCGGGCTATGGGCTCTTCGGTGCGGCGGAAGAAGTCACCGACGAGCAGATCCAGCGCATCATCGATACCAATCTCATCGGATCCATCCAGGTCATCCGTGCCGCCATCCCCCGGCTGCGTGAGCAGGGTGGTGGCCGTATCGTGCAGGTGTCGTCCGAAGGCGGCCAGATCGCCTATCCCAACTTCAGCCTGTACCACGCCTCGAAGTGGGGCATCGAGGGCTTCGTTGAAGCGGTGCTGCAGGAGGTCGCATCGTTCGGCATCGATTTCCTCATCGTCGAACCGGGTCCGTCGAAGACCGACTTCGGCAAAGGCCTGGTGACGCCTGAGCCGATGGCCATCTACGACGACACCCCGGTGGGCGAGCTTCGCCGCGGCATCGTGTCAGGCGCCTTCGTCATCCGTGGCAATCCCGAAAAGATGGCGCGCGCGATGATCGAAACCGTGGACCTGGACAAGCCACCACGCCGGCTGGTGCTGGGCGGCGACGCCTACGACCACGTCGAGGCCGGACTCAGCGCGCGCCTCGAGGAACTTCGCACGCAGAAACGTGGCGCATACGACGCCGACGACGACGTAACGGCGTGAACGTGACGACTGCCAGAAAGAGCCACCGCCGGGTGCTGTCATGACATCTTCAAGTCATTGAAATAAAACCATAATATTCGGATTTTCGCTAAAGTCCCGGCACACGGAGCCGATAGGGAGGCACCCCCGCTCTCCCCGAGTGTGTCATGCCCTTTCCTCGCTTCGCCCTGCCGACGCTCACCCTGCGTGCACGTCTTTCGCTTCGTCTCGCCGGCACGATCTTTTTGCTGCTGGCGCTCTGGATCGTCGGCGGGGTGCAGCTTCGCACCGCCGACGACCGCCTGCAGTCCGTGGTGACAGACACGCTGGCGCCCGTCGCCGATGTCGGTCACATCCAGAACGATTACAACGACCTGCTCGATGCGCTGGTGCATGCGACGCTGATGCGGTTGCCCTCCGCCGTCGACGACGCGGTCACCGTGATCGGCAGCAACCGCCATGACATCGACAAACAGTGGAAGTCGCTCACGGCCAGCGGCCTGGGCAAGGCGCAGGCCAAGCTGGTCACCCTGGCTGCCGAACACCGCAAGGCGGCCGATAAGGCGGTCGACGACGTCATCGAGCTGCTCAAGACGGAGCAGTTCGATCTGGCGCAGCTACAGCTTTCAAACGACGTCCAGTCGGCCGTCGGCCCCCTGAAGAGCGACTTCTCCAACCTCTTCGCGCTGGCGCTGGACAACGGCAAGGCCGAAGCCGCGGCACAGCGCGCCGACATTGCGAAGGGTGGCGTTTTCTCCGCCGTATTGCTCGGTATCGCGTTGCTGATCGCCAGCGTCATGGATGTCGCGATCATCCGCTCGCTTGGCCGGCGCCTGCGCCAGGCGGCGGACGTGGCAGCCTCCATCGCCGGTGGTACCCTGGGCACACGCGTCGAGATCGGTCGAGACGATGAGATCGGCAAGCTGCTGTCGTCGCTGGCGGCGATGGATGCCCAGCTCGGCAACGTGGTGACCCAGGTGCGCGACCGCGCCGACCACGTCGCTCACGCAGCCACCGGCATCGCCCGGGGTAACGAGGCGTTGAACGAGCGCACGCGCACGCAGTCCGCGCACGTCGACCTCACCACGGCCTCGATGAGCGAGATGGCTGGCGCGGTCTCGGACGGCCTGGGCCATGCGACCGCCGCCAGCCGTGCCGTCATCGACACCCGTGAGATGACGGACGAGGGCCACCGTGTGGCTCAGGATGCGGTCGGCAACATGCGCGAGATCCAGCGCACCAGCGAGCAGATGAGCGAGATGCTGGATCTGGTGGAGCAGATCGCCTTCCAGACCAACCTGCTCGCACTGAATGCGGCGGTCGAGGCGGCGCGGGCGGGCGAACATGGCCGTGGCTTCGCTGTGGTCGCTTCCGAGGTCCGCGCACTGGCGCAACGCTGCGGCGCAACCGCCAGGGACATTCGTGCCCTGGTCGCGGCCAGCGATGAGGCGGTGCAAGCCGGCGTCGTGTCGGTGGATCGCGCGGGCCAGGTGCTGCACAGCATCGCGGACCGCGTGGTGACCCTCAGCGGTCTCGTCGCCTCGGTGATGGACGCCACCCGTGGACAGAGCGAAGGCATCGCACGCATCGGTGGGGCCATTCGTGGCATCGATGAGACGACACGCGAGAACGCGGCGCTCGTGCAGCAGGCGGCCTCGGCCAGTCACGCGATGCGCGAGAGCGCGGAAATCCTTCGCCGCGAGGTCGCCTACTTCGTGCTGGAAAGCGAGGCGGCGTAACGCTCGCTCACCATCCCGCGGGCATGGACGCCCGACGCGCGGCCGGCTCCTGCCTGCTGGCCGTTGCAACCTTACAAGGTGGTCCGTCAGACGGTCTCGCGGACCGCTTTCAGGGTCTTGTACAACGTCGCGCGCGACAGCCCCAGCAGCGGCGCAACATAGGAAGCGGCGTTGCGCACGTCGAACAGGCCGCGGCTCTCGAGCAGTCGCACGAGGGCCTCGCGCTGCTCGATCGCCATCACCGCCAGCGTCGTGCCGTGATCCGTGAGGAACTGTCCGACGAGATCGTTGACCTCCTCGCGCCAGTCGTTGCGAAAGAGCGCGGAGGGCTTTGCCTCGGTTTCACCGAACCGCAGGAAGTCCTTCGCCATGGCCTGCATCGACTCGAACATGCTGACGTCGACGTTGATGCACAGAAGTCCCACGGCGCGTCGGCGCCCGTCGCGAAGCACGGCGGTGATCGACTTCAGTCGGCGTCCGTCCCAGTTCGTCTTGGAATACGGGCCGATCACCGCTTCGTCCAGCGATTCGATATCGTCCAGTTCCGTCAGCGAGTCATCGCCCGGATGACGCGGCGACAGACGGTTGGCGATGTGACGAATGGTTCCCGTACCGAGATCGTGGATCACGACCTCGGCATGTGGACGCAGCACGGTGGCGATCGCATCGGCGACGGGGACGAAGGCGGCAAGAAAATCGGACATGCGCGGATCATCGCCCGCGGCAATACATCGAGTCCAGTGTGGACATTTCGTCGTGTATCCTCACGTCATCGGAAGGAAGGGACGCATGAAGATCGGCATCGTGGGCTACGGAACGGCGGGGCAGGCCAGCGCCATCCTCTTATCGGAACGCGGGCACGACGTGACCGTTTTCGAAAAGAGTCCGTCGCTGGGTCCCGTGGGCGCGGGATTTCTGTTGCAGCCGACGGGCCTCGCCGTACTGGAACGGATGGGCCTGCTCCCACGCGCGCTCGCGCTGGGTCAGCGTATCGACGAACTCCACGGCGCCACGCCACGCGGGCGGGCGGTCATGGCCATGCGCTATGCCGATCGTCGTGCGGAATGCTTCGGCCTGGGTATGACGCGCGGCGCGCTCTTCGAATTGCTGCGCGAGGCGCATGTCGGCGCAGCTCAGGTACGCACGGGACATCGTATCGTTGCGTACGACCCGACGGCGGGGACGATCCGCGACGAGGCCGGCGCGGTACACGGCCCCTATGACCTGGTGATCGCAGCGGATGGCGCGCATTCCGCCTTGCGAACACACTGCGAAGGCAACGTTCGCCGCGAACGCATGTATCCATGGGGCGCTGTGTGGTGCCTCCTGCGTATCGACGACTGGCATGCGCCCACACACCTGCTGCAGCGCTACGCGGGCACGAAATGCATGATCGGCATGCTCCCCGTGGGTGAACGGCCAGGGCACGAGGGGCGCTGGGTCACGTTCTACTACAGCCTTCCCGGAGACGCGGTCGAACGGTTCGACGATGGTGCCATCGATGGGCTGAAGGCGCAGGTCGCCACGCTGTGGCCCGAGCTCACACCGCACATCGCGCATCTGGACCGGGCGGAACAACTCAATCGTGCCCGCTATCGCGACGTGGTGCTGCGTCAGCCTCATCGCGGCCGCCTCGTCGTCATCGGCGACGCGGCGCATGCCATGAGTCCGCAACTCGGGCAGGGCGTCAACATGGCGCTGCTGGACGCGGCGGCCCTCGCCGAGTGCCTGGATGAACATGCCGATGTCGGGCAAGCGCTCGAGGCGTACCGCGGCCAACGCCACGCGCATGTCCGCATATACCAGCGCATGAGCCGCTGGCTGACCCCGCTGTTCCAGTCCGATTACACGGTGCTCGCGTGGTGGCGCGACCTCTGCTTCGGTCCGCTGGGCAAGGCCCCCGGCGCTCGCCGGCCCATGCTCAGCATCCTCACCGGCGAAGCGGGGCATCGGCGGCGGTCACCCGCTACAAGCGGGACCAAACCGTCGCCATTACATTCGGGCTAGATATATATTCCGCCACTGGGGCGCGGAAAACCGGAAATTCGCATGAAACGTGTGCTGCTGACCATGGCGTTGTCCTTGTCGCTCGCTTCGACGGCCACGGCGGCCGTGCCGGTGTGGGGTGCGAAGCAATCCAGCGCGGCCGATGTGCCGCCGTCGCAGCTGAAACCGGGCGAATGGATATGGGGTGGGCGAGGTGCCTCACCCGGGCCCATGGCAGTGATCGTGAGCCTGACAGAGCAGCGCGCGTACGCGTATCGCAACGGCATCCTCATCGGTGTCAGTACCGTGAGCACTGGAAAAAAAGGCTACGAGACGCCCACCGGCGTGTTCACGATCCTGCAGAAGGACAAGGACCACCACTCCAAGAAGTACGACAACGCACCGATGCCGTACCAGGAGCGCCTTACCTGGGACGGCGTCGCCTTGCACGCGGGCGGATTGCCGGGTTATCCCGAATCGCACGGCTGCGTGCATCTGCCGACGGAGTTCGCGCGGTTGCTGTTCGAGTCGACCAACATGGGCATGACCGTGGTGGTCGCGAAGGAAGGCACCGCGCCCGTGACCGTCGTCCACCCGAGTGCGGTGATCCCGATCGATCCGCGCAACGGCGCGGACCTCGATCTGCCACCGCTGGCCGAGGGCGAGCCATACCGCTGGAATCCCGATGCCTCACCCACGGGACCCATCTCGATGGTGCTCAGCGTGCCGGACGGCCGTGTCGTGGTCTTCCGCAATGGCATCGAGATCGGTCGCAGCCGCGTCGAAGTCAACGACCCGTTGACCGGTACGCACGCCTTCATCGTCGGGCAGGGCTATATGGCCGATACGCCGAGCCGCGCGGGCCTGCGGATGCCCAACTGGATCACCATCGGCATCCCCGGGCACGGCGACGAAGCGGGCAAGGTCGTGGATGACGCCCTCGCCGACCGCGTCGCGGTGCCGCGCGAATTCATGGAAAAACTGCTGCCGCTGTTGACGCCCGGCTCCGTGTTGCTTGCGACCGACGAAAGCGTGTCGCCGGCGAGCACCGGCGGGAAGGTCGAGGTGATCGACTCGAACCCGCCGGGCGTCTGACGCGAAGCGCTTCAGTTGGGCAGCGGCAGCGAGATCGCCTTGCTCTTCACTGTGGCGCTCAGCGTCGGGAACGGATCGATACCGGTTTCGTCGATGATCGTGTCGACCGACACGACCGCGCAGACCGGGGCGTCGACGTTGGAGCAGCGCCATACGGCGGCGCCGCCTTCGGCCGGAATGTAAACCGCCTTCCAGGTGTAGTTGGGCACGATGACGGCATCCGCGCCGATCGTATCGGGCGTGGGGCCATCGAAGGCGGGGCCCGTCACGACCCAGGCCTCACCGTCTTCCGTCACCAGCGTGCGCAGGCTGGTCTCGATGCGCTCCCACTTGCCCGTGTTGAGCGTGTGGTTCTGCGGCACCATGTTCGCGAGCGAGAAGCTCTGCTTCTGCGCCGTGGCGTTGGGCTCATCGCCCGACGGTGTCATGTGGCCACGGTCGTATCCACTGCCCTTGTAGTCGGCCAGTTGGGAGCGATCCTCGTCGGGAATGGCGGTTTCCGCGTGGAACGCGTCCTTTCGCGGCGTGTTCTGCGCATCGGCGATCTGAGCGGCGGTGAGGTGTTCGGCGGACCAGAGCGGCCCCTTGGTCACGCCCGATGCGATCAACGCATAGGCATCGTTGCAGACGACGGTGGTGCGTTCGGCGAGCGACGTGTCGATGAGGTCGGGCGCCTGTTCCCCCTGAAAAAACTGTGGGCAAGCGGTGTCGGAGGCGTGGACCACACCGGCGACGGTGAAGACGACGACGGCGCAGAGTACGCGTGCGAAGCGATCGAGCATGTTGATTCCCCAGGCGATTGGAGATTTCCCCTGTTCGCGAGCGGTGTCATTCTTGCCACGTCAGATGACGTGCGTGGGACACCCGTGTGCTGAAAGTGGGATGCGCGTCCCACTTCGGGTGGTCATTCGCAGAATCCGTTCTCGCCGATCGCTTCGCTGAGATAGGTCACGAAAGAAGCGATGCGTGCCGAAATCGCGGTATTGCGGTAGTACACGGCGTTGATCGGCTGGCGAAACTCGGTACGGTGTTGCGGCAGTACTTCGGCCAGCCGGCCTGCGACGCGATCCGCATGCGTCATGAAGTCGGAGAGGCAGACGATGCCGTTGCCTTCGATCGCCAGCTGACGAAGGGTCTCGCCACTCGCGGCACGGACGGTCGGCTTGATGCGTACGGGTAAGTGCTTCTCGTCGAGCAGCGGCCACTCGTTGAGCGACTCGGGCTCGGTGAAGCCGAGCAATGAGTGCTTCGGTAGATCCGCGGGCGTGCCTGGCTCGCCATGGCGAGCGAGATAGGCCGGACTGGCGAGACAACGTATCTGACTCGTTCCGATCGGTCGCGCGTGCAGGGTGGAGTCCTTCAGACGCCCGATGCGCAAGGCCACGTCGGTGCGTCGCTCGAGCAGGTCGATAAAGCCTTCGCTGCTGAGCAGTTCGAGCTCGACGTCGGGAAACCGCTCGCGATAGCCCGCGATCAGCGGTACCACCGCGTGCAGCATGAACGGCGTGGCCGCATCGACGCGCAGCCGGCCCGCCGGTCGGCTCTGTCGCGTCGCCATCTGCTCTTCCGCGTTTTCCACGGCGGCGACGATCTCGCGGGCACGTTCGAGAAACGCCTCGCCCTCATCGGTGAGTTCCAGCCGCCGTGTGGTCCGGCGCAACAGCGTGGTCTTCAGCTTCTGCTCCAGCCGTGCGAGCGTGCGGCTCGCCGCGGACACGGTCTGGTCCAGTTGCTGCGCGGCGCTGGTGATCGACCCGGTATCGACGACTGCGATGAAGTTCTGGATTTCGTCGAGGGTGATGTTCATGGCTCTGCTTATACCCGAGTCAGGGGACGGCGTAGCGCGTGCTGCGGCCACCGCCCGGGAGACGGACGAGACAGCCTTTATCGAGCAGCTCGGCGAGATGACGCGTGGCGGTGGCTTTGGAAACCCCGGCGACCGCGCCGTACTGCGACGCGCTGATGCCGTGCGCGAATCCGCGCTCACCGCCATCGAGCAGGCGGTTGAGCACCTTGATCTGCTCCGCTGAGAGATGGTCGGCCCGATGCCGGTTCCAGAAACGGGCCTTCGCCAGCACGCGGTCGATCTGCGCGAGGGCACGCTCCAGGCTGTCCTTCAGCGTGGTCAGAAACCAGAGCAGCCATGGGGTGATGTCCAGGCCGCCCTTCTGGCTCGCTTCGAGGACATCGTAATAGCCCTGCCTGTCGGCCAAGATGCTCACCGACATGGCATGAAAACGAATCGCCTCATGGCCGGCTTGTGCGAGTGCCAGATCGGTGAGCGCGCGGGTCAGGCGGCCGTTGCCATCGTCAAAAGGATGCAGGGTGACGAACCAGAAATGCGCGAGGCCGGCACGCAGCAGCGGATCCAGCGTGCGGTCCTCGCGGCTGGCATCGAACCAGGCGAGAAAGGCGGTGAGCTGCTCTTCGAGGCCATCGCGGGGCGGCGCCTCGAAGTAAACGATGGGGCGATCGATCCGGCCCGAGACCACCTGCATCGGCTCCTTGCCGCGCAGCTCACCCACATGAATACGCGACGGAAGCATCGAATCGCCCGTCGGAAAGAGCCAGACATGCCAGCGAAGCAAGCGAGCCATATCGAGTGGGGAGTCGTACCCGTGCGTTGCGTCCACCATCAACGAGGCGAGGCCCTCACTACGTGGCGTCGCGCCCCTGGTATCGGTGACCACGCCGAGCCGTCGCGCGAGTGATGAGCGGACCGACGCCGCGTTGAGCGTCTCACCCTCGATGGCGGACGAGGTGATGACGTTGCGGAGCAGGCTGTCGAGTTCTTCAGCGGCTTCGACATCGTCAGCCACCGTGCCTGCAAGTCCGAGCAGTTTCCCCTGCAGCAGATGGCATTCGCGCAGCGGTGTGGACAGCGCCTGTTCGTCCCAGTGGAAGGTGGGCCATCCGGGTTGCTGCCAGATCCAGCAGGGCGAGTTCGCTGTCATGAGCCGATTATAGGGCCTATTCGGCTCACGAAATGAGCCGAATAGGCCGATTATTCGGCTCATGAGCATATTCTGTCCGGGTAGAACGACGGCGGCGAGGCTCAACTATCGCGATGCCGCCGTGCCCGTCGTGCCCGCCAAGACGACCGCCATCGCGGCAGGATGCCGGCAGTGCCGTGCAGGTACGCGAACCGTGCAGGCACGGCGAGGCGTATCTCGGTGCCGCGAAGCGGCGCCGTGCGCAGGGTGAATCGGGCACCGATGTGCGCCGCGCGTTCGCGCATCCCGATGACACCGAAGCGCTTGTCCTCGTGCGGTACGACAACGCTCTCCAGAAAGCCCACGCCATCGTCGTTCACCGCGACCTGCAGCACCCGTCGCGAGAACTGCAGCGACACCGCGATGATCCGCGCGTGGCTGTGCTGGATCGCATTACCCAGTGCTTCCCGCACGATGCTGTAGATCTCGTCCTGGACCAGGCCGTTGACGTTGCGGGGCTTACCTGAGACGTGCACGACGATGGTCTCGTCCATGTCGCGGGCAAGCATGGCCAGACGGTCCGCGAGCTCGCCACCCGACGTGCGTCCCGAACGCAGACCCTGTACGCGATCGCGACCTTCGACGAGCAGATGCTCGGCGCGGTCGATGGCCCGCTCCAGCGCCGCGCGCGATGCGTCGTCGTCGGACAGGCGGTCGACCAGCGCCTGGAAGCGAAGGACCAGCCCTTGCGCGCCTTGCAGCAGCGTGTCGTGCAGCTCGCGGGCGATGCGCTCCCGTTCGTTGTGGCGTTCGTTGAGGCGCAGCCGCAGCTGGCTGGTCAGCGCGCCGACACGCCAGCGATGCACCGACCATATGAAAGCGCCGAGCACGAGCACGCACAGCAGCTTGAACCACACGGATTCGATGAAACGCGGCAGCACTTCGATGTCGACCGTCTCCGCGCGATTCCAGCGCACGCGGTCGTACGAGGCCTCGACGATGAACGTATAGCGTCCCGGCCGTAATTGCCCGTAGGACGCCTCGCGACGCGATCCGGCGTCGTGCCAGCCCGCGTCTTCGCCGTCCAGCCGGTAGCGGAACGTCACGCCATTGGGATAGCCCGGGGCGATGGCGGTATAGGACACATCCAGGTCGCGGCTCCGTTTCATGACGACGACGGCATCGGGATCGAAGCTCTTGCCGCCGGACACGATGCGACGGATGACCGTGGGCGGCGGCGGCCGTGGCGCTGGCTGCCGCGTGGGATCGAGCCAGGCCAGGCCTTGCGCGCCGGCGAACCAGAGGCGGCCGTCACGCGACGCAAGGGCGGTGGGCAGCGGACGCACGAGTTGCGCGGGGCCGCCCAGACCATCTTCCATCGTCAGCGGGTCGACATGCGCGGGACGCTCCGGATGAGCAAGCACCGCCCGCCACTCGCTGCGCGTAAAGTGTGTGACACCGGCCGTACCGTAGATCCAGATGCCGCCGTCCTTGCTCTCGACGATGCCGGTGGCGGAATCCAGCGCGCCCGCCCGGTCGGGCACGACGCGCACGAACCGGTCGCCGTCCAGGAAGGTAAGCGCGTGCTCGGCTGCGACCACCAGATGGCCGTCCACACTGGCGATCGCCGTCACCGGACCCAGTCCAAGGCCCTGGTCGGCGCCGTACCGCGTCAGCTTCGTGCCGTCCAGCAGGGCGACCGACCCGTCCAGGTAACCGAACCACGGTCGCCCCTGGCGGTCCACGTGGATGAGTGCGGGGGCCAGTTCGGGGAACGCGGCGATCTGCGCCGCCGGCACCCAGCCGTCGTCGTCCAGCGCGAAGACACCCATCAGGCGCATGGAGATCCACAGGCGACCGGCGCCGTCCCGCGCGATCGCCTGTACGATGGCATCGCGCGCCGCGGCACCGCGTGGCAGGTCGACGGCCACGGGTCGCCCGTCGCGCATGCGCCACAGCTTGCCGGTGCCACCGAGCCAGACCGTGCCGTCGGTATCGCGAAACGCACTGACCACCGCGCCACCGAAGCCGGACAGCGCCACCGGATCGGGCGTCAGTGCCCAGAGGCGATCCATGTGAACGCTACGCGCTGATGTCCCCGTAAACACGCGGCCGTCGCCATCCTCGACCAGCGCGAAGTAAGACTCCGTGCTGGGAAACCGCACACGCGCGAGCCAGCTGTCGCGGAAGCGGTCGACGCCCATCTTCGTACTGACCCACACGTCGCCGTCGCGATCTTCCATCAGCGTCATCGTGGCCTCGGAGCTGAGGCCCGCCGATTCGCCGAACGTCTGCGGCACCGAGGCGTCGAATCCGTGAATACCCTCGCGCTGCACGTCCTGCCAGCTGCCACGGCAGAGGTCGGCGGCGCAGGCCACGGTCCAGAGGTTGCCGTCGCGGTCGAACGTCACCGTATCGCTGTTCGCGCGCCGCTCCTGGTCGACGGCATGGGACTTGCCCCAGTCGCCTTCCGCGAGACGTACCTGACCGCCGCCATGGTCGATGACCACGATCCGGCCCTGCGGTCCGCGCAACAACATGCCGCCGCCGTGAGGCGAAAGCTCGATACGTTCGAAGTGCCGTGCATGCGGTGCCAACCGGTAGAAGCCCGCCGGCGCGCCGATCCACAGCCCGCCGCGACCGTCGTCGAACAGCTGCTTAGGCCTGTCGGGCACACCCCAGCTAGCATCGACGTGCTTCCAGCGCACGCCGTCGAAGCGGAACAAGCCGACTTCGGTCACACCCCATATCGCGCCGTCACTCGCCGAACGCATACCGAGCACGACGACGCCGTGCGGCAATCCATCCGCCTGGTCGTATAGCGTGACGGCGCCGTGCCGGAGGCGCGCGACGCCGCCATTGGCGAGTCCGACCCAGAGGTCGCCGCCGGGCGCGGCGAACAGGCTCCACGTCGCGTTGGTCTCGTTGGACATCGGTGGCAGCAACGGCACTTTCTCGAACGAGAAGCCGTCGTAGCGATACAGCCCCGCCGGCGTGCTGAGCCACAGCCAGCCATCCTCGGTCTGCGCCATGGCAGTCGCGCCGGCGGGCGCGCCGTCTTCGCCGCGCAACGCGGTGTGCTGCAGCTGGGCGAGCGTGCGCGTGGCGTCGGTCGCCCTTGCGCTATATGACGCGCTACATAGCGTCAGGCACGCGAGAAGCGCCACCGCTTTCATGAAACCCATACATCGCGTCATTCGAAATTTGTTATCAATCACAGGACATTTTACGCCTTAACATCAGGCGAGTAAGGCAGGCCATCCCGGTCGATCGCATCGACACTGACAGAGGCCCACCCAAGTGGACACAGTGAACGCACCAAAGCTTTCCCGCCGCACCTTCCTCAAGTTGGGTGCGGCCACCGCCAGCGCAACCGCCGTACCTCCCCTCGTCGCCAGGGCCGCGACGCCGGCACCGCCCCGGCAGCCGGTCACGGCAACACTGTCGATGCACGTCAACGGCAAGCCGCAATCGCTGACGCTGGATACGCGCACCACTCTGCTCGACGCCTTGCGCGAGCATCTGCACCTCACCGGTACCAAGAAGGGCTGCGACCATGGTCAGTGCGGCGCATGCACGGTCATCGTGGACGGACGCCGCATCAACAGCTGCCTGACCCTGGCGGTGATGCACGAGGGCGCAAAGGTCACGACCATCGAAGGCCTCGGCACGCCGCAAAAGCTTCACCCGATGCAGGCCGCCTTCGTGAAACACGACGGCTACCAATGCGGCTACTGCACGCCCGGACAGATCTGCAGCGCCGTCGCCGTACTCGACGAAATTCACGATGACATTCCCAGTCACGTGAGCGGCAGCCTCACCACACGGGCCACGGTCAGTGCGACCGAAATTCGCGAACGCATGAGCGGCAATATCTGCCGTTGCGGCGCGTACTCGAACATCGTGGAAGCGATCACCGAAGTCGCGGGGAGCAAGGCATGAAGCCCTTCACGTACGAGCGTGCCACCAGTCCCGCCTCCGCCGCTGCCGCCGCGGCTCGCCAGCGCAATACCAAATTCATCGCTGGCGGCACTAACCTGCTCGATCTAATGAAGCTCGAGATCGAGCAGCCCGAGCATCTCATCGACGTCAACGGTCTCGATCTGGATACGATCGCGGCGACCGAAGAAGGTGGACTGCGCATCGGTGCACTGGTACGCAATACGGATCTTGCCGCCGATACACGCGTGCGGCGTGACTATGGTCTGCTGACGCGCGCACTCGTCGCGGGTGCGTCGGGCCAGCTGCGTAACAAGGCTACGACGGCCGGCAATCTGCTGCAGCGGACGCGTTGCCCGTATTTCTACGACACCAATCAGGCATGCAACAAGCGCCTGCCGGGCAGCGGTTGTGCCGCCATCGGTGGCTTCAGCCGGTCGCATGGCATCGTCGGTGTCAGCACCTCCTGCATAGCGACCCATCCGAGCGACATGGCGGTCGCCATGCGGGCGCTCGATGCCACCGTCGAAACCGTTCAGCCGGACGGCAAGACACGACGTATCCCCATCGCGGACTTTCATACGCTGCCCGGTGCGACACCGCACATCGAGAACGTGCTGGCGCCCGGCGAGCTGATCACCGCGGTGACACTGCCAAAGCCGCCAGGCGGCACGCATATCTATCACAAGGTACGCGATCGCGCGTCGTACGCATTCGCGCTGATTTCCGTCGCCGCCGTGGTGCAGAAGGATGGCAGCGGCCGTGTGGCGCTGGGCGGTGTGGCGCACAAGCCATGGCGCGTGGAGGCGGCCGAGGCGGCGATGCCGCAGGGCGCGAAGGCGGTCACTGCAACGCTGCTTGCCGGCGCGCAACCGACCGGGGAGAACGCGTTCAAGATTCCGCTGGTGGAGCGCACACTAAGCGCGGTACTGGCCGAGGCGAGGGGCTGAGCCATGAAATTCGATAAACCCGCCACGACCAATCCGATCGATCGCATGAAGGTCGTCGGCCAGCCGCATGACCGGATCGACGGACCGTTGAAAACGACCGGCACGGCACCCTACGCCTACGAGCAGCATGCCGCCACGCCGGACCACGCCTACGGTTACATCGTGCCCGCCGCGATCGCCCACGGCCGCATCGTCAACATCGACACCAGCGTCGCGCGACGGGCGCCAGGCGTGCTCGCCATCGTCACCGCGGCCGACGCGGGAAAACTTGGCAAGGGCAAATACAACACGGCCACCTTGCTGGGTGGCCCGGAGATCCAGCACTACCACCAGGCGATCGCCGTCGTGGTCGCGGAGACCTTCGAACAGGCGCGCGCCGCCGCGTCGCTAGTGCATGTCGATTACGCGCGCACGCCGGGACAGTTCGATCTGGCCGCGATGAAAGACGGTGCCATCAAACCGGACGATCCCGACGCCGACACCTCGCGGGGCGATTTCGACGGGGCGTTCGCCGCGTCGCCGGTCAAGCTCGATGCGACCTATCGCACGCCCGACCATGCGCACGCGATGATGGAGCCCCATGCCTCCATCGCGAAGTGGGAGGGCGATAAGCTCACCCTGTGGACATCGAACCAGATGATCAACTGGGGTAAGGGCGATGTCGCGCTTACGCTCGGCATCCCCAAGGAAAACGTGCGTCTGATCTCTCCGTACATTGGCGGTGGCTTCGGCGGCAAGCTGTTCGTCCGTTCCGACGCCCTGCTCGCCGCGCTGGGCGCGCGAGCGGCCCGGCGTGCCGTCGCGGTCACCCTGCCGCGTCCGGTCATGTTCAACAACACCACGCATCGCCCCGCCACGATCCAGCGTATTCGCATCGGCACGGACACGGCGGGGAAGATCCAGGCCATCGCCCATGAAGGCTGGTCGGGCGATCTGCCCGGTGGTGGCCCCGAAACGGCCGTCCAGCAGACGCGCCTGCTCTACGCGGGTGCCAACCGCATGACGGCGACACGTCTCGCCGTGCTCGACCTCCCCGAGGGTAACGCCATGCGCGCGCCGGGCGAGGCGTCCGGCCTGATGGCGCTCGAGATCGCCATGGACGAGATGGCCGAGAAGCTGAAGATGGATCCGGTCGAATTCCGCATCCTCAACGATACCCAGGTCGACCCCGAGCATCCGGAGCGCCCGTTCTCCCAGCGGCAGCTGGTCAAGTGCCTGCGCGACGGTGCCCAACGGTTCGGCTGGAGCAAACGGAGCCAGACCCCGGGCAGCGTACGTGACGGCCGCTGGATCGTGGGCATGGGCGTCGCCGCCGCCATCCGCAACAATCTGGTGATGAAGTCCGGCGCACGCGTTCGTCTGGGGAAGGACGGCCGGGCCACCGTCGAAACCGACATGACTGACATCGGCACGGGCTCGTACACGATCATCGCGGCGACCGCGGCCGAGATGCTCGGGCTGCCTCTGGACGCCGTGAACGTCACGCTTGGTGACTCGTCCTTGCCCGTATCGTCCGGTTCCGGCGGACAGTGGGGCGCGAACAGCTCGACGGCCGGCGTCTATGCGGCCTGCGTCAAGCTGCGCGAAGCCATCGCGGCAAAGCTGGGTCTCGATCCCGCCACCGCTGTGTTCGAGAACGGCCACGTCGCCGCCGGCGGCCGCACGCTGCCGCTGGCACAGGCCACGCGCGACGGCGAACTGGTCGCGGAAGACACCATGGAATACGGCGACCTCGCCAAGAAGTACCAGCAGTCGACCTTCGGCTCGCACTTCGTCGAGGTGGGTGTCGACGCCGCGACGGGTGAGATCCGTGTGCGGCGCATGCTCGCCGTCTGCGCGGCGGGGCGCATCCTTAACCCCAAATCCGCGCGCAGCCAGGTGATCGGTGCGATGACCATGGGCGTGGGCGCGGCGTTGATGGAAGAGCTGGTCGTCGACAAGCGCCTGGGTTTCTTCGTCAACCACGATCTGGCGGGCTACGAGGTTCCGGTGCATGCCGATATCCCGCACCAGGAAGTCGTCTTCCTCGACGAGGCCGATCCGATCTCGTCACCGATGAAGGCCAAGGGCGTGGGCGAGCTGGGTCTGTGCGGTGTCGCAGCGGCGATCGCCAACGCCGTTCACAACGCCACCGGCGTACGCACTCGCGAATACCCCGTCACGCTGGATAAACTCCTCGACAGTCTCCCTGCGATGTCCTGATCGAGCGATGGTCCGGTTCGACTGCACGATGTGTGGCCGCTGCTGCCACGGCCTCCGCCTGCCACTGAGCCTGGCGGAGGCCGTCGGCTGGCTGCGCGACGGTCACGAGGTGCAGCTCTTCTGCGAAGCCATTCCCTGGCCGTCGGAACCGTCCGACGACAACCTTCCGGCCATGCACAAACGGCGACGTTCGTTCGAGGCGATTAGCGGCTCCCTGCCGATCCGGGTCATCGTGACGCTGATGGCGTCGTTCGACGGGCCGTGCCCCAACTTGCTGCCGGACAAGCGCTGCGGTATCTACGACCGCCGGCCGGCGACGTGCCGTATCTATCCCGCCGAGGTGAATCCGTTCATCGCGCTGGATCCTCGAGCCAAGCTCTGCCCACCGGAGGCCTGGGAAGGCGAGACGCCGATCATCGCGGACGACGGGCGCTGGGCCAATGCGGACCTTGCGTCGACGATCGTGTGTTCGCGCGATGCGGATGCCTACGATGCGGCACTCAAGCCGCAGCTGTGCGCGATGCTCGGCTGCGCGACGGCAGCCTTGTCCAATGAGGGCATGGTGATTCATTCGCCGTCGCGCGAGGCGCTGCTCGCTGCGCTCAACGCGACGCTCGGTGCCGATGGCGATCGCTTTCCGGGCGACGACACGTCATGGCAGCTGGTGACGAACCGGCTGCCCACCCATGATGCGCTGGCCGAGATCGGCGCATCGCACGCGTCGCCCGCCGGCATGGCGGTCGCCGGACTCGACTATCTCGGATACTTCGCCACGGACCTCGTCTGATGGCGCCGCACGTTCAGGGCGACCCGTCGTCTGGCTCGGGATCGCCGTCGACGACGACACGGTTTCTGCCCTCGCCCTTGGCACGATAGAGCGCGGTGTCCGCCGCGCGGCAGAGGCGCTGCACGTCGTAACCGATGGTATCGGTGCAGGCGACGCCGATGCTCGCGGCCAGCGTGACCGAACCTTCCGCGGTTGGCATAGGGTTGCCATGGATGGAGGATCGCATGCGCTCGGCCACGGCTCGGCCCTGTTCGCGTGACGTGGCCGGAAGCACCATACCGAACTCCTCACCGCCCAGTCGCCCGAACAGGTCGACCGGCCGAAGCTGCGCCTTGCACACCTCGACGGCGTGCTTCAGGGCCGCGTCGCCCACGGTGTGGCCGTAGGTATCGTTGACGACCTTGAAGTGATCGAGGTCGAGCGTGACGTAACAGGCGGTCGCCTGTCGCCGCTTCAGCTTACCGAGCATGCGCTCCATCTCGCCGATGAAGTGCTGCTGGATGAAAATTCCTGTCAGGCCATCATGGGCGGAGAGACGTTTGAACCGAAGCTGCGACCGTCTCAGCCTGACCATCCAGAGCCCGAGCGCCAACAGCGCAATGACCATCAGGGCGATATGCAGCCGGCTCATCTCCAGCGCCTTTTCGTCCAGCTCGCCCTGCAGCCGCAGGATGTCGTTTTCCTCGATCAGTTGCGCCGCCTGCATGCGCTGTGCGAGCACGCGCTGGCGTGCCGCCTGATAGGCCATCGCCCGTGCGTTGACATCGTGGCGAAAGCTCTGTTCCTGCCTGACGTATTGCTCGTGGTACCGGAGTGCCGCAGCGGCATTTCCGGACGCCTTCTCCACTTCGTAGAGCACCTGGTACGCATCCCTGAGCCACTCGTTGAAGTCGCCAGGGTGACTCATGGTGACGGCTTGCAGTGCCCAGCTTCGCGCTTCCGCGAGGTTACCCATCTGCTGGTACGCCTGACCACGATGCTTGGTCATCGCCACGAGCGCGGGAAAGTAACCGCTCGCCCGAATGGACGGTTCGATCCGGTCGAGCACCGCCATTGCCTTCGTCGGCGCGCGCTCGGCGATGTACATGTCGACAAGGATGAGGGATGCCGCGTTTCCGATCACAGGCTCGCCATTCGCCGTACAGCTGGCGATGGCTTCCGCGAGTTCGGGACTCGTCGACGTCAGTCGCTTGAGGCCCTCCAGCGCGGCGGTCTTCATGTACAGGGCCGGGCAGGGCGATTCGCCGGGCGGTGTCGCCGGTACCATCATCTCGGCGTATTTCAGCGCGAGGTCCTGCTGTCCGGCGAAATTGAGCGTCTGCGAAAGGTGCGACAGCAGGGTGAAGCGTGCCTGCGGATCCGTGACGCGAGGGAGCATGTCTGTCGCACGATTCGCCTCGACATAGGCATCGGCATAACGCGCCTGAAGCGCGAGATTGTCCATCAGCAACGCCGTCGACTTGGCGACAAGCGCGGCGTCACCCGAGTGCGCGATGATCTCGCGGAAATCGGCTTCGGAGGCCGGATAGTGCCCCTCGAACATGCTTTCCCAGGCATCGTTGTAGCGCAGTCGCCACGTCTGCTTCGCGTCCATCTGCGGAAGATCGTGGTGGAGCTTCTCCAGCAGCGTCACGAAGCGGGCGTGATCCTTCAGTCGAAGCTTCTCCGCCTGCATCATGCGCGTGTCGATGTCACCTGGCGAGGCGGCGGCCACAGCCACGCCGGAACAGGCCAACAGAACGACCAGCACAAAGCACAAACGACCGGTCATGCGGTGCCGCGGCGAGCAGGCAGCCCGAAGGGAAGAGGAAGCGGAAGGGTAGCCGTGTCGCCCGTATCGCCGTTGATTACGACGCGATTGCGGCCGGCGCGCTTCGCCTCGTAAAGCGCCGCGTCGGCGGCACGGCACAGCGGGGACAACTCATAGCCGAGTGTCTCTGTGCTGGCCAGACCCATGCTGGCGGAAAACGGAACGACGAGGTCATCCATGATCAGCGGCGACGCCTCGAACGCGGCGCGCAGCTGCTCTGCGATCACCATGCCCTGCAGGCAGGGCGCATCCACCAGCAGGATGCCGAACTCTTCGCCACCGAGACGACCGAATATGTCGGCGCGACGGAGATGTGCCTTCGTGATCGCTACAGCGTGTTTGAGCACCGCATCGCCTACGGCATGGCCGTGCGTGTCGTTTACTTGCTTGAAATGATCGAGGTCGAAGGAGACCAGGCATCCGTGACCACG
Source organism: Luteibacter sp. 1214 (assembly GCF_031455395.1). NCBI lineage: Bacteria > Pseudomonadati > Pseudomonadota > Gammaproteobacteria > Lysobacterales > Rhodanobacteraceae > Luteibacter > Luteibacter sp. 1214. Next base: position 77,281 of record NZ_JAVDSQ010000009.1, read on the forward strand.
GCGCCTTTCCAGGATGCGAAGCGAACGTTCGGCCTCGGTCATGAAGTGCTGGTGGTGGAAGATGCCGGTAAGGCCATCGCAGGCGGACAGCCATTTGAAACGCAGCTGAGAGCGTTTGATGCGGACCATCCAGAAGACGATCGACAGCAAGGCCAGCACCAGCATCACGATGTAGAGGCGGCTGGTTTCTACGGCTTTGCCGTCCAGGGCTTGCTGCAGGCGGAGAATGCGGTTTTCCTTGCTGAGGCCCTCGGTTTCGAGCTTCTCGGCCAGGAAGTGCTGGCGCGCAGCTTCATAGGCTACATTTCTGACATTGGCGTCACGAAGGTAGCCTTGGTCCTGGATGACGTAGTGTTCGTAGTAGTTCAGCGCTGCCGCATACCGGCCCTGACGCTTCTCTGTTGTGTAGAGCACTCGATACGCGAAGCGAAGAGCCTCGTTGATATCACCTGGATGACTCATTGCGACGGCGTCGAGTGCCGCCTTCTTTGCCTCGTTGGTCTTGCCAAGCTGTTCGAAGATCTGCGCCCGTTGACTTGCCAGGCTGAGAATGTGCTGGTAATAGCGTGTCGTCTGAATGACAGGGGTAATACGTTCGATCGTTGCCATTGCATCTTCGAGTTTGTGCTCGTCGAGCAACCGGTCCACGAGTATCAGTGCCATGGTGTCGGCAAACACCGGCTCATGGTCTGTCGTGCACACGTCGATGGTCTTCAACAGCTGTGGGCTGCGGGAGGTGAGGGAGCGCGCCCCTTCCAGCGCCGTTACTTGCTGGACCATGGCTTGACAAGGCGACTGACCGGCTGGCGTGGCAGCCAACATCATATCGGCATATTTCAGACCTAGCTCGGGTTGTCCAGCGAAAGTCAGCATCTGTGCCAGATTGGCCAGCAGGATGAATCGAGCCAACGGGTCGGCTACGGTGGGCAAAGTGTCGGCGGCGCGAGTCGCGACAGCATAGGCCTCAGCGTATTTGCCTTGCTCGCTGAGGTTGTTCATCAGCATGGCGGTAGCGCGCGTCACCAGGGCATCGTCGTCGGCATGCGCAATCACATCCCGGATATTAGACTCCGCCTCCGGGTATATGCCCTCGAAGTTTAGCTCCCAGCCGTCGAGATAACGGAGATACCATTTCTCGCGGGCCGATAGATTGGCCGACGTTTGATGTACCTCAGCAAGTGCTTCTACGAAGCGAGGATGATCCGAAAGGCGGATGGCATCGATTTGTGCGAGGCGGTTTTTACCTGCTTCGTCTGAGGGTGCGCTGCCCGCGTGAGCGGGGTTGACCGACGCACACAGCATGAGTCCTGCCAACACCGGCCAGAACCGCATGATGCGCGGGCAGCGAAATTCCATACTGCCGTACTCTCAGGTTGGAGACGTGTCGTCGGAATCGTCGGTAGACTTGTCGTCCTTGTCGTCCTTGTCGTCCTTGTCGTCCTTGTCGTCCTTGTCGTCGTGATCCGGATGGTGACGGCGATCGTCGTCGTCGCCCTCGTGACCGCTGGTCTGGCTTTGGTGTTCGACGTGCATTTGCACGATGCCGAGCTCTTCGGCGAGCGCTTTGCTATCACCACTGGCGACGAGGTCACGTAGTCCGGCAGAGGCATTCGCCTCTTCGAGTGCCTTGGCCAGTTCTTCTGGCGATGCGTGCCTGAGGCGTGCGTCCCGGCCAATCGCCTCCAATAGTTCAACAGTGTCGCGCATGTTTTCCCCCTGATAGTTGGTCACACTTTTCCTCGACCAGTTGTACCGGTGAGGTGATCCTCGCCGTCCGTACGCATTAGCGGCAGGACCGGCAATTTCTTGACGCGCTTACGCAGGAACCGACACTTCCGCCCCGGTGCCGTGGATCGCGTCGAGCGCGTCAAGCCTGGCCCGCATGACGACATTCGGTTTGAGGGCCTCCGCCGGGGGCAACACAAGTGTCTCCTGACCTGTGAACTGGGCATTGACGAAGTCTTTCAACGGCATTCGTTGAACATGCGCGCTCTCAATGGGAAGCGTGGGCGCACGATAGACGATCACCTCATGGTCTTCGGCGTAATCGTCCCGCAGGCGTTCTACAAGGAGCTCTCTGTACGCGTCCGGTGTACGGAAGCGACCCAGCGATCGGTCCCCGACGACACCGAGCTGCCAAAGAATCACATGGCTCGTCGTGTCGAGGTTGCGTTCAAAGAACAGAAGCTGGCTTGCTTCAAGATGGTGGCAGCCTACTCGACCCGGATCGATCCCCAGATCGGCATACAGACAATCTTCCGCGGAAATACCTGCCTCCATGTGCGCCTTATATCCTTCGGCTCGCGCGAGTTCGACCACCTTATGAGTCGACCACGCGAAGATGCCGGGATGGCCATAGAAGACGGCACAGACGCTCTTTCCCGCGCGGACTTCCGCGATCATCAGCTGCACCCATTCCCGGTAAGTCCGCATGCGCGACTTGCCCGGCTTGTAGTAGGGCTGAAGGCTCCTGACGTCCGGGTTTAGGCGCTTTAACCAGAGCTCGACCACATGGTCGGACAACGCTGCAAACACCACATCCGCCTGCTCGATATGACTCCGCGACAGCGGCGTCAGGTGGGAGCCCAGCGTGATACCCATGCCGACGCAGGCGATGCTGCCGCGGCGTTTCTCGTTCTGTGTCGTTAGGGATGTGTTCATCCCGTGATAGTAGGCGAAATTTCGGCAGGAGAAGTGACACGAAATTGCGCGATTTGGGACGTTCCGCTGCCGACCGTTCCTTCGATTTGCTGAATCTGGTTCCGAGTCGATCCTGGTTGTGTCCTAGGAATCTTACCGGTCTGAAACGAAGTCCATTTTGAATCATCCACTTAGTTGTGTGCGACTTGCGATGGCCACCAACCTACGACGCCAGATCGCCCTCCTGGGATGGCGCCCAGCGTTCGCCCACAAACCGCGCAACCTCCCCAGCCAGCTCCCGGTCCTCCGGCGCCCCCATGAATCCCCCATGGGGCATAGCCTCGAACACATGCAACTCCACAGGCACGTTGGCACGGCGCAACAGTCGATGCATACGCACCGCGGTCGACAGGAACAGATCGCGCGTCCCGCTCTGCAGAAATACCGGAGGGAATCCTTGGCCGAAATCACCGAACAGTGGCGACAGGTAAGGATGAGTCAGGTCGGCGCCGCCGGCATACAGCAGGTTGTTCGGCATCAGCGACCCGGTCAGCATCACGTCGACAAGGCGATTGACCTCGAAGCTGTCACCCGACTCGGTGAGATCCAGCTCGGGCGACAGGAGTACGACGCCAGCCGGCAGCGGCAATCCTTCGTCTCGCGCCCGGAGCACGGTGGCGGCGGCGAGGTTGCCGCCCGCCGAGCGTCCGCCGATAACGATGTCGTGGGGCGCGTATTGCTCCAGTACATGGCGATAGATCGCCATGCAGTCGTCCAGCGCGGCAGGATAGGGATGCTCCGGAGGCATGCGGTAGTCCACTCCGTAGCAGCGCACACGGTGCAAGACGGCCTGCATCTGCGCGCCGACGCGGCACGCCTCTCCGCCACCGAATACCAGGGCGCCGCCGTGCAGGTCGATATAGGCACGCTCGGCGGAAGCCATGTCTTCCGGTGTGGCCACATGTACGGTGGAATCGCCGACGGTACGGGTCTCTACGCTGGCCTTGAGCGTGCCGGCGAGACCTTTCATGCCCGCCGCATATTGCCGGTCGGCGGCCGCCTTGACCTGCATCCAGGCGTCGCGATCCTCAGGCGCTGGCATCACATGCAGCGAATTCACCGGCACGCCCTGTGCGTCGACCAGCCGCCGCAGCGCCGCCTGGGCCTCTTCGCTGATCGACCGGGGGAAAGGCACCACCCGCTCCGGGAGTTTTACGCCGTCGGTCATGCACCGACTCCGTTTCCGAAACCGCAAATGCTACCGCTACACTATTCCGGTGACCACGCCCCTCCAGAACGGCTACATCCTCACCCGCAACTGGCGTGACACCAAGGACGGCAGCGAGGTCGAACTGTGGGTCGCCACCGAGGCCGGTGCGCGTCGCATCGTCATCACCGGACAACGCAGCGTCGCTTTCGTGGCGGCGTCAGCCCGTGACGCTATCGAAGCGGTCGCGCGCAATGATGCATCGGTGGAACTGACGCCCCTTCCGCTGAAAACCTTCGGCCAGGATCCCGTACTCGGCGTCTACGCCCGAGGCTACCGGACGATGCTCGCGCTGGAAAAGCAGCTCGCCGAGCGGGGTATCGCGCTGCACGAAGCGGATATCCGTCCGGACGATCGCTACCTGATGGAGCGCTTCATCACCGCGGCGGTGACGATCGAGGCGGAAGACGGCGAGGCGGCGACGCTCGTCAATCCGCGTCTTCGCCCCGGCGACACATACCGTCCCACGTTGAAATGGGTGTCGCTGGATATCGAGACCAGCGCCGAAGGCGAGGTTTACTCCATCGCGCTGGAAGGCTGCGGCCAGCGGCAGGTCTATATGCTCGGCCGTCCGCAGGACGGCGATGCCGCGCCCGATGATTTCGACCTGGTGTATGTCGATGACCGGTCGCAGCTCATCACCGCACTGAACAATTGGTTCCGGCACTACGACCCCGACGTCATCATTGGATGGAACCTGATCCAGTTCGACCTGCGCCTGCTGCAGGCATGTGCGGACCGCTCCGGACTCGTACTGACGCTCGGCAGGGGTGGCACCCCGATCGACTGGCGTGACCATCGCAGGCGCGACAACTACGTCTTCGCATCCATTCCCGGACGTGTTCCCATCGATGGCATCGAAGCCTTGCGGTCGGGCTCGTGGAGCTTTGCCTCATTCAGCCTGGAAGCCGTGTCGCAGGAACTGCTCGGCGAGGGCAAGGACATCGACGATCCGTACAGTCGCATGGCGGAGATCGAGCGCCGGTTCCATGAGGACAAGGTGGCACTGGCCCGCTACAACCTGCACGACTGCGAACTCGTCACGCGCATTTTCGAAAAGACCCGCCTGATGGACTTCCTTCTCGAGCGCGCCAACGTCACCGGCCTGCAGGTGGATCGTTCGGGTGGCTCGATCGCCGCCTTCACGTACCTGTACCTGCCGCGCATGCACCGCGAGGGTTACGTGGCGCCGCGGATGGGCAGGTCCACCGGTGAGTCCTATCCGGGTGGCTTCGTGATGGACAGCCGTCCCGGCATCTACGATTCGATCCTGGTGCTGGACTATAAAAGTCTCTATCCGTCGATCATCCGGACGTTTCTGGTCGATCCCATCGGCCTCGTCGAGGGCATGTTGACGACCGACCCGGAGGCCTCGATTCCCGGTCCGCTCGATACCCGCTTCTCGCGGACGACGCATTGTCTGCCGGGCCTGATCGCCCAGTTATGGACGGGTCGGGACAAGGCGAAGCGGGATGGAAACACGCCGTTGTCGCAGGCATTCAAACTGCTTATGAATGCGTTCACCGGCGTGCTGGGTTCGCCGGACGCACGCTTCTTCGATCCCCGGCTGATATCGGCGATCACGCTGCGTGGGCACGAAATCATGCGGCAGACGCGCGCATGGGTTGAAGCCGAAGGTTACGAGGCGATCTATGGTGACACCGATTCCATCTTCATCTGGCTGGGGCGCCGATACGGTGAAGCAGACGCACAAGCCATCGCCGATGGGCTGGTGTCACGCATCAATGCCGCGTGGGCCGCGAAGCTGAAAGCGGACTTCGACATCGACTCGTTCCTCGAGATCGAGTTCGACACGCACTACCAGCGGTTTTTCATGCCGACCATCCGCAATAGCGAGATGGGGAGCAAGAAACGGTACGCCGGGCTGGTCGTCGATGATGACGGCAAGGAGGAGCTCGTCTTCCGCGGTCTCGAAACCGTACGCAGCGACTGGACCCCGCTGGCGAAGCGTTTTCAGCAGGATCTGTTCCGCAGGATCTTCCGCGGCGAGCCGTACGACGATTTCATCAAGTCCTACGTTCGCGACATGCGGGAAGGACGTCTGGACGGTCAACTCGTCTACCGCAAGCGTCTTCGCGGAAAACTCGATTCGTACGACCGCACCACGCCCCCGCAGGTTCGTGCGGCGCGCATGGCCGACGAGCACAACGCGCGGACAGGTCGGCAGCAGCAGTACCAGAACGGTGGCTGGATCCGTTACGTCATGACGCTCAACGGTCCCGAGCCGGTAGAATTGAGGCGCTCTTCCATCGACTACGAGCACTACCTCGAGCATCAGCTGAGGCCGATCGCCGACGCGATCCTTCCGCAGGTAGGTGGCCGGTTCGACGTGCTGGTGTCGCAGCAGAGCGAGTTGTTTTAGCCGCCGGCCGCGCCGTTCGCCGGAAGGTGCGCTGAAAGGTTTCGTAACATTATGTACTTAGTACATATTTTGTGATATCCATATCCTATGTCTACGTCCAATGATTCCGCGACCATGGACCTCCGTGCTCGCCGACGGCTCGTCATCCGGAACACCATTTCCCGCGTTGCCAACCGCCTTTTTCTCGAGCGGGGTTTCGACCACGTCACGGTGGAAGAGATCGCCGCCGGTGCCGAAGTCGGCCGCATGACGGTGTTCAATCACTTCCCACGCAAGGAGGACATGTTTTTCGATCACGACGAACAGGGCCGTGAACTTCTTCGCGCCATTCTCCGCGAGCGCGCTCCTGACGTCAGCCCGGGCGAGGCGTTGCGGAGGCTCGCTCATCACCTGGTCGCCGAAGGCAGTCCGTATATCCGTTTTACGCCCGGCGGCCAGCGTTCGGTGGAGACGATCGAAGCCAGCGAGACCCTGAAGGCACGCGTGCGTGCCCTGCGCGACGAGGTCGCCCAGCTCATCGCGGTGGTCATGGCCGAGGGAGCGGGACGGGAGGCGGACGACGCCGACGCGCACCTGGCGGCGGATATGCTGCTGGCGACGTGGTCCGTTGCACTCATCCAGTCACACCGCCGGTACCGTCGCGATCAGGATGCGGCGAGGGCGGCAGCCACCTTTCTCGCGCTGATCGATCAGGGCACGCTCGGTGTCAAGGCGGCCATGGCTGGAACGCCGTTCGGGTAGAGCTATCGCCCCGCGTCGGGCAACAGCAGCTTTCTGAGACCGTTGTCGACGATATCCGCGAACACCTTCGGCTCGCCGTACGCGCGGGCCGTGAGCATCGCTCCGTATACGAGCGACATGAATGACTCGGCCTCCAGGCGAGCCGATCCCTGGAGCGTGAAGCGTCCCATCTGCGCGCCGCGGGTCAACAGCGTCTCGAGCCAGTTCGACAGGTCGCGGAAGTGCGCGCGTACGGCGTCGGCGAGATCGCCCGGCAGCGTCGGCAGCTCGGTGGCGAGCATGCCCGCCACGCAGAAGGGCGCCGATGCATCGGCGATGCACTTCTCCCAGTAACCGGTGTACATCGCCAGTTGTTCTTCCGGATCGAACGCCCCGGCGGCGAGCGACCGGGTCTGCTCGGCGATGATGCCGCGCGACCGCTCGACCACGGCTTTCGCCAGATCGGACTTGGACGGGAAATGGTGGTGGATGCTGGCCTTCTTCACCTGCACCTGTTCGGCCACGTCCGCGTAGCTGAAGCCGTTGTAGCCCCGCATCTGGATCAGCTGGCGCGCGGAATCGACGAGTTTCTGCTGCGTAGTCATGGGCTAAGTCTACCAGCTGGTAGGTGGCGCGCGCTGGTCCAGGCATGGCACATTGACGGCCAGCCATCCTACTAGTAGGGTGGCGACTCTTCCGCCATGGACTTCCCCGTGAATACGCTTCGCAATTTTTACTATCTCCGCGCCATCGTGGCTTTTGCCTGGGTCGCCATCGTTTTTGCCGCCGCCAAGGCGCCTCCCCTGGTCGCCGGCACTCTGCTGGTCATCTACCCGGCGTGGGACGCGATCGCGAATGTCATCGACGCGCGGCGCAGCGGCGGTCTCGCAGCCAATCCGGGCCAGCGGTTCAACGCGCTGACCAGCATCATCACGGCGGTCGCCATGGCCGTCGCCTTTACGTTGCGCGGCAACGAGGGTGGCGTGCTGGTCTTCGGCGTGTGGGCACTGCTCGCCGGCCTGTTCCAGCTGGCCGTGGGTATCCGTCGCCGCAAGCTGGGCGGCCAGGCCTTCATGATGATCAGCGGCGCCCAGTCGGCACTCGCGGGCGTGCACTTCGTGTTCAAGGCCTTCGACAACGCGCCGTCCGTGGCGCAGATCGCTCCGTACGCCGCCTTCGGCGGTTTTTACTTCCTGCTGTCGGCGCTGTGGCTGACCTTCAGGAAATCGCCACGGCCGGTCACCGTCGCATAAGGCGCAGGGCGCGCGCTCCTCAGCGCGCGTCCCTCTGCTGGGATCGCCGTGAATCCTTTTCCTGCGCACCGTCGACAGCGAGACCTACCGCATGCGCCAGATCGGAACGCGTGAACGGTTTGGCGAGAATACCCGCGTCCCTGACCGTGTCTTCGTTCGCGGCGAGGTTTCGCGGGTAGCCCGACATGAAGAGCACCTTCAGTCCGCTCTTGATGCGCCGGGCCCGCTGCGCCAGTTCCCATCCCGACATGCCGGGCATCACCACGTCGGAGAGCAGCAGGTCCACGGTGACGTCGGGGCGTTCGAGAAGCCTGATGGCCGACTCGCCATCGTGAGCTTCCAGCACGCGATACCCGAGATCCCGCAGTACCTCGACGACATAGGCACGGACATCGTCGTTGTCCTCGGACACCAGGATGGTCGCCTCCCGCTTCTCGTTTTCACCGCTGCCGATGCCGCCATCGTGCGCCACCGGCAGCGCGCTCATGGAGCGCGGGAAAATCAGGGTGACGACGGTGCCGACACCGACTGTCGACTCGAGGAGCACCTGCCCGCCCGACTGCTGGACGAAGCCGTACACCATCGACAAGCCCAGCCCCGTTCCCTTGCCGACTTCCTTGGTCGTGAAGAACGGCTCGAACACGCGGGCCATGGTCTCGGCGGACATGCCTTCGCCCGTGTCCTTGACGCGCAACATGACGTATTGACCCGGGTCGAGACCGGGAAGACGGGCCGTATCGCCTTCGCCCAGATGCGCGTTGCCAAGTTCGATGGTGAGCGCGCCGCCCGACGGCATCGCATCCCTCGCGTTGACCGCGAGATTCAGCAGTGACGCCTCGAACTGGGCCGGGTCGAGTTCCACGGACCACACCTCCGGCGCAACGATCTTCAGCTGGACCAGTTCGCCGAGTGCACGCCGCAGCATGTCGCCCATGCCGAGTACCTGGGCCCGGCAGTCGACGGGCTGAGCGATCAGCGGTTGCCTGCGAGCGAAGGCCAGCAGCCTCTGTGTGAGGCTTGCCGCGTTGGATACCCCCTTCAGCGCATTATCGAGCGCCCGCCCGGACTTCTCCGCCGAGTCCGGACGGTCGAGAAGCATCTTCACGACTTCGATGTTGCCCGTGATGATCGTCAGGATGTTGTTGAAGTCGTGAGCAATGCCACCGGTGAGCTGGCCGATGGCCTCGATCTTCTGAGCCTGCTGCAGTGCGCGCTCGGCCTCGCGGCGCGCGGTGGTTTCCACAGCCTCGGCCACCATGGCGGTAATCGCGCCCGCGGGGTCGCGTAGTGGACGGAAGGAGAACTCGAAACTGCGCAAGCCGGTCGCCAGTTGCAGCTCGAACTCCTGACGCGACGATCTGCCGTCCGCGGCGCCGGCAATGGCCGTCTCCACGACGCTTGCCGACCCGGGTGTCGACGCGAACCAGGCGGACTCGCTCAGCCGCTGGCCGCGCACTTCGCGCTTTTCCAGCAGTACCGCGGCGAGCGAGGCAACATTCGCATCGATAATCGTGCCGTCGGGCGCGAGCAGGATCTGCAGCTGAAAGCTGGACTCGAAGATGGCCTCCAGCCGGCTCTCACTGCCCTGCAAGGCCACGGAGTGATCGATCACCTGGCGCTCGAGCGAGCCGTTGGTTTCCTTGAGCGCGAGCTCGGCACGCTTGAGCTCACTGATATCGCGCGCGAGCATGTAATAGCCGGCAATCGTGCCGTCGGATGCGATTTCGGCCACGCAGTCGATCTGTGCGTGCCGGGCGGCTTCACCAGCATGTCCGGGCAGCTCGATCTCGAAGGTGGTGCGTTCGCCTGCGATAGCGCGTACGAGGAACGGCTCGGCGCCGGCGAACCAGTCTCTTCCGAAGACGTCGCCGGCATGCATGCCGACCAGCCGGTCAGGCGCGAGGCCTACCCAGTGCCTGTGCGCGTCATTGGCGAACAGATAGCGATGTCCGGCATCGAGGTGTCCGATCAGGGCGGGCAGCGCATCCGCGATCGACTGCAGGCGTTCCTGGCTCAGTCGCAGATTTTCCTCTGCGAGGCGAAGCTTGTTCAGCTCTTCGTTTTCGCGAAGACCGCGCAGGATGGCATCGGGCAATCGCTGGAGCCGTTGCTTCACCACGTAGTCGCGGGCGCCGCGTTTCAGTGCCTGGACCGCGAGTTCCTCGGTCAGGGTGCCGGACACAAAGATGAAGGGCAGCTCGGGCGCGTGTTCGCGCGCCAGCACGAGCGCGCTGTCTCCATCGAAGCCGGGCAACAGGTGATCCGAGAGGATGACATCGAAACGACGTTCGAACAGCGCCGCAAGGAACGTGTCGAGCGTCCACACCCTGTGGATGGCGACGCTGAGCCTGGCGAGGCGCAGCTGGGCCGTGATCAGTTCCGCATCGAGCGCGCTGTCTTCCAGCAGCAGGATACGTATCGGCGTGCCGGGTACCGCTTCGATCATGCGTCGCGGCTCGAGGGGAGAATGGGACGGATGGGCGGCGGCGGCTGGTTGGTGATGCCCCAGAACATGCCGAGTCCCTGAATGGCCTCGAAGAATTCCTTGAAGTCCACCGGCTTTACGACGAAAGCGTTTACGCCCAGCTTGTAGCTGGCCACCAGGTCCTGTTCCTCGCGGGACGAGGTGAGCATCACGATCGGCGTGCTGCTCAGCTTGGGATCGCGACGCACCTCCTCAAGGACTTCCAGGCCGGTGAGCTTGGGCAGCTTCAGATCGAGAAGAACGACGACGGGACCGCCGTGGGTGGCGTCCACATACTTGCCTTCGCTGCGGAGGTATTCGAGCGCTTCGACACCGTCGCGCACATGAGTGACTTCGTTGAGCAGCTGGCAGCGGGACAAGGCGGCCAGGGTGAGCTCCGCGTCCTTGGGGCTGTCTTCAACGAGAAGAATGGGTCTGAGATCCCTCACGAATGGCCTCTTACTGAATCGGGAATGGAAAAATAAATGGTCGCTCCCTGGCCGAGTACGCTCTCCGCCCAGGTCCTGCCTCCATGACGGCTGACGATCCGACGCACATGCGCCAGACCGATGCCTGTTCCTTCGTATTCTTCTACGTGATGCAGGCGCTGAAAGACGCCGAAAAGTTTGTCGACGTAGCGCATGTCGAAGCCGCAACCATTGTCGCGCACGAAAAAGATCGACTCCTCGTCGCCACGCTCGTGGCCCACTTCGATGGCTGGCTCGGGACTGTCCCGTGTGAACTTCAGGGCATTGGAGATGAGGTTCTGCCATACCAGTCGCAGCATGGCCGGGTCGGCCTTGACCGATGGCAGCGTCGCGATGGTCCATCGGATGTTGCGGCCGAGCGCCTCCATCTCAAGACGTTCCCTGACGTCCTCGACCAGAGTGCCCATGTTGATCGTCATGGTGCCCATGGTCGAACGGCCCAGCTGCGAGAAGCTCAGCAAATCGTCAACCAGCCGACCCGCCGATTTGGCGGAATCCACGATGGTGTCGAGGAAGCGTCGCTCCGTGTCGTCCAGCCGGTCGTTCGCGGCCGAGGCCAGCAATTCCGAGTAGCCGACGATATGACGGAAGGGTGCCCGCAGGTCGTGGCTCACCGAATACGAGAAGGCTTCCAGCTCTTTGTTGCTGCGTGTGAGCTTCTCGTTGAGGAGCGCCATTTCCTCGGCTTTGCGCAGCACGATGTCGACGATGGCGACGCGCAGATCCATGGCCGCGTCGCGATCGACATCGGTCCATGGCAGCGAACGAAGTCGCACCGTCTCTTTCCATGCTTCAAACGACAGTCGCGGCGAAATCTTCTCGCCAGAAATGACTTTGCGTGGCTCGCCGCCCCAGCGTACCGTCCGGATGACCTCCGGCCGGAACCAGATCAGATAACTGTCGTGCAACTGCGAGATGGTAATCGCCAGCACGCCGCTGGCGCGCTCGGCATACGCTTCGGCCGCCGGCCATTCGGTCGGCAGACGGTCCGTGCTGAAGACATCGTCGTTGCCCCGGCGTTCGGTGAGCCAGGGAATCAGCGCGCGCACTTCTTCGTCGGTGGGGCATTCGCCGATGAGGATGCATTCATCGTTCTGCACGATGGCGGCGCCGGACGCGCCGGTCACGGCGAGGAAGCTCTTCTGGTCGCGCTTGAGCGCAAGAATGAAGTCCTGTTCACCCGACATGCGACCCAGCAGGTGCATCTGTGAGGCGCGGCGCATGGCGCGCTCCTCGACGTTGCCGACGCGTTCCTTCTCCGCGATCTGCAGCGAGAGGATCTGCCCGATCAGCTCGCATGCGGTACGGACATGGTACGGAACACGCTTCGTCGCCTCGTTGTGGCAGGAGATCAGACCCCACAGGTGGCTGTCATGCAGCAGGGATATCGACATGGAAGCGCCCGTGCCCATGTTGCGCATGTATTCCAGGTGCATGGGAGACACGCTGCGAAGCACGCACGGGCTGAGGTCCGTGGGCGGCGCGGCCCGGTACTGTGGCGCGCGAACGAGCGGGGTGCTCCGGTAGTTGTTGTCCGCGATCAGGCGGACGCGGTTGCGCCGGTAAAGCTCCCGGGCCTGTGCCGGAATATCCGATTCCGGGAAGCGCAGGTCCATATAGGACGGCAGTACGTCGTTGCGCTCTTCGGCGATGACCGACCCGTTCCACTCCTCGTCGAAGCGGTAAACGAGCGTGCGATCGAAATGCGTCAGCTGGCGCACGTACTGCGCACCCAGTTCGCAAAGCTTACCGATGCTGGACGCCTGCTCGATCTCACTCATGAAACGGCGGATAACGGGATACAACGCCTCGAGCGAGCCGGACTCACCCGGCAGTGACTGCTCGAGTTCGACGATCAGCAGATCGGCATCGGTGCGATGCGCGAGAGCGTGATGCTGGCCATGGCTGCCCAGGGCCACCATGCCCAGATAGCTCGACGTGCCGACGTCCAGTGCGGTGATCGACTCCGACCACCCGGACAGGTGGCCGCCCAGCACGCTGTCCAGCGCCGCGCCCAGCGGCTCGCCGAACGCCTCCACGATGCGGGCGTCAGTGACGGCACACTCACTGACCGTGAGCGTTTCGGGGTCGATGACCAGCACGACACCGTACGGCTGCACGGCGCCCGGGGTGCGAATCGGTTCGTCAGCACAGTTGGACAAGTCCAGCGCCGGTGCGGTCGCGATTTGCGATTGCATAAAAACTCCAGCCACCGATCGTCTTCACGCCCTGCGCGTGGAGAACACCGACCACGCGGCACCCGCCGCGATGGCCTTAATCAGCTGATGCAGCGTCAACGGCTAAGCGCTTTATGTTGCCCGAAAGAGTCCGGCATTCCCACATCAAACGTGCCACTTTGACATGGGTGAAAACTATGTGAAGGCGTCGCCGTCGTCGGCCAAGGGTCCGCATCCGCACCGTCAGTCCAGATCGCTGGCTTGGTGCCGCTCGGGCACCTGGCCGGCGGGATCGCCCATCACGCGGTTCACTTTCCGGCCGCGGATCACCGCGCGGCGCGACGCCACCTCCCTGGCCCAGCGCTGGAGATGGGCGTACTTGCCGACATCGAGGAACTCCGCGGCGCCGTACAACTGCCCCAGCACGAGGCCGCCGTACCACGGCCAGATGGCGATATCCGCTATCGAGTAGTCGTCGCCCGCCACGTAGCGATGCGTCGCCAGCTGGCGATCGAGCACGTCGAGCTGGCGCTTGGTCTCCATCGCATAACGGTTGATCGGGTATTCCAGCTTTTCCGGCGCATACGCATAGAAGTGACCGAAACCGCCGCCGACGAACGGTGCCGACCCCATCTGCCAGAACAACCAGCTCATGGTTTCGGCACGGGCCGACGGTTCGGTCGGCAGCAAGGCGCCGAACTTCTCGGCCAGATACACCAGGATCGCGCCGGATTCGAACACGCGCGTCGGCGTGGGCGTACTGCGGTCGACCAGTGCCGGGATCTTGGAGTTGGGATTGACCTCGACGAAGCCGGAACCGAACTGGTTGCCCTCGTTGATGCGGATCAGCCACGCATCGTATTCGGCCCCGGCATGACCCAGGGCCAGCAGCTCCTCGAGCATGATGCTGACCTTCTGCCCGTTGGGCGTAGCCAGAGAGTAGAGCTGCAACGGATGCTCACCGACCGGCAGAGGCGCTTCATGCGTGGCGCCGGCCACCGGCCGGTTGATGTTGGCGAACGCGCCGCCGCCGGTGTCCGGCATGGTCCAGACCTTGGGCGGTACGTACGGTGTAGTGTCACTCATGGATATGGTGCTCCGCTGGATTGGGGGCCACGACTGGCTACGTGGCATCAGCGTTCTATGGGTACCCATGCGGTGAAAACCCAGTGGGGCGAGCGCGCCGCCAGCGTGGAGGCGCCTGTCGCGGCCTAGGGCCGTTGCCTAACGAAGCCGTCCGGTCGGTTTGAAAAACGCACTAGGCGACAACCCGAAGTGCCTGCGGAACATGGCTGAAAACGCGCTCGGGCTGTCATAGCCCAGGCCCAGCGCCACGTCGATCACTGGCAGGCCCTGCGCCAGACGCTCCAGTCCGGCGAGCAGGCGGGATCGCTGCCGCCATTGCCCGAAGGTCATACCGAGCTCGCGGGTAAAAAGGCGCTGAATCGTTTTTACATGCAGGGCCGTATGCGTGGCCCACTGCTCGAGTGTCGCGGTGTCATCCGGGTGCGCCGAGATGTGCGCGCAGATCGCTGCGAGGCGCTCGTCCGTAGGATGGGGCAGGTGCAGCGGAAGTACGGCCAGCGTCTGCAGTTCGTCCACGATCAGCCGCATGACACGGCCGTCCCGGGAGTCCTCGTCATAAGGGTAGGTGACCGTCTCCGCCGCCTGCATCAGCTGCCGGAGCAGCGGTCCCACTTCGACGGCGCAGGGCGTGGAGGGCAGCTCGAATCCGGCCTCGAGCTCGACCGACACGTTACGTTGCTGGACGTCGCCCACACAGCGCGAGGAGTGCGTGGTGCCCGCAGGCATCCAGATGGCGCGGGTAGGTGGAACGACCCAGCGGCCCACGGGCGAATGCACCACCAGCAGGCCGTCCTTTGCGTATAGCAACTGGTGGTAGTCGTGGCGATGCTCCGGAATCATCGTTCCCGCAGGGTAGTGCTGCCGCTGGCACTGGACCATGTCCTTTTTGCGATAGGTAGTGCCCATTTGCCGCGCGAAGGCTGGAAAAGGGCACCCTAACATCACGCCTCACGATGCGTCGATAGCACGCCATTGAGTCGATCCGATGATCCGAGACCTTCCTCCGCAGGCTGCCCGCCAAGGGCTGATCGCCTTCCTGATCGCCTTCTGTTGTTCGGGCGTGGCCATCGAGATGGCCGCGACCGCAGTGGCCTGGCAGCTTTACGCCACCACCGGCCGTGCGTCCGACCTGGGGCTGATCGGCCTTGCGCGGTTTCTTCCGTCGCTGATTTTCGTGTTGCCCGCCGGGCATATGGCCGACCGTTACGACCGGCGTCTGCTGGTGGGGACGGCACAGGCGATCGCCTGCCTTGCGTTGGCCGGGTTGTGGGCATGCTCGGCGACGGGTGCGGTCAGCCGCCTCGACGTTCTCGCGCTGGTCAATATCAGTGGCATCGCCGCCGCGATCCGCGGCCCGGCGTTTCAGAGCATGGTGCCTGGCCTGGTGCCCGCAAGCGGACTGGCCCGTGCCAGTGCGGCAAGCGCGGCGGTGAATGAGTTCGCGTCGATCGCGGGGCCCGTCTTCGGCGGGCTGCTGTACCTCGCGGGGCCGGCGACCGTCTACGCGATCGCCGCGCTGTTGACGATCGTGTCGGGGGTGCTGGTCACACGGCTTCCCTACCAGCAGGCGCTGGCGCCACGCATACCGGTCACGCGCAAGGACCTTTTCGCCGGCGTGCACTTCATCCGCGCTCGTCCCGACATCATCGGTGTCATTTCGCTGGATCTGTTCGCGGTGCTGCTCGGTGGCGCGACGGCCCTGCTGCCGGTGTTCGCGAAGGACGTCCTGCATACCGGTCCGTTAGGTCTGGGCATGTTGCGCATGGCGCCATCCATCGGAGCGGTAGCGGTGGGTCTGTGGCTGGCGCGTTATCCGCTCGACAAGCGCATCGGTCACCTCATGTTCGGCTGCGTCGCAGGGTTCGGTCTGTCCACCATCGGGTTTGCCTTGTCCACGCAACTGTGGATGTCCTTACTGGCGCTGGTGCTGCTCGGCGGCTTCGACATGGTCAGCATGGTGATTCGCAGTGCACTGGTTCAGATCGAAACCCCCGACGCGATGCGCGGCCGTGTAGGCGCGATCAATTCGATCTTCGTCAATACATCGAACCAGCTGGGCGCATTCGAGTCGGGCATGCTCGCTGCGTGGGTGGGTGCCGTGCCCGCGGTGATCGTCGGCGGCGTGGGTACCCTGCTGGTTACGGCGCTGTGGATGCACTGGTTCCCTGGGCTGCGTCGGCGGCAGACCCTGATGTCCGACACCGATGCCTCCCTGTTGGCGTAGCCGTCCGGGCAGGTTGCGATTTCGCCCAGTCCGTCACGTACCGGTTGGCAAGTTTTTGCTAACTTTGCCGAAAATGCGCAAAGTCCCCCGCCGCTGTTGTCCGGCGCGAAGGTGGCTGGCGCCAGGGGCAGGGGACAGGGGCGACATGTACATCAGCAGTCGGATCGAGTGGAACCGCGAAACGCGGCGCATGGAAGTCATCACCGAATACGTACCGGGCGAGCCACCCGAGGAGCCCGAGGCGCCACGACGCCCCGTCAATCTCGGCGCGTGCCTGGTCGTCACGGCGGCGGTCGCCACGACCGTGCCGACCAGCGCCTGGAGCGCGACGACGACGTCGATCTACCAGCAGGCTTCCGATGCCGGGCGCTCGCATATCGATGGCAGCGGCGTGCGCGTGTTTCATTACGACGGCGGTATCAATCCGCTGTCGTTCAATGGGCCGGGTGTCGTCGATTCGCAGGGCGACTACCCGGACATGTCCGGCTATAAGAACAATGTCTACAAGGTCGACGGAAATTACGTCGGGCTTTACGACAGCACCAGCGATCCCGGCGGTATTGGCTACGGCGCGCTCGCCAGGAAGAACAATCACGGCCCGTGGATGAACTACACCCTGCTCCAGCAGGCGCCGGGTGTGACATTGCTGACAGGCTGGACCAGCAACTGGGCGCAGACCTTCGCCGTCGCCAGCGATCCCAACGGGTATCACGCAAGGGTGATGAGCGCGTCGGAACTCGTCTGGTATGGCTCGCTCCAGCCGTCGGAAATCGCCGCGCTCGACAAGGTCGTGGCCAACGACGGCCTGCTGCTGCTTGCCGCCGGCAACGACCCATCGTGGGCGAGCACGGTTCCTGTCGGCATGTCGCCGAGCTATGACATCAAATACTTCGGGCACGTCATCCCGGTCACCGGGACCAATCAGTACACGGGTGATTTCTCGACCAACCTCACCTCGTGCCACGGCGCGAAGTACTACTGCGTGGCGGCCCCTCAGGGCACCTTGCAACGCGACGCGGACGGTAACCCCATCCGCTCCGCCAACGGACGGTACCTCTACAGCAACGGTGCCGGCACGTCCTGGTCCGCCCCCAACGCGAACGGCGTCACCGCCGAAGTCGTGCAGCGCTATCCGTGGATGACGGCGCGCAACCTCACGGAAGTGATCCTCGGGACGGCCGATCCCCGGGGTACCGACAATATCGACGAGAACACCGGCTGGGGCGAGGTCAATCGTGACGCCGCCATCGGCGGCTACAAACAGTTCGCCTGGGGCCAGAGCAAGCTGGCCATTCCCGCGGGACAGGTGGCGTACTTCGACAACGATATCGGCGACGAACGCGCCGACGCGGTCACCACCGGCATCTACAACAACGATGCCGCCACGCTGGGTAACGTCAGCACGACGCTCGCGGGCGGCTTCGACAAGTCCGGCGACGGCACGCTCGTGCTCAACGGCGACAACACCTATCACGGCAAGGGCAACGTGCTGGGCGGCATGGTCGTCGTCAATGGGCGCAACGACAACGCGGCGTTCGCGGTGAGCAAGAGGGCCATCCTCCAGTCCGGCGACAACACCGTCGGCATGTCGGTCGGGTCGCTGGACAATGCGGGCACACTCGCACTGCGGCACGTGGGCACGACGTTCGACGTCATGGGCGATTACACCGGCCACGATCTGAGCCTGCTGCTGATCAACACCTATCTGGGCGACGACACGACGACCCGGACGCCGGTGCTGCACGTCCACGGCAACACCACGGGCACGTCCATCGTCGCCATCGCGAACGCGGGCGGTCCGGGCGGACTGATCGCGGGTACACCTTCGAGTCAGGACGGCCACCTGCTGGCGCAGGTCGACGGTACGTCCGGCGGCGAGTTCGTGCAGGAAGGCCGCGTCGTCGCGGGCGCATACGATTACTTCGTGCGGCGTGGTACCACCCATGGTGTGGCCGCCAGTAAGAACTGGTACCTGAGCAGCACGCTGACGCCGGTGCCCACGACGCCGGTCACGCCGCCTGCGACGCCCGATCCCGGCGCCGGTTCGACTCCGGATGTACCGGCAGTGCCCACGCCGCCCGGCGACACGGCGACGCCGCCCCCGGTTGTCGTCACACCGGCTACGCCCCCCGTATCGCCGACGGATGCCCCGCAGCCCCCGGAGATCAACGCGATCCGCCCCGAAGGCAACATTTACCTGGCCCAGTCCGTCGCCGCACGATCGATGTTTCAGGAGGGTCGCTGGCTGGGCAACCGTCTGGTCGGTGCCATGCCGGAAGACTGGGATATGCGTGGCTCCGTATGGATGACAAACCAGCATAGCGACCGTCGTTACGAGGCCAGTGCCGACGGCGGCACGATCGCGGCACAGGACAATGTCGTCCAGGCGGGCGCGGGTGCGATGGTCGGTGACCATCTGGCGATCGGCGCTCGCATCGGTTTCGGCGATACTCATACGTCGACGCGCTCGCCGCTGACCGGCTTCCACGCCACAGGTCAAACCAGGGGGACGCAGCTGGGCGTCTACGCGGATTACCGACAGAATCCGCAGGGCCTGTCCGGCTTCTCGGCGACGGCGGAACTTTCGGGCGCACGTTACCGCAACGAAGTGCACGGACAAGGTCTGCCGTCCGAGAGCTACCGGCTCACCTCCACCGATCTCACGGTCGAGGGTGCCTATGACAGTCGCTGGCCGATGGGCGGCGACAAGGCGATCGTGTTCCGTCCGCATATGGCCGCCGCCCAAAGCCGGCTGCAGCGCGAGCAGCACGTCGAGGCGGGCGCTACGCGCGTCCGGTTCGACAGCCGTCCGAACACGCAGGTGCTTGCGGGCCTGCAGGTGGCGGGCGACCTGCGACAGATCGGCGATACGCACTGGATGCCGTATGCGGGTTACGACCGTATCCACAACAACCACTCGCCGCGGATCGCCATGGACGATACGAGTCTGTCGACGCGCGCGATGCGCAACGTCAGCCGCTATACCGTGGGCGCGGAGGCCCGGTTCCTCAACGGATTGCATCTTCGGCTCGACGTGCGCCACGAACACTCGGGTAAGGGGCTGAACGACAACGTGGCGCAGGCGTCGCTGGCGCTCGCGTTCTGAGGCGGTCAGTGTGCGCTGAACAGCTCGACGACGCTGTGTGGTGCGTCGTCGCCGAAGAAGCGCCGATGGTTGTGTGCCGTCAGCGCGGCGAAGTGCGCACTGCGAGGGAAGAGCGCCGCTTCATAGGCGGTGAGCGCGGCCTCGATGTCACCCGGATGCTCGCGTAGCGCCAGAGCCAGCTCGGCGCCGTCGAGAATGGCGAGGTTCGCGCCTTCGCCCGCGAAGGGCGACATCAGGTGGGCGGCATCGCCCAGCAAGGTCACGCCTTCGAGGCGCGCCCAGCGGTGATCGATCGGCAACGCGTGGATCGCGCGCACGATGGGAAGCGTGTCGCTGTCGGTGACGAGAGCTCTCAGCGACGGCGCCCAACCTTCGAAGGCTTCCGCCACACGGCGGAGCGCATCCTTTGGCTCGGTGAAGTCGAGAGCGTCGATCCATGTTTCCGGCCGGTTCAACGCGACATAGGTATGCAGCGTTCCGTCGGCATATCGGTGCGCGAGGATGCCCTTGCCTGGTTGAACCGCCATCAGCGTACCGTTGCCGATGGCCTCGGCGCTGACTCTGTGTGTCGTATCCCCAGCGAACAGGCGTAACTCGACGAAGGTGGTACCGACGTACGCGGGCCTGGCGGAAGACAGCAGTGGCCGGACCTTCGACCAGGCGCCATCGGCACCGACCAACAGGTTGGTGGTCATGGTCGAACCGTCCGCGAAGACGAGCTCGTGCTGGCCATCGCCAAGGCGGCTCGCCCGCGTCAGCTTGCGGCCCCACTGGATGGTGTCGTCCGGCAAGGAATCGATCAGCAGCTGGCGCAGCGCGCCACGATCGACCTCGGGCCGAGCGGTGTCGGGCGATCCCGGTTTATCGAGCAGAACCTCGCCGTTCCTGTCGACGATGCGCTTCGCATCCTCTCCCGGGAGGGCGAGCGCGAGAAACGCCTCGTAGAGACCGGCCGCCTTCAGGCCGATCTGACCGTTGTACGCGTGGATGTCGAGCAAGCCGCCCTGAGCTCTCGCCGTCGCCGATGTTTCGGCTTCGACGATGGTCGAAGCAATGCCGTTGATGTGCAGCACGCGCGCGAGGGTGAGACCGCCGAGGCCGGCGCCGACAATGGCGATGCGTGAGGTGTGCTGGATAGTCATGGCGCGCTCCTGAGGCCGACGGATATCGGTGGGAACGCTGGCCGACCACGCGAAAGCGGGGTGACGTGTATTCGGCTGCCCCGATCGGGACGTGGCAGCCGTTTTTCGCGGTCTTCGTGGGCGAAGGATCGCACGCGCTTTCGTTAATGGCCAGCCAGTGCTCCCTGCACGAACGAAGCGAACTGCCTGGCTTTCGCGCTGGCCAGCCGGCCCGACGGATAGACGGCCCACAGATCGATGGATGGCAGCGTCCAGTCGGTCAGCACGCGTTTGACCACGTCGCTGGCGATCTCGTCGGCAAACATCCAGTCCGAGGCGATGGTCAGCCCCATGCCCGCGAGCACGGCAGCGCGGATACCTTCGGCGGCGCTGAAGCGCGCGCGACCGCTGACTTGAACGGAAACTTCGGTACCGTCACGCGTGAATGCCCATGCCCCAACGAACTGGCTGCCAGCGATGACCTGATGGTCCGCCAGGTCGGCCGGTCGCTTCGGCTCGCCCGCACGTTTGAGGTAAGCCGGTGTCGCGAGGAGCGAGCGTCCACCCGTCGCCAGCTTCTGTGCGACGGCGCCGGAGTCGTTCAGCGTACCCATGCGCAGCGACAGATCCACGCCCTCCGCCACGAGGTCAATGACGCGGTCGTCGAGAATCATGTCGACCTGCAGTTCCGGATGGTCCGCGAGGAAACGGGGCAGGTGAGGCACGACATGCAGACGGGCGAACGTCGTCGCCGCTGAAACGCGCAACCGGCCCGACAGCCCGAGGCTCGCGTCGCGCGCCGCCAGTTCCGCCTCGTCAGCCTCCTGCAGCGAGGCGGTAGCCCGTTCGTAAAAGCGAAGGCCCGCCTCGGTCGGGCTGAGGCCGTGGGTCGAGCGGTTCAACAGGCGGACGCCGAGCCGGTCTTCCAGCTGCGCCACCGTCTTGGACACAGCGGGCTGGCCGACATGCAGCAGGCGCGCCGCGGCGGAAAACGAGCCGGTGTCGACTACCCGGACGAAGGCGGTCATGGCCTGAAAGCGATCCATGGGTATTCCTCAAAGGAATGAGCATTATCGCTTCGCGCCATCTGCCGTGTCGATGGGCGCAGGGCCACCATGTGGTCATCCGGCGGCAAACAGATGCCGCTCAGAACCCTCCGAGGAGCCCATCGCATGTTTCACGTCCACGCCTTCGCCACCCCCAACAGCATCAAGGTGCCTGTCGCCCTTGAGGAACTCGGGCTGGACTACGAACTGCACGGCGTCAACGTCAAACAGGGCGAGCAGCGCGCTCCCGCCTTCCTCGCCCTCAATCCGAACGGCAAGGTGCCGGTGCTGATCGACACCAGCGCCGGAGAGACGCTGGTGCTGACCGAGTCTGCCGCCATCCTGGTTTACCTCGCCGAACGTGAGGGCAAGCTTCTCCCGGCGACGGGCGAAGCACGAGCCCGCGTCTTCGAGCAGCTGTTCTTCCACGCATCCGGTCTCGGCCCGGCCTTCGGTCAGAGTGGTTTCTTCCAGCGCCAGGCGGCCGAGCCGCAGCCCCTCGCTATCGAGCGCTTCAGCAAAGAAGCGCAGCGCACGCTGGGCATGCTCGACAGCGTGCTCGCGCTGCGCCCCTTCGTCGCCGGTGACGACTACTCCATTGCCGACATCGCGCACTTCGGCTGGCTCTGGCGCCGCGAATTCGCCGGTGTCTCATTCGACACCACGCCACACGTAGCCCGCTGGTACGACGCCGTTGCAAGCCGACCCGCTACTCAGCGCGCCATCGCGAAGATCAACGCCCTCGTGCCTTCCGCCTGAACTCTCCCGACTCACACACCACAGGAAACGCTGACATGTCCCGCTTCGATTCGTACCGCAACCGCTACGCCAATGCTCGCCTGACCCGCTCCGACACCGGCGTCCTCGAAATCGCATTGCACACCGATGGCGACAAACTGGTGTTCAACGGTCACACCCATGAGCAGTTCGTCGATCTCTTCCACGACATCGGTTCCGATCCGGAGAACCGCGTGGTCATTCTTACCGGCAGTGGCGATGCCTTCATGGACGCGATCAGCCCGGAGGGTTTCGACTTCTTCACCCCGCTCGGGTACGACAAGATTTTCCGTGAGGGGAAAAAGGTCCTGATGAACATCCTCGACATCGAGGTGCCGCTGATCGCCGCACTCAATGGTCCGGTGCTGTTGCACTCCGAATACGCGCTGCTCGCCGACATCGTACTGGCAACGCCCGAGACCGTTTTCCAGGACAAACCGCATTTCGATTTCGGTATCGTCCCGGGCGACGGCGTGAACCTGCTCTGGCCCGAAGTGATCGGGAGCGTGCGCGGCCGCTACTTCGTGCTCACCCGCCAGGTGCTCGACGCGAAGACCGCGAAGGAATGGGGTGCGGTGAACGAGGTGGTCCCCGCCGCCGACCTTCTGCCGCGTGCACGTGAAATCGCCGAGTCGCTGGCCGCGCTGCCGCCACTGACCGCGCGTTATACCCGCATCGCGCTGACCCAGAAACTGCGCCGCATCGTCGATGAAGGTGCGGGCTACGGCCTGGCACTGGAAGGTATCAGCGCGGCGGAAGTCGCCCGTTCGATGACTCAGGCTTAAGGAGAACAACGCCATGTCCCTGCAAGAACGACTCGACGCCTTCAAGGCCGACTTCGAAGCCGGCAAGCCGCCGTATAGCGTCCCCTATACGGTCATTGAAACCATGCATCGCGCCACCGCCGAGCTGATCGCATCCGGCGCAGCCACCCGCGCGCTGAAGGCGGGCGACAAAGCGCCGGCCTTCACCCTTCCCGATCCCGATGGCAGGCCGGTGTCCTCGGACGACCTCCTTCGTACCGGGCCGCTGGTGATCAGCTTTTACCGGGGCGTGTGGTGCCCGTACTGCAATATGGAATTGCAGGCGCTGCAGGCCGCGCTGCCGGAGTTCGCGGCGTTGGGCGCGAAACTGGTCGCCATCTCGCCGCAGCTTCCTGCCAGCAGCCGGAAATCGTCGCGGCAGAACGAGCTGAGTTTCCCGATTCTGTCGGACGGCCATAACGATGTGGCGGATGCGTTCGGCCTGCGCTTCCAGATGCCGGACTATCTGATCGAGCTGTAC
Organism: Luteibacter sp. 1214; assembly: GCF_031455395.1. Classification (NCBI taxonomy): domain Bacteria; kingdom Pseudomonadati; phylum Pseudomonadota; class Gammaproteobacteria; order Lysobacterales; family Rhodanobacteraceae; genus Luteibacter; species Luteibacter sp. 1214. Next base: position 101,317 of record NZ_JAVDSQ010000009.1, read on the forward strand.
CGGGGTCTCAAGAATGACCTCCCCGCGTTCAACGGCGATCCGAGCTGGACGCTGCCCATGCCGGCACGTTACGTCATCGACCGCGACGGAACGATCCTGTATGCCGAGGTAAATCCGGATTACACGCGTCGTCCGGACCCGCAGGACATGCTGCCGGCGCTGCGACAGGCGAATGCTGCGCAGCCAACATCCTCGCTCGATGTATGAGCAACTGTGCTTGAATGGGTAACGGTTAGCGGGTCGGGGGTGTCCGGCACCTCTGACTCGCGACTCCGACTAGACAGCAGGAGAAAGGCTAGCCGCCAGCTCCTCACATCGATCACGCAGAAAATCCCTCAACTGCGTGATCGCCGGGGTCAGTCGCGATCGGTGCGCACATACGAGATTGAGCGGTGACGGCTCGCAGTGGGCATGCGGGAATATCTCGCGCAGACGACCATGTGCAATGTCATTGATCAAGTCCAGTCGCGACTTATAGAGCAGGCCTTCACCCGCCACGGCCCAGCGTCTTACGGCATCCGCGTCATCGCTGACGCGGTTGCCCGTTACGGTCACCGTCTTATCGCCGCCAGGCAGGGTGAAACGCCAGCGTTCGTGGACCTGCTCGCTCCAGACGAAACGCAGGCAGTTGTGCCTGCGCAGGTCGTCCACGCCCGAGGGTGTGCCGTGACGTTCCAGGTAAGCGGGCGAGGCGCAGAGCGCCCGCCGATTGTTCTCGATCAGCGGCATGGCCACCAGCGACGAGTCCGATAACGGGCCGTAGCGCACGGCGGCGTCGACAGGATGCTTCACGAGGTCGGCGAGTCGGTCGCTCAGGCGCACATGCAACGACAGGCCGGGGTGCCTGTGCTGGAAGATGTCCAGCCAGCCCAGCAGCAGATTGCGGCCCAGATCGGATGAGACGGACAGACGCAGCGTTCCCGACAGCGCCTCCTGCGCGTGCGCCAGGGCCTGCTTGCCCTGAAGCTGCGCTTCGAGCATCGCCCGGGCATGCGGGAGATAGCGTTCGCCGTCTTCGGAGAGCTGCATGCTGCGGGTCGAGCGGGTGAAGAGCCGGGCCTCGATGGCCTTTTCCAGCCGCTGCACCGCCACGCTCGCCAGGCCCGGCGCGATATTGAGTTGCCGGGCGGCCTCGGAGAAGCTGCCCGCGTCCACAGTCTGAACGAATATCTGCACATCATCGAGCCGGATCATTATCGTGATTTCGCAGAAAGTGTTAACGATGTTTAGGGATTTTTCCTGAATCCACGTAAAGACACAATGTGCTCCTCGCTAACAGAAGGGTGCACCCATGAAAGCCATCGGCTTTTACAGCAATCAGGCCATCGACCATCCGCAAGCGCTCCAGGACATCGAGGTCCCCGAGCCGACGCTGCGTGACCACGACATCCTCGTCGAGGTGCGGGCCGTGTCGGTCAATCCGGTCGATACCAAGGTCCGCAAGCATGGCGACATCCCCGCGGACGGCGCGCGCATCATCGGCTGGGACGCGGCAGGCATCGTTCGCGCGACCGGACCGTTGGCCACACGCTTCAAGCCGGGCGACCGGGTTTGGTATGCGGGCGATATCACGCGTCCGGGGAGCAACAGCGAGTTGCAGGCCGTCGACGAGCGCGTCGTCGGCCCGATGCCGACGTCATTGGACTTCGCCGAGGCGGCCTCGCTTCCGCTGACCGCGATCACCGCATGGGAATTGCTGTTCGACCGCCTGCGTATCCACGAGGCCGACCCCACCGAGAATCAGGTGCTGCTGGTGACCGGAGCCGCCGGTGGTGTCGGTTCGATCCTGACCCAGCTTGCGCGTCGGCTGACCGGTGTGACGGTGATCGGTACGGCGTCCCGCGCTGAAACACGCGATTGGGTTCTGCAGCATGGCGCGCATCACGTCATCGATCACAGCCAGCCGTGGGAAGACCAGCTCAAAGCGCTGGGTATCGAGAGCGTCGACTACGTCGCCGGTCTGAATGCCAGCGCCGTCTACGTCCCGCAGATTGCCGCCGTCATGCGCCCGGAAGGCAAGTTTGCGCTGATCGACGATCCCAAGGCCCTGGATATCGGACCGTTCAAGAACAAGTCCATCTCGATCCATTGGGAACTCATGTATACCCGGCCGATCTTCACCACCCGAACCATCGCGCGACAACATGCGTTGCTTCGCCGTGTCGCCGAGCTCGTCGATCGCGGTGACCTGGTGCACACGCTCACGCAGCGCATTGACGGTTTCGATGCCGCGGGTCTGATCAAGGCACATGCCCTCGTCGAAGCCGGAAGCATGATCGGCAAGGTTGTCGTGGTGCGTTAACCCCTCCCATCCTTCTTATTGACGGACACAGCCATGACAGTAAAGGCACTCGCCACCAGTCGCCTGCGCCTTGAATCCGGGCTTCCAATTTTTTGAAGTGTTCGTCCGATACTTTCGAATTTTATCGATGAGCAGATGGGGTCATCATTGACGGTGCCCATTCACGACGCTGGTGAACTCCATGCTTTCCACACTAATCCTTGCCGCGGCGATGATCGCGTCGCCCCATGCGGTAAGCGAAGAAAGCACGCGCATTACCTATCATCGAGCGGTGGTCGGCGGCGTCGGCATCTTCTATCGTGAAGCCGGCTCGCCATCGAACCCGACGATTGTCCTGCTGCACGGCTTTCCTTCGTCTTCGCGGCAGTTCAGTGCGTTGATGCCGTTATTGGCCCCCCGTTATCACCTGATCGCCCCCGACTATCCGTCATTCGGGCAAAGCGATACGCCAGACCCCGCGAACTACGCATACACCTTCGATCATCTCGCGGAGACCATGGACGGTCTGCTGGAGCAGCTGGGCCTGTCTCGCTACTCGCTCTACCTCCATGACTACGGCGGGCCCGTGGGCTTCCGCCTGATGAAAGCCCATCCCGACCGTGTCGAGGCACTCATCGTCTCGAATGCGAATGCCTACACCGAGGGCCTCGGCAAGAAATGGGAGCGCATTGCTCAGTTCTGGGAACGTCCGGACGCGAACGAGGACGTGGTCGACGCATTCCTCTCGGAAAAGGCCACGCGGGAGCGTCACACATTGGGAACGCGTCATCCGGAGCGATACGATCCCGACGCATGGACCGACGAGTACACTCATCTCTCCTTGCCTGGTCAGCGCGCGATTCAGGCGAGCCTTTTATTCGATTACCGCACCAACGTCGCGGGCTATTCGGCATGGCAGGCGTGGCTTCGGCGATACCAGCCGCCGACACTCGTGGTGTGGGGGAAAAACGACCCGTCTTTCGTCGCGGCAGGCGCCCAGGCCTTCGCACGCGACGTGCCCAAAGCCGAGATTCACCTTCTGGATGCGGGCCACTGGCCGTGGGAGGAGGCGAATGCCGAGATCGCCGGGTATGTTCTCGGATTCATGGATCGCGCGGTACCGCGGCGCCTTGCGGACGCACCAGTCGCAGCGCCTCATCGACCGCCATCTCGGTGAGCCCTTCCGCCGCATCGTGCAGCTGCCCGTCGGCGACGTGAAGAAAGAGAGGAAGCGTCCGGGCGTGAGGCAGGCCGGCAGGTGTGGGGTCGATGACGCTGAGATGCGCAGGTACGCTCATCGTGGCGCGCAACGTGATCCCAAGGCCGGCTTCCACGGACGCCCAGACGCCCGCAAGGCTCGGCGTCGCGACGGCGATGCGCCAGGGGATGCCCGCGTCGTCGAGAAGGGACGTCGCGGTCGCGCGGATCGCGCATGGTCCATCGGCGACCACCAGCAGCACCGGCTCCGAGTGGCCGCCCCGCGAGGGCGTGCCGCTCGTCGGACCCACCCATGACAGATCCACGTCCGCGATCTGTCGCGCGTGCTTCGAGGTCGGGTGGCTGCTCCATGCGAGCGCCACGTCGAGCGTTCCATGGCTTATCCGCTCTATCAGCGATGCACTCTGTTCGATGTGCACCTCGACTTTGACGCGTGGATACGTCTTTCCGAAACGATGGAGCACCGAAGGCAACCATCGCTCCGCGAAGTCCGCGGGTAAGCCAAGCCGGACCGAGCCCTCTAGGTCCGGCGCGCGCACCGCACGCACCGCATCATCGTTCAGCTCGACGAGCCGTTTTGCGTAGCTCAGCAAGGCATGGCCCGGCTCCGTCAGGACCAGTCCCCGGCCGGATCGCTGTACCAGCGGGAGGCCGATCTGGTCCTCCAGCTTGCGCAGCTGGGCGCTGATCGCCGATGGCGACCGGCCCAGTCGGGTTGCAGCCCGCGCGAAGCTTCCCAGCTCCATGCCGGTGACGAACGTCCGTAGCACATCGATGTCGAGATTTACCCGCGTTCGCATGATTCGCCTGATTTGCGCGATAGCCGCGCTCAACGCACCGCCAGATCAAGGTCGGAAGTATGCCGTTTTGTCGCCGATACCGCCGGGTTGTCCTGGTCGTAACCTGCCTGCTCTCTTCGCTGGCCAGCGCCGCTCCCCCAAGGGACGCCTTGAACGGCTGATTGGGCGCCGCGCCACCACTGCGAGGTGAATTGGCGCTAAGTACAGGAAAATGTGAGAATTAAGGGTTAATGGCAGTCTCCGCCATGCCACCGACCCGTAAATAAATTGAAGATCCCCCAAGGCCTGCAGCCGTTGATCGACGACGGCATCATCGACGACGTGCTCCGGCCCCTCAAAAGTGGCAAGGAGGCGGCGGTGTACGTCGTCCGTAGTGGCGACGACGTGCGCTGCGCCAAGGTCTATAAGGACATGGCGCACCGCAGCTTTCAGCAGCGTGTCCAGTATCAGGAAGGCCGCAAGGTAAGCAGCAGCCGCGAGGCGCGCGCCATCGGTAAGGGCAGCAAGTACGGCCGCAAGCAGCAGGAAGTCGCCTGGAAGAACGCCGAGGTCGACGCGCTCTACCAGTTGCGCGACGCAGGCGTTCGCGTCCCCGAACCGTTTGGGTATTTCCACGGCGTGCTGGTGATGGAGCTGGTTACGGACGCCGATGGCTTGTCAGCGCCCCGCCTGGGCGAGGTCGATCTCAGCACCGCGGATGCCCTGGAATATCACCGGATTCTGGTCCGGCAGGTCGTGTTGATGCTGTGCTCCGGACTGATCCACGGCGATCTCTCCGCGTACAACGTTCTGATCGGGCCGGATGGCCCGGTCGTCATCGATTTTCCGCAGGTCGTCAGTGCGGCGGGTAACAATGCGGCGCGCACGATGCTCCTGCGTGACGTCAACAATCTCACGGCCTACCTTGGACGTTCGGCGCCGGAGTTGCTGGAAACATGGTACGGCGAGGAGATGTGGGCTTTGTTCCAGGCTGGCGAGCTCCGGCCCGATACCGAGCTGACGGGCCATTTCGAGCCGGACGAAAGCGAAGTCGATCTCGACAGTATCCGGCAGTCGATCAATGACGCCCGGGAAGAGGCGCTGATCCGCCAGCAGGGACGTGAGGCGGCGGAAGAAGACTAGGTTGCTTGTTCAGCCGTGGCCGTGACGGGCGGAGAAGTGCATGCTGCCCGGGGCGCGAGGAGGCAACGCGGGCGCGGCTCAGAGCATCGGCCCATGTGAACAGCGCGTGCCCCTGATGAAAGCGTGCGACCACATTGATCGCGAGGCGCTCACGACGAGCCGCCCGCCATTTCACGGGCACAGCCTGACCATGAGAGCCTTACAGAAGCGGGCGCACTCATGTCGGTCTCATCAGTAACTTCAGTATTCGCAGCGCACCTTTCCAGCCAGCAGTTCCCGTGTCTTGCCGCAAAAACGGCACATGCCCGCGATCAGGTCACTCACTTCGAGGCGACCGACCTGCGCTGCGGCAAAGACGATGCGGCCATCGCCGCCGCGATCGAGGACTTTGCCACGCGTCGCAAGCCCGAGCACGTGTTTCATAGCCTGGTGGTGCATTTCCCCCGGACGCCGTCGCTCGACGAAGAAGCCTTCGAAACGCACTTGTTCGCGCGCCTCCAGGGTATTCATGAGGTCGACAGCAAGCGCTTCGCGTGGGACGAGACGGTCAGTGCCGATCCCACCTCCGAGAAGTTTTCCATGAGCGTCGGCGGCAAGAGTTTCTACGTGATCGGTCTTCACCCGGGCGCCAGTCGTGCGGCGCGGCGCCTGGCGCATCCGGCCATGGTGTTCAATCTGCACGCTCAATTTGAATTCCTGCGCCAGCAGGGACGCTACGACAGGCTACGCGAAGCCATCATCGAGCGAGACGTGGAACTGAATGGCTCCGCAAACCCCATGCTCGCTGTCCATGGCGAGAGCTCCGAGGCCCTGCAATACAGCGGCCGCCACATCGAGGGGTCATGGGAGTGCCCGTTTAAGCCAGTGGGGAGCAAGCAATGACGACGGTGATCGAACCTCAGAGCGGTGTCGCCTTCGTGTTGAGGGCCGGACAGACGCTGACCGTCATCGATCCCGAGGGTGAGCAGGTGGCGGACCTCATCGCCTTTGCCCTGGCGGATAAAGCCGAGGTCCTGTCATCGGGTCGGACGCTCGATTATGCGAGCAAGATCTACCTGTCCACCGGCGATCTTCTCTATTCCAACCGCAGCTCGGTGATGCTGGAAATCACCGAGGACGACGTGGGGCGTCACGACTTCTTGCTTGCGCCATGCTCGGCGGAGATGTTCCGGAAGCTTTACGGACACACCGAGCCTCATCGTGGCTGCTTCGGCAATCTGCGCGCCGCACTTGAGCCACACGGCATCGTCGGAGATCAGATTCCGACGGCCTTCAACGTCTTCATGAATGTTCCCGTCAACGGCGAGACAGGTACGCTTACTGTCGAGCCGCCGTTGAGTAAACCAGGCGATAAGACGCGCTTCAGAGCGCACATGGATCTCATCATCGGACTGACCGCATGTTCGGCGGGCATGTCGAACAACTTCCGGTTCAAGCCCATCCACTACGTCATCGAGTGACGGCTCACCGGTCGATATCGGACAGCTCATGTAAAAAAGGTGCCCGCGATATCGCGGGCACCTTTTTTTCGCGCTGTCGCTTAAAGCAAACGTGAGGAACGCGCGCTTACTTTTTCGGTTCCTGCTGAAGGACGCCCAGATCGGCACCCGTCACTGGATCCCGCGACGGATCCGACGCCCCGCGGGTGGCGAAGAGCCCGACCACTGATTCCTCGTCACTCGACAGGTCAACCGACGCCTTCCCATTGCCACCATCGACGGGAATGTTCGTGTCATCCGGCGTCATCACTTCCCACTGCTCACCGCGGTTCCAGGGACCCGCCGCGTCGCCTTCACCCGTAGACGTGTTGACGTACAGGCTGGTAAAGCGCGGATCGCCCGGCAACTTACCCGGCGGGAAGCTCTTGTCCATGGAGTAAAGCGCCTTTTCGAACGATTTCTGATGCGCGATTTCGCGGGTCATGAGAAAAGTCAGTGCATCCTTGACGCCGACGTCTTCGGTCACATTGATCAGGCGCTCGTAGACGATCTTGGCCCTCGCTTCCGCAGCGATGTTCGATCGCAGGTCGGCGGTCGGCTCACCGATGGAGTCGACATAGGCACCCGAGAACGGCACACCGGCGGAGTTGATCAGCGCGGGACCGCCACCGAACAGCACCTGGGTGACATGGCTGTCATTGCCAGCGCCTTGCAGGGAGCGGAAAAGCTCGGCTTCCGATTCGACCGCTTCTGCCAGCCTGCCTTTCGCGCCCCGGTTGAGCATGGCGACGAGCGAACCAATCACCTCGAGGTGGCTCAGTTCCTCGGTGGCGATATCGAGCAACATGTCTTTCCGGCCCATATCTTCTTCAGCCAGAGCCTGCGTGAAGTACCGCATAGCGGCGGCTAACTCACCCTGCGGTCCGCCAAACTGCTCGAGAAGCAGATTTGCAAGTGCAGGATTGGATTCCGAAACGCGAACGGTGTACTGAAGTCGCTTGTTGTGACTGAACATTGGCTTGCACCTGTGTGCTGGCTGACTGAGTACCGAGTGTCCGCCATGCCGTGTGTTCAACCGGGACGACGCGCGTGACGGCGCCATGGACATGGATGAAATACGGTAGGTAAAGGTACGGTTGCGCCGGCTCACTTTGTGTGAGTGGCTATTCGCCGAGCGTCTGCGTCACAGGCCACGACCGTTCGTGCACGGGTACTTCATGCCATAGGTGCCAAACCGTATGCACCTTCCGACGGAGTTTCATCATGAGCCAGTCCCGTTCGCGCGTCCTCATTCTTGCTGCCGCTGTTTCAATCTCATTCGGCGCGGCCGCGTTCGCCCAACCCCCTGCCGACACGGCAGCGTCGACAGCGCCGGATGCGGCCTTCGTGAAGAAGGCCAGCGCGGCAGGGCTTGCTGAAGTCACCCTCGGAAAGCTCGGGGCGGAGAAGGGCGCGTCCAGCGACGTCAAGACATTCGGCCAGACGATGGTGGACGACCATACAAAGGCGGGCGATGAACTCAAGACCATCGCCGCGGCCAAGTCCATTCCTGTATCGACCGCGCCGATGCCCGCGGACGCAACAGCGGCCGCATCGATCGGTAAGAAGGACGGCGCGGCTTTCGACGCGGCGTTCAAAACGAAAATGGTCGCGGACCACGAAAAAGTCATCAAGCTGTTCACGACGGAGTCCAGCACCGGCAAAGACCCCGAACTGAAGGCCTTCGCGACGAAGACCCTCCCGACGCTCCAGCATCACCTCGAGATGGCAAAGCAGCTGCCGTCGAAGTAAGCTTAGTCACTCCCTGGCGGCTTCGTCCCTGTGCTTTCGTTTGAGGTAAATGATCTGACCGGTGATGCCGGCGATCAGCAAGGCAGCGTTACTCGCGATGAACACTGGGTTCTTCACGAGAACGCTGTAGACGAGATAAAGCAGCGAAGCCGCCATCTGCCCGATGAAAAGCCATTTCGAAACGCCCTCGACGGTGGGCGCGTGCGCCTGTCGCCAGATTTGTCGCCCGATCGTCCCGAGCAGTATGAGGGAGGCGAGCCAGCCAAGCGGCTCCGGGCTCATAAGGTGGGCGGCGATGTCCATGATGTCTCCGAATCGGGAGAGACAGCAGTAGCAGCGGCGATGTGCGCGATCCATCACGGCGATGCAGCCGCTGTGCAGACAAACGGTCGAGCCGCTGGCTGCCTCCGGCATGGCGGCAAAGTTCCTGTGATCTGCCCGGAAGATGGCAGGACGGTCGAGATGGGTGACGGGTCCTTGCCATTTGCTACCGACCGCACGGGCTAGAGTCGACGTTCCGCTGTTGGATGCACGAAGAATGTAGATACGAGCGCGTGGTGATTGAAGTCGCATGGACGGGACGCCGGGTGGGTCCCAACGGTAGCGGAGAAGGCGTCGTGTCCCGTGGCGTGCAGGCGGCGTCCCGCTCACCCCATAGTCGACACCCCGCCCCCCGGGGATGGCTACACTCTCACCCATGACGAACGGCACGACATTCCCCGCGAAAACCTTCGCCGCGTTCTGGGCGGCCTTCTGGCTGCTCATGATCAGCGCCTCCCTCCAGGATGCGCTCCGGAATCCAGCGACCCACTGGTGGGAACCCGTCCTTTGGGAGGGGAGTTCGGCGCTGATCGCGACGAATTGGATGTTGCTCGCGATTCGCGTGCGCGGGCGCTATGCCCCGTATTTAGCGAAGCCCCTCCGATGGTTTGGTGCTTACCTGCGATGGCTCCCAGTGGTTGTCGTCACGTGGATCGCGATGGCTTACGCGATACGAACGGGCGTCTACGCCATGATGGGTCTTAGCTACCAGCATCCCGGCTGGGGCTTCGTTGTGGTGTATGAAAGCGTCAAGCTGACGATCTTCACGGGTCTTTGGTTAGGCGTGCTCTTTGGCGTCGACTCCTATGCGCAATGGCGGGTCCAACGGCACCGCTTGCTGCAAACCCAGAGGGCGCTGGCCGAAGCACAGCTCGCACAACTTCAAGGCCAGCTGCGACCGCACTTCCTGTTCAACGCACTCAACACTGTCTCCTCGCTGATGCACACCGACGTGGCAAGGGCGGACCGGCTGGTCACGACGCTCGGCGACCTGCTTCGCATAAGTCTGAGGACTCACGGGAATGAGATGACGCTGCTCACCGAGGAGCTCCGCACGCTAGCGCTTTACGCGGAGATCATGCGCGAGCGGTTCCGTCACCGCGTGACACTCAGCTGGCAGACCGACGATACGATTCTAAGTGTCGCTGTGCCCGCACTGTTGCTCCAACCTCTGCTTGAGAACGCTTTCAAGCACGGCGTCGAGCGCACGACGACGCCCGTCCATATCGAAGTTGGTGCCCGGCGCGCAGGCAGCCTGCTGCAAATCGTCGTAAGCAACTCGGGCACCCTCCTCGCGGAGGATCAGCAGGACGGGGTGGGACTGCGCAACTGCCGGGAGCGGCTGAGCATCATATATGGCGCTGCTGCGTCCCTGGTTATCCGCAACGAGGGCGATTGCGTTGCCGCGCGCATCGCGATACCGCTGGCGGGGGTCATGCCGTGATTCGCGCCTTGGTCGCCGATGACGAAGCACCCGCCCGCGAGAAGCTCGAACGCTGGCTGGCGGAGCAACCGGACATGACCGTTGTCGGATCGGCGGAGGATGGGCTATCTGCGGCGCGGTGTATCGAGCAGCTCCGCCCCGATGTGGCCTTTCTGGATGTTCAGATGCCAACGCTGTCGGGGCTCGAAGTGGCCGCGCAGCTCGAGCTCGCGAGCGCGCCGCTGATCGTCTTTGTCACGGCCTTCGACGAGCATGCCGTGAGGGCCTATGATCTTAACGCCATCGACTACCTGCTCAAGCCTTACGATAGGGGCCGCCTGGCGCGCACCGTGCAGCGTGTCCGCGAGCGACTGCACTCCCGCGAGTCCGGCTCAACAGCCGTGGCGATCGGACGGGCACGGGCCCCGTGCGAGCGTCTGCTTGTGCCGGATGGTGAACGACTTCAGCTGGTCGATGCTACATCCGTCGAGTGGCTCGAGGCCGACGATAACTACGTCCGTGTACACACCACGACGCGCACCTACTTGCTGCGCAGGACGCTGCAGGACCTGTTGTCGCAATTGGGCGAAACGCGATTCGTGCGAATCCACAGGTCGACAGCGGTGAATCTTGGGGCGATCGGATCGCTCTCGCCGCTCTTCAAGGGTGACTACGAGATTCATCTTCGCAACGGTCCTGCTCTCCGGCTCAGCCGGCGATATCGCGAAGCCTTCTTCGCACTCATGGGCCGGTAACCCCACCTCACCCCGCCACCGTCGCTATCCGCCCCTCATCTGCTGCCAGCCAGCGATCCGTCGGTCAGGCTCCTTCTCATCATCGAGACAGGAGACGCGAGCCATGGTTGCTACCGACGATTTGCGCGACCGATACGACTTCCTGGACTGGCTGCGTGTCATCGCCATCTCCGTGTTGTTCTTCTTTCATGCGGGAATGATTTTTGTCGGCTGGGGCTGGCACATCGTCAACGACGAGACTATTCCCTCCCTGCAATGGCCTATGGACATCACTCACCGGCTGCGCATGCCACTTCTGTTCGTCATCGCCGGCGCCGGCATGTGGTTTGCACTCAGACGACGCACCACGGAGCAATTCCTGCGGGAGCGGACAAAGAAACTGGTCCTGCCTCTCATAGCGGGCGCGTCCCTTGTCTTGCCGCCGCAGGTCTACTACGAATGGCGGCTTCAGGGACAGTGGAATCTGAGCTGGCACCACCTCTGGTTCATCCTTTATCTCTACGTCTACAGCCTGTTGCTGCTTCCGTTGACGCTCTGGTGGAAGCGGACGGCGCGACATAGAGCACCAGGAACCTGGCTTTTCCTCCTAGGGGCGCCCCTCGGCATCAACGAGCACCTCCTGAAACCACTGTTTCCGGAAACACATAACCTAGTCGGTGACTGGTACATCTTCAATCACTACCTGCTACTGACTACCTACGGATACCTTATGGCCTCGACGCCGGATATGTGGAAGTGGCTATGTCAGTTTCGGCGGTGGTCATTAGTTATGGGGATGGCGGTGTTCGTCCTGCTTATCTCCGGCTTCAATACCGGAGTCATCAGCCATGATTCGATCGCCGATCACCTCGGAGCTAATATCTTTACGTGGTTATGGGTCATGGTGTTCCTTGGCTATGGCTATCGTTACCTTTCTTTTGCCAATCCGCTGCTCATCTGGGCGAGGGAGGCCAGTTATCCTATTTACATCCTGCATCAGACGGTCATCGTCGGCGTTGGGTATTACGTCGTCCAGTACGCGTGGATGCCCTGGACAAAGTACTTCGCCATCGTGGCCTTAAGCATGGGCGCATCCTTCGTCCTGTACGAAGGATGCGTGCGAAGGTTCGCATGGCTGCGCCTCGCCTTTGGGATGAAGACGCCTTCCGGAGGCGTGAGTTACGACGCCACACCACGATAGTACCGGGCCAGGATGATGTATTTGGGTGTCGGCACATCCTGTGCCCTTGCCGACGGATAGCACGGTTCAGTAGTAAGAGGCCTCGCTGAAACCGTGCTTCGGTGAGGCCGTCTCCTGATTTCGGTCTATTGACTGTTGCGACCGAGCGCGGGTGTCGTGGCGCCATCTATACAAGTCATCGTTCACACCATGTACACAACGATCGCGGATCGCGCTTCTTCCTGCGCGCGCCGGGCGGGGTGATGGTCGAATTCACCACCCGCGCGGATGCCGCCCAGGAATTCCGCGGCACCTTCAACTGAGCGGGCCGGGGCGATCCGATCTTTCGCGACGACGACCCTCCCGACGCTCCAGCATCACCTGAAGATGGCAAAGCGCCTGCCGTCGAGGTAAGGCGTCGGAGACAAAGCGGTGGCAGCGGCGACGGCACGGGCTTGCGTCGCTGCCACCGGTGTAACGCTAGTCCGACAGCTGGTCGCGCCAACGCAGAAGCAAATCGACGATTTCCGCATCGTGCTTTCGGTTGGCGCCTACGCCCATCTGTTCGGTATTCAACCAGTGCAGGTAGTCGGCAACATCGCTGCCATCGGTGGTGGCTTTGAGTAGCTGGAAGGTCCGGGGGACGTAGCTTTCGTATTCGTCTCTGGCCTCGGGACTATCGGAGACGCCGAGTGGGTCCCAGCGGTAGTGCAGAACTTCGTCGATGCGTCGCAGGAGTTGTTCATCGTTGAGCGACATGTTCATTAGGGATTGGCCTTGCGGATTCCGTCGACCCCCGGAATTTATCCCATTGCACCAACCTCCGCCTCTCCCTACATTGGTGCAATGCATGCACCCGATCAGGCAGACCTCTTAACCCTCCTGGGCACCGGCCTGGCGGTCGTTTCCATCGACGGCCACGTGGCATGGATCAACCCGGCTCTCGGCGAATTCCTCGAAGTCGGCCCACGGACCGCCATCGGCCAGCATCTGACAGCACTGATGCGCGAGCCCGCGCTGGCCGGCCAGATCGACCGCGCCGCCCTGGAACGGCGCGCCTACAACCTCCGCGCCGTCACCTTTGGCGTGGCCCGGGGCCGCGAAGTCACCGCCGATCTGATCCTCCAGCCCCTCGACGACGGTCGCGTCCTGATCGAAGTCCACCCGCTGGCGCCCGACCTGTCGACTAACGCCGGCACGCCGCTCTCGGCCACCCTGCGCGGCTTCGCCCACGAGGTGAAGAACCCGCTGGCCGGATTGCGTGGCGCCGCCCAGCTGCTCGAACGCCGCGTCGTCGACCACGACCTCCGTCAGCTGGCGCAGATGGTGATCTCCGAGGCCGATCGTCTCGCCGCACTGGCCGACGGCCTGCTGCGCCACGGTGGTGCCGCGCGCCTCGGCCCGGTCAACGTCCACGAACTGCTCGAACGCCTGGAAGGCCTCGTCGTGGCGGAGGTGGATGCCCCGCGCGTCCGCCACGACTTCGATCCCAGCCTGCCGGACAGCGTCGGCGACCCGGATCGTCTGCTCCAGGTCCTGCTCAATCTCACCCGCAACGCCAGCGAAGCGGGCGCGTCGACGGTCATCCTGCGCACGCGTGTCGAACACGGTGCGCGTCTGGGCGAGCGCACGGTGCGTGCGGCGCTGCGGGTGGACGTGATGGACGATGGTCCGGGCGTGGCCGACGACTTACGCGACTCCCTGTTCCAGCCGCTGGTCTCCGGGCGCGCCGACGGCACGGGTCTCGGCCTGGCGCTGTCGCGCGAAATCGCGCTCGAACACGGCGGCGACCTGCGCTACACGAGCCGACCCGGCGAGACCGTGTTCTCCCTGTACCTTCCGATGGAGCGGCACCATGACTGAGATCTGGATCGCCGACGACGATCGCGGCGTGCGTTTCGTCCTGGCGGAAGCCCTGCGCGACGCGGGTCATACGGTGCGCGAGTTCAGCGCGGGCGAGGCGGTACGTGCGGCGCTGCACGAGAGTCGTCCCGCCTTGCTGGTGACCGATGTGCGCATGCCGGGCGAGAACGGCTTGCGCCTGCTCGAAGACCTCACGCGCCGGAACATCGGTCCCGTGATCGTCATGAGTGCGTATACCGACGTGGCGACGACGGCGGCGGCGTATCGCGCCGGAGCGGTCGACTATCTGGCCAAGCCGTTCGATCTCGATCAGGCGGTGGAAGCGGTCGAGCGCACACTCGCCGCCGCGCATGAAGAAGTCGTCCCACCGCCGCCGCGCACCGACGAGCACGCCCTGCTTGGCGAGAGCATGGCGATGCGCGAGGTGTTTCGCCTGATCGGTCGTGTCGCGGCCAGCGACCTCAATGTGTTGATCACCGGCGAGACCGGCACGGGCAAGGAACTGGTAGCCCGTGCGCTGCATGAAGAGAGTGCGCGAAACGGCAAGCCCTATGTCGCGCTGAACACCGCAGCTGTTCCTTCGGAACTGCTGGAAAGCGAGATGTTCGGCCACGAGGCGGGCGCCTTCACCGGTGCCACGCGCCGTCACGCCGGACGCTTCGAGCAGGCGGAAGGCGGCACGCTCTTCCTCGACGAAATCGGCGACATGCCGATCGGTCTGCAGACGCGGTTGCTGCGCGTACTGGCGGGCGGCGAGTTCTACCGCGTGGGCGGGCGTGAATCCATTCGCAGCAATGTGCGCATCGTGGCGGCGACGCATCAGGATCTGGATGCGCGGGTGACGCAAGGCCTGTTCCGCGCGGATCTGAAACATCGCCTCGACGTGGTTCGTATCGAACTGCCTTCCTTGCGTCAGCGTCGCGGCGATATACCGCTGCTCGCGCGCCATTTCCTCGCCAGGGCGGCGGCCGAACTCGGTGTACCACCGAAGCGCTTTTCGCGCGGGGCCATGAAACTCGTGGAGCAGCGCGACTATCCCGGCAACGTCCGCGAGCTGGAAAACTTGTGCCGCCGACTGGCGGTCGTGGCGCCCGGGCTGGAAATCCTCGCGGGCGATCTCGGCAACCTGCCGGCACGCGAAACGCGTAGCGCGGAATGGACGGACGCGCTGCGCCTCTGGGCGCAGGACGCGCTCGCGCAAGGCGAGGTGGACGTCCATGCGCGTGCCCGCGATGCCCTGGACAAAACGCTGTTGCAGGTGGCGCTGGTCGCCAACGACGGACACCGGCAGCATGCCGCGGCGGCGCTCGGTGTCGGCCGCAATACCCTCACACGCAAACTCGGTGCGTCGCGCAAGCGACGGCCCTCCAACGGATAAGACACATGAGCCTGGACATTCGCCGCGCGGGTCCCGAAGACGCCGACGCGATCGCCGGCTGGAATATCGCCATGGCGTGGGAGACGGAGGAAAAGCGGCTCGACCCGGAGGTGATCGGACGAGGCGTGCGCGCGGTGTTCGATGAGCCGCGGCGGGGCTTCTATCTTGTTGCCGAACTGAACGGCGTGGCCGTGGGCTGCCTGCTCGTCACGTACGAGTGGAGCGACTGGCGCTGCGGCGATTTCTGGTGGGTGCAGAGCGTTTACGTGATCGCCGAGGCTCGCCGGAACGGGGTGTTTGCCGGGTTATACCGGCACGTGAAGGCGATGGCCGAAGGCGCGGGTGCGGTGGGTCTCAGGCTTTACGTGGAGCTGGAGAACGAGCGCGCGCAGCGGACCTACGCGGGACTGGGGATGGAGCGGTGTCATTACTTCATGTATGAGGCGGCGTTGGGGCGGTGACGGGCTGATATCGCCAGCAGGCTGGCTCGTGCAAAGCCGCTTCAGGTGCCGGTGACCCGCAAATCCCCGGTATCCACCGCCGCGATCCGCGCCTCGAATTCTTTCGCGGACACCCCCTTCCCGAAGAGGAAGCCCTGCATCAACGGGCAGCCGGCATGGCTGAGGAAGCGCGCCTGCTCGTTGCTCTCCACGCCCTCCGCAAGCACCTGCTTGTTCATCCCCCTGCCCATCGCGATGATGGCGCTGACGATGGCGGCACTGTCGTTGTCGACGGCGACATCGCGGACAAAGGCACGATCGATCTTCAGCGTGTCGATGGGGAAGTGCTTGAGGTACGACAGGCTGCAATAGCCCGTACCGAAATCGTCCAGGCTCAGCAATACGCCCAGCGACTTGATCCGATGCAGCAGCGCCGCGATGTGGTCGCCGCCTTCCATAACGGTGCGCTCGGTGAGTTCCAGCTCGAGCAGCGTCGGATGGATGCCGCTGTCGGCAATGATTCCGCTGAGCGATTCGAAGAAGCGAGTGTGCTGGAACTGCAACGCCGAGACATTGACGGACACCGACAGCGGCCGATAGCGGCGCGTCCAGATCTCCGCCTGGCGGCAGGCTTCGCGCAACGCCCATTCGCCGATCGGAACGATGAGCCCGCAATCCTCGGCCACCGGGATGAACTGCTCTGGCGTATACACATCCTCGCCGTTGACCTGCCAGCGCAGCAGCGCTTCGGCACCGACGATGCTACCCAGGTCCACGTCGACCTTGGGCTGGTAATGCAGGCTCAGCTCACCGCGGGCGAGCGCCTTGCGTAGTTCCACTTCGATGCGCACACGTGCGGTGTTCCGCTCGTTCATGCTGGGGTTGAAGAACCGGTATCCGTTACGGCCCTGCATCTTCGCTTCGTACATCGCCGTGTCGGCATTGCGCAGCAGGGACTCGGCATCCGGTGCGTCGTCCGGATACACGCTGATGCCGATGCTGAAGCTGATCGTCAGCGCGGAGGCGTCGACGCTGACCGCCTGGCTGCAGGCGGCGAGCACTTTCTCCGCCACGAGGCTCGCATCCGACGGTCCGTCGATCAGCGGGAGCAGTACGACGAACTCGTCACCGCCGAGGCGACTGACCGTGTCATCGGAGCGCACGGCCGCCCGGATGCGCCGCGCCACTTCCTGCAGCAGCGCATCGCCGGCGGCGTGGCCCATGGTGTCGTTGATCTGCTTGAAGTGATCGATGTCGACGAAGAGCAGCGCGGCGCGCTGGTTGCGACGTGACGCCACCGTCGCCGCGAACTCCATGCGCGACTGCAGCAGCGCACGGTTGGGCAGACCCGTCAGCGTGTCGTGATGCGCCAGGTGCGCCATCTTCAGCGCCAGCGCGCGCGTCTCGCTCACGTCGTGAAATACGACGACACCGCCGACGACGTTACCGGTGTGGTCATGGATCGGCGCCGCGGAATCCTCGATCGGGCTTTCGAAGCCGTTGCGATGAATGAGGATCGCATCGGTGGTCAGGCCGACGATGGCGTTCTTCTGCACGGCGGCGATCAGCGGATTGGGAATGGGCAGGCCCGACAGCGTCTCGCGTAACTGGAAGATCTCGTCCATCGGGCGCCCCACCGCTTCGTGACTCGTCCATCCCGTCATCGCTTCGGCGATGGGGTTGAGCGAGGTCACGATCATGTCGGGATTGGTCGTGATGACCGCATCGCCGATGGACTTCAGCGTGACCTCGGCCAGCTCGCGCTCGCGGAACAGCGCGTCCTCGAAGGCCTTGCGCTCGCTGATGTCCTGCACCTGCGAGATGAAGTAGAGCGGCTCGCCGTGTTCGTCGCGCACCAGCGACACGCTGAGCATGCCGTGCACGGTGTGACCGTCACGATGTACGTAGCGTTTTTCCATCGTGTAGGACGGGCGTTCGCCGGCCAATACCATCCTGACCAGGGCCAGGTCGGCTGCAAGGTCGTCGGGGTGGGTGACGGCCTGGAACGCGGAAGCCAGCAGTTCGTCTTCGCTGTAACCGAGCATGGTGCACAGCGCCTCGTTGACCTGCAGCCAGCGACCGTCGGGGAGGACGAGCGCGACACCGATCGACGCGTATCGGAACGCCAGCGCGAACCGCCGTTCGCTCTCACGCAACCGTGTCTCGAGCGCGCGACGTCCGGAGATATCGGCGAGCACGATGGACACGCCGAGCAGTTGCCCGGCCTCGTCTCGATCGGGTGAGAACGTCGCCTGTGCGTAGCGGCCCGGGGTCGTGTGAGCAATGCCCAGGTCGCCGACCAGCGGCTCGCCGGTCAACACCGCACGGATGCCGCCCGCGATCGCCTCGTTCATGGGGGCCGGCAGGCGATCTTCCGCGCGCTGCCCTGTGATCCCATCGGACGTCACGTTCATCCACGCAAGGAACGCGGGGCTCGCATAACGAAAGCAGCCATCCGTACCGACGTAAGCGATCATCGCCGGTGCACGGTCGAGGAGGTACGCGGGCCAGTCGGTGGTATGGGTGTTCACGTTCGCCCACTCTAATGGGTCGAACTGCCCGCGTATATTCGGACTCGGCTTAAATGTGAAGCCTTGCCGCCGCCTTCAATGCAGCGCCGGAGCCGGTGCCGTAAGTGCGCCGTCGGCGTCCAGCATGATCCGGCCCAGCGTGTGCACTTCACTGTCGGTACCGTACCGATCGGCCAGCGTCTCCAGCAGCGGAGTCAGCGCGTCCGGCGCCAGCGGGAAGCCGTGCGCCAGAACGCGGGCCTTGCCGGGAACCGGCTGGGCGATCGTGATCGCCGCCATGCCGAGACCGGCCGCCTCGTGTGCATAGATACGGGGCGCGGCGGCGGACGGGTCCGCGTCGGCCATCGTTTCGATCAGGAAACCCTCGGTCGCCGGCATGTCCTGCATCACCAGGTGCACGTGATGGGCGGCGAGCAGCGCGGCGTACTGGCGCAGTTCGAACAGCGTGCCAGCCAGCTCGTGAGCGGCGTTGCCGCCCTTGTTCGCGTCGCGCGCGAACCAGTCGGCCAGACCCGGAATCTCGACACGTCCTTCGGTGTAGCGCAGCGGCAGGCCGCGGGAGCCGAGGGCCGTCTCGTCCTTGTAAGGCGTGAGCAGCGCGGCTTCGAGCATCGTCCAGAGCGGCGCCAGATTGACGTGCTCGTACTGCACGCAGGTCAGCGCCAGCAGGTCGTCGCGGGTGAGGTAGCGGGCGTGCTCGAGGCGCATGCCCAGCGTGCGCATCAGGAAATCCGACGTCGCGGTACCGGCCTCGCCCTTGGCGGCCAGTTCGCGCTCCATGGCCTGGGACAGGTCTTCCACCTGGTCGGCGGGCACCAGCAGCATCCACGGAATCAGTCGCATCGGACCGCCGGCGAAGTGCGGGTCCGGCACCAGCGGCTGGGCCGGCATATGGCCTTCGTGCGTGCCGAAGGCGACCACCCCCCCGGCGGTGACGACACGCGGCACCCGACGGGCCAGTTCTTCCAGCGTGGCCAGCACCGGGAAGCCGGGGCGAAGCAGCTCGACGCCGTCGAACAGGGCGCCGGCCAGCGCGAAGCGCGAGGCCTCGACGCCGGGCAGCAGGGCGCGCAGGTCGTCGGCCACCAGTGCGGCGAGGGTCTGCGCTTCGTCGCGCGTTAGCTCGAGGCGATCGGGCATCTCGCCCCCGGCCAGTTCGAGGGCCAGGACAGCGGGGCAGGCGATCAGCGACTCGTTCACGGCGGCGTTTTCCGAACGGCAAAGGAACGCGATTCTATCATTGCGACCCGGCGGGCTTTCGCCGGGACGGGATGCGGGTTAGCCTTGCCGATACGCGTTCGTCGGCGATCGTCGGCGTCCGCGATCCCTTCGCCTTCGATCCGGCCCGCCGGTCGGGCTCCCACTTCGATCTGGACAGTCCCTCAAAAGCATGGAAAAGACGCAAAAGCGTGTGGGTGTGGTCGGCGGCGTCCGCATTCCTTTCTGTCGTAACAACACCGCCTACGCGGATGTCGGCAATTTCGGGATGTCGGTGAAGGTGCTCGGCGCGCTGGTCGAGAAGTTCGGCCTGCACGGTGTGGAGCTGGGTGAGGTCGCGATGGGTGCGGTCATCCGGCACTCCTCGGACTGGAATCTGGCGCGTGAAGCGCTGCTCTCGTCCGGCCTGGCGCCGACCACTCCGGGTATTACCTCGGCCCGTGCCTGCGGTACCTCGCTGGACAACGCCATCCTGATCGCCAACAAGATCGCCACGGGCCAGATCGAAGCGGGCATCGCCGGGGGCTCGGACACCACGAGCGACGTGCCCATCGTCTACGGGCAGAAGCTGCGCAAGCGTCTGCTGGCGCTCAACCGCGCCAGGACCCTGAAAGAAAAGCTGCAGGTCGCCACGCGTGGCTTCAAGCTCAGGGAGCTCAAGCCGTCCTTCCCCGGCGTGGCCGAGCCGCGCACCGGCAAGTCCATGGGCGACCACTGCGAGCTGATGGCGAAGGAATGGAAAGTCGGCCGCCTCGAGCAGGATCAGCTGGCCCTGGCCAGCCACCAGAAGCTGGGCGCCGCTTACGACGCCGGCCTGTTCGACGATCTGGTCGTGCCCTTCCGCGGTCTGAAGCGCGACGGCTTTCTGCGCCCGGACTCCACGCTGGAAAAGCTCGGCTCGCTGAAGCCCGCCTTCGACCGGACGTCGGGTCAGGGCACGTTGACCGCCGGCAACTCCACCGGCCTGTCCGACGGCGCCGCCGCCGTGCTGCTGGCCAGCGACGAGTGGGCCGCCGCGCGTGGCCTCAGCATCCAGGCGTATTTCACCCATTCCGAGGTCTCGGCCGTGGATTTCGTCCACGGCGAAGGCCTGCTGATGGCGCCGACGGTGGCCGTGCCGCGCATGCTCAGGCGTGCGGGCCTGACCTTGCAGGATTTCGACTTCTACGAAATCCACGAGGCGTTCGCCGCCCAGGTGTTGTGCACATTGCGTGCATGGGAAAACGACGACTATTGCCGTAACCGGCTGGGCCTCGAGGGTCCGCTGGGATCGATCGACCCCGCAAAACTCAACGTCAACGGTTCCAGTCTCGCGTCCGGTCACCCGTTCGCGGCCACGGGTGCGCGCATCGTCGCCACGCTGGCGAAAATGCTGGAGCAGAAGGGCTCGGGCCGTGGCCTGATCTCGATCTGCACCGCGGGCGGCATGGGTGTGACGGCGATCCTCGAACGCCCCTGATCCTGCTCCAGAGTCCGCATGTTCGCACTTCGCACCAGTACTTCCCTCAGTGCCCTTGGGCTCGTGCTCGGCATCGCCGGTACGAGCTGGCTCACCGCGCTCACGTACGAGCGCGCGCCCGCCACACGACCGTTCGCCGAAGTGGTGATGCCCGAAGCCATGCACCTGTCGTCCAGGCCGGTCGCCAGGCCCCGCGCGCGGCCGGAATCCGTTGTGGCGGTGAGCCGCCCGGCACCGATGCCGCCCCGCGTCGCCGCCACGCCACGCCATGTGCCCGAAGCGCTGGTGCCGGTCTATACGCCGTCGCCGCGTTATCCGATGTCGGCGTTGCGCGCCAATCGCGAAGGCCAGGTCATCCTCAGTGTGACCGTCACGCCCGAGGGCGATGTCGCCGAGGTGTCCGTGGGGCGTTCCAGCGGCGACATGGATCTGGACCATGCGGCCGAAGAAGCCGTGCGCAACTGGCGCTTCGCCAGTGCGGAGAACCGTGCCCCGCGCTACACCGCCGACCTCCCGGTCCGCTTCGAGCTCACCCGCCCTTACTGAGCGTCAGAGAATGCCCGAGGCGGATGAGCCGAAGGCGGTGATCATGCGCGTGTAGATCAGCTTGAGCGACACGTCCACTTCCGGGAAGTCGCCGACCGGCTCGTAGCATTCGAAGAACTTCGGGTCGGTCCAGCGCATCGGAATGCAGCCGGGCTTGAGCTCATAGCTCGTGGCATAGCGGAACGGCCACAGGTCGAAGAACGGCAGCCGTTCCGAGACGTCGCCGATGAACTCGTTGACCGACGACAGCACGGGGATTTTCTTCTCCCTCGGCCCGATGACCCAGGCGTTTTCCGGGCGGGTGTCCTGCATGATCGAGTCACGCAGGCGATCCGAGAAGCGCTTGTCGTACACGATGACGCCCGACTCGGTGTTGTAGTGGTCGGAGCGTGGATCGAAGTTGTGCGTGCCGACCATGGCGAACGTGTCGTCCACCACGATCGACTTGGCATGCAGGCCGAAGCGCACGCCCTGCGTGAGCAGGGGTGCCGGACGAGTGCGCGGTCCCTGACGTACGCGGCGGCCGCCAAGGGCCATGAATCCCGTGGATTCCGACGGTGGGCCCGCCGGCACCAGCCGGTTGCCGGCACGACGTCCGGTCTTGCTGGCGCCGCTGCCGCTCCCCGAGCCGGTGAGCAGCGGCGGCGTGACCACGTCATTGCTCTGACCTTCAAGGGCGTCGGGATCCCCGTTTGCCGGGCGCGGCTTCATCTCGTAGATCTCGAAGCCGTAGTCGGTGAGGTAGCGTTTGCGGTGCTTATAGGACATCGCATACACCGCGAAGGCGTCCGTCGAGGCCAGTGAGTTGGTCGACACGACGACGCGCGGCGGGACCGGCTTCCGATGCAGCCCGCTGAAGATCTTCTTCGCCGGCTTGCTCATCACCAGATAGGGCGTCTGCAGGATCACTTCGCTCCTGGCGTTACGCACCAGGCCCATGATGTGCCGGGTGAGCGCGCGGGCTTCACGGCGTTTGGGCTCGTCGGTCTTGCCTGGCAGGTCCGACAGGTACTCCACCCGGTTCATGCGCAGGGTTTCGCGCTGGATACGGTCGGCGATCCAGTCCGGACTCTCGGCGTCCGCCACCATGGTGGCGACACGTTCCGGGTTTTCGTACTGCGGAGTCGTCCAGTGGCGCGGGTCGTCGGTGTCGCGAACCAGCTCCTTGTTCACGTCGCGCAGGTGGGTCAGGCGCACGGCGCGCTTGTGGTTCCAGAACTGCTCGAAGCTGGCGCCCATGGCCTTCGCGGCCGGGCCACCGATCATCACGTCGCGGTCGACGTAGTCGAAGGTGCCGTCCCAGTCGAAGTAACGGTCTTCGTAGTTGCGCCCGCCCGTGATGCCGATCAGATCGTCGACCACGATCAGCTTGTTGTGCATCCGCTGGTTGAACTTGAAGAAGCAGCAGATGATGCCCGCCGCGAACTCCAGCGGCGGCGTACGCGCGCTGTGGAAGGTCGGATTGTAGAGGCGGATCTCCATGTGATCGCTGGCGCGCGCCAGCCCCGCCAGCAGGCCGGCGTCGCGAAAGGAGAACAACTGGTCGGCGAGGATCCGCACGCGTACACCGCGGCGCGCGGCCTGAACCAGTTCGTCCAGGACCAGCTTGCCCGCGTCGTCCTGCTCCCAAATATAGGTCTGCACGTCGATGGTCCGCTTCGCGGCGCGAATCAGATTGATCCTCGCCGCCATGGCGGTTTCGCCGTCTTCCAGCAGCGTGGCCACGTGCACCGGGCGCGCGTCGGTCGAGGCGGCGTCGGCTTCCACGGCGGCATCGAGCAGCGCCGAGGGCTGGGCGCAGTGGTCTGCCCGCGTGCAATTGCTCTGCCGGTCCACGGTCAGCGTGACCACGGCATCGGCCTTCCGGATGCGCTGCGTGGACAGCGAACAGCCGGTGGCAGCCAGGATGGCGGCAAGGAGTAAGAACAATCGGAGGTGGCGCATGGCGGGGATCATAGGCGACCCACGCCAACGTCACGTGAGTTTTCGTCAGGGATGGTCGAGGACGATGGCCATGCCGAGGTTCACGCGGTCCGAAAGGGCCCCACGGCGGCCCCGCATCTCGAAATCCGTACGGTCGATCGTGCCCTGCAGCTGAAGCACGCAACCGGCCAGCGCGTCGGCCGGGCAGCGGGTGGCCTGCAGGTGGAAGGTTTCGTCCCGGGTGACCCCGCGCATGGTCAGCTTGCCTTTGATCTCGCCGCCGCGGCTGATGAGTTCCAGGGGCAGCGGGTCGGACGTGAACAGGATCTGCGGGTAGTGCACCGAGTCGAAGAATTCCGGCGCCAGCACCCAGCGGCGCAGGCGGGCCGATTCCATGCGGATGCTTTCGGTGTCGAGCACGGCGCGCACGACGGCCGTGCGCGCTTCGCGGTCGATGGACAGGTCGCCCCGGATGCCCTCGAAGCTACCGGAGACGGTACTCACCCACAGCAGGCGAACGGCGAACTCGGCCCGCGAACGGGTCGGGTCGATCCGCAGGTCGGCGGCCGAAGCCGAAGCCGCCGACAGGAGCAAGGCGATCGCCCACAACAGGTGACGCATCAACGGGGGACTCAGTTGGGAGGTGACCAGAATGTCTCGAGTTTGGCCTTGCCCGGCCCCAGCTCGCCCGTGAAGACGAGTCGTGCCATGCCACCCGGCGGCATGCCGCGGTAATCCTCGGACCGTCCTTCGACAAGGAAAGCGACCAGTTGTTCAATGCCGGGGTTGTGTCCCACCAGCACGATGCGTTCCGCGTCCGACTGCGTGTCGAGCACGTCGAACAGATCGCCGGGCGTGGCGTCGTAGATTTCCGGTACGTAAGTGGGCTCGACCTGGCCTAGGGCCAGCGCGGCGGTCTCTTTGGTGCGCTCCGCGGGGGAACACAGGATGCGGTCGTATTTCACGCCATGGCTGGAGAGCCATTCGCCGGCGGCGCGGGCTTCGTTGCGGCCGTGTTCGGTGAGTTTTCGCTCGCGGTCGTCTTTGCCGTCATGGCCGGGCTCTGCCTCGGCATGGCGCAACAGGATGAGTTCGTGCATGGGTACCGTCCTCCGCTAGGCCACGTATCGTGGCGGGTCATGACGCGTCCCACGTCGGCTCAGGTGCTTCGTTTGATCCAGCGAAGCAGTTTTCCCCAGTCGTCCTGGTGTCCGCGTACGTTTTCCGAGTGGTAATCGAAGATGCCCTTACCGAGCGCCGTGAGCAAGACGTACGCTTGTGAGTCGCGAAGTTCCGCGACGACGGGAAAGGGCGCGCGCTCGCCAAGTTCGGCGATGGCGGCCTGGCTGGCGTTGGTCCACGGCTTGAGCCGGTTGCCGACCAGGCCGACCGGCAGCTTGCCGCGCTTCACGCGCGGGATGCCGCGCAGCACGGTAAGAAAATCGAGTGTGGCGTCGAGATCGAAGTGCGAGGGAAGTACCGGCACGAGGATGACGTCCACCTTCTCCAGATAGGGCTCGAGGTCTTTTTCGTCGACGCCCGCGGGCGTGTCGACGATCACCCGCTGCACGTCGCCCGGCAGGCGGTCGAAGGCCTTGCGACTGCCCTCGATGGCGGTGACGGCGGGAACGTTCTCGGGACGACGGCCTGCCCAGCGCAGGCTGGAATGCTGGCGATCCGCATCGATGATCGCCGTCTGCTTGCCGGACTGGACCCAGTGGGTCGCGAGCTGGGTGACCAGCGTCGTCTTTCCGCAACCACCCTTGCTGCTTGCCACGAGCGTCGTAAGCATCCGCGAGCACCTGCCATAGGAGTGGTTCTAGCCTATCAGAACAGTTTGGTACGAACCTTCGGCATGACCACGAGAATGAGGGTGGCGACAGGGCCGAGAAACAGCGAGAGGAACCACCAGAGCAGGCCGCCGCGATTCTTGCCCTGGGCCAGCCCTGCGTTGATCAGCGACAGCGTACCCCAGCCTACGAAGAAGCCGGCGCGCGCGTCGTTAAAAAGTGCGAATTGATCCATCGTAAACTCCTGTTCTGTCGCAGGATTGTGTCGCTGCCATGCTCGATGTCGAGTCGGCGATCCCCACATTGGATGTCGATGGTAACAATGTCCGCCGTCGATGACCCCGGGACGGCGCAGGCTGCGTTCATGGTTGAACCGTATTCTTGTCGTTTTATTTCATGGAGATGGCTGATGCGCGGATATCGCGTGCTGACCCTGGCCCTTGCGGGTCTGCTCTCGATGCCGGTCTTTGCCGCCACGCCCTGGGCCGGTGCCCAGGGTCCGGCAAAGGGGCCGCTCAAGGCGCCGGTGGCGCAGAAGGACCAGACCAAGGCCCTGCTGCAGTTCCAGAAAGACCTGGCCAGCGTCCTGGCGTTGCGCACCGAAGCCGAGCCGCTGCTGGGCGCCGCCCTGCTG
This sequence comes from Luteibacter sp. 1214, assembly GCF_031455395.1. Taxonomy (NCBI): domain Bacteria; kingdom Pseudomonadati; phylum Pseudomonadota; class Gammaproteobacteria; order Lysobacterales; family Rhodanobacteraceae; genus Luteibacter; species Luteibacter sp. 1214. The sequence goes on from NZ_JAVDSQ010000009.1 coordinate 127,408, forward strand.
GCGCGCCCGCTGGCCAATCCGCCCGAGGTGCTGAGCTACCACGCCCTTCTCGAGCGCGCGTCGCGCAATGCCGACGCGGGCCCGGCGGTTACCTGGGCTTCGCTGGCCGACTGCGACGCCAAGGCCGGTGGCTGCCCGAACGCGGACGCACTGGCCACGCTGCAGAAGCAGGCGCCGGACAACGCGGCCGTCTGGTTGCTTAAGCTGGGCGTTGACGACCATAACGGTGCCGGCAAGGACACGCGCAGCGATCTCGCCCGCGCCGCCAACGCCCGGCTTTACGACGACTACCTCGGCTCCAGCCTCAAGGCGCTGGCCAACTCGGTCAGCCAGCTGCCGCCACCGCCGGACACCTTCAATCCGCTGCAGGGCGCGGGGGCGGCAGGCGTGCAGATGGTCATCGTCTTCGGTCTGGCCAGCGCGCAGCCGATGCCTGGGTTCCAGGTCACCGCGAAGTACTGCGAAGACAACAAGAGCGATGCGGGTGTGGTGGGCGACTGCCTGAAACTCGCCAAGGTCCTCGAGTGGGGCAGCAGCCCGCTCGGTCGTTCGCTGGGCCTGCATCTGCGTGAAACCCTGTCCACCGACACCGCCGAGCAGCAGTCCGCGAAGACCGCTCGCATGAACCTGGTCTGGCAGATGCAGCGTTTCGCGCAGCTCAACGTCCAGGCCCAGGGCGACAAGGTGACGGCGCAGAAGCTGCTGTCGCTGGCGCGCAGCGGCGGCACCGAGATGAGCGTGGTGCTGGCTTCGCTGCGTGCTTACGGCATGCCGGCGGAAGCCCCGGCAGGATGGGAGCCGGCTAAGGTCGAGCAGTAGGCCGGTCTGAATGGAGCCAAAAAAACTGGCGCCCATGGGCGCCCGTTTTTTATTGAACCGCCTGTAGGAGCGCGCCCTGCGCGCGAATCCCTTACATCGCGCGCAGGGCGCGCTCCTACAGATTCAGTCAGTCGCCCAGTTCAGTCCGCATGAACTCCGGCTGCGCCAGCGCACCCTTGTGGATTTCAGCGTTGTAGTACTTCGTCGGGAAGCCCTTGCTGATGGCGCCGCGCTCGCGGAAACCGGACAGGTCGCCGTCCTTGCGCGCCATGGTGCAGCTCCACCAGCCGGTGGGGTAGCACGGCTGCGGGAAGGGCAGGGTACGCACGGCCTTGAAGCCCGAGGTGCGCATGGCCGAACGCATGGCCTTGATCAGCTCGATGTGCGCCAGCGGGGATTCCGACTGCTGCACGAGGATGCCGCCGTGGCGCAGGGCCTTGTAGCAGCTGGCGTAGAAGGCGGCGTTGAACAGACCTTCGGCCGGACCCACCGGGTCGGTCGAGTCGACGATGATCAGGTCGATGGACTCCGGATCCGCCTCGGCCATGTACTTGATGCCGTCGATGAAGAGCAGTTCGGCGCGCGGGTCGTTGTTGGCGTCGCACAGTTCCGGGAAGTACTGCTCGGCAAGGCGCGTGACGCGCTCGTCGATCTCCACCTGGGTGGCCTTCTCGACTTCCTCGTGCTTGAGCACTTCGCGCAGGGTGCCGCAGTCGCCGCCGCCGATGATGACGACCCGCTTGGCCCGGGCGTGGGTGAACAGCGCCGGGTGGGTCATCATCTCGTGGTACAGGAAGTTATCGCGGCTGGTCAGCATGACGCAGCCGTCGATCACCATGAGATTGCCCCAGTCGGTGGTCTGGTAGATCTCGATGGTCTGGAATTCGGTCTTCTCGGCGTGCAGCAGGCGCTCGACACGGAAACCGATGGATGAGCCGGAGGCCTGGTGGGCTTCGGTAAACCAGCTGAGCTGCTGTTGCGACATGACTCGGATCCTGAAAAGAGGTAAGGGACCAAACACGGGATTGTACCGGCTCCGGGTCCGGAATCGGCCAAGTCCTTGCCCTGGCACAAATGTAGGTCGTCCCTGACGGCAATGTTGCCCCGGGCGGGGCAATACACGGATGTCATCCGTCGCCGCTACAATACGCGGTCTGCCCCGTCTCCCCGGACGGCGCAGACCCTGTCTGGTCGGCCCCGCGGCGTGCGAGGCTCCCGGTCGCCAGACTCGCTTCAGGTCAAAGTTCGCCGCTGCGACTGTTCCGCGCCCCCCACGGGGACACGACACAATCACGAGGGAGATCGTCGCCACCATGACGAACTGGACCACCGAACGCGCGAAGCTGACTTACGCGATCCCACACTGGAGCAACGGCTACGTGGATGTGGCCGGCAACGGTCACCTGCAGATGCGCCCGCGCGGCGACGAGGGCCCGGCCCTCGACCTGCCGGCCATTGTCGATCAGGCCACGGCCCAGGGCCTGCGCCTGCCGTTGCTCGTCCGCTTCCCGGATATCCTCGCCGACCGTCTGGCGCGCCTGCAGCAGGCGTTCGCCAAGGCGATCGATGACGCCAAGTACGCCGGTTCCTACACGGCCATCTACCCGATCAAGGTCAACCAGCAGCGCGGCGTCGTCAGCGAACTGGTCGCCGCGGGCGAGGAGGGTTTCGGCCTCGAGGCCGGTTCCAAGCCGGAACTGATGGCCGTGCTCGCCTATGCCCGCCCCGGCAGCATGGTGGTCTGCAACGGTTACAAGGACCGCGAGTACGTGCGTCTCGCGCTGATCGGGCGCAAGCTCGGTCTGCGCGTCCACATCGTCATCGAGAAGCTCTCCGAACTCGACCACGTGTTCGCCGAGGCGAAGGCGCTGGATGTCGAGCCGCTGCTCGGCGTGCGCGTGCGCCTGGCCTCGATCGGCGCCGGCAAGTGGCAGAACACCGGTGGCGACAAAGGCAAGTTCGGTCTCAGCCCCGGTCAGGTGCTGGAGCTGATCGAACGCCTCGACGCCGCGGGCCTCAAGCACACGCTGAGGCTGCAGCACTTCCACATGGGCTCGCAGATCTCCAACGTGCGCGATATCGCCGCCGGCATGCGCGAAGCCGTGCGCTACTTCGTCGAACTGCACCGGCTGGGCGTGCCCATCGACGTCGTCGACGTGGGCGGCGGTCTGGGCGTGGATTACGAAGGCACCCGCTCGCGCAGCTATAACTCGATCAACTACAGCCTGGGCCAGTACGCCGCCAGCATCGTGCAGCCGCTGGCCGAGGCCGTCGCCGAGCACGGCATGAAGGCGCCGGTCATCTTCACCGAGTCCGGTCGCGCGATGACCGCGCACCACGCGGTGATGGTGGTCAACGTCACCGAGGTGGAAGAAGTACCCGAGGGTTCGGTGCCCGCGCCGCGCGCGGACGAGCCGACGGTGCTGCGTCATCTTCGCGAGACGCACGCCGAGCTCGACAGCCGGCCGCCGCTGGAGCTGTTCCACGAAGCCCAGCATCACTTCGCCGAGGGCCAGGCGCTCTACGCGCTGGGTCAGCTCGACCTGCGCGACCGCGCGAAGCTCGACGACCTGTTCTACGCCATCGCCAACGCGGTGCGTCCGCGCCTGCTGCCGGCGGAGCGCGCGCATCGTCAGGCGCTGGACGACCTGGACGAGAAGCTGGTCGACAAGTACTTCGTGAACTTCTCCGTGTTCGAGTCGGTGCCGGATATCTGGGCGATCGATCAGATCTTCCCGATCGTGCCGATCTCACGTCTGGACGAGGAACCCACGCGCCGGGGCGTGATCGCCGACCTCACCTGCGACTCGGACGGCCGTATCGATCATTACGTGGATGCCGAAGGCGTGGACGTCAGCCTGCCGCTGCACGCCCTGCGTGACGACCAGTCGTACCGCCTCGGTATCTTCATGGTCGGCGCGTACCAGGAAACCCTGGGCGACATCCACAACCTGTTCGGCGACACCGACGCGGTGAATGTCCGCGCGACGGCCGACGGTTACGAGTTCGCGCACGTGCGTCATGGGGACACGACAGACCTGATGCTCGACTACGTGGGTTACGACCTCAGGCAGCTGCGCCAGTCCTACACCGACCGGCTTGCCGCGGCAGGCATTACCGGCGCCGAGGCGGAGATGTTGTCCGCCTCGCTGGACAAGGGCCTCACCGGCTACACGTACCTGGCGGAAACCGCAGGGCGTTGATTCCAACCGCGGCGCCTCAGGGCGCCGCGTCTCTTTTCAGACATCGACAAAGGTTTTCGGGATGACCCTCAAGGCAGCATTCATCGGACTCGGCGCGATGGGCGCCCCCATGGCGGGACATCTTCATGCGAAGGGCCTGCTGGCCGCGGTCGGCAATCGCTCACAGACGAAGGCCGATGCGCTGGCGAAGGAGCTTGGCGTCGTCGCGCCCGATCTCGCGGGCATTGCCTCGTCATGTGACGTGATCGCCCTGTGCGTCAGTGCGGATGCGGACGTCATCGGCGTGGTGGAAGCGCTGGCTCCGTCATTGAAGACGGGGGCGATCGTCATCGATCACTCGACCGTCGCTCCTGCTACGGCGAAGAAGGCCGCCAGCCTGCTCGCCGATGTGGGCGCGCTGTTCCTGGATGCGCCGGTGTCCGGCGGCGTCGAAGGCGCGAAGAACGGCACGTTGTCCGTGATGGTCGGCGGCGACGCGGAGGTGCTCGAGCGAGCACGTCCGGTGCTGGAAGCCTACGGTGCGCGTATCACGCACATGGGCGCGGTCGGCAGTGGCCAGGCGACCAAGGCGGTCAATCAGGTGCTGGTCGCGGGCATTGCCCACGCGGTGACGGAAGGGCTGGCGCTGGGTGAAGCGCTCGGTCTCCAGGCGGATCGCCTCATTCCGACGCTGGCGGCGGGCGCGGCGGGTAACTGGTTTCTCGACAAGCGCGGCGCGACGATGCTGCGCAACGAGTTCTCGGTGGGCTTCAAGCTGGCGCTGCTGCACAAGGACCTCGGCATCGTGCGCGGTATCGCGAAGGACGCGGGTACCAACCGCACCATCATCGAACAGTCGCTGGCCGACTTCGCCGAACTGATGTCGCAGGGCTACGGCGATGACGACATTTCGGCACTCATTCGCCTGAAACGCGCTGACTGACAGGCGGCTACATCGCTTCAAAAAAAATCCCGCCGTTCGGCGGGATTTTTTTTTGGCGGCGGCGGGGGAGTGACCTCAGCCGCCTTCCTTCAGGGCAATCGCGCTGATGCCCGCCGACTGCAGGCGCTGCTTGGTGCCTTCCAGATCGGTCGCGGACTTGAACGGGCCGAGGCGCACGCGGTTGTAGGTCTGCGAGCCGACCTTCACCGACTGGACGTTGGCAACGAAGCCCTGCAACGCGAGCTTGGCCTTCAATGCCTCCGCATCGGCGGCGCTCGGGAACGCGCCAACCTGCAACAGGTAACCCGGGCTGCCCGTCGCGGCAGCGGGGGCGGCGGGCTGTGACGGAGCGGCGGTGACCGTCTGCGTCGCGGCCTTCGGCAGATTCGCCGCGGCCTGCTGCACCTGAGCCTGCTGCTGGGCGGCGGCAGCCTGCTGAGCCTGCGCCTGCTGGGTCTGTTGCGCGGCCAGTTGCTGCTGTTTCTGCTGCTGGGCTTCGGCACTGGCCTGGGCGCGGATCTCGGCGTCCGGAATGCGGACTTCCTTCTCCGAGAGCACCGAGTAGAAATCGTACGACGGCTTCTTCGGTTTCTCGGGTGCGGTCTGCTCGACGACGCCCGGGTCGCTGCCCTTCTGCGCGGTGGCTTCCGGGTTCGGCGCCGGGCCCTGCTGCTTCTGCATCATGGGAATCAGCGTGCCGCGCATGGCGAAGGCCATGAGCAGGGCGCCGGCGAGGATGCCGATCAGTGCCCAGCCCCAGCCGGGCATGCCGCCGCTCGAACCGTTGCGGACGGCCTGACGGCCTTTCGTCGCCTTCTTGCGTGTTGCCATTTACATGCTCTCCGGGGCCGAAATGCCCAGCAGATCCAGACCGTTGCGAAGCACCTGCTGCGTGGCCGCCACAAGCGCGAGGCGGGCGTCACGCAGATCGGCGTCGTCCACGATCCACTTGTGCTCGTGATAGTAACTGTGGAGCGCGCCCGCGAGTTCGCGCAGATACTGCGCGATCAGGTGCGGTTCCAGATTGGCGGCTGCCGACTCGACCATTTCGGGGTAACGCGACAGCTCGACCATCAGCGCCGACTCGTGCTCGGTGGCGAGCAGGTCGAGCTTCGCGATACCGTTGCCCCGATCCGTGGACAGGCCGCGGTCGGCCAGTTCGCGGAAGACGCGGCTGGCGCGTGCGTGCGCGTACTGGATGTAATAGACCGGGTTGTCGTTGCTCTGCGAGCGGGCCAGGTCGATGTCGAAGACCAGCTGCGAATCCGCCTTGCGGGCGATCAGGAAGTAACGCGTGGCGTCACGGCCCGCTTCGTCGATGAGGTCGCGCAGGGTGACGTAGGAACCGGCGCGCTTGGAGATCTTCACCTCTTCGCCGCCGCGCATCACCGTCACCATCTGGTGCAGCACGTATTCCGGCCAGTTCTTCGGAATGCCGGTGTCGAGCGCCTGCAGGCCGGCTTTCACGCGGGCCAGGGAGCCGTGGTGATCCGAACCCAGCTCGGTGATGGCGCGCTCGTAGCCACGCTGCCACTTGGTGCGGTGGTAGGCCACGTCCGGGAGGAAATAGGTGAACGTGCCATCGGACTTGCGCATGACGCGGTCCTTGTCGTCACCGAAATCCGTCGAGCGGAGCCACAGCGCGCCGCCTTCCTCATAGGTATGTCCGTGGGCCACGAGCTCCTTCACGGTCTCGTCGACCCGGCCCTCGCTGTAGAGCGACGACTCGAGGTAATACACGTCGAAACCGACACCGAACGCCTTGAGGTCCAGATCCTGCTCGTTGCGCAGGTAGGCCACGGCGAAGCGACGGATATCGTCCAGGTTGTCGGCGTCACCGGTACCGACGACGGTCTCGCCGTCGGCTTCGACCGATTCCTTCGCCAGAAAGGCGCGGGCCACTTCGGCGATGTAGTCGCCGCGGTAGCCGGATTCCGGCCAGCCCGCTTCGTCCGGGGCGATGCCCCTGGCGCGCGCCTGGGTGGACAGGGCCAGGTTTGCGATCTGCACGCCCGCGTCGTTGTAATAGAACTCCCGGAACACTTTCCAGCCGCTGGCGGCCAGCAGGCGACTCAGGCTGTCGCCGATCGCCGCCGCGCGGCCATGGCCGACATGCAGCGGGCCGGTCGGGTTGGCCGAGACGAACTCGACGCCCGCCGTACGGCCACCGCCGTCGCGGTTGTGCCCGTAGCGGTCGCCTTCGGCCAGCGCGCGATCGATCTCGGCGTGGAAGGCGGCCGGAGCCAGGAAGAAGTTGATGAAGCCCGGGCCGGCGATGTCGACCTTGCCCACCAGGGAGGAGGCGGGAAGCGCTTCGACCAGGTCCGTGGCGAGATCGCGCGGCTTACGGCTGGCGGCCTTGGCCATCATCATGGCCACGTTGGTGGCGAAGTCGCCGTGCTCGCGGCTGCGCGTGCGCTCGATCACGAACGTGGGCGCGACGAAATCGGACGGCAGTTTGCCGGACTCACGCATAGCCCCGATGGCCTGCAGGACGAGTTGTTTCAGCTGTGCTTTCACGGGATGGGCGACGCGGATATGGAACCGGCAATCCTATCAGAAGGGCCACATGGGCCGATCGTCCAGGGTAGCTCCCGGTTTTCCACAGCCTGTGGATAACTCTGTGGGCAATAACGACGCGCTGCGACCCCGCGCCACATGGCGCCTCATTGACATCATGGCGTAACAACTAAAGTATCGTATAAACAATGACTTGCAAGACTGACTTGCGCCGAGACACCAGCTGTGACGTCCAAGTGGCAAATCGGTGGAATGTGCATAAGTCGAATCCCGCAAGTGCCGCGGCGGCGTCTTCCGACGCTTTCACTGCACGCGTCACACGTCATGCGCCGCCACGTCACGGGGCTGTCATCGCCCATCGTCACAATTCTTCGTGTGCCCGGTGTCTCCCCGGCCCAACGGCACAAAGGGCTCACCACGCCCCTCCCTCGAAATGGTGACCCCAACGGCGCGAGCGGCACTCGCGCCGTTTTTTTTGCCTGAAATCCGGACTCAGATCAGTCCCCGGTCCGCCATGGACACTGGCTCGCCCTGCCCGATCACCAGGTGATCGAGAACCCGGATATCCATGAGTTTGAGGGCGTCGACCAGCACGCGGGTGATCTCGCGGTCCGCCCGGCTCGGTTCGGCCACGCCGGACGGGTGATTGTGGGCGAGGATCACCGCCCCCGCGTGATGACGCAGGCAGGCCCGGACGACCTCGCGCGGGTAGACGCTGGCGCCGTCGAGTGTGCCGCGGAACAGTTCTTCATACCCGAGCACCCGGTGCCGGGTATCCAGGAACAGGCAGGCGAACACCTCATAAGGAAGGTGCCGCAGCCGTGCCTTGAGATAAGCGGCACTGTCTTCCGAGGAACCGATGGCCGGCAGGTCGGTGAGTTCTTCTTTCAATGACCGGCGGGCCAGTTCGATGGTCGCGACCAGCCGTGCCCGCTTGGCCGGGCCGACGCCGCTGAGTCTGGGCAACTGGTCGGGATCCGAGAGCAGACGGCCCAGGCTGCCCGCCTGGGCGAGCAGTGCCCGGCCGGTGGCGACGGCATCCCGTCCGGCGACACCGTTACCGAGGACGACGGCGAGCAGCTCCGCGTCGGACAGCGCGCTCGCGCCGTGAGCCAGCAGGCGTTCGCGAGGGCGGTCGCCGACCGGCCACTCCCGGATGGTCAGACCGCGTACGCCGGGCGCGCCGGCGGTCGTCGCGTTGAATGCCGGTGCGTTGTCGCGCACGGCCGAACGATGGAGATGCCCCCGCTTCATGAGTCGTTCTTCCTGATGACCAGCCCGCGGCCGGAGAGATCCCCAACTTAGGATCGTCGCGGACGAATGGCGATAGAACGATTCTGAAAATGCGGGGCAATATGGGTGCGAGGCATGAGCCGGTCCGCTAAGCTTGATGACCCCTCGCCACCGCGCCGTTTTGCCATGAGTCTTCGCCAGCGTCGCATCCTCATTGGCGTTACCGGTGGTATCGCCGCCTACAAGATCTGCGAACTCGTCCGCCGCCTGCGCGACCTCGAGGCCGAGGTGCGAGTGGTGATGACCGAAGGCGCCACGCATTTCGTCACACCGACCACCTTCCAGGCGCTTTCGGGGCAGCCGGTGCGTGTCAGCCTGTGGGACGAGCAGGGCGAGGCCGCGATGGGCCACATCGAACTGGCCCGCTGGGCGGAGCGCGTTCTGATCGCGCCGGCGAGTGCCGACACCCTCGCGCGGCTCGCGCACGGCCATGCCGACGACCTGCTGACCACCGTGGTGCTCGCCACCGCCGCGCCTGTTTACGTCGCTCCGGCGATGAACCAGCAGATGTGGGCCAACCTCGCCGTACAGGCGAATGTCGGCACGCTGCGGGTCAGAGGTGTCGGCGTCCTCGGTCCCGCCGACGGCGATCAGGCCTGCGGCGACATCGGCTCGGGCCGCATGCTCGAGCCGCATGAGCTCCGCGACATCCTCGTCGCCTCGTTCGGCGATCAGTCGCTGCGCGGCCGTCGTGTCGTGGTCAGTGCCGGCCCTACGTACGAGGACATCGATCCCGTACGCTTTATCGGCAACCGCAGCTCGGGCCGCATGGGCTTCGCGGTGGCCGCCGCCGCACGCGATGCCGGCGCGGACGTCACCCTCGTTGCCGGCCCGGTATCGCTGCCGACACCCCACGGCGTACGACGCGTGGATGTGCGCAGCGCCCGTCAGATGCACGACGCCGTGCTGGCGGCATCCGACGGCGCGGCTATCTACATCGGCGCCGCCGCGGTCGGCGACTACCGTCCCGCCGATGTCGCCGGTCACAAACTAAAGAAGGCCGACGGCGCGCCGTTACGCCTCGAACTGGCCGAGAACCCCGACATCATCGGGGCGCTCGCCGCGCGACCGGTGCATCCGTACCTCGTCGGCTTCGCCGCCGAAACGCGGGAGGTGTCCGGTTACGCCCAGGACAAGCTGCGTCGCAAGGGCCTGGACATGATCGCCGCCAACGAAGTGGGGGCGGGCAAGGGCTTCGAGGTGGCGGATAACGCACTGCATCTCTACTGGCCCGATGGCGACATCGCGCTACCCGAGATGCCGAAGACCGAACTGGCGCGCCAGCTGATCCAGCATGTCGCCCATCATTTCCTGGCTGCACACGGACACACCTCTTGATCGACATCGAACTGAAGATCCTCGACCCGCGGCTCGGCGACACCATTCCCTTGCCTGAGCCGGCCACCGGCGGCAGTGCCGGCATGGATCTGCGGGCGGCGGTGGATGCCCCCGTGACGCTGGCCCCCGGTGAGAGCCTCCTGGTACCGACGGGTCTGGCCATTCACATCGGCGACCCGGCCTGGTGTGCTCTGATCGTGCCGCGCTCGGGCCTGGGGCATAAACAGGGTCTGGTCATGGGCAACCTGGTGGGCGTCATCGATGCCGACTACCAGGGGCCGCTGATGATTTCGTGCTGGAATCGTGGAAACGCACATGTGACCATCGCGCCGGGTGACCGGGTTGCGCAATTATTGCTGGTTCCGGTGGGACGGGCGCGGTTGCGCGTAGTGGAAGGATTCGCACCTTCGCAGCGGGGCGAAGGCGGGTTCGGTTCGACCGGTATTGGCTGATTCGCCGAGGGATACAAGGGGCACCATGGCTGGGAAAGAGGGTGGGGAAGGGCGGGGGTCCCGGACCGATCTGCGACGTTTGCTGCCGCTGGCCGGCGCGACGCTGCTTATCGTGGCGGGTGCGTTCTGTGCGTGGCAGGCCTGGCTGATCGCGGACGAAAGCGCCGCGGCCGAGCGCACGCGTGCGGCGCAGCGGCAGACCGTGAGCGAGCTTGCCAGCCTTTACGGCGCGAAACGTCAGCAGTTCCTGCGCGCGGCGGCCGACCCATCCGTGGAAGCGGTGATCGACGATCACGCCGCGGCGGCCGCGCGGTTACATGCCCTGTTGCCGGCGGCGAAGGTCGTCGAGGTGTACAGCGCCGGGCTGGACGAAGTGGTCCGCGCCAACTTCCGCGAATTCGGCTATGCCAAGGCGGCGCAGCTGATGGCCGCCCTCGGCTCGTCCGAGCCGCCGGTCGCGGCGACGACCCTGCATGGCAGCGAGCGCAATCTCTCGGTCGCTGAACCGATTTCGGTCGGCGGTACGGTGCGCGCCTGGGCATGGCTCGAATATCCGTTCGACGACCTGGCGGCGCGGTTCGAGGCTTCCTCGCCGGGCGGCGGTCGTCTGGCCCTGAGGCAAGGCGAAGGAGACACCGGCACGACGCTGCTTGCGAAAGGCGCGCGATCCGTCGGGCTGGAGGGGCAGGAAACCGTCATCGCCGGCACCTCCTTGTACGTAAGGGCGGCGATGCCCGAAGCCTTCATCGTCATTCCGCATTCCGAACTCCTGGCCGTGTTGCTCACCGTGATCGGGCTGGGCGGCGGTGGCTTCCTGCTCTGGTCCAGCCGTCGTCAGCCGACGGTCGTCGAAGCCGAGCCCGAGCCCGAGATCCTCGTCGCCGAGGTGCCGCGGAAACCGCGCCTCCCGCCGACGCCATCGGCGGGCGGCGACATGGTCCGCGAGACGGTGCGTGCGCCGGCCGCCGCTTCGGCGGCGATCGATCCGTCGATCTTCCGCGCCTACGACATCCGCGGCGTGGTCGGCACGTCGCTCACAGCCGACGTGGCACGTCGTATCGGTCAGGCCATCGGCGGTCTGATGACCGAACGCGGTCTGCACGAGATCGTGGTCGGCCGGGACGGCCGTCTGTCGGGTGAAGCGCTGACCGCGGGATTGTCGGACGGCCTGCGTGCCGCCGGCATCGACGTGATCGATATCGGCCTGGTTCCTACGCCGTTGGTGTATTTCGCCGCCTACCATCTGGGTACCGGCTGCGGTGTGGCCGTCACTGGCAGTCATAACGCGGCGGACCACAACGGTTTCAAGATCGTGGTCGGCGCCGAGACGCTGGCCGATGCCGCCATCACCGATCTGTACCGCCGGATCGTAGACGGCCGGCTGCGGGAAGACGGCGTCGGCACCTGGCGTGAGCAGTCGATCATCGAGCCGTATGTGGCCCGCATCGTCGGTGACGTCTCCGCGGAGCGCCGCCTGAAAGTGGTGGTCGATGCGGGCAATGGCGCGGCCGGTGTCGTCGCGCCCCGTGTCCTCGAGGACATCGGCTGCGAAGTCATTCCGCTGTACTGCGAGGTCGACGGTCGCTTTCCGAACCATCATCCCGACCCGTCCGACCCGCGTAACCTGGGCGACCTGATCGCGGCGGTGCATACCATCGGCGCCGATCTGGGCATCGCGTTCGACGGCGATGGCGACCGGCTCGGCGTGGTCACGGCCAGCGGGGAGATCATCTTCGCCGACCGGCTGCTGATGCTGTTCGCTCAGGATGTGCTGTCCCGCAATCCGGGTGCGACCGTCATCTACGACGTCAAGTGCACGGGCCATCTTCGCAAGGTCATCCAGGATGCCGCCGGCGTGCCGCTGATGTGGCGCACCGGACATTCGCTGATCAAGAGCAAGATGCGCGACACCGGGGCCGCGCTGGCCGGTGAGATGAGCGGCCACTTCTTCTTCGCGGACAACAATCGCTGGTATGGCTTCGACGACGGCATCTACGCCGCCGCCCGACTGCTCGAGATCGTTGCCGGCGATCTCGAGGAACGCAGCGTGGCGGAATTGTTCGATGCGCTGCCCAGGAGCGTGTCCACCCCGGAGCTGAAAATGCCGGTCGCGGAGGAAGGCGCGGCGTTCCGGTTCATGGAAAGCTTCAGCGCCGCATCCAGCTTCGAAGATGCCCGGGTCACGACGATCGACGGTATCCGTGTCGACTGGCCGGACGGATGGGGGCTGGTGCGTGCATCCAATACGTCGCCGGCCCTGATCTTCCGTTTCGATGCCGACAACGCGAAGTCGCTCGAGCGTATCAAGCAGGCCTTCCGCCAGCGTCTGCTGGCGGTCGACCGGAACCTGCCCCTGCCGTTCTGAGCGCCGGGCCGTCGGCCTCAGCGGCCGGCGGCGGCCTTCAGTTCGCGGTAGTGCTTCAGCTGTGCGTCCATGTTCACCTGGGCCGCATCCTTCGCGGTCATCTGGCGCTGCAACGTGGCGCGCAGGGCGGCCACCGTGTTGCGCTGATCGGTGATGCGGGAACTGAGATACGGCGGCACGGGCTGCTTGCCGCGTTCGAGGTCGCCCGCGCGGTTGAGCAGGTCGGCCAGTGCCTTCTCCTGTCCCTGCAGATTCAACCGCGTGGTGCGCGCCGCCTGTTCGACGTTGTCCAGTTCCGCTTGCTTCGCCGTGGCGAAGGCGGCTTCATTGGGATACGCGTTGAGCAGCTGCGCGTCGTCGCGCTTTTGCTGATCGGCGGCTGCCTGGGCGGCTGCCTGCTGATCGGCCAGCTTCTTTGCGGCGGCGCGTTCGTCCGTGGTCAGCTGACGGTCGACGTGTTTGATCACGACGCCCTGCGAGTTGACGACGTCGTAGCCGGCTTTCATCGCATCGGACGTCAGGCTGTCGCTGAAAAACGACTGGCCGCTCGCATCCTTCCACTTGTAACGGAACGCGCTGTTGTTTCTCGTATTGTCCTGACCCGCGGCGAACGCGGTCGTGCCAACGCACAGTGCCGCTCCCGCGAGGATGTAACGAACTGCCTGCATGATGTCCCCCTCCTGTTGGCTGAGTATAGCCAGCGCGCGGGGAGAGGCCAGCTTGCCGGATGCAAGCGGCCTTTTACGCGTGACGCAGTCGCCGTTTTCGGTCAGGCGCTGACACCGTATCGTTCGCGATAAGCCAGCAGGCGACCGTGTTCGCTGGCCAGTTCAGGGCGCTCCCCCGCGTAGGTGAGCACATCGGCGAGGGTCGCGATGGCGATGACCGGGATACTGAACTGTGCCGCCACTTCCTGTGCCGCCGACAGCTCGCCCTGACCGCGTTCCTGGCGGTCGAGTGCGATAAGCACGCCGGCGGGCTCGGCGCCCTGCGACCTGATCAGTTCGAGCGATTCGCGCACGGCGGTGCCGGCGGTCATCACGTCATCCACGATCAGTACGCGGCCCTTGAGCGGTGCGCCGACGAGCGTGCCGCCTTCGCCGTGCTCCTTGGCCTCCTTGCGGTTGTAGGCCCAGGGCACGTCCCGGTCCTGGGTGTCGGCCAGAGCGATCGCGGTCGCGGCGGCCAGGGCGATCCCCTTGTAAGCCGGGCCGAACAGCATGTCGAAAGGGACGCCGGAGCGCGTCGCGGCGGCGGCGTACGAACGGCCGAGCCGGGCGAGGGCGGCACCGGAGTCGATCCGGCCCATGTTGAAAAAGTACGGGCTGCTGCGACCCGACTTCAACGTGAACTCGCCGAAGCGCAGCACATCACGGGCAAGGGTCAGTTCAATGAATTCGCGCTGGTAGTCGTGCACGTCGGTCTCTCTCAGGGTTTCCAGGGATGCAACAGGCGCCACATCACGTACTGCGGGCCGATCGGGCCGCCATGGTACAGCTCGTCGTGTTCGAGGTACCCGGCGCTGCGGTAGACGTGGACCGCCGCTTCGTTGCGTACGTTCACCATCAGCAGGATGCGCTCCTTGTCCGGGTGCCGGCCTTCGACATAGGCCTGGATGCCATCCAGGGCGCGACGGCCCAGGCCTTTCCCCTGCCAGCGGGCATCGATCATGAAGCTGCGCAGCGCGACCGCGCCGTCCACCAGGGGATGGTCGCCCAGGGCCACCGCGCGACGGTCGATGCGCACGTAACCGACGACATCATCCTCGACCAGCAGGGCCAGGGCCTCGCTGCCCGGGCAGACGGCGGCATCGGCCATCGAATCGACCGCGCGTCCGACAAAGGGCAACTGGGCCGGGTGCACCGCGACGTCGAGGACGGCGTGGCGGAGTTCGGCGGTGACGGGCGTGACGCGGACGGGCTGGCTCATGCGCTCATTGTAGGCGCAGGTATGATGGCGGGATCGTCGAATACCCGATCAAGGTCCCATGCGCATCATTTCTCTGAACGCCAACGGTATCCGCTCCGCCGCCACGAAGGGTGTCTTCGACTGGCTTCGCGCACAGGATGCGGACATCGTCTGCCTGCAGGAAACCAAGGCCCAGGAGTCGCAGCTCACCGATCCGATGTTCCGTCCGGACGGCCATCACTGCTTCTATCACGACGCGCGCAGCAAGAAGGGCTACAGCGGCGTGGCGATCTATTCGAAGCGCGAGCCGGACGAAGTACGCGTGTCGCTGGGTCGCGAGGACTTCGATTGCGAAGGGCGTTATATCGAGGCGCGCTACGGCAACCTCAGCGTGGTCTCGTTCTACATCCCGTCGGGCTCATCCGGTGACGAGCGTCAGCAGTACAAGTTCCGGATCATGGAATGGCTGACCCCGATTTTTCGTGAGTGGGCGGCCAGCGGACGCGAGTACGTGCTCTGTGGCGACTGGAACATCGTCCACACGAAAAACGACATCAAGAACTGGACGTCGAACCAGAAGAACTCGGGCTGTCTGCCTGAAGAACGTGCGTGGCTCGACCTGCTCTTCAAGGAGATCGGCTGGGTGGACAGCTTCCGCGCGCTGAAGCCCGACGCCGTCGAGTACACCTGGTGGTCCAACCGCGGTCAGGCCCGCGCCAACAACGTGGGTTGGCGTATCGACTACCAGATCGTGACGCCGGGTCTGCGCGACCGCCTGCGCGACTGCTCGATCTACCGTGACGAGCGTTTCTCGGACCACGCCCCCTTCATCGTGGATTACGCCGAGTGAGCCAGGCGCCAGGCGCGTCCCGCTACAAGGGCCTGCGTGGCGTCAGCGCCGCGTTCGCCCAGCCGGGCGCGGTCATCATGCTGTTCTTCGGCCTGGCGTCCGGCCTGCCATTCCTGCTGGTCGGCAATACGCTGTCCGCGTGGCTGAAGGAGTCGGGCGTCGACTACGGCGCCATCGGCGTCGCCAGTTACGTCACGTTTGCCTACAACTTCAAGTTTCTCTGGGCGCCCCTGGTCGACAAGTGGCGCCTGCCTTTATTCGGACGACTGGGTCTGCGTCGCGGCTGGCTGCTGTTCGCCCTGATCCTGCTCGGCATCGGCCTGCTCGGCATGGCCAGCTTCCCGCCGACCCTTTCGCTGGCGCGCTTCATGGGCGTGACGCTGGTGGCCGCCTTCGCCGGCGCGACCATCGACATCGTGGTGGATGCGTACCGCGTCGAGATCGCTCCGCCGGAAGCACAGGGGGCCCTCGCGGCCACGTACACGCTCGGCTACCGCCTCGGCCTCATTGCGGGCGGGGCGGGCATCCTGATCGTGGCCGATGCGCTCGGCTGGCAGCGCGGCTACGTCGCGATATGCGCGCTGCTCGTCATTCCCATCGTGGCGGTGCTGGTGGCGCGCGAGCCGGAGCACCGCGTGCGCGAGCGCGTGCCGCTGAGCGTCGCCATTCAGGAGGGCTTCGTCGGTCCGTTCCGCGATTTCCTGTCCCGTTACGGCCTCGGCCTGGCACTGGCGCTGCTGCTTTTCGTGGCCTTGTTCCGCCTACCCGATCAGATGCTCGGCGTCATGGCGTATCCGTTCTATCTGGATGCGGGCTTCAGCAAGACGCAGATCGCCGAGGTCTCCAAGGTGTATGGCGTCATCATCGGCATCGCCGGCGCCTTGCTGGGCGGCTGGGCCGTGACCCGCTTCGAGATGCGGCGCCTGCTCGCCGTCGCCGCTGTCGGTGTCGCGTTGTCGAACCTGCTGTATCTGCTGATGGCGATGAATCCGGGGCAGACGTGGGCTTTCGTGGCGACGCTGTCGGGGGACAACTTCGCGCAAGGTTTCGCGGGCCCCGTGCTGGTGGCCTTCATGTCGGGGCTGGTCAACCGACAGTTCACCGCCACGCAGTACGCCTTGCTCAGTGCGCTGGCGAACCTGCCCGGCAAGCTGATGGGCGGTCTTTCCGGCTTTCTGGTCAAGGATTCCGGTTACGCGGCGCTCTTCATCGTAAGTACGGTTTCCATCGTGCCGACGCTCGTTCTGCTGGGTCTGCTGTGGCGTAAGATGCCGCGTCCCGAGGCCGTCAACACGGATTAGGCCGAACGGCCTGTCTTTGCAACGTGCCAAAACTGTGTAAGATTTCCGGCACAGTGGGCATGCGCGAGGAGGTAACGCACGTGCCAGATATTGTTGTAAGACATATCGACGAGCAAATGGCTGAGCGGATCAAAGCGCTCGCCCGGGAACGCCGCTGGTCGATCAATGAAGTCATTCTCCACGCGTTGCGTTACGGGCTGGGTCTGAGTCCGGGCGACGTGTTCAGCGAGCTGTTGCTCGAACCCGGTGACATCGCCCACCTCACCGGTGCGTGGGATGCCGAAGAGCAGGCGGCGTTCCAGGAGGCACTCGCGGCGCTGGCGCAAGCCTCGCCGTCGTCGCTCGCCGACGCCGCGACCCGGCAGGCGTCACAGCCGTCCGAGACGTTCTAGCCGTCGCTCGATGGATTCAGCTCAGCGGTGCCGCGTAGAGGGCACCCAGCAGCCGGGGGCCAGTCGCCCCTGTCACCGCCGCCAGGTTTCCCGGCTCGCCCCGCAGCCGGCGATAGGCAAGCCACGCAAACGCCATCGCCTCCATCATGTCGGGATCGATCCCGAACTGCGTGCTCCGCAATAGCGGGCGCCCTTCGAGGCGGGCGGCGATCGCGCCCATCAGCGCGGCGTTATGCACGCCACCACCGCAGGCGATGACGTCGACGGCATCCGGCGCATGCCGCCCGATCGCGTCGGCGACACTCACCGCGCTCAGGGCGAGCAGTGTCGCCTGCACGTCTTCAGGAGGCAGTTCGGCCACGCGCGGATGCATGTCCAGCCACGCGAGGTGGAAATGTTCGCGACCGGTGCTCTTGGGCGGTGGCAGGGCGAAGTAGGCGTCGTCCAGCAACCCGGCAAGCAGGTGTTCGTCGATCTGGCCCGATGCCGCGAAGCGGCCGTCCCTGTCGAACGCTTCGCCGCGATGACGAAGACACCACGCGTCCATCAATCCGTTCGCGGGACCGGTATCGAAGCCGGTGACGCCACCGTCCGCGCCCAGCCGTGTCACGTTGGCGATGCCGCCCAGATTGAGTACGACGCGCGAACCGGCCGAGGGACGCAGTACCGTCGCGTGAAACGCCGGCACCAGCGGCGCGCCCTGGCCGCCGGCGGCCACGTCGGCGCGGCGGAAGTCGGCCACGGTATCGATGCGCGTACGCTCCGCGATCACGGAGGCGTCGCCGATCTGCAGGGTGAACGGGTGGTCTCCGCCCGGGCGATGACGAATCGTCTGCCCATGCGAACCGATGGCGACGACCTTATCGGCGCGTACGCCCGCCATACCTAGGACGGCGTGCGTCGCCTCCGCGAAGGCCAGGCCTACGGCGACATCGAGCCGCCCATAGCGGTCGAGGTCGAGTCGCTCCTCGTCCTGCGCCACGGCGAGGATCAGCCGGCGCAGGTCATCGTTCCAGGGATGCGTCAGTCCGGCGACCAGCGCCGGCGACCCGTTCTCGAAGCGGACCAGCGCGGCGTCGATGCCGTCGGCGCTGGTCCCGGAAATGAGGCCGATGTAGAGGCCGTCAGCGTTGGCCACGAATCAGTCGGTGCTTTTCGTGCCGTTGTCGGCGCGTGCAAGCTTGGTGCTGTTGTCGACCTGCTTCAGGCGGGCGAGCTGCGGACCGACCACTTCCTTCTTGAACCTGGCCAGCTGCGCGGCCGGAAGCGGTTCGGGCTTGGGCAGGGTGACCGTCTGCGGATCGCGCTGCACGTTGTTGACGCGGAATTCGTAGTGCAGATGCGGGCCGGTGGCGAGGCCGGTCATACCGACAAAACCGATGGTGCTGCCCTGGCTGACACGCTGGCCGACGCGCAGGTTGGCGAACTTCGACATATGGCCGTAGGCGGTGCTGATCGTGGCGTTGTGCTGGATGACCACGAAGTTGCCATAGCCGTTCATCCAGCCACGGAACTTGACGACGCCATCGCCCGCGGCGTGGATCGGCGTGCCGGTGGGTGCGGCGTAGTCGACGCCCTTGTGAGCGCGCATCTTGCCGAGGATCGGATGCATGCGGCCAGCGCTGAACTGCGAGGAGATGCGGGTGAAATCGACCGGGATGCGCAGGAAGGAGCCGGTGAGCGGACGACCCTCCTCGCTGAAGTAGCTGTATTTGCCGTCGCCGTTCTTGTACCGGTAGGCGGTGTAACGCTTGCCCTGATTGACGAACTCGGCGGCGACGATGTCGCCTTCCCGCAGGAACGCGCCATCGCTGTACACGTCGTCGTAGACGACGGTGAAATTGTCGCCGACGCGCAGGTCCTGCACGAAGTCGATATCGAACTTGAACACCTCCGCAAGCTTCAGCACCATCGCGTTGCTCATGCCGGCCTGCGAGGCCGCGCCGAACAGCGAGCTGTCGATGACGCCGTGCGCGATGTGCTCGCGACGCTGCACGTCACGCGTCTGGGTGGTGAGCTGCGGCTTGTCGCCGTCGATACGCAGGGTGGCGATGTTGGCCTCGTCCTGATCGAAACGCACACCCTTGAGCGTGTGGTCGGCGCCGACCAGGAACTGGAACTCCTGGCCCGGCTTGATCTGGTGGAACACCTTCGCACCGCCCGCGCCGTCGATGACGTGCTGCAGGTCGGTCATCGACAGGCCCTGGGCAAGGAAGATGTCGGCGAGGGTCTGGCCGGCCTTGACCTGCACCGTCTGCCATTCTTCGATCGGGGCGATCGGCTTGATCGACGCGGGATCGATCTTGGGCAGGGCAAGCGGGACGACGGCATGCGCAAGTGAATTGGCGGTCGGCGTTCCAGGTGCCGCGGCGGGCACGGTGACGGCCGTCGCGACGATCGCCGTCTCCTTCTTCATCGCGCCGGCCCAGGCAGGAATCACGAGAGCGGACAGAATGACCAGCAGGAAAGCGGTACCGGCGAGGATCCAGCGCTCGCGGCTCCAGCTGAGCGGCTCGGCCGAGGCGTTGCGGCTGAACGACCAATGGGCACGCGTATCGTAGAAGTGCGCGTGGCGGCGCTGCGCCTTGCGCCGGATTGCCTGCTTGCGAGCGCTGTGCGCTCCGCGGTTCAAATCAGCCATTGTCTTTCTTATATCCGCTCGCCCCGAGTTGTCGCGTACCATAACGGCCTCGTGTAAAGGCCGTCAACGCCTTTTCCATCAAGGCTTTGCAACGCATCGTGGGGTTAACGCACAATTAACCGCTACGGCGTCTTCACACACAAATGTGAAGGTCGCACACCTACATACCTATAGAGAGTGAGCATGAACGAGCTGGAGCAGGCCCTGGCGCTGATCGCGCGAGGCGCGGACGAGATCATCAAGAAGGAAGACCTCGAGGCACGCCTCAAGACGGGGCGTCCACTGCGCATCAAGGCCGGCTTCGACCCGACCGCGCCCGATCTTCATATCGGCCACACCGTGCTGCTCAACAAGATGCGCCAGTTCCAGGATCTGGGACATCAGGTGATTTTCCTGATCGGCGACTTCACCGGGATGATCGGCGACCCCACGGGCAAGAACGTGACCCGCAAGGCCCTCACCCGTGAGGACGTCCTGGCCAACGCCGAAACGTACGCCGAGCAGGTCTATAAGGTGCTGGACCGGGAGAAGACCGAGCTGCGCTTCAACTCCGAGTGGTTCGGCAAGATGGGCGCGGCGGACATGATCCGGCTGGCCGCCACCCATACGGTCGCACGCATGCTCGAGCGCGATGACTTCCAGAAGCGCTACAAGTCCGAGCAGCCCATCGCCATCCACGAGTTCCTGTATCCCCTGACCCAGGGCTACGACTCGGTGGCCCTGGAGGCCGATGTCGAACTTGGCGGAACCGACCAGAAGTTCAACCTGCTGATGGGCCGTGCCCTGCAGGAGCACCACGGCCAGGCGCCGCAGATCGTTCTGACCATGCCGTTGCTGGAAGGCCTGGACGGCGTCAACAAGATGTCCAAGTCCCTGGGCAACTACATCGGTATCAATGAGCCGGCCATCGACATCGTCACCAAGACGATGAAGATCGGCGACGACCTCATGTGGCGCTGGTTCGAGCTGCTGAGCTTCGAGGTGTCGCTGGACGAGCTGACCGTCATGAAGGCGGATATCGTCTCGGGCGCGCTCAATCCGCGCGAGGCCAAGCTTCGCCTCGCTCGGGAACTGGCGACACGTTTCCACGATGCGGCGGCGGCCGAGCAGGCGATCGCCGGCTGGAACGCGGTGGTGACCGGGCAGGGCGATACCAGTCTGCTTCCGTTGTCGGACATCGAAGCTCCGGCCGAAGGCTTCCGGCTGGCCGCTCTTCTGACCGCCGCGGGCGTCACGCCGAGCAATTCCGAGGCGAACCGGAAGATCAAGGAACGTGCGGTCCGCATCGATGGCGACGTTGTGGAGGACGCCTCCCGCGTATTCACGGCCGGATTCGAAGGTGTGCTCCAGGTCGGCAAAAGAAATTTCGCCCGTATCCGCCTGATTTAACGCGCATTTCAAAAATAATTCACGAAAGGGGGTTGCAGACCTTTCTGAAAACCGTATTATTCGCCTCCCCGCAGCGGCCCACGTCGAAAGACGAACGCTACGGCAGCTGTATCGCCTCGGCGACAACCTCGAAAAAAAGTTTCACGAGGGTGTTGACGGAAACGAAAAACGATATAGAATGGGCGGCTCACTAGGACGAAACGTCCTGACGCAGAAA
>NZ_JAVDSQ010000010.1:0-120668 GCF_031455395.1 Luteibacter sp. 1214
CACTCCGCGCTCGACTACCGCCCGCCAGCCGAGTTTGAGAGGATGGCGGCTTAACGCTCCTATGCGTGGTCCTCAAATACCCGGCCACTACAGCCGCGCTCCTACACGAGATGGTGGAGTCAGGTTTTTGGCATGATCTTCCGCAGCATCCCGTCACTGCCGCCACGCACGTACCAGATGCTGCCGTTGGACGGGTTCACCTTGATGGCGCGCACGCTGCCGGTATACACGCCGGCGGCGTCACGCCCATAGCGTTCGACACCTGTCACGTTCCCGCTCGCGTCGAGCACGACGCGATACAGCGCGACCGACGACGTCGAACCGAGCAGTGCCGAGCCCTGCCACTGTGGGAATTGCTTGCCCTTGTAGAACACCAGCCCCGAAGGAGACATCGAATTCGTGGTGGGGAACCAGCCCCAGTAGGCGGACGGCTGAACGTACTGCGGCGCGGTGTCGTGGCGCGGATACGGCTGACCCGGCATATAGGCGTCGCTGGGATAGTGATTGCCGTTGCTCACCAGTGGCCATCCATAATTCCCGCCCTTCACGATCTGGTTGAACTCGTCACCCGACGACGGACCCATCTCGGTCTCCCAGAGCTTTCCGTCTTCACTGAAGGCTAGCCCGTAGGGGTTACGAAAACCGCTGGCCCAGATCTGGCCGGCGACGCCGCCCTGGCTTGCATTCGGGTTGTCGGAAGGCGTGCTGCCGTCCAGGTTGAGGCGGATGATCTTGCCCAGTCCGCTGTCCGGCAACTGCGCGGTAAATCCGCGATCCTGATTGACGTCGGGGATGTCGCCGTCGCCGACGGAGAGAAAGACATGCTTGCCGTCGGGCGCGAACGCGATGCGTGCACCCGGTTGGCCGCGAACCGACCACTTCGACGGTTCCTGCCAGACGATCGTCAGATTCTCGATGTGCGCGGTGTTCGACGCCTCGACAACGCGTGCTTTCGCAAGCGTGAGGTGGTTATTGCCGTCGGCGGCCTTCGCCACGTAGCTGAACCATAAGACGTGATCCTTCGCATAGGTCGCGGGCACGGCCACGTCGTGGAAGCCGCTCTGTCCGCCGCCGCCATTCGCGCCGACGGAAACAGGCAAGCCTGTCACCGGCATCTTGGCGCCTCTCGAGTTCACGATGTACATGTGGTCGCTCTTCTCCGTGACCACGATGCGGCCGTCCGGAAGGAAGTCGAGTCCCCACGGATTGTCGAACGGTGCAAGATCGGTGATGACGAACGGTGCGGGCGGTTCGGTCTGAGCGCCGGCGACGCGTGCGTTGTACGACGACGTTTGCGCAAAGGCGCAGGGGGCGGCGAGCGTCCCCCCAAGCAGGACGACAAGAAGCGGCAGGCGACGCATGACAGGATCCTTGTGTGGGGAGTGGTCGCAAGAAGCTACGTGGTTCGAGGGTGACGTCGCTGCCTCGAAATAGCCCGGATCGTCCAAACCCGCGATTCCATCGCAAATTTCCCTATCGAACGACGCCCTGATGCGGAATTCACGGTGTCATAGCGCGACCCGTGGCTGCGTCGGCGTAGATCGGCGTCCTTCACACCTTCCCAGTCTCACCAGCGGCTTACAGCGCATTCGCGCGTGCTTCCGAACGAATGCGCGCTAAACTACGGGGCTCGCTCGGTTCTTCGCGGTTAGGCATGCTTTCTTTCGTGTTCGGTGCCTTCGGGCTGTCCACCCTCTGGCTGCTTCCCCTGCTGTGGCGTGTCATCGCGTCGCTGATCCGTCGGCGCAGGCCGCCCACCGTGGGGCCCGGAGCCATTCGTTTCTGGACGGGCTTTGTCCTCGTCCTGCTCGCCAGCACCACGCTGGAAGGCATCGTCATCTCGCATTACACCGATGACCCGACCACGGGTGGCGTCGTATGTCGCTGGCTCGGCGATCTCTTCGGCGCCTTCCCCGGCGGCGCACTGGCCGCGGCGATCGCGCTGGCGGTGATCGTCGTCGCGCTTCCCTGGTACCTCGGGATCACGTGGTCGACCGCCGTGGCCCGCGCCAATGGGATCCTCGAGCCGATGGGTGCGTTGGCTATCGAAGGCACAGTGCGCCTGTTCACCCGTTCGGCCGCGCGCGCCACGGGTCGTCGCCCTGCCGGCGCCGTGCGCCGCGCGGATCGCGGGCCGGCGCGCCGTCGCACGCCAGCGGCCGCCACCCGCGGTAAGGTCACCCCGGCGGCCGCATCGACACCGCCATCCTCGTCCCTGCATGTCGGCACGGAAACCGTGCGCGGCGAGCCTCTGCGCGCGACGCGCGTTCGCCCGTCGGTGACCACGCCAGTCCCGCCGCGCCACCGCGCGAAGCCGGACACGGTGATCAGCGAACCGTGGCTGGCGCCTCGCGGGCAGACCGTGCCGACTACGTCATCGCCGGAGGCCACCGCCGCCGCGGCGCACGTCTCCACCACGCCTGGTCTACCGATCGCGCCGCCTGCCTCCGACGTCGCCGACGAGGCACCGATGCTGATCAAGCGTCGGCGCCCCATGGAGAGCCAGGCTTTCCTTGCACCGTCGATGCGATCGAAGCATGGTCCCGAGCGCTCGTCGGTGTCGCCGACGACCCCCTGGGAACCCTCAAGCCACGACGCTTCGGACACGGAGGCCGACGAGGTCGTCCGGAACGACCAGCCTCTTGCGGAAGTCACGCCCCGGGTCACCGAGCTTTCCCGTCCGCAGGCGCCCGTACCCGTGCCCGCCATGCCCTCACCCCCGCCGGTCGCCCCGGTGTCGCGCTTCGCCATCGCCGCCAACGATGAGCAGGCCACGACGACGGAGGCGACTATCGTCCCTCCAGCGCGGATGGTGACGCTCACGCCGACACGTCCCCTGCTCGCGACGAGCACCGCCAGTGCCGTAGGTATACCGCCGCTCACCCTGCTCGCCGCCGCGTCTCAGAACACCCTCGCCGTCTCCGAACAGGAACTCGTCGACACGGGCGAACTGATCGAGCAACGCCTGCGCGAGTTCAAGGTACCGGTGCAGGTGGTCGGTGCGTCGGCGGGTCCGGTGATTACGCGCTATGAAGTCGAGCCGGCCGTCGGCGTGCGCGGCAACCAGATCGTCGCGTTGATGAAGGATCTCGCGCGCGGTCTGGGTCGCACTACGATTCGCGTGGTCGAAACGATTCCCGGCAAGACCTGCATGGGCCTCGAGCTGCCGAACGAACAGCGCCAGATGATCGCGCTGTCCGAGATCCTCGACTCCAGCGAGTATCGTGATTCCGACTCGCTGCTCACCCTGGCGATGGGCAAGGGCATCACCGGCGAACCGGTGGTCGCCGATCTGGCGAAGGCGCCGCACATGCTCGTTGCCGGCACCACCGGCTCGGGTAAATCGGTCGCGGTGAACGCGATGATCCTGTCGATGCTCTACAAGGCCACGCCTGAAGACGTTCGCATGATCATGATCGACCCGAAGATGCTCGAGCTCTCGGTCTACGAGGGTATTCCGCATCTGCTGGCGCCCGTGGTCACGGATATGAAGCTCGCCGCCAACGCGTTGAACTGGTGCGTGGCCGAGATGGAAAACCGCTACAAGGTCATGTCCGACCTGCGCGTGCGCAACCTTGCCGGATACAACCAGAAAGTGCGCGAGGCGCGTGCGGCTGGCAAACCGTTGTTCAATCCGTTTCCCGCGCATCCGGAAATCCCCGAGCACCTCGACACGATGCCGATGATCGTCGTCGTCATCGACGAGCTCGCCGACCTGATGATGGTCGCCGGCAAGAAGATCGAAGAACTGATCGCGCGGCTGGCGCAGAAGGCACGTGCCGCGGGCATCCATCTGATCCTCGCCACGCAGCGTCCGTCGGTCGACGTCATCACCGGTCTGATCAAGGCGAACATCCCCACGCGCGTGGCGTTTCAGGTGTCGTCGAAGATCGATTCGCGCACCATCCTCGACCAGATGGGCGCGGAGAGCCTGCTCGGTGCGGGTGACATGCTGTTCCTGCCCCCGGGCTCGGGCTATCCGCAGCGCATCCACGGCGCGTTCGTCGCCGACGAGGAAGTGCACCGCATCGTCGCCTGGCTGAAGCAGTTCGGCGAGCCGGATTACAAGGACGAGATCCTTGCGGGGCCGCCGAGTGAGGCGGTCGAAGGCGAACCGGGTGAGGATGGCCTCGATGCGGAGCTGGATCCGCTGTACGACGAAGCGGCCGCCTTCGTGCTGCGTTCGCGTCGTGCGTCGATCTCGTTCGTGCAGCGGCAGTTCCGTATCGGTTACAACCGCGCGGCGCGTCTGGTCGAAGCGATGGAGGCAGCCGGACTGGTCTCGGCGATGGGCATCAACGGGCAGCGCGAGGTGATCGCGCCGGTGCCACAGGACTGACCGAATCCCACCGGTGCGGAACCCCCTGTAGGAGCGCGCCCCGCGCGCGAAAGGCCTACAGGGCGATGAAGCCATGCCGCCGCCTCACCGCCCTGCAGGCCTTTCGCGCGCAGGGCGCGCTCCTACCGAAGGAAAAAAGAACGGGCCATCGGCCCGTTCTTACTGGCTTATTCTTTTGTCAGAAGCTTCAGCGGCACCGCGATCGACTTATCGACCGTCTGCTTGTCGATCAGCTTCTTCGCCGTTTCGACGCCGAGCTTGCCGATCTCTTCCGGCTGCTGCGCGACCGTAGCGGCCATGCTGCCGTTCTGCACGGCGGTCTTGCCGTCCGGCGTGCCGTCGAAGCCGACGACCAGCACCTTCTTGTTCTTGCCGGCCAGCGCCTGCACCGCACCGAGGGCCATTTCGTCGTTCTGGGCGAAGATCGCCTGGACGTCGCTGTTGCCCTGCAGGAGGTTCTCGCTGACCGAGAGGCCCTGCGCACGATCGAAGTTGGCCGGCTGCTGCGCGACGACCTTCATGCCCGTGGTGGCGATCTCGTCGTCGAAGCCCTTGCCGCGCTCACGTGCGGCCGAGGTACCGGCCACGCCCTGCAGCTCGATGATGTTGCCCTTGCCGCCAAGCGCCTTGGCCAGGTAGTCGGCCGCCATCTTGCCGCCGGCGATATTGTCGGACGCGATGTGCGACGCGACGTCAGCGCCGTCGACGCCACGGTCCAGCGTGATCACCGGAATGTTCGCGCGCTGGGCGGACTGCACGGCACCGGCCAGGGCCGAAGAATCGGTCGGGTTGAGCAGGATGACCGAAACGCGCTTCTGGATCAGGTCTTCCACCGACGAGATCTGGCGGGCCGGATCGTCCTGCGCGTCGACGACGACCAGCTGCACGCCGGCGTCCTTGGCGGCCTTTTCGGCACCGTCCTTGAGTTCGACGAAGAACGGGTTGTTCTGCGTCGACAGCGCCAGACCGACCACCGGGGTGCCGGAGGGTGCGGCGCCGCCGGCCGTGGAAGCCGCCGCCGGAGCGGATTCGCCCGGACCCTGCTGGGAGCAGGCCGCGAGCAGCGTGGCCGCTGCCGCGGCGAAGAATGTGAGCTTACGCATGGTGTGTTCCCTCGTTGGTATTACTGCCGCCTGTCGAGCAGGACGGCGATCAGGATGACGATGCCCTTCACCACCTGCTGGTAGAAAGAGCTTACGCCGAGCAGATTGAGACCGTTGTTCAGGAAGCCGATCAGCAGCGCGCCGACCAGCGTCCCGAACAACCAGCCGCGGCCACCGGCCAGGCTGGTGCCACCGAGAACCACGGCGGCAATGGCGTCCAGTTCATAACCCGCACCGGCCGTGGCCTGCGCGGAATACAGGCGCGAGGTAAGCACCACGCCCGCGAACGCGGAGAGAAGACCGGACAGGCCGTAGATCGCCAGCTTCATCGGTGAGATGCGCACACCCGACAGGCGCGCCGCTTCTTCGTTACCGCCGATGGCCACGACGTGACGACCGAACACCGTGCCGCGCAACAGGAACGCGCAGACCACGAAAGCGACGAACATCCAGATCACCGGCAGCGGGATCAGGTTGGCGACGTAACCGCCGCCGAGCAGTGCGAAGCTCTGGTTGGTGACGGGGATCGGACTGCCCTGCGTATACGAGAGCGTAAGGCCGCGCAGAAGGGTCATCGTGCCGAGCGTGGCGATGAAGGGCGCGACCTTGCCCCAGGACACCAGCACACCGTTGATGATGCCCAGCACCAGGCCAAGACCGAGACCCGCGCCGACCGCCAGCACCATGCCGTGCCCCGAGGCCATCAGGCCCGCGGTGACGGCGCCTGTAAGCGCGAGGATGGCACCCACCGACAGATCGATGCCACCGGCGAGGATCACGAACGTCATGCCGAAGGCGATCAACGCGTTGATCGAGACCTGACGCAGTACCGTGAGCAGATTGCCGGTGGAAAGGAAATCGGGACTCATGATCGAGAGCACGACGAAGAGCAGGAGCAAGCCGATCACCGAGCCCAGACGCTGAATCAGCGTCATCGCACGGCTCCAGTTGAGTTGAAGCGTCATTTCACTTGCCTCCGGTCGCGGCGGTCATTACGGCTTCCTGAGTGGCGCCGTGGGCTTCGAGCAAGGCGGTCGCCTTTCCTTCGTGCATGACGAGGACGCGATCGCTCATGGCGAGCACCTCCGGCAGTTCCGACGAGATCATGAGGATGGCTACGCCCTGTTCCGCGAGTTGATTGATGATGTGATAGATCTCGGCCTTGCCGCCGACGTCGACGCCGCGCGTGGGTTCATCGAGGATGAGCACACGCGGTTTCAACGCCAGCCACTTGGCCAGCACGACCTTCTGCTGGTTGCCGCCGGAGAGTGCACGGACATCCAGTTCCATGTCGCGCGTGCGGATCTTCAGCGCGTCGATCAGACCGCGCGTCTGTTTCTTCTCACCCGGGCGATCGACCAGTCCCGCGTGCGCGGGAACGCGCGGCAGGCTGACGTTTTCGCGCAGGCTCATGTCGAGGACGAGGCCCTGGGCCTTGCGGTCTTCGGTGACGAAACCGAGGCCGGCCTGGATCGCCTCGGTCGGCGTCTTTGGGGTCACCGTGACGCCGTCGAGCGACACCTGGCCCGACCCGGTCTTGTCCAGACCGAACAGCAGGCGCGCAAGCTCGGTGCGTCCCGCACCGAGCAGGCCGGCGACGCCGAGCACTTCGCCCGCGTGCAGGTCGAAGCTCACGTCCTTCACCATACCGCCCGAGAGGTGCTCAACCTTCAGACGTACCTCGCCGATCTTCGGCGTGCGCGCCGGGAAGCGTGCGTCGAGCGTACGCCCGACCATCATCTTCACGACCTCGTCGAAGGCCAGGCCCGGCACGTCGCGCGTGCCGACGAACTGACCGTCACGCAGGATCGAGATGCGGTCGCACAGCGCGAAGATCTCTTCCATGCGATGGGAGACGTAGACGATGCCGGTGCCCTGCTCGCGCAGCTCGCGGATCAGCTTGAACAGCGTATTCGTCTCGCTTTCGGTAAGCGCGGCCGTCGGCTCGTCCATGATCAGCACGCGTGCGTTCTGGCCCAGCGCGCGGGCGATCTCGACCATCTGCTGCTGGCCGACCGACAGTCGCTCGATGCGCGTGTCCGGATCCAGTCGGGTCATGCCGACGCGCGCCAGCCATTCCATCGCGCGCTTCGTCATCGCCTTGCGATCGAGCAGGCCGAAACGCGAAAGCTCGCGTCCGAGGAAAAGATTGTCCGCGATGCTGAGCGCGGGAATCAGGTTCAGTTCCTGGTGGATGATCGCGATGCCGTACTTCTCGGCCTCGGCGGGCGAGGTGATCGACACCGCCTGCCCGTCCACGTCGATGCCGCCCTGGTCGGGCGCGTAGATCCCCGTGAGGATCTTCATCAGCGTGGACTTGCCGGCGCCGTTCTCGCCCATCAGCGCATGGACTTCGCCGCGGACGAGTTCGAAGTCGACGCCTTCGAGCACCTTGACCGGACCGAAGGCCTTGTGGATGTCGTGCATCCTGACCAGTGGCGGGGATGCACTCATCAGAAGGTCACGCCCGCATGCAGGATCACGTTGGCGTACGGCGCCGTTTCCCCCGTGCGCACGACGGCGACCGCGCGCGCGGTCAGGCGCTTGAAGTCCTCGTGGCTCACTTCCGAGCGCGTCACGCCCTGATTCGCCAGGCGCCCAACCAGCGCGACGAGCGCGGGATTCTTCTCGTGGATCTCGCTGGCGACCGTCACGGCCTCCACCGCCAGCTCCGCATAGATCGCATCGAAGACCTGCGCGAACGATGGCGTACCCGGCAGCACGGCCAGGTCGACGCACGGCACGCCGTGCGGCACCGGCAGGCCGACATCACCGATCACCAGCGTGTCGGTATGGCCCATCGCGGCAATGACGCGGTTGAGTTCGGCATGGAGCAGCCCGCTGCGTCTCATCAGTGTGTCTCCAAGAATGCCGTGACCTCGTCGAGGCGCGGCATGCCGCCCTGGGCGCCCAGGCGAGAGACGGCGATCGCGGCGGTGGCGCAGGCTTTGCGCACGGCCACGTCGAGACCCTCGGCGAGGAACACCGCGAGCGCGGCATTGAAGGTGTCACCGGCGCCGGTGCTGTCCACCGCGTCGACCCTGAAACCGCCCTGATGGCGCGGCTCGTCGTCCTTGTCACGGAACCACGCGCCGTCTTCGCCACGGGTCAGCACGACCGGGCAGGGAGCGAGACGCATCAGTTCACGGAAATCGGTATCGCCCGGCTGGCCGAGCACCATCGCGAGTTCGTGCTGGTTCGGCGTGAGAAAGCGCACGCGCGACAGCCACTCGACCGGCAGCTTCTGCGCGGGAGCGGGATTGAGAATGATCGCAACGCCTTCCTCGTGCGCGATGCGCAGCGTGGCTTCGACGGCGTCCAGCGGAATCTCCAGCTGTACCAGAACGGCGTCGGCGCCGCGGATGAGCTCGCGGGCGGCTTCGACGTGCGCAGGGGTGACGCGGCCATTGGCGGCGGGCACGACGACGATCTGGTTCTCGCCACCGGCGACCGTGATCGACGCGGTACCGCTGCCGATACCGTCGATGCGGGTGACACGGCTGACATCGATGCCCTCGGCGACGAGACCGTCGTAGAGCTGCTCACCGAACGCGTCGTCGCCCACGCAGCCGACCATGCTTACCGATGCACCGAGGCGCGCGGCGGCCACCGCCTGATTGGCGCCTTTGCCACCGGGGATGGTGAGGAAGCGTTCGCCGGTCAGCGTTTCGCCCGGCGCGGGGAAGCGCGGCGCAAGCGTGACCAGATCCATGTTGATGCTGCCGACGACAACGATTCGCGTCATGCCTCAAGTGCTCCGGATGGTGACTGCGGAACGTCCGTTGTTTCGCCAGGGGATGGGATGGCGCGCAAATATACGCCTTTACGCGCGTGTGTGGCTTTCACGCGCGTGCTTTCCATCCTCCGCTACCGGGAGAGGCCTCTGGAGTCGAGTTCGGCGAGGTATGCAGGCCACGAGGTGTCGTAGGCACGGCCAAGGTCGTACAGCGTATCCCAGCCGAAAATACCGCTGGCATGGCCGTCGTCGAAGCGAATCAGGACGCCATAGTGACCAGTGGGCTCAAGGGCACTGATGCCGACGTGACGCTTGCCGTGCACGAGCACTTTCTGTCCGGGACCGTGGCCCTGGACTTCGGCGCTGGGGGAATTGATGCGAAGGTACTCGCAGGGAAGTTCGAACCGCTCGCCGTTGTCGAAGGTGACTTCGAGAAAGCGCGAGGCGGCGTGGAGAACGATATCGACGGGTCGCGGGCGTTGCATGGGCTGGTCGCTAGTGAGCGCGACCAAACCCATCGCCCGTACCCTGCTCCAGCGGCGGCGGATCGCCCGCCACAGCCAGCAGGGACGTCGCGTAAGCGTCTTCCATGCTCACGGTCGACACTTCATCCCACGAGAAGAACGACGGCTCACGCAGCCATTCCGCGTCGGGAGTGATCTCCTGCATGTTGAAGCCTTCGTCGTCGGCGCTGACCAGCCGGCCGATGTAGCAGACCTCGGACTCGTCTTCGCTGTCCACGTGCACGCCGATCACCGGCGCGTGCGCCGAAGCGGCCTTGACCACCTGCGCGATGTCGTCGAGCGGGAAATCCGCCGGTGGCGTGGGCTTGATGCCCTTCAGCGCGAGCGCCTTTTCGAGGAAGCCCGCGTGTTTATCCGGCGCCTCGAATTCGGAGATGTCGCGGTGCCGCATGATGTACATGCCGTCGTAGCTGACACCATCGCCGATGACCCACAACAGGAAGAACTCGCGGCCGACTCCGCCGACATAGCCGCAGAAGCTGCCGTGCTCGAGTTCGCCGCGCCACAGACGGATCAGCTGCTGCGAGTCCTGCGCTTCACGCAGGCTCGCACGCTGACCGTTGGTTTTGAGTTGAATAACCTTGCCCATATCGGTCAATAGTTTACCAGAGGGGGGCGCCCTCGATGTTTAGAGGATGTAACGGCTCAGATCCTCGTCCTTGACCAGCGACGAGAGGTTTTTATCGACATATTCGGCGTCGATCAGATATCTTTCGCCGGACTTGTCGGCCGCTTCGAAAGAAATTCTCTCGAGCAGGCGCTCCATCACCGTATGCAGGCGGCGGGCGCCGATGTTCTCCGTGCGCTCGTTGACCTGAAACGCCACGTCGGCGAGGCGATCGACCCCGGTCTCCGTGAATTCCAGCGTGACGCCTTCGGTTTGCAGCAGCGCAACATACTGCTTGGTCAGCGCGTTGTTCGGCTCGCGCAGGATCCGCTTGAAATCCTCCACCGACAGGGCACTCAGCTCGACGCGGATCGGCAGGCGACCCTGCAGTTCCGGGATGAGATCCGACGGCTTGGCCAGCGAGAACGCGCCCGAGGCGATGAACAGGATGTGGTCGGTCTTGATCGCGCCGTACTTGGTCGAGACGGTCGAGCCTTCCACCAGCGGGAGCAGGTCGCGCTGTACGCCTTCGCGGCTCACGCCCGCGCCGCCCCACTCGGAGCGCTGGGCCACCTTGTCGATCTCGTCGATGAAGACGATACCGTTCTGCTCGGCGATGTCCACGGCGCGGCTGCGCAGTTCTTCGTCGTTGAGCAGCTTGCCGGCTTCTTCCTCGACCAGCAGCGGACGCGCGGCACGGATGGTGAGCTTGCGCTTCTGCGACTTGGCGCCGCCCAGGTTCTGGAACATCTTGCCGAGCTGCTGGCTCATCTCTTCCATGCCCGGTGGGGTCATGATCTCGACGCCGACGTTCATGGCGAAATCCAGTTCGATCTCGCGGTCGTCCAGCGCGCCTTCGCGCAGCTGCTTGCGCAGCTTCTGCCGGGTGTCGCTGTCGATGGCCGTCACGTTGGAGCCGGTGTCGTCCCAGCCGGATGCCGCCTGGCGTCGCGGCAGCAGCGCGTCGAGCAGGCGATCCTCGGCGGCGTCCTCGGCCTGGCTGCGCACACGGCTCTTCGCCTGGTCGCGCACCAGCTTGTACGAGACATCGGCCAGATCGCGGATGATCGACTCCACGTCCTTACCGACATAGCCCACTTCGGTGAATTTGGTGGCTTCGACCTTCACGAATGGCGCATTGGCCAGCGTGGCCAGGCGACGGGCGATTTCGGTCTTGCCCACGCCGGTCGGGCCGATCATCAGGATGTTCTTCGGGGTCACCTCTTCGCGCATGCCCGGTTCCAGCTGCATGCGGCGCCAGCGGTTGCGCAGGGCGATGGCGACGGCGCGCTTGGCGTCGTTCTGGCCGATGATGAACCGGTCCAGCTCGTTGACGATCTCGCGGGGAGTGAGTTCGGACATGGGCCTCAGAGCTCTTCGATCGATGTGTTGTGGTTCGTATAAATGCAGATGTCGCCAGCGATCTTGAGCGCTTTTTCGACGATCGTGCGTGCATCCAGCTCAGTGTTTTCCATCAGGGCCAGCGCGGCCGACTGCGCATAAGGGCCACCGGAGCCAATGGCGATCAGGCCATGCTCGGGCTCGAGGACGTCGCCGTTACCGGAGATCAGCAGCGACGCCTCCTTGTCGGCCACGGCCAGCATGGCTTCGAGCCGGCCGAGGCGACGGTCGGTGCGCCATTCCTTGGCCATCTCGACGGCGGAGCGGGTGAGATTGCCGCCGTGCTTGACCAGCTTCTCCTCGAACAGCTCGAACAGGGTGAAGGCGTCAGCCGTGGCGCCGGCGAACCCGGCCAGGACATCGCCCTTGCCGAGGCGGCGCACCTTGCGGGCGTTGGCCTTCATCACGGTGTTGCCGAGGGTGACCTGTCCGTCACTGCCGATGACGACCTTGCCGTCGCGGCGGACGCAGACGATGGTCGTGGCGTGCATCGGTTCCATAGCGCGTTCCTTGGGGGAGTCGGCAAGAGGTGGGGCCGCAGGGGGCCCGACCCAAGGCGTGAAGAGCTCGCGCGCATGGCGCGCTCCTACCCTTTGCGTTTCGCCCGTGGATGCGCCGCGTCGTAGACCCTGGCCAGATGCTGGAAATCGAGGTGGGTATAGATCTGTGTGGTGGCGATGTCCGCATGGCCGAGCAACTCCTGCACCGAGCGCAGGTCGCCGGAGGACTCGAGCATGTGGCTGGCGAAGCTGTGCCGGAGCATGTGCGGGTGAACCCGTTTGGCCTGCCCGCTGGAGAGCCTGGCCAGGCGAAGCTGGACCGCCCTCGCCCCGATCGGGGCACCGCCCCGGCCCTTGAAGACGGGATGCTCCGGGCCCGCCTCACCCAGCGCGGCGAGCGCCTTCAGCGCGGCGACGGCAAAGCGGCCCACCGGCAGGATGCGCGTCTTGTTGCCCTTGCCGAGCACGCGCACCTGCCCGTCTTCGAGATCCAGGTCGCCCCAGCGCAGGCCGCAGAGTTCCGACAGGCGCAGGCCGCTCGAATAGAACAGCTCCATCATCGCGGTGTCGCGCGGGGCCAGCGAGCCGCCGAGGTTGGTTTCGACCAGCTCCTTGGCCTCGTCGGCGTCCAGCACGACGGGAAGCTTGCGCCTGACCTTCGGCCCGCGGACGCCCAGCGCCGGGTCGTGGGCCAGCTGCCCTTCCCGGGTGAGGTAACGAAACAGCGTGCGGAACGCGGAAAGAAGCCGCTGCAGGCTGTTGGGCTCCAGGCCCTTGGCCTGCTTGTTACCTTTCTCGGGCAAGGGCCGGTGCAGCCGTGCGATCAGTGTGCGAAGCCGGTCGGGCGTGAGGGCATCGAACGACGACAGCCCCTCGGCATCCATATAAGCGATCAGCTTGTCGAGGTCGCGCCGGTACGCGGCAAGCGTATGCGCCGATGGCACACGCTCGGCTTCGAAATGCCGAAGGAAGGCTTCGACGGCCTCGCGCGGGGTCACGCCGCCTTCCGGGCCCGTTCGATGGCCGAGCCGACCGTGGTCGAAATCATGTTGAGGAACAAGGTGCCCATGCCCGGATGGAAGCGGTCCGCGTCGGCGCTGCCGATGGCCAGGAGCGCGTCCGGGCCCACGCGCATCAACGCGGCGGAGCGCACGTCGGGTGCCGCGTCGCCGAACAGGCGGTGCAGCTTGTCCGGCGCAAGGCGGCCCGCCACCGGGTCGCCATGTTCCAGAAACGAAGCGAATTCCGGCAGGCCCGCCGTACCGCGCGGTTCGCGCAGCAGCCACGGCTCGTCCGGCAGGCCCGCAAGGTCACCGAAGAAGACGAGGCGAATGCGTTCCGACTGGAAGTCCTCGGTCAACCGGCTGACCACGTTGCGTACGGTTTCCTCGACGTCGCGTGAGCTGAGCAATGCCAGCATCAGGCCGTGCACGCGACGCATCAGCGCTTCGTTGTCACCGGCGATACCGGTGAGGTCCTTGAGGCGGCGCTCCAGCTCGGCGTTCGTCTCGCGCAGGCCGCGCAGCTGGCGTACGGCCAGCGAGGTGGCCGGCCCGTTGCTGCTCGGCAGCGTCAGCGCGTCGGCGAGATCGGGGTAGTCGGCGAGGAAGTCCGGATGCCGCCGCAGGTAGGACGCGACGGTGGCTGGTTTGATGTCGCCGTCGATCGCGGAGTCGGTCATGGGTACTTCCTCGGTTGGTGCTGGGTAGAGCATCGCGCGCGGGGCGCGCTCCTGCGGGTGCCGGTCGCAGTGTGCCGCTTTAGCGGGCTGGCGTCACACTTCGCCTTCGAAGACGAACGCGGCGGGGCCGGTCATCCAGAGTGTATGGCCGGGGCCCTGCCACTCGATGGTCAGGGAGCCGCCGGGCAGGTCGATGCCGACGACGGTGCCGGCGAGGCCCAGCGCGTGGGCTACCGCGGCGGCTGCGCAGGCACCCGTGCCACAGGCCTGCGTCCAGCCGCTGCCCCGTTCATGCACGCGCAGGCGAATGCGGTCGGGCCCGAGGCGCTGGGCGAAGCCGACGTTGGCACCCTGGGGGAACACCGGATGGGCGGTGAGCAAGGGCCCCAGGCGATCGACGCGCGGGTCCGAGACATCGTCGACGAAGACCACCGCATGCGGGTTGCCCATGGAAACCGCGCCGAAGCTGACGTCTTCTCCATCAAGCTCGACGGTGTAGGTCGCATGGGCGGGGCGGTCGAGCGGGATCGACGACGGCACGAAGTCAGGCTCGCCCATGTCCACCACGACGCGACCTTCGTCCAGCACACGGACCGTGACCGGGCCGGAGGGGCTCTCCAATCGGACGCCGGTGTCGCGCCCGATCACACCATCGCGGAACAGCCAGGCGGCCACACAACGGACACCGTTACCGCACTGCCCCGAAGGCGTGCCGTCGGCGTTCCAGATGCCGTAGTAGAAAGCGCAGGACGGATCGCGCGGCGGCTCGATGCTGATCAGCTGATCGAAGCCGATGCCGGTGTGGCGATCGGCCAGCGCGGCGATACGCGCCGCATTCGGCACGCGGCCGGCGTCTTCACGCCAGTCGACGATCACGAAATCGTTGCCGATCCCATGCATCTTGGTGAAGCGCGACGTCATGGCGACTTACTGGTGAATGACGGAGTTGAACGGTGACGACGTCGTCGAGATCGAAGCCGGCGACTCGGCCGTCGTGGTGGCGTGCGCGGGCTGCACGCCGGCCTGCGGCTTGGCCGTGCCGGCTGGGGCGGGCGGCGGCGGAAAATACAGATTGCCCTTCTGGCCGCAACCGGACAGGCCGGCGACGGAGGCAGCGACGAGGGCAAGCGGGAGGATAAGTCGGCGCATGGGCGATTCCCCGAAAACGGCGGCCAGTATAGCCCCGGCTCCGGTCAAAGCGCCTTTTCGAAGCGAAGCGCGTCCGCGCCATCGGCGTAATACGCCGCGTACTCGCCGATCCGCTGGTAACCGAGACGCTCGTAGAGGCGGATGGCGACCGCGTTGTCCTTGCGGACTTCGAGGCGCAGTGCCCGGCAACCACGTGACCGTGCGGCATCCTCGCAGGTTTCGACCAGCGCGGAACCCACACCCTTGCCCTGTGCCTGGGGCGTGGTCGCCAGCGAATAGAGGCGGGCGATGGTGGTGGCCTTGCGGAAGAACACCACGGCGGTACCGAGGAACCGGCGATGGTTGGCGCTGGCGACGAGCACCAGGGCGGTTTCGGAATCCAGGTGCTTGCGGTACTGGGCGCGACTCAGACGATCCTGCGTGAAACTCGATTCTTCGAGCGCGACCAGATCGTCGAGATCGCTGACTTCGGCGCGTCGAACGCGCACCGCGGCGGTAACCGGGGGTGGACGCATGCGCTTGGGGACTCCGGCGCTGGAAGGAGGGGGAAACGGCAAGCGCGGCACTGTAGACCTCGGGGTCCGGCGGATCAATGACTTTTTCATGAATTCGTTCAGGCGAACGTCGGAGGACGCCTTGTGCGTCGCGACATCGCGGCACACACTGCGGCACCGACGAAGCGAACGACTCCCGGTGGAGTCGGTACGAGGCATTCGTCGTCTGTCGAGGTCTCATGAGCCGGCTCGTCATCGTCGTGGAGAAAGCCTCGGACTGGGGCTCGTATTACCCGTCCGCGAATGTGGTCAGCGCCATGGACTATCTGCGCGAGCCCGTCGGCGGCGACGACGAACGCACCCACGTCATCAACCTCTGTCGCAGCTACAAGTATCTGGGCACGGGCTATTACGTGTCGCTGCTGGCCGAAGCGCGCGGTCACAAGGTCATTCCCTCGGTGCGCACGGTGAACGATCTTCGCCGTCGTTCGCTGTACGGCCTGGACATCGACGATCTCAACCAGAAGCTGTCCAACTTCCTGCCTGCCGGTGGCCGTGACACGACCGACTTCGGCGTGCTCGTCTATTTCGGCGAGACGGCCTATCCGGATCTGCAGGATCTTGCGAGGCAGCTGTTCGAGATGTTCCCCTGCCCGCTGATGCGCATCGAATTCGAGCGCGAGCGGGTGTGGCAGGTATCGGCGATCAAGCCGGTCGGCCTGCACACGCTGGACGATGCGCAGGAAGACGCTTTCGCGCAGGCGCTGGACAAGTTTTCGAAGAAACTCTGGCGCAAGCCGCGTGCGCGTCGTCGTTTCCGCTACGACATCGCGATGCTGGTCGATCCGAACGAAACGATGCCGCCGTCGAACAAGAAGGCGCTGAAGCACTTCATCGAAGCGGGTAAACACCTCGGGATCGAGGTGGACCCGATCGGCAAGAACGATTACCAGCGTCTGGCCGAATACGACGGCCTTTTCATTCGTGAAACCACGGCGAGCGACAACCATACCTATCGTTTCGCGCATCGTGCGGAGAAGGAAGGCATGGTGGTGATGGACGATCCGACGTCGATCCTGCGCTGCACGAACAAGATCTTCCTCAACGACCTGATGGTGGCGCGCAAGCTGGCGACACCGGCGACCGAGATCATCTACCGCGACGATGCCAGGCGTCTGCACGAGCTACCCGATCGCCTCGGCCTGCCGATCGTGCTCAAGATTCCCGATGGGTCGTTTTCGCGTGGTGTCGTCAAGGTCGAGACACGCGAGGCTCTGGAAAAAGCCGCGGGCGAACTGTTCTCGCACAGTGCGCTGCTGATCGCGCAGGAATACCTGTACACCGAATACGACTGGCGTATCGGCGTACTCAATCACGAACCGCTTTATGCGTGCCAGTACTACATGTCGCGTGGCCACTGGCAGATCTACAACCACGGCGCCAAGGGCACGGCCAAGTCGGGCGGATTTCGGACCGTGCCCGTGCGTGACGCGCCCCCGGAAGTGGTGAAGCTCGCGCTCAAGGCGACGCAGACCATTGGCGACGGTCTCTACGGGGTCGACCTGAAGCAGGTAGGCGACAAGCCGGTGGTGATCGAGGTCAACGACAACCCGTCGATCGATGCGGGCGTCGAGGATGCCTACCTGGGCGAGGACCTGTACCTGCGGATCATGCAGGAGTTCCTGCGCCGGCTGGAGCTGAAGCGGCTGGGTATCCCGACCTGAGGCGGATCACCGCCGAAACAGGG
This sequence comes from Luteibacter sp. 1214, assembly GCF_031455395.1. Lineage (NCBI taxonomy): Bacteria > Pseudomonadati > Pseudomonadota > Gammaproteobacteria > Lysobacterales > Rhodanobacteraceae > Luteibacter > Luteibacter sp. 1214. The sequence goes on from NZ_JAVDSQ010000010.1 coordinate 17,282, forward strand.
CCACCAGCAACGACACCGGCAACCCCGGCTTCATCGCCACCAGCACGCTGGCCGGCGCCAGCAGCAACCAGAACACCGGCGTCCAGCCCAGTGTCTCGCTATGCCCCGACAACGGGGTGACCAGCAGCACCAGGGTGCCAAGGGCCAGCCAGACCATGGCGATCAGTGCACGGATACGGCGGGGCGAGAGCGTGTCGTTCATGGCGGCATTCCGGAAGACGAGGTGTCGAGGTGGAGGCTAGGCGCCCCGCGTCTCAAAATCCGCGACCCGTTGACCCGCCGTTGATGCCGACCGGCGGAAGCTAGCCCCATGAAACGAATCCCGATGACGTTACTCGTGGTGGCCGGCATGGCGACTGCCTCCTGCGCGGCCGACGCGCCCCTCCAGGCCGTCGATCACGTCGACCTGCCCCGTTACATGGGCACCTGGTACGTCATCGGCAACATTCCCAACTTCGCCGAGCGCGGCAAGGTCGCCACCGCCGACGAGTACCGGCTGAAGCCGGACGGGACCATCGACAACCTCTACCACTACCGGAAGGGCTTCGATAAGCCCGAGAAGATCTGGCACGGCAAGGCATGGCTGCCCGATCCGAAGGACACCGCCCGCTGGAAGGTCCAGCTGCTCTGGCCGTTCCGCTCCGACTACACGATCCTGGCCCTCGACCCCGATTACCGGGTGACCATGGTCGGCCTGCCTTCGCGGAAGCTGCTGTGGATCATGTCGAAGGACCGGACCCTGGACGACGCGTCGTATCAGCGTCTGCTCGAGCAAGCGCGGGCGCAGGGTTTCCCGGTGGAGCAGATGCGTAAGGTTCCGCAACGTCCCGAAGACGCGGGCAAGCCCGGATTCCAGTAGCCGTTGCTAGAATCCGCGCACGGATCGTGAGTCCGGATCGAGAGCCAGGAGCCTCCATGAGCGCTGAAGCGCACCGTTACGCCGTCTTCGGTCACCCGATCGCGCATTCGCTGTCCCCGCAGATCCATGCCGCCTTCGCCGGGCAGCTGGGCATCCAGCTCAGCTACGAGGCCATCGATGCCGCGCCCGCCGAATTCGAAGAAGCCGTCCGCCGGTTCTTCGCTGAAGGTGGCCTGGGCGCCAACGTGACGCTTCCCCACAAGGAAGCGGCTTTCGCGCTGGCCACCGAGCGCACCGACGCCGCCGCCCGCGCGGGTGCGGTCAACACCCTCACCGCGCTGGTCGGCGGCAAGATTCAGGCACACAGCACCGACGGCAGCGGATTCGTCCGCGACGTCACCGAGCGCCACTCGCTCGATCTGCGCGGCCATGACGCCCTGCTACTGGGTGCCGGCGGCGCGGCCAAAGCCGTGGCCTGGGCCCTGATGGACGCCGGCGCGCAGACGCTGACCATCGTCAACCGCACGCCCGAGCGCGCCGACGCCATCGCCGACGCTATCGGCGAGCCTGCCCGCTGCCATACCCGTTACTGGGACGGCCTCGACGGCGAGTGCTTCGATCTGGTCGTCAACGCCACCTCCATCGGCGTCACCGGTGGCACCTTCGACCTGCCGATGTCGATCCTGCAGGACCACAGCACCTGCTATGACCTGTGCTACGGCGCCGCCGCGGCGAGCTTCAAGGGCTGGGCGACGGCCGCCGGCGCGCGGTACTTCCGCGATGGTCTGGGCATGCTGATCGAGCAGGCCGCCGACGCGTTCGAGCGCTGGCATGGCCAGCGGCCGGATACGGACCCGGTCTATAAGCTGCTTCGCCAGCGGTTCTGATCGTGGCCTTGTCCTGCCGCGCTGGCTGCGGGGCTTGCTGTATCGCCCCGTCTATCAGCTCACCCATCCCCGGCATGCCGAACGGCAAGCCGGCGGGGGTGCGCTGTATCCAGCTGACCGATGACAATCGCTGCGCGATATTCGGACGATCGGACCGACCGGACGTCTGCGGTCAACTGCATCCCGAACCGGCAATGTGCGGCTCGAACCGGGATTACGCGGTCGCTTGGCTTGACGAGCTCGAACGCTCGACAAGCCCTTAAACGGCAGCGTCAGGGGCCCTGTTGTCGCACCTGACCAGCGTTGGACTGCTGGAGATCGGCCTGCTGCTGGCGCTCTTGAGTCTGTTGTTGCTGTAAAGAATTAAACTGGCCCATAGCCGCTGGCCATCTCTCCGCACTCAATTCCACAGGCGTGTTCAACGCCTGCACGGTCGGAACGCTGGTATGTCTGTCGAAAAAATGATCTCGGATGCCGGGAGGTCGCTCCACGGCCCAAATTAGGCTGGCATCGTCGCTGAGTTCAACCTGATCGATTCGGCGAAGGCCATCATTCCTCGCACACACAACCAAAGCTCCGGCGGCATTCGCGCTACGCTCATCAGGCTCTCTGCCGTGACGGCGATCAAGGTCATGTACCAAGCCAAGCGTGCTGGTGAACAGTCCATTGTCCGGGTGAGCGGGGTCATCCAGCCGACACGCACCGTGCTGCGACCCGACGTCACCACGCCTAGCCGAGGCATCATGCGCCGCCGCTTGCTCTGACAGCGCCCTTAGCGTCTGCGGACCGGCGACGCCATCGTCCGAAAGATTAGACGCGCGCTGAAAAGACTGCACTGCAGCACGCGTCGCGGGTCCCAAATGACCATCCGCAGTCAACGGCTGACCGTCGGCATCCGTATAGCCAAGCCGATTCAGCGTCTCCTGAAGCTCGCGAGTATGAGCAGATGCATCGTGGTCGGGTTTTGCATGGTTGCCATGCGGAACGGTGGCGCCAAGGCGCGGTGACGGATGGTTTGGATCAGGCGTCGAGGACACCCCCAGGCTTTCGAGGCCCTGTGTGAGGCGACTGGCGCGCCCGTCAGCCGCCATCTTGTTGGATGTCGCGTAACCTGTTGCAGCAACGAATTCCTTTATATCGCTGCGGGTGACTGTGTTCCCTTGAAGCTGCAGAGACCCACCCGGCATATTGACAGCGTGGCCTTCAAGGTAAGCAAGCATCGTATTCGGCGCAGTTCGGGGTGAGCCGACGTTGTCTATCCCATATTGGTTGTCATAGTCGGCCAGCGCCAGCTGGAGTTCCGGGCTCGCGGCAATGGCTGCGCCCACCTCAGGGTTCCTCGCGCTGATCCGTTCCACTACTTGGCCGATACGCGAGACGGCGTCATCCAGTTGCCGGTTCGTAAACTCATCAAGCGCCGCTTGGGGCACGCGAGCCAACTGCGCGTCCAGCTCAGCCCGCTTCGCATGGCTCAACCCGCCCTGCTGAGACAGATCTGCAACCTGGCTATCGGAAAATCCGTTCTGTTTAAGGAACCCTTGTACATTACCGTGATTCGAGCCCACGTCGAACTGCAACAGCCCGAATGAATATGTACTCGACCCTGTACCCGCATAGCTGAAAGTATTCAGTGTCGCGGGATTGTTATCCGTCTCGGTTTTATACAGCAGCTGGCGAAGCTGGTCCGATGTCATCTCCGTCATATACAACTCTCCTTGTATGTCGACTATTAACCGCCGTAGCACTTATTGTCGGTGAACTCTCGGAGCTCATCGTTGGATCCCGTCACGACAGGTTCCATGGCAAAACGCCCATTCATGTCATCGTTGCAAATCTTCACGGGTCGTCGCGCCCCTCCCTCTTTCAATGTGCAGAAGGCGCCAAACGTATGATTCGAATCCTTGAAGCCCACGGGTAGGTCGATCAGCCGGTCACAGCCTAAGATGACTCCCTCACTTCGCTGCTTCTTAAGCGACTGATTGAAAGATTCAATTCTCGCCGCAGAATCGCGGAACGTCACTACACTTCGGCACGACTTTCCATCAGGTATGTCGCACGCTGCGCTATTGAAAATCACGCGACTATTTTTCGCTAAAAGGTCAACCCGTCGCTTGTATGCAGAATCGAGGCAATCGTTCGTCTCACACACATCGCGAACGTAACGGATCCAATGACGTTGCTCGATCAACAGCCGAGGTTTGCTGGTTTCCTCGGCAGCATTGAAAGCGTCCTTGTAAGCCTCGGACATCTTGGAATCGAGGGCTGACAGATCGGGGCTGGAGCACACAAGGTGCTCGGCTTGCGATGAGGCTTTAGCGCAATCGAAGCCGGCAGCGGATGCGGGGACGGCGAAAAACAGGAGAGATAAAGCTACAGTCCATCGCATAAAAGACACTCGACATCCTCCGGTGACATTGCTTAGAACCGAATCTTACACATTCCTGGGCCGGAGTCCGAGCGTCAGGCCCCGTTCGATGAGAGCGTTTGGCTAAGCGCGGCACTGAGGCCTGTGGTTCAGCTCACTCGGCCGAAGCCACGCCCTGTCCGTCACACGTGTACGTCGCCTGGTAGTCGTAGATCTCCTTTTGATACTGGTCGACGGCTGCCGTCGCGGGCCTTGCCAGCACCAGCTGGATCGTATTGACGGCCGGGTCAGCGCATTGCTGCCGAGCCTGAGTGATGCACGGTTGTTCGCTCATCGCATCCGTCTGGCAAGACACCTGGATCGGCTTCACCCAAGTCGTCGCGGTGACAGGCGCCGGCGGCGCAGTAGCGCACCCCGCCAGCATCGCCAGCGCGAGGGCGGGCCAAAGAAGACGGGTGATGGCGCTCATCGGATTCTCCTGCTTGGGTCGAGCCTAGGCTGGCCGTATGGCCGGATGTCTTCAGCGAACCAGTTGGCGAATCCCCAGCGCGACGATGACCGATCCACAGATCCGGTCGATCCACGCCTTGCCGCGGCGGTAGCGGACGGCCACGCTAGGGGTGGCGAACACCACTGCGACGAAGCCGTACCAGAGCGAGGCAACCACCGCGACTGTGGCGATCATGCCGATGAAAGTCGGCAACGACACATGCTTCGGTGCCGCCGATGCGAACACGGCCGCATAGAACGCCATCGATTTCGGATTCGCGATATTGGTCGCGAAGCCGGCGCGGAAGGATTGCAGATAGCTGCCCCTCTCCAGCTGCATGACCGCGGTGCCCGCGCCGCCCGCCTTGACCAGCAGGCGTCCACCGAACCAGATGAGGTAAGCGGCACCCGTGACCTTCACCGCCAGGGCGATCCACGGGAAGGTGGCGAACACGATGCCGATGCCGAGAATCGCGCAGCTGGCCCAGAACAGGTTGACCACCACCACGCCGCCGACCATGGCCAGTGCCTCGCGATGACTGGTGGAGGCCGCCTTGTGCGCCACTGCGACGAAGTTCGGTCCCGGGATGACCACGCCCACCGCGTAGACGGAGAAGACAGTGGCGATGGCGGCCCAGTCGATCATGGGGCAGGAACTCCGCGCTGGGGAAGGCGATACCCGAAGGTAGCGGGTTCAGGTCTCCATGTCATCGCCCCGGATGGATGGCACCTTGAAAGGGCACGGACGGCTAAACGTCCGCGCGAAGATCGAAAGATCCTGCGTCGGTCGACACGGTCACATATTCGTCGACCGTCAACCAGCCGTCATCTGCGAGTAAACGACGTTACATGCGCAGCCATGAGTCTCATCGGTTTATTCCTCCAGGGACCCACCGATGACGTTCGCACGTGCTTCGCTTCGTCGTACCGCACTTGCCACAGCGCTTGCACTTTCGCTGCACGCCGGCTTCGTCCACGCTTCTGATGACGACAAGGGCAGCCCCGCCGCCGACACGTCGGCAGCCACGAACAAGGATCCCAAGCAGCTCGAAGCCGTCTCGGTCATCGCACCGGGCGAAACGCGCCAGGTTCAGAGCATCGGCATCGACGAGATCGTGCGTCAGCAGACGCCGGGCACCAGCGCGTTGAAAGCACTGGATAAACTGCCGGGCGTGCAGTTCCAGTCCGCCGATCCCTGGGGCGCCTACGAGTGGTCCACGCAGATCACGCTGCACGGCTTCGACCAGTCGCGACTGGGCTTCACCCTCGACGGCATTCCGCTGGGCACCATGGGTTATGGCGTGACCGACGGTCTGCAGGTCACCCGCGCGATCACCTCGGAGAACCTGGCGACGGTGGAACTGGCGCAGGGCGCGGGTGCGCTGGGCACCGCCTCCAACACCAACCTCGGTGGCACCGTGCAGTTCTATTCCGCCGACCCGGATATGAAACCGAGCGTGCGCTTCAATCAGGTCATGGGTTCCGACTCCACCAGGCGCACCTTCGTGCGTGCGGACAGCGGTGACTACCACGGCTTCTCGATGTACGTGTCGTTCGACCACGCCGATACCGACAAGTGGAAGGGCTATGGCGATCAGAAGTCGAACCAGGCGAATCTCAAGGCGTTGTACCAGTGGGGTGACGGCAACCGCGTGAGCCTGTTCGTCGACAGCAGCAAACGCAAGGAATACGACTACATGGATCTGTCCCTGACCAGCCAGAAGGCGCTGGGCTGGAACTGGGACTATCTGCAGCCGGACTGGAATACGGCGGTCGGTATCGCCAATGCGCTGAACGGCAACGGCGCGTATCCCGCCTCGCTCAATGCGCTGCCGGCCGACTACGACAAGGGCGACGCCACGTATTACGCCGGTGGCGGTATCCGTCGTGACACCCTCGCCGGGCTGTCCGGTTCGTTCAATCTGGGCGGCGGCGTCACACTCGATACGACGGGTTACTATCACGCCGATCGTGGCGAAGGTCAGTGGGCCACGCCGTACCAGGCGTCCTCGCCTACCGTGCCGATCTCGATGCGCACCACCGACTACGGCCTCGATCGCTACGGCCTGACCTCGGCACTGAAGTTCTCGCTGGGCAACAACGACATCGAAGTCGGCGTGTGGGGTGAAAACGCCAACACCAACCAGGAGCGCAACTTCTTCACCCTCAGCGGCCAGTACACCTCGCTCTATACCGTGTACAACGACCAGTCGCCGTTCCTGCGCGCGTTCCTGCAGCATTACGAGACCAGGACCCGCATGGGTTATGCGGAGGACACGATCCATCTTCTCGACGACGCCCTGACGATCAACGTCGGCGCGAAGTCGCTGCGCGTGACAACCGACGCCACCTCGCTCGTGCCGACCACCGCGTTCGCGCAAGGGCAGATGAAGGCGAGCAAGGGCTTCCTGCCGCAGGCTGGTGTCGACTATAAGCTCGACGCCAATCAGGACATCTATGGTTCGTACGCGAAGAACATCGCCGCGTTCGGCATCACGCCCTTCAGCACGTCGCAGGCGTCGTTCGATGCAGCGAAGAGCCAGCTGAAGCCGGAAGAGTCGCAGACCTGGCAGGTCGGTTACCGCGCACACGGCGAAACTTTCGAGGCATCGCTTGGCCTTTTCTATACGCGTTTCGAAAACCGACTGCTCGTCACCACGCCGTGCCCGGCCGTGGTCACCTGCGCCTCCTCGCTCAACAACGTCGGTGACGTGAAGAGCAAGGGCGCCGACCTCGCCTTTCTGTGGAAGCCGGTCAGCGGCCTGAGCTGGCTCAACTCGCTCTCGTACAACAACTCGAAGTACCAGGACGACTACCAGAACGCCGGTACCGTCGCGACGGCGGACAAGTACGTGGTCGGCGTACCGAAGACGATGTTCTCCAGCTCGGTCAACTACGAGTTCTCCGGCTGGCGCGCCAACCTCGAAGCCAAGTACACGGGCCGGCGTTACATCACCTATACGAATGACTCGGCCGTGCCGTCGTACTGGGTGGCCAACGCCGGTATCGCGTACGACTTCGGTGCGGTCTCGGTGTTCAAGGCGCTGAGCATCGGTGCCAACGTCACCAACCTGTTCGACAAGCGCTACTTCGCCTCCACCGGTACCAACGGCTATGTCGCCTCCGACCCGGACGGCTACAACCAGACCTTGATGGCCGGCGCGCCGAGGCAGTACTTCGTGAACCTCAACGCGCAGTTCTGACCGGTCTGGTCTCAGGCGGCGCAGACCACCGCGACCGCCAGCACGATCGCCACGGCGTCCTCGATGAGGGCGGCGGGGCGATCGCTGCGGAAAGCGGCGGCCATTTTCGCGCGTACCGCCGAGCCGCCGAGCGTGCCGATGACGGCACCGGCGACGCCCGCGACGATGCCGCCTGTCAGCATGGCGTGAGCCGCGCCGATACAGCCGCCGGAGAGCCCGCCCAGCACGATCCGGGCGCCGAACTGCGGCGGAACCTTGCGGCTGGGCGTCTTCGGTAGCTGGTCGGTGACCAGTTCACCGAGCGCCGCGATACCGAAGATCCAGGGTGTCCAGGCGTAACCCATGAAGGCGAGCGGCGTGCCGGTCAGCGCCAGGCCGCCGAAGCGCGCCGCGAAGGCAACGGCAGCCGGGGCCATCATGGCGCGGAGACCGGCGATAACGCCGATGAGCAGGGCAAGCAGCAGGATCATGGCGGCGTTCCTTTCCTGGAGGTGCGGCCATTCAAGCGCGGCCGGTGGAACGGGGATTGATCAAAACCATCCTTGCATCGGTTTCTCGAGGCCCACCGTAGCGGAATTGCAACAATGCGGCGGGAACATGTCCCGCCCGCCGGGGCCGTCCGACAGGGGGCCGGCCTGGTCGCGGGCGGTTCCCCCGGATCTCCCCATGTCCAAGCCAAACATCGCCGCGGTTCCCCGCCGCGCGATCATCACCATGGTCATCGCGGCTGCGGCCCTCGCCGGTACAGCCGCGGTCATTTTGCACCAGCGTACGACCGCCACGGCCGAAGCCAGCCTGGCCGATCTCGCAGCGGCCGCTCCCGCGAACGCGGGCAGCGACCCGTCGGGCGTCGACATCCTGCTGGGGCTCGCTCGTGACGCCACGCGCGAAGGAAGGCTGATCGCCCCTCAGGGCAACAATGCCTACGAGTACTACCTCAGCGTGCTGCAGCTGGAAGCGAACAATGCCACCGCGCAGGACGCGCTGCGTGAGACGCTGCCGTTTGCCTCCAGGGAAATCGAGCGGCAGATCAACCGTCGTGACCTGGAAGACGCACGTCGCGAGATCGCGTTGCTTCGCGACTACGATCCGACGAACTACACCCTGATCATTCTGGGCGCCAAGCTCGATGCCCAGCAGCAGGTGATCACGGCCGAGGATGAGGCCAGGGCCGAGCAGATCCGCCGCCGCAACGGTTGACCGATCGATGGAGGTGCGACGGGATTCATGAACCGTCGCACCCTCCGGCGGCATAATCCACGCTCCCCCAGGCAAGGAGCCTCGCCCAATGCATCGTCTCGCTGTTCTCTTTTTCACCGCCGTGCTCGGCGCCGCAGCCCTCGTGGCCTGCCAGACCGCTCCGGCCGCTCAGCCGAAACCTGTCGCCGGATTCGTCACCGACATGAAAGCCTTCGACGAGTTCATCGCCACGAAGCCGACGCCTGCGCAGTTCCACGCGGCCTATCCCGATGTCACGCTGGTCACTCCGGACATGATGAGCACCCGGGAAATGCGCCAGAACAACAGCCGTTACTTCCCCAAGCTGGACAGCGAAGGCCGGATCATCGGCGGCTCGTTCATGTAACCGGCCGGGCGGGCCGATGGCGCGAGGGTTTAGAATCGCGCTATGACCCACTCGATCCGGCCCTTCAAGGGCATCCTTCCCCGCCTTGGCGCCCGCGTATACGTCGACCCGGCCGCCACGGTTATCGGCGATGTCGAACTGGCCGACGATGTCTCGGTCTGGCCCGGCGCGGTGGCCCGCGGTGACGTGCACCACGTCAGCATCGGTGCGCGCAGCAATCTGCAGGATGGCGCGATCATTCACGTCACGCACGACGGCCCATACAGCCCGGGCGGCTTCCCGACGATCATCGGTGAGGACGTCACCATCGGCCATGGGGCGGTCATCCACGCCTGCACCATCGAGGATGCCTGCCTGATCGGCATGCACGCGACCGTGCTCGACGGCGCGGTCGTGAAGAAATACGGCTTCGTCGGCGCGGGGACGGTCATCCCGCCGGGGAAGATCGTGGGCGAGCGCGAACTCTGGCTGGGCAATCCCGGCAAGCTGGTCCGCGTGCTGAGCGACAAGCAGGTCGAACAGCTCTATTACTCGGCCGCCAACTATGTGCGCCTGAAAGACGACTACCTGGCCTGACTGGCCCTGAACGTTGCGTCCGGCGCGACGCACTGCCGCTTGATTTGCCTCCCTCAGGGCTCCACGCTGGGTGCCTGAGAGGAGATCGACCATGGATACCAGCACCAACCCGCTTCTTGATCCGAACGGCCTGACGACGTTCTCGGCCATCCGTCCGGAACATGTCGAGCCGGCCATCGACAGCCTGATCGCCGCCGAACGTGCCGCTATCGATGCCATCGCGGCGGCCGATGCGCCGCGCGACTTCGAGCACGTGATCCTGGCCCAGGAGCGCCTCGACCAGACCATGTCGCGCGCATGGTCGCCCGTCAGTCACCTGCACTCCGTCGCCGACTCCGAAGCGCTGCGCAAGGCGCATGGCGCCGCGGAAGAAAAGCTCACCGAGCATGGCATGGAAGTCGGCCAGAACCGCGACCTCTACGCCGCCGTGCAGGCCGTGGCCGACCGTGCGGATTTCGCGGAGCTGCCGGTGGCCGAGCGCGCGGCCGTCGAGCACGCGCTGCGCGATTTCCGCCTGTCCGGCGTCGCGCTCGAAGAGCCTGCGCGCACCCGTTTCCGCGAGATCGGCGTCGAGCTGTCGCGGCTGACCACCGAGTTTTCCAACGCCGTGCTCGATGCCTCCGAGGCCTGGCACAAGCACATCACCGACGAACGCGACCTGGCCGGTATCCCGGCGTCGGGCCGTGCGGTGCTGCGCGAATACGCACGGGAAGAAAAACTCGACGGCTACCTCGTCACCCTGAAACAGCCCAGCGTGCAGGCCGTGCTGACCTACGCCGAAAACCGCGATCTGCGTGAGGCCGTCTACTACGCCTACCAGACCCGCGCCTCGGACCAGGGCCCGGACAAGGGCAAGTTCGACAACTCCGGGCGCATCGAGAAGATCGTCGCGCTGCGCCACGAGGCCGCCCAGCTGCTCGGCTTTGCCAACGCCGCCGAAGAATCGCTGGCGACCAAGATGGCCACCTCGCCCGAGGTCGTGCTTCGCTTCCTGCGCGACCTCGCCGCGCGGGCCAGGCCGGTCGCGAAGAAGGAACTGGAAGAGCTCCGCCACTTCGCCTCCGAAACACTGAAGATCGACAACCTCGAGCCGTGGGACGTCGGCTTCGCCGCCGAGCGCCTGCGCCAGCAGCGTTATGCGCTGGACGAGGAACAGATCAAGCCGTACTTCCCGGCCTCCGCAGCCATCGACGGCCTGTTCATGGTGGTGGAGCGTCTGTACGGCGTCCGCTTCGTGCCGCGCGACGACGTGGACACGTGGAACAGGGATGTGAAGTACTACGACGTGGTCAATGCCGACGGCAGCGTATTCGCCGGTGCCTACCTCGACATGTACGCGCGCTCGGGCAAGCGCGGCGGCGCCTGGATGGACGTGGCAGCCTCGCGTTTCCGCGACGGCGAGCAGCTGCAGCTGCCGATCGCCTACCTGACCTGCAACTTCCCGCCGCCGACCGACGGCGCGCCGGCGCTGCTCACCCACGACGACGTGCTCACCCTCTTCCACGAGTTCGGCCACGGTCTGCATCACATGCTGACCGAGGTGGATATTCCGTCCATCAGCGGCATCGAGGGCGTGGAATGGGATGCCGTGGAACTGCCCAGTCAGTTCATGGAAAACTTCGCCTGGGATCGTCAGGCCCTGCGCGAATTCGCCCGCCATTACGAGACGGGCGAGCCGCTTCCGGATGAGCTGTACCAGCGGATGCTCGACGCGCGCCACTTCCACGCCGGCTTGTTCCTGGTCCGGCAGCTGGAGTTCGGCCTGTTCGATTTCCTGCTGCATCTGGAATACGACCCGGCCGTCGGCGCCCGTCCGATGGACGTGCTGGAGAAAGTTCGGCATGAAGTGGCCGTGCTGCATCCGCCGGCCTGGCAGCGTTTTCCGCACGCCTTCACCCACGTCTTCGCCGGCGGCTATTCGGCCGGGTACTACAGCTACCTGTGGGCCGAGGTCCTGTCCGCCGACGCGTTCGAGCCCTTTGAGGAAGCTGGCGTGCTCGACCGGGCGACCGGCGAGCGGTTCCGCAAGGAAGTGCTGGCGGTCGGCTCGACCCGGCCGGCGCTGGCGTCGTTCACGGCGTTCCGCGGCCGGGAACCTCAGCCCGACGCTCTGCTGAAGAGCTACGGCCTGGCCTGAAGTCCCGGCGGGAGCTGGCGTCCACCGCCCTAGCCGCGCGCGGCTTTCCTTTACAATGGCGCGATGAAGATCGCGTCGTGGAACGTCAACTCGCTCAAGGTCCGCCTGCCCCATGTCCAGCAATGGCTGGGGGAGGCGCGGCCCGACATACTGGCGTTGCAGGAAACCAAGCTCACCGACGACAAGTTCCCGGCGGACGAAATCGCCGCGATGGGCTATCGCTCGGTGTTCTCCGGGCAGAAGACCTATAACGGCGTCGCCATCCTCGCCCGAGAGGAGCTGACCGATGTCGTCACCGACATCGACGGTCTGGACGATCCGCAGCGCCGGATCCTGGCGGCTACCGTCGGCGACATCCGCGTCGTGAACCTGTATGTGGTCAACGGCAAAGCGCTGGGTGACGAGAAGTACACCTACAAGCTGCACTGGCTGGCGCGGGTACGTGATTTCCTCGAGGCCGAGCGCGCCAGGCACGAGAAGCTGGTCGTTCTCGGCGATTTCAACATCTGCCGCGACGATCGCGACGTCTACGATCCCGTGGCATGGGGCGAGGACATCTTCTGCTCGCCGCCGGAACGCGCCGCCATGCAGGCGCTGCTGGACGTCGGTCTTCACGACAGTTTCCGTCTTTTCAACGAAGATGCCGGCCTTTTCAGCTGGTGGGATTACCGCCAGGCGGGATTCCGCCGCAACCTCGGTCTGCGGATCGACCTCATCTTGATCAGTGATGCGCTCAAATCCCTGGCGACCTCGTCGATCATCGACAAGGCACCGCGCACGTGGGAACAGCCGTCCGACCACGCGCCCGTCGCGCTGGAGTTGAAGCTTTGAACACACCCAAGTCCGAATGGCCGAGCTCGCTGGATGACGCCGAGCTCGAAAAACTCGACATCTATCTGCGCGCCCACGGCAACGACGGCGATCTGATGCTCGACGGCGTCCATGGCCTGTTGTCGGCGATCGCGGTCGGTCCGCTCGAGGTCAAGCCCGAGGAATGGCTGCACGAAGTGCTGCACGACGCCTTCGAGGACGAAGACGAAGGCAATGCCGTGCTCGCCCTGCTCGCCAAGCTCAACGATTCGATCAGCGCCGAGCTCGACGTCGACGCCTACGAGCCGATTCTCGGTGAAATCGACACCGAGGATGGCCCGATGCTGTCGGCGGCTGGCTGGTGCGAAGGTTTCAGCCGCGGCATCGACATGCGTGCGCAGCTCTGGGAAAACCGCCTGGCGGAAGACGCGAATCTGATGCAGCTGCTGGGACCGATCATGGCCCTGGCGGTCGATGAGGGCGTGCTGCAGGCGGATGCGGAGTTCGAGAAACTGACCGACGACGAATACGACGAATGCCTGGGTCAGCTGCCCGAGGTGCTCAATGCCGTCGGTGAGTACTGGCGGACCAACGGCCCGACCGAAGACGAGCTCAAGGCGATGACCCGCCCGCGCGGCGAGAACGAAGACGGTCCGCCGCGGCAGCGTTCCGGACACTGGGTGCACTGAGCGCATCACCGGTCCTGACGGCGATCCGTGCGGCAGTGCAGCCATTCGCGGAACAGTCCGTTCTTGTCAGACGACTTGGTCTCCCGTGCGAATACCGGCATCTTGTAGCGACCGAATCCGGAGCACCGTCATGACCCAACGAATCATCGTCCGCCGCGTGCGCGGCATGGATACCGCCGACGGCGCCGGCGTGAAGCTGAAGCGTGTCATTGGCCAGCCGGCCCTCGACATGCTCGACCCGTTCCTGCTGCTGGATGAATTTCGCTCGGATCAGGCGGGCGACTACATCGAAGGCTTCCCGGACCACCCGCATCGCGGCTTCGAAACCGTGACGTACATGCTCGCCGGTCGCATGCAGCATGGCGACAACAAGGGCAATCGGGGTGACCTCGGTCCCGGCAGCGTCCAGTGGATGACCGCCGGTAGTGGCCTGATTCACTCCGAGATGCCGCAGCAGGAAGCCGGCCTCATGTGGGGCTTCCAGCTGTGGGTGAACCTGCCCGCCTCGGACAAGATGATCGCCCCGCGTTACCAGGACATTCCGCCCGGCGACATTCCGGTCGTGCAACCTGCCGATGGCGTGACGGTTCGCGTGGTCGCCGGTGAACTGGCTGGCGCGACGGGACCCGTATCGGGCATCGCCACCCAGCCGGTCTATCTGGACATCGCCCTCGACGCAGGCGCCCGTTTCGATCTCAGCCTCCCCGAGGGGCACAGTGCGTTCGCCTACGTTTTCGACGGCACCTCGGCGACGGTCGCGGGCGGGCCGCTGGCGCGCAGCGAACTGGCCGTGCTCTCGAAGGGAGATACGGTCAGCTTCGCCGCCGGTGAAGCCGCGCGTGTCCTTCTCGTGGCGGGGCGGCCGCTGGACGAGCCGGTTGCCCGCTACGGCCCGTTCGTCATGAATACGCCGGCACAGATTCACGAGGCGATCGCCGATTTTCGCGCCGGTAAGTTCTGATTCGGCGATGATCCGAAACTGAACAAATGCCGTGAGTTCCCTCCGCCGTTTAACCGGCGGACGGGAAGGCCTAGCTACGATCGGCCCCCTACGCATTCGCGAAGGTTTCATTGCCCATGCGCTTTTTGCTCACCATCGTGCCACTCAGTGCGGCATTGATCATCGCCGCCTGTTCGCCGTCTTCGCCGGAGGCGGCGTCCGGTGCTCCCGCATCCGCGACGTCCTCGGCCGCAGCCTCCGCCCCGTCGGACGGCACGCCCGCTCCCGGCAAGACAGCCCCGGCCAACGCGGCGCTGGGCTCGCCCGAATGGTATGCCTGGGTCGACAGGACGCTGGCGGTCAGTGATGACGGGCACGGCCCCCGGCCCGAGACCCCGGCGTGGAATCAGGCGGTGAATACCAAGCTCGGTCAGGAAGCGCCGCAGGCGGCGCCAGGTTCGGCGGAGTGGCAGCAGGCGGTGGATGCGCTGCTGCGGACTCGCGTGGCGACTCACTGAAGCGGCGCGGTCAGGCTCGTCCGGCCCTTCTCCACCTTCACTTCTCCCGAAGGCAATGACAAGACCACCCCGCCCGGCGGGTCGATCGGCTGGGTGATGGTCAGCACGGCTTTCCCATGCGTCGCCTTCAACGTGTACCCGAAGCGCCCATAGGGCGTGCGCAGATCCCGGATCGCGATGCCCTCGCCCGCCAGCCAGTCAGGCTGCACACCGGCGGCGACCACCACCGACCGATCCGCCGCGCGGTCATAGGCGAACAGATCGAGCGCCGAGCGCACATAGTCCGAGGCGATCCACGCGTGCGGCATGTCGCCGACGAAGCGAGGCTCGCGCGGATCTCTCCCGACCACCTCCGCCCATTGATTCCACGCGGCCGGACGACGGTCCGCAAAGAAGAAGGCGATGAGGTCGCCCACCCGGTCGCGCCAGCCAAGCCGGACAAAGCTGGCGATCGTGCGCAACTCGTAAGGGGTGTAGTCCTTCCAGGCGGTCTTGCCGTCGCGTCGCGCGACAAAGCTCTGCCAATACGTCTCGAACGTGGCGTCGACCAGCGCCTTCGGCAGGCGTGCCTGCTCGCCACCCGGTGACAAGGCGATGGTCGTCGAGGTCGCATCGAAGTCACCCAGCTCCGCCGAGCCGGGAATGAAGTCGATGCCCTTCTCCTTCACCGCCGCGGCGATCGATGCATCCAGGTCGCCGCGGAACTGATCGCGTGAACGGCGGAACGATGCCTGCTCTTCGGCATGTCCGAGTACGCCGGCAAGATCGACCGCGTCGTCGTAACCCTTGAGCGCCCAGAAGTCGTCCCAGTACGAATGCATCGGCTTGGTCGAATAGCCTTCGTGGCTGATCGATGCAGGCATCAGGCCGTACAGCGCACGGTCCGGACCCTGCAGACGTGTGGACTGTCGTTCGCTGGCCCGTAACGTTTCCATGTACGCGACGGCGCGAGTCACGTGCGGCCACAGCGCGTCGAGCGCCTCGCGATCGTGCGTGTAACGCCACAATTCGGCGATGCTGAAGATCAACTCCCCCGGGCTGTCGTTCTCCGGTACGGGGTCGGAACCCCTCGCATCCACGCAGCAGGGCACTTTTCCGTTCGAAAACTGATGCGGTGCGTACCAGCGGACGAACTCGGCCGCGACATCTTCGTGGCCTGTGCGCAGCAGGCCTTCGAGCATCATCGCGCCATCGCGTACCCAGGTGCGCGAATACGAGCGCGTACCCGGTTGCAGCGCCGGACCGTCACGGGATATCAGGATCTGCGCGATCCCGCTCCGCAGGGTGTCGACCACGGGCTGCGCCTGCGCGGGCACGCGTACATCGACACGGTCGAGCTTGTCGCGCCATAGCGCCGCCACCGCATCCGCACGGGCCGACAACCACTGCCCAGCGCTGGACGGCAGCGTCACGTCATCGGTCTGCTTCACGGGAATCACGACGCCGAGGTCGACATGCCCGTGTGCAGGCACATGGACGTCATACAGCAGCGCGCCCTGTGCGAACCCGTCATCCGCATGGATCGAGCGCACGACCGGGCGTTGGCCCGCATCCAGCCGTTCGGTCAGGGTCGTCGGCTGGCTGGCGCTTGCCACGAACGACGATGTCGGCTGCAGGGGAATGATCTTGCGCACACCGTTGACGGTGAGTGCATGACCGTCCCACGCGAGGTCTCGCACCGGACTCGTTCCGCCCGGCGCATTGAGAAACTGGGTGGGCGGATTGACCTGAAACGGACGCGTCGCCAGGGCCAGCGTCAGGTCGCGCGCCGCGTCGCCGTCATTGGCGAGGCGATAGCTCACCACCAGTTGCGATGCGCCCGGCGCCCCCTGGGCGAAGGCGCTCGTGGTGAGCGACACGTCGCCCTTCTTCCACTGCACCGACGGCATCGGCAGGTAGCGGTCGCGCAGCGCTTGCGTCGTCGTGACGTCGGCCCACGTAAGCAGCTTGCCGTTGTCGATCAGGAACGGCTCGACGGAAAAGCCACCCCGTGCGATCTCGACCGCCCCGTCCTCGGAAATCAGTGCGGAGTCGCGGCTGCCACCATCTACACCGACGATCGTCCAGTACGATTGTTCACCCGAAAATCCACGCGGATAGAGACCGCGCCGCACCTGTTTCGCCCTGGCTTCGAACACCGCATTGGCCGTCGGCACCGCGGCGGGCACGGCCTCGGGCCGCCGTGCGCTCAGTGTCAGGTTATCGAAGCACACCGATCCGCGGTTCGGCTGTCCGTCGCGAAGGCTTTCCTTGTAGACGACGAACTCCACTTCCCGCGTGCGCCGCAAGGTGCGGTCCCTGACCGGCCCCCATGCGAACTCCACCTGCCGGCTGCTCGCCTCGATCGTCTGCCACGATGCGGTCGGCACGAAGGACGGCTTCTGGAACCACCACACGTTGTCGCCCGTGTCGTCGATCAGCTTCAGCTGCAACGTGTTCGGCGGCATCTGTCCGCGCACGTCGAAGCGCAGGACGAAGCCTTCCGGGAATTCGATCGGCAGCAGCTTCTTGAGGGAAGCCGCGCCGGATACGCCGTTGAAGTCGTAGTCGAGACAGATCGCCTGCCCCTGGGCGCCAGCCACGGTACGCAACGATGCCGAGACATCGTCGGTATGCGTGGCGCTCCATCCCGTCGCGGTATCGAAACTGTCCAGCACACGTGCGCTCTCGGTTGCGGCAACGGGCAGGACGAGCAGGCAACCCGCGAAAGCCAGCAAAAACGGTGCGAGACGCGACATCGAGTTATCCCTTGACGCTGCCCATCAGCAGGCCTTCGAGGTAATACCGCTGCAAGGCGAGAAACAGCACCAGCACCGGCAGGATCGTAACGACGGAACCGGCCATCATCAGCTCGCTGTCCTGCACGTGTTCACGCGACAGCGATGCCAGCGCGATGGGCAGCGTGTAATGCTCCTGTCCCGTCAGCGCGATCAGCGGCCACATGAAATCGTTCCACGCGGCGAGGAAGGTGAAGATCGCCAGCGTGACCATGATCGGCTTGAGCAAAGGCATGACGATGGTGGCGAAGATGCGGAACTCGCCCGCACCGTCGATGCGGGCGGCCTCCATCAGATCGTTCGGGATGCCACTCGCATACTGGCGAACGAGGAAGATGCCGAAGATGGTCGCCAGCGCCGGAACGATGACCGCGCCATACGTGTTGACCAGTCCCATGTACTTCAGCAACAGGAACAACGGCAGCATCGCCACCTGGGCCGGAATCACCAGCGCGCCGAGCAGCATCTGGAAGATCCGCTGGCGACCCCTGAACTCCAGCTTGGCGAACGCATAGCCGGCCATCAGGTTGAAGGCGAGCGACACGACGGTGATCGCGGTGGAGATCAGCAGACTGTTGAACAGGTACCGACCCATGCCCGCGTTGAGGAAGAGCTGACGATAGTTGCCGAAGGTCCAGTGTGTCGGCAAGACGGGCGGAGGCAATGCACTGGCCTCGCCCGGCGTCATGAACGACACCGAGAGCATGTACAGCAAGGGCGCGATCGCGATACCGGCCGCACCGATCAGCAGGCCATTGATCAGCGCTTTCGCGATGCGCGGGCTCATGCCGGCTCTCCCTGCTTCGACAGGCGAAGCATCGCGGCGGTAACCGCGAACATGATCACGAAGAGGATGAAGGCGACGGCCGAAGCCGAGCCGAGGTTCCACCACTTGAAGCCTTCTTCGTACATCAGGTACAGCACCGATGTGGTGCTCTGCAACGGGCCACCTTCGGTCATGACATACGGCTCGGCGAACAGCTGAAAGTAACCCGACACCGTGAGGATGCTGACCATGACCATCGTCGGTTTCAGCATCGGCAGCGTGATGTGACGGAACTGCGCCATCGCCGAGGCGCCATCGATGCGTGCGGCTTCGTAGAGATCGCCGGGAATCGCCTGCAACCCCGCCATGAAGATGATCATGTTGTAGCCGAAGTTCTTCCATACGGCGAACAGGATGATCGTGGGCATGGCCCAGTGCGGATCGCCCAGCCAGTCCACCGTCGGCAGGCCGATGTTGTCGAGCACGTAGTTGATCAGGCCGTACTTGGTGTTGAACAGGTAGCGCCAGATCACGGCGACGGCCACCACGGTCGTCACCACGGGCGCGAAGAGCGCCGTACGAAAGAACGGTTTGAACCGGGCCAGCGGCGAGTTGAGCAGCATCGCGGCACCGAGCGACGCCATCAGCGACAGCGGCACACCGACCACGACGAAGTACACGGTATGGCCCAGCGCCGACCAGAACAACGGACGCTGCAGCAGCGACCAATAATTCTGCAAGGCGACGAAACGCAGGTTGCGGATATCGGCGAGCGCGTAGAGGTCGTAGTCAGTGACCGAGAGCACCAGCGCGGCGATCACCGGCAACAGAAAGAACAGGCCGAGCACGATCATCGCGGGCGTGATGAACAACCAGGCGGCGCGGGAGGTATTCATGGGCTTGCCTTGTGACCGTGGTCGAGCATCCAGCGACGTTTCTCGAGCAGACGGTCCGCACGACGGTCGATCTCCGCCGCCGCATCGTCCACGGAGATGTCGCCATGCGATGCCTGCGCGGCGACCAGCTGCATCTCGGTGACGATGCGCTCCCACTCCGCGACGGGCGGAATCGGCTTGGCGCGGTCGAGCTGGTCGCGGAAGGCGGCCGCCTTGTCGTCGTTCTTCAGGGCGGGGGCATCCCACGACGACCGGCGCGGCGGCATGTCGCCGAGGATCTGGTAGAAGCGCTCCTGGATGGCCGGTCGCGAGAGAAACTCGACCAGTGCCCACGCGTCGTCCTTATGCTTCGACTGACGGAAGATCACCAGGCTGGAACCACCGGCGTTCGAGGCGCCCGGTCCGTTCGGTCCCGGCAGGGCCACGGTCCCCCAGTCGCCCTGTTGCTCCGGTGGCAGCCGCTTGCGGAATTCGCCGATGTTCCACGGGCCGGACAGGTAGAACGCGTAGAAGCCCTGGCCGAACGCGGCCCACGGGTTGCCCACGCCGACATTGGTCATCATCGGCGCCTGCTGGTCCTTGAACATCGACACGTAGAAACCCAGTGCCTTTTTGAAACCGGCGCTGCGGAAGTTGCCGTAACGACCGCCATCGCGAAGCAGCGGCTCGTCCTGCTGCAGGGCCAGCGACAGCAGCTGTTCGAATTCGTTGGTCGGCAACAGTACGCCATATGTCTGACCCACCGGCCGGGCCAGCTTGACCATCATCGCCTTCCACTCCGCCCAGTCACGCGGCGGGTGGTCGTAGCCGACCTTAGCCAGCAGGTCCTTGCGATAGAACAGAAGTCGCGTATCGACATACCAGGGCACGCCGTACAGGGTGCCGTCGATGACGTTGGTCGACCAGATGGCGGGAAAGTAATCCTTCGGATCGATCACCTTCGACGCGGCGACGCGTGCATCGAGCGGCTCGATCGCGTCCAGCGCGACCATCTCGGGCACCCAGGTGTTGCCGAGCTGGGTGAGATCCGGCGTCGAATCGCCCGCGTACGCGGTCAGCAGCTTCTGGTGCGCGGCCGTCAGCGGCAGCTGCTGCACTTCGACATGCAGACCGGGATGTTCACGCTCGAACTCGGGCAGCAGCCTGGCCACCGCTTCGCCTTCGCGACCGATGGTCCAGAACTGCAGGGTCCGTGAACCGTCTTCCCGCTTCGCGCAGCCAGCCACCGCGGCGCCAGTGAGGACCAGCGCCGCGGTCATGCGTAACAGACGGGTGGCGCGCTTCACCATAGGTTGGCGGCCGTTTCCGCATCGAGCCAGCCACCCGTAAAGCCCGCGCGCTGCAGGCCCTTGCGGATGTACGGGTTCTTTTTCATCACGCTCCACACGAAATCGCTGCGGTAGTTCTCGATCATCAGCACGATGGGACCCTGATCGATGCCCAGGTGCACGGTGTCGGCCCAGCCGAAGCCCGGAATGATCCGGCCCGTGCGCACCTCGGTATGCGTATCGAAGGTCAGGTTGAACGCATCGACGAAGCCGTACTTCGTGTAGATGTTCGCGCCGTACTTCTTCTTCATTTCTTCGAGCGCGGGGATCACGATTTCCGGCGCGAACGCGATCGAGCCACCCGCCGCCGTGGGCACGATGGTGCCGTCGTCGGAGATGTAATCGAGTCCCGCACCACGCGCGGTGTAGCCCTGGTAGGTCCGCTCGCGGTCGCCCTGCTTGATGATCAGGCCGCCGGGACCGTTACTGGCCGTGAGGCCCCAGACGTTCTTGCCGTAACCGTTCCAGCCGCCCGGGTTGGCGACGGCATACGCCTGCTGCGAGTAAGTCGCGCGACGGCTGTTCTCGAAATAATCCATATCGTGCGAACGGCCCCAGGCATCGCGGATGCCGCGGAAGTCCACCCACGTGTGACTGTACTGGTGACCGAACATCGGTGCGAAGTTGAGGAAGGTCTGCCCGTGGAATTTACCCCAGGTCTTGTCGTACGTCTTCGTCCAAGCCTGCCACGCATCGTCGCCCACCGGGTGCGTCGGTGAGCCCAGCGCGAGGATATAGACCAGCATGCCTTCGTTGTACCCGGCCCAGTCGTGCGGAATCATCTTGCCGCCCGGCGTCCAGCCCATGCTGATCAGCGCGCCGTGGTTCTGTGCCCACGGCCATTCCACGCGCCGGTAGATCGCATCGGCGAGATCGCGGATTTCCTTCTCCTTCGCGTCGTCGCGATCGAAGTAGCTCTGCGCGAACAGCACGCCGCCGAGCAGTAGCGTCGTGTCCACCGTAGAGACTTCGACCCAGCGCGCCTCGCGCTTGCCCGTCTCCATGTTCAGGAAGTGATAGAAGAATCCGTGGAAGCCGGTAGCTTCGTCTTCGCTGTCGTTCTGCGGCGCATCGTTGAAGAAGCGCAGCGTGGCCAGCGTGCGGTCGATCGCCTGGTCCCGCGTGATGTAGCCGCGCTCGACGCCGACACCGTACGCCGTCAGGCCGAAACCGACCGAGGCGATGGAGGCGAACGACTGCGTGGGGTAGTGATCGGGAACCAGCCCGTTGGTCGGATTGCCGCTGTCCCAGAACCACTGGAAGGTGCGCTTCTCGAGGTCGGCGACCATCGGCGGAACGGGGTGCAGATCTTTCAGGCTGGCGACGGAGGGGGTGTGCTTGACCTTCATCGGTGCGTTCTGCGCCATGGCGAACGGGGCTGCCAGGGCGAGCAGTGCGCCCAGTGCGAGGGAAAGACGCTTGAACTTGGTGGCTTGCATGACGTGGATCCTTTCGCGCGTAAACGTTTACGGCCGCGAGGCAAATAAAAGTCCCGAAGGACTGTTTCTCGCCGGAACAAAAGAACGCCCGCGGGGAGACTCGCGGGCGCCAAAGTATGGCGCATCCGGAGGTCCGGATGCGCCAGGTGGATCAGAACTTCAGGCCGACGGTGAAGCGGGCGGTACGCGGAAGGTAAGTGATGTTGCCCTTCTTGTTGACGGCCACCGGACGGCTGTTGAGCTCACCGTTCGAGCCCCAGTTGGTGAGGTAGTCGCTATCGGCGTAGTTGGCCCAGTTGAAGACGTTCAGCACGTCGAAGCGCGCATAGATCTTCGTGTCCTTGTTGATGACGAAGTCCTTGGTCAGCTGCAGGTCGATGTCGCGGTAACCCCAGATATCGCCGCCAACCAGGAACTTGGCACCGGTGGGCGTGGCGGCCATCGGGACGCAGCTCGCACCGTTGGCTTCGATCTGGCCGTAGCACGCGCCAGCGTTCTTCGGCAGCGGCGTGGCCAGGGTCAGCTTGATCGAGCCGCTGATTCCCCACGGAAGATCGATCGCGCCCGTACCGACGAAGCGATGTTTCGCCACCGCGTTGGAGGTGATGTAAGGGTAGTCGCCGATGGTCGCTTCGTCGAACGAGTAGTGCTCGTTGATGTCGCGATTCTGCTTTGCGTGCGAGAACGTGTAGGAGAAGCTCGTGCTCCAGCCCGACTCCTTCGTGTACGGCTTCTGGGCGGAAAGGAGTACCTGCGTGGTCCGCGTTTCGATGCCGTTGTCGCCGAGGATCAGGCCGCCCACGTTCGGGATCGGGTAATCCCACGGCTGGGTCCCGTTCTGGAAGAAGTCGCCGTTCGGGTAACGATTGCCCAGCGTGAACGCGAAGCCGTCCTTGCTGAGAATGCGCGACACGGTGGCATCGGTGAGCCAGTCACCGATCGTGTTCGACATGCCGAGGCTGTACTGGTCGGTATGCGGCGCCTTGAGCTTGTTGTTCAGCATGTCGACTTCCTGACCGGCATTGCCGCCGACGAGGTAGTTCTGCAGGACATTCTGGCCGTTGAGGAACTCGGGGTTCCACGGCACGCACGTGGACGACGTGACATCGCAGGGATGCGTCGGGATGTTGAAGCGAAGCGTGGTCTGCGGCAGCGACTGCTTGGTCACCTCCGTCTGGAGGTAGTCATACAGGTTGCGGTCGTACGCACGGCCCGCACCGCCGTGAATGACGTGTTCCTCGTCGCCGAACAGGTCGTAGGAGAAGCCCAGGCGGGGCTGCCAGGCGCCGCGGAACGAGCTGCGGTTATGGCCGTTGCTCACGTAATTGTTGAGATTCACACCGCCAGCGGCCAGCGCGTCGCCGTACGTTTCGCCGGGCGTGGCGCCAGCGTACGGATTGGGCGAGTTGATGGCATCGAGCACACGCTGCGACGTCACGAAATTGTTGTACGACGGATTGACTTCGTAGTCCCAGCGGACACCGAGGTTCAGCGTCAGGTGATCGTTGACGGTCCAGTCGTCCTGTGCGAACACACCGTACTGACGTGCGTTCGTCTTGGCCACGCCGTCCTGGCCCGGAAGCGTCGACGCATAGAACACCTGCCAGGGTTCCGCCGAGGTGCCCGTCGGATTGACGTCGTAGAAGAACTGCGGGCTCTGCGCGGACGCATCGGCGGCCTTCAGTTCGATCGACTTGAACTTGTAGCCCAGCTTGACCACGTGGTCGCCGTGCCATTCCAGGTCGTTGAAGGTGAAGTTGTCGGCGATGCTCGGACCTTCCTGGCTCTTGGTCTGCGTCGCGCGAGGATCGGCGGAGCCGGTGGTGATGATCGTGGGGTTGTTCGGATCCGGCTGCCAGCTATAGGTGTAGCCGTTCCCCGCCACCAACGGGACCTGGTTGATGAACGAATTCTCATACGAGAAGATCAATTCGTTGTACCAGCTGTCACCGCTGTGGGCCCACTTGAAGGTGCCGCGCGTATCGTGGTTCTCGACAGCGACACCGGCCGATGCCGTCACGCCCGAGCCGATGCTCGAGGTCTGCGTCTCGCGACGGACCTGAGTGCTCACCTCGATGCGGTCGCGGTCGGTGAGTTCCCAGTCGATCTTGCCGAAGTACAGCTTTTCGTCGAACGGCAGATTGGACGAACCGAGTTCGGACTGCACGCTGGCGGGCAGCAGGGGAGCCACGGCACCGGCATAGTTGATGCTGTTCGGTACCACCGAGATCGGCGTATCGAACTTCTTCTGCTCATAGGCGATGAAGAAGTGCATCTGGTCCTTGATGATCGGACCGCCGAGTGCGAAGCCGTATTCCTTCGATTCGGAAGGCACCTTGTTGTCGGTGTCCTTCTCGATCGGGGTGCGGTTACGGAAGGCATCGTTGGTGTACGTGCCGAACACCTCGCCGTGGAATTCGTTCGTGCCCGACTTGGTCTCGGCGGTGATTGCCGCGGACGAAACCTGGTCGTACTCCGCCTTGTAGTTGGAGGTGATGACCTTGTATTCGCCGATGGCCAGCTGCGGGAACGGGTTGCCCTGGCTATCGCTCTGGCCGGACACGCCGCCCGCTTTCACGTAGCTCTTCTGGCTGACGCCGTCGATGTACACGTTGCCGGCGCTGTCGTTCTGCGCACCGCCTCGCAGCGAGGTGCGGCCCTTCGCGTCGACGCTGAATACCATGCCCGGCACGGTGTCGGCGAACTCGAGGAAGTTACGCGAGGCCTGCGGGATGGTCGCGATCTGGTGCAGCGAGATCGTCTGGCCGACTTCCGGGGTCTTCACTTCCTGGATGGTGGTCGCGGCGACCGAGACGCCTTCCATCTGCTTGGCGTTGGCTGCATCGGCAGGCGCGCCGGCAGCGGCGGTCGGCGCGACGATGTTGACCGTTGCGGTGGAAGCCACGGTGAGCGTGATGTTCTGCTCGGTGCCCGGGCCGGCGTCCAGCTGATAGGTGGCCGGTGGCAGGCCGTTGATGGTGTACGAACCATCGGCGCCGGCCGTCGCGTGACGGGTCAGGCCCGTCTGCGGGTTGAATACGGTGACGTTCGCACCCGGCGTGGCCTTGCCGCGCAGGGTCGCGTTGGCGCTCTGCGCCATGACCATGGTCGGCGCGATGGCCGTGGCGACGGCGGCGGCGATGACGCTGACCAGCAACTTCTTCTTCAAATGCATCGAGGCCTTCATGTTTCCCCTCTCCCAAACGTTTTGTGTGTGTTGTTCCGGCCCGGCAGGGCGCTTTTCACGGGGTCGACGTTGATGTCGTGACGCGGTGGTCGTGCCACTTTTCTTCGTTGAGAGCGTTCTGCCCCCGTGTGGGCGCCCGTTCCGCATGGCGGACCGGTGGATGTGCGCAAGTCCTGTGTGTCGCCGTCCTGGTAAACCAGCCACGGCCCGGCAAGCCGTGTTGCGTCAGGGCCGGTCAGGCCCGTCGTCTTACCGTGTCGTTGCCGCCACACGAGGCGCGCACGACAAGTTCGGTGCCGACGACGCTCGGCTCAGGCGTGGCGTCATCGGGTGATTCGATCATTCCGGCAAGACGGCCGAGCGCGGCTTCGCCGAGTTCGGCGATCCGGATGCGCACGGTGGTCAGCGGCGGCGAGACATAACGCGCCATCGGGATATCGTCGAAGCCGGCCACCGCGATGTCTTCGGGCGTGCGTACCCTGGCTTCGGCCAGGGCGGACAGGCAGCCGATCGCCATCATGTCGTTGGCGGCGAAGATCGCGTCGGGGCGCGGCACCATCGCAAGCGCCTGCTTACCGGCGCGATAGCCGGATTCCTCAGTGAAGTCGCCGGGCAGGATCGACGCACGATCGCCGAGGCCGGCGGCTTCGAGCGCGGTGCGATAACCACGGCAGCGTTCCTGCACGTCGTGGTTCACCTCGGGTCCCGCGATGAACACGATGCGCTTGCGACCCAGCCCGAGCAGGTGCTCGACCATGGCGCGGGCACCACCGAAATCGTCTACGTCGAGGGACGCCTGGCGCTCCGAGCGGACGTGGCTGTTGATCAGCACCGTCGGCACGATCACCGGAAGGTTTTCGTCGAGGAAGGCTTCATCGGCGTGCGGGGACATCACCAGCAGGCCGTCGACCCGGCCCTGCATGGAACGCAGGGCGATGGCGGCTTCGGTGGAGTCGCCGTGGGAACTGGAGACCAGCAGATAAAGGCCACGGGCGCGTGCGGCGAGATCGATGCCGCGGATCAGTTCGGACCAGAACGCACCGTGCAGATCGGGAAGCAGCGCACCGATGGTCTGGGTGCGACGGGTGATCAGGCTGCGGGCGCCGCTGTGCGGCACGTAACGCAGGCGTGCGGCCACATCGCGGATCCGCTTCTGCGTTTCCGCCGTGACGCCGCCGTGTCCGTTGAGGGCGCGAGATACCGAGGCCACCGATACGTTGGCCATTCTCGCGACGTCTTTGATCGTCACACTCACGTGGTTATCGCCCTTTACCCCTGCCCCTCCCGGGGCTGACGGCGCGGAACGTAAACGTTTTCATAGGAGCTTGTAAAGCGTGCGAAATCAACCGCTTGCTGCACTGCGGTACGAAATGATGTGAAGTGCGATACCACTTGGAGCAGACCACCAAAAAAGCGCATACGGTCAGTGCCTTGAGTGGTATGTAAACGTTTGCGGCGGTGCAGCAGCGGTGTGCGAGCTTTGCATCACGAACGTTAATAACTGTCGTGCTCAGTAACGCGCGTTACGTGGAAATGCCGACGTTTCGAAAGTCCCTGCGACTCTCGCGGCCGCAGGGCGACGCTCAGGCTTCCCGCGCCTTTGTCGCCACGTGCTGGGGATCCCGGCGGCGCGACGACCACACGCTGCAGGGATCGCCTTCGACCGCGCGGCGACGCGTGGCGACGCCAAGCCAGGCGAATCCGGCGCCCATGGCGATGGCCACCAGATCGAGGCCGAGGACCTCATAGCGACCTTCCCCCAGCATGCGCACCAGGCGGTCGTGATGGACCGCGATATCGAGAACGCCCACCGCCACGCTGACCGCCGCCGTTGCGAACAGCAGGTCGACGGCCGCTTTGGCCGGCTTGCGCCAGAACGTCCACAGGATGGCGAGCGCAAACGTCGCGAAGCACACGGGCTGAACCAGCGACGTGGCCTCGATGCCGGAGAGCCCTCCGAGCAGGTTGCCCAGGAAGGTGCACGAGATGGCGAAGCACGAGCCGATGCACACGCCGACGGTCGCGGTGGCCATCGCACGCACCTTCATCGGCTGGTCCGCCTGGCGGCGTTTGCGGCGCGTCTCTATGTAGAGAAGGTTGCCAGAATAGAAAAGGAAGGCGCCGGCGAGGCCCAGCAGGAAGTACAGCCAGCGCAGCGACAGGGAACCGAAGGTACCGAAGTGCAGGCCGAAGATCGCCGAGTAAGTGGCGTGGTTCGCGTCCCGGGCGCCGGTCACCTGTACCTTCATCACGTGTCCGTCCACCGCATCGAGCGCGACCATGCCGTACTCGCCCAGGGTCTTTGTCGACGTGCCGCGCACTTCCGCCGCCGCTCCCTGATGACCGTAATGCACGTAGCGCATGTAGTCGGGCTCGAAATCCGCCGCGCCCGCGGCGATCGCGGCCTGCCGGCCCCGCGCGCCCAGCTCGGCCGGGGTGAGCATGACGGCACTGCCGCCCTTGTCCTTCGTCTCCGGCAACGCGCTGGTCATCCGCTCGAACGCGCCCATGAGCTTGCCGTCGAAAGCCACCGTGTTGAAGGCGACCAGCATCACCAGTGTCAGGCAGAGCAATGCGCCGGTGACGGCGAAAATGATGTGGAAAGGCAGACTGAGAATACCGATAACGTTGTGCGCGTCCTGCCACAGCCGCTTTAGGTTGTGGCCCGGGCGCAGCGCGAACATCTCGCGGACGAGATTGGGCAGGTGAATCAGCACGCCGGTCAGCAGGGCCAGCCCGTAAATGATGCTGACCACGCCCATCAGGTAGATACCGATCGCGGGGATGCCGAGGTCGTAATGCAGCTCGTAGATGAAGTCGGCCAGACCGTGCTCGTGGTCTTCCGCATCGCGGGCCGCGGTGTCGTCCAGCGACTGGGTGCGCCAGCTGCCGTCCTTTTCCATCCAGTACGCCGCCACTTCGTGCGACGGATGTTCGGCCGGGTACGTGACGCCGATGCTTTCGCCTGCCGCGGGATGTCTGGCGACGATGTCGGCGAGCATCACGTGTGCGCGGTCCAGAGCGTCGGCCCGGGCCATCTCGGCACGCGGCACGGCCCAGGTGTCGATCTCGTCGTGGAACATGGTCAGCGCGCCCGCGTAGAACGCGATGAACAGCGCGAAGCCGGCCAGCAGCCCGGTCCAGGTATGCACGGTGGTGAAGGTGCGGATCGTGGAGGCTTTCATCGGCTCATAGCCCCGGCAGCGTGTGTTTGGCCACCCACAGCGCCGCGAAGGCACTCAGGTTGGCGACCGCCAGCCAGGCCCAGGCACGGGGACCGCTGCGGAACATATAGGTCGCACCCATGATCCCGACCCAGAGCGGAAAGAAAGCCATCATCACCGGCAGGGTCACCGCCTCGCTGGAGCCCGGCCAGATCCAGATCACGATGGAAATGAGAGCCAGCGTGAGGGGCAGGCCGAGCAGGATGCCGGCGAAGGTCTTGGCGAGCATCAGCGAGGCTTCCGTTCGGTGGCGGGCCGGAACAACCAGGTGACGTAGGGCCATGCCACGGCGCCGAACATCAGGGCCGTCAGGGCGGCGAAGACGCCCGGCAGCGACGTCTCGGCGGCGATCCATGCCAGCAACGCCATCACGGCGAACACCCACGCTCCGATGCGGCCAGCTCGACCGATCGGACGAGCCAGCAGCCGCTGATTGCGCGAGCAGAGATAAGCGAGCGCCATGGCGATGAGCGCCGCCAGGCAACCGAGGACATTCATGGGACACGCCGGACAAGTGACTGATTGATAATTATTATCATTTGCTGGCGGGAGAGCAACGCGTCGGGCCGTTACGCACTGCGTATGGCGAAAGGCCCGGTCGCGACGGCCAGAAGCTCTAGGAAATTACTCAATGCATGGGCCGAGTCGCCGGGATCTGTGGTCAAACGGTGACCACTGCTCAAGTTTTAACCAAACCGTCCGCTAACTGAATACGGGGGGTTCGTAAAACTAGCGTTAACCCCTCTCGTTAAATTAGAATTAACACCTCACCGATCATCGTCATGGCGTGTCTCGCTATGCGATGCGACAGGAATCGCCGATAACCGATTGATGTAGCAGTCATGTTGACCACCGCCCTCATCGCCACCACCGTCATCGCCTTCGCTCTTGCAGCGGCGTCGGTTCGTCGCATTCCCGAGGGTCAGGTCTACAGCGTTCGCCGTCTCGGCGGCGCCACGTCGCTGCTCACCGCCGGTACGCACGTCGTGCTCCCGGTGATCGATCGCGTTGCCCATAAGATCGACCTCGGTGGCCAGGTGCTGCGTTTCGACGGCGGCACGGTCTACTGGCAGGTCCTCGAGCCAGAAGCGGCCGATGAAGTGATCGACGACGCGCCGGAAATGATCCGCAGCAACGTCGTCGCCGCACTGCGCGACTCCGCCACGGCTCACCATACCGATCGCCGCGCCTTCGGCACCCAGCTCAAGCACGCCGTCAACGGTTCGCTGCGTGCCCGCGGCATGCTGGTGACCCGCGTCGAGCTCGACGCGGCCTGATAGTTTCGAAGCACGATATCCAGAGGCGGCCAACGGCCGCCTTTACTGTTTTAGGTACCGCAAACGTAACCTCAAACTCCTTGGGAATGTTCCGCGTAGGAAGCTTCAGCAATTCGCAACTCGCTGAAAGTGCGGCACATATGCAGCGACGCAACTGGCCAGGGGCGTGTGTGCCAACTTCAAACGACAAATTCAAATCTCGAAACTGGTGAGACTAGCCCGCCTCCCCCAGCGTATAAAACGCCCCACGTCTCACTCCGTGCTGAATAAGTGCGTCTTCGTCTCTTAACTTCTTCAGCAGCAGGCGAGCCTGTTCAGGCGTGATCCGGCAGAGCTCGATTACGTCCGATCGCCTGATTCGGCCGTGCTGCTTCACGAAGTTGAGCGCCATCTGTTCGTGCTGGATCGAAGAAAAACCGACTTGCCGCGTGAACTCCGCGCGCTTGCCGGTAACGTGGTACAGGCGAGCTGCGAGCATGTAACTACGAGTCCTCGGGGTTCCCCCGTGAGCCTCGACAAGACCCGCCTCAACCAGGGCTTCAAGGGTGCGTTTAGCACGAGCCGGATCTCGATGAATCCGTTTCGCGATGTCCTCTACGGAAAGCCGCTTTGCATCTTTGAGAGAAGCAAGCGTAATCAGACTATCGATGGGAAGCGTGCGGTTAGTTCGCGCCTCTTCGTCGATAATCAACTTGAGGAACGCCATGTCGGGATCGACCGTTGACATGCGCAAGGCCACACTGCTGTCGGTCACCTCGTAGGCAGGTTCGGGTCTGCCAAAACGAAGCATGCCCCTGTAAATCGTATCGACACCTCGCCCCGATCGCTCTACCAGCCCGATTCTTTTCATGGCATCGGCAAGACATGGGTTTCGTGGACGGGGCTCGGTTGTGAGCAGATTAGCCAGCGTCACACCATCTACGAGGCCGCCGGGATTACTGACGGCCAGCGCATCGTCTTCAAGGCGAACGTGCACCGCGCCACGTCGATGGTAATCACGGTGGACCAAAGCGTTCGCTACGGCTTCGCGAAATGCATTCATGTCGACTAGCGGGACCGGCACGCGGAAGAGATCAACCTGTACTTCCCTTTCCCGGTTGTACGGCCGGAAATTGGTCTCAAGCCAGTTCAGTGCTTTGAGCAATGGAAAGCGTTGAAATTCGTTGAACTCAACGGCCTCCCGATCAAGCACCTGAAATGCAAGCTCGTGCGTCGGCACCAGGCGGCGCAGCGACTCTTCTCGGCCGACCAGGAGAATGCCGGTTAGCGTCGGCGTGCGGGTCCCCTCATGTACCCGAAAGAACCCCAGCGCTCCTTCCAGGGCCTCGTCATCGAGCTCCAAGAGCTTCTCGTCGCCACCGTACCGCCGGATGCTTTGTCGAAGTCGCTCTATTTCAAGTGGATCGAAATCGTCCAACGTGCTGTTGGCTACCGGGTGCGCGGAGACATCCATTTCGCCAAACGAGGCTGCCCTGCTTGATCGTTCGTGGGGAAGCATGGGCGCGTTCTCAGGCGTTCCGTCCGACTTAAGCCGCCTTTGCAAGTATTTTCCGCTCTTAGTACACACCTCTCCCACAGACGG
This sequence comes from Luteibacter sp. 1214, assembly GCF_031455395.1. Classification (NCBI taxonomy): domain Bacteria; kingdom Pseudomonadati; phylum Pseudomonadota; class Gammaproteobacteria; order Lysobacterales; family Rhodanobacteraceae; genus Luteibacter; species Luteibacter sp. 1214. The sequence continues at coordinate 48,816 of NZ_JAVDSQ010000010.1, forward strand.
TCTCACGAAGATGCGGGCAACGGTGGTGCCTGATACTTCGATGGCGCTGACCGATACCGTCACGGAAGGCGACGTCCGTGACGCCACGAGCCCCGCCATGCCATCGAGCCTCATGTGATCGGCGTGCAGCCCAGTTGGCGTGCCGTCGTCCTCCACACCAAGCCACAGTTCGCCGCCTTGCGCGTTCGCAAATCCTACGATCGCATCGATTAGCTGGTCATCACCCAGGCGCGATCGGTCGCTCTTGAATTCGACGATCAATGACTCGGCGGGTGGGATCGTATGGGTCATAGGAGTTTCAACGTCGGTCCTGGACGTAATACCGAACATGTTCCGATCGGAACGAGAGCTTGGCAACCCGTTGAGAGATCTGTTCCGCTCCTGACGCATAATGACGTCCTCGACGATCGATACATTCCTACATGACCACCCGCGAAGCCCTGCAAACCCAGCTCAAACGCGGCATCGCCGCCCTCCGTGTCACCCTCCCGGAGGATGCGGTCTCCCGTCTGCTCGACTACCGCGAGCTGCTGGAGCGCTGGAACTCGGCGTACAACCTCACGGCGGTGCGCAACGCGGATGACATGGTCACGCGGCACCTGCTCGACTCGCTGGCTATCATTCCCTTCGTGGAAGGCCGCACTCTTGCCGATCTGGGCACGGGCCCAGGCTTGCCCGGTATTCCGTTAGCCATCGCCGAGCCGGCGCGCGAAGTGCTGATGGTCGACTCCAACGGCAAGAAGGTCCGCTTTCTGCGCGAGGCCATCCGTTCGCTGAAGCTGACCAACGGCCGCGCGCTGCAGAGCCGCGTGGAAGAGGTCGAGGGCACGTTCGAGTGCATCACCGCGCGTGCCTTCGCCAGCCTGGCCGACATGCTCGGCTGGGGCGGCCACCTGCTGGCGCCGGGTGGCGTGTGGCTGGCGATGAAGGGCAAGCATCCCGCCGAGGAGCTGGACGGCGTGCCCGATGGGTTCAAGGTCGAGGCGATTCACGCGCTGACCGTGCCGGGTGTGGAAGGTGAGCGGCATCTCGTGGTGATTCGGCGGGACTGAACCACCTGCAGGCTGTCTAGGGCGAAACCACCCGTCGATGCTACGCTAACGCCCTTTCCGCGCACGGCAGCGAACCACAGCCCATGGCCCGCATCATCGCAGTCGCTAACCAGAAGGGCGGCGTTGGCAAGACCACCACCTCCGTCAACCTTGCCGCGGCCCTGGCCGCCGCGAAGCGTAAGGTGCTGCTCGTCGACCTGGATCCGCAGGGCAACGCGACCATGGCCTCGGGTGTGGACAAGTACGAAACCAAGCCCAATGGCTGCGAAGTGCTGCTCGATGAAGTCGGTATCGCCGACGTTCTCGTCCGTACCGAAGCCGCCTTCGACCTCCTTCCTGGCAACGGTGACCTCACCGCCGCCGAGCTGAAGCTGATGGACGGTCTGGCGCGCGAGCACCGCCTGAAAGAACAGCTGGGCAAGGTGTCGGATAACTACGACACCATCATCATCGACTGCCCGCCGTCCCTGCACCTGTTGACGTTGAACGCGCTGACCGCCGCCGACGGCGTGCTGATTCCCGTGCAGTGCGAGTACTTCGCGCTCGAGGGGCTCTCGAGCCTGCTCGACACCATCTCGGCCGTGCGCCAGCGCCTGAATCCGCAGCTCGAGGTCGAAGGCCTGCTGCGCACCATGTACGACGTGCGCAACAACCTCGGTAACGAGGTGTCGGCCCAGCTGACCCAGCATTTCGGCGACCAGGTGCTGCGCTCGATCATCCCGCGCAACGTGCGTCTTGCCGAGGCGCCCAGCCACGGCCAGCCCATTCATCTGTACGACCGCGGTTCGCGCGGCGCCATCGCTTACATCGGTCTTGCCGGCGAGATCATCCGCCGCGAGCGCGCCCGCCACGCGGCGGCCGGCGGCGACGTGGCCGCGGAGCCCGCTGTCGATGAAGCGGCGACCGGCGCCTCCGACGCCGCCCCGACGACTTCCTGAGGAACCCCCATGGCAGCACCTAAGAAACGTGGTCTCGGCCGTGGCCTGGATGCCCTGCTTGGCGGCGGCACCGGTCCGGAGGCGCCTCCCTCGGTGATCGAGCAGGAAGGCGAGCTGCGTACGCTGCCCATCCATCAGATCCAGGCGGGCAAGTACCAGCCGCGCCGTCACTGGAACGACGAAGCCCTCGACGAACTGGCCGCCTCGATCAAGGCTCAGGGCCTGATCCAGCCGGTGGTCGTCCGCGCCATCGGCAAGAACAGCTACGAGCTGATCGCCGGTGAGCGCCGCTGGCGCGCTGCACAGCGTGCCTCGATGAGCGAGATCCCGGCGCTCGTGAAGGACGTGCCCGAGCAGTCCGTGCTGGCCATGGCGCTGATCGAGAACATCCAGCGCCAGGAGCTGACACCGCTCGAGGAAGCCCAGGCACTTCAGCGCCTCATCGACGAGTTCGATCTGACCCACCAGCAGGCGGCCGATGCCGTGGGCCGGTCGCGCGCGGCGGTCTCCAACCTCCTGCGCCTGATCGACCTGCCCGAGTCGATCAAGCAGCTGCTCGATCAGAGCAAGCTCGAGATGGGCCACGCCCGCGCCCTGCTGACCCTGCCCGCCAGCATTGCCGAGCCGCTGGCGCTCGAGGCGGCACGCCACGGCTGGACCGTGCGCGAACTGGAAGAAGCGGCACGCAAGGCCCAGCTGGCGCCGAAGGGCAAGGCCAAAACCAACGCGGTCGACCCGAACATCGCCAACCTCGAGCGCGAGCTGGCCGAGCGCTTCGCCACCCGTGTCGAGCTGGCGCACGGTCGTGGTGGCAAGGGCAAGCTCGTCATTCATTACCACAGCCTCGACGAGCTGGACGGCATCCTGACGAAGGTCCGCTGAGCGGCCGGCCTGAAAGGAAATCCGTATGCCTCCGGTCCATAAGGACGTGAACCCGAAGCAGCGCCAGTACGAAGCCATGGTGCGCGCCCTGTCGGCCGACCTTTACCGGTTCGCCTTCTGGCTGTCGCGCTCCGAAACCGTCGCCCAGGATCTGGTCCAGGAGACCTTCCTGCGCGCGTGGAAGAATCTCGATGCCCTGCGCGACGCGGAATCGGCCAAGCCCTGGCTGATCACCATCCTGCGCCGGGAGCATGCCCGGCTCTACGAGCGCAAACGTTTCGACACGGTGGAGCTGGACGACAGCGTCCCCGAGGATGCTGCCTTTGCCAGCCCCGAACGGAGTGGCGACGCCGCCCAGGTGCGCGACGCTATGCTGAAATTGCCTGAAAAATATCGGGAGCCGCTGGCCATGCAGGTACTGGGCGGGATGAGCTGCGACGAAATCGCCGAAGCCACCCAGCAACAGCCGGGCGCGGTCATGACTCAGTTGTTTCGCGCCCGTCAGCGCCTCAAGGCGATGCTTGGCGGACGTGCCGCGGCCGAAGGGGGACGGACGTGAACTGCCTCGACTTCCGCCGCCGGATCACCGCCGAACCGCGTTCCCGCGATGCCGACCTGTTGGCTCATCGCGACAGCTGTAAGGAAGGTTGCGCCCCGTTCTGGCAGCGTGCACAGCGTTTTGAGGACGACGTCGAATCGGCGTTGGCGGGCATTCCCGTGCCCGACGGGCTGGCCGATCGCATTCTGCTCGCCCATGCGACCGACGAGCGTCGCGGACAGGTGCGCCGACGCCGCTCGTGGATGGCCATGGCGGCATCCGTCCTGATCGCCTTCGGCGGTGTCGGCCTGGTGTGGCGTCACATGGATGGCACCTCACTGCCCGCGCTCGCCGTGGCGCACATGCCCTGGGAAATGGATTCCCTGAACATGACTCGCCCCATGACCGATGCCCAGGTCGAAGCCGGGTTTGTCGGCCGTTCCGCCCATCTGAAGGGGCCCGCCCCCGCTGGCGTCACCTATGTGCACGACTGCACCGTGGGGCCGTACCCGGCGGTGCATCTGGTGACGCGGATGAACGACGAGCCCGTGGTCGCCCTCTACATGCCCGGCAAGATGAGCGATGCCGACAGCGACTTCCACCGCGACGGCTGGGATGGCCGGCAGATCGCCCTGAGCGGCGGCACCCTGGTGGTGATGGCGCAAGGCGCGAGCCGCAACACCATGGACGCCGTGGCCCGCGGCTGGCGCGAGGCCATCGAGGGGCCGGTCGCTCCCAGCGTCGGCCAGATCTGAACGAACGGCCGCTTTCGCGGCCCCATGGGCCGCCGCTTGGGCGATAATGCCGCCCCGAATCCTCCAGCCCCGGAAAAGCGATGACCGACCTCGCCGTGGTCGTGCCCGTCTTCAACGAGCGCGACAACATCCCGCCCCTCCTCGCCGAGATCGCGTCGGCACTGCGTGGCCGGATCGACTTCGAGATCATCTACGTCGACGACGACAGCACCGACGACAGCGTCGCCGTGCTGACCGCCGCCCGCGCTCAGTACCCGGAACTGCGGATCATTCGCCACGTTACCCGAAGCGGCCAGAGCACGGCCGTCTGGAACGGTGTGCGCAACGCGCGCGCGCCGTGGATCGCCACGCTCGACGGCGACGGCCAGAACGACCCGGCCGATATTCCGAAGCTGCTCGAGGCGCGGGCGGGCGCGGCACCGGATCTGAAGCTGTTCGCCGGATGGCGCGTGACCCGTCGCGACAGCTTCAACAAGCGGATCTCGTCCAGGGTCGCCAACGCCGTGCGCTCGCGCATGCTCAAGGACAGCACCCCGGATACCGGCTGCGGCCTCAAGCTGTTCGAGCGGGAGACCTTCATGCGGCTGCCCTATTTCGACCATATGCACCGGTATCTGCCGGCGCTGGTGAAACGTGCGGGGTTTGCCAGCCAGAGCGTGCCGGTCGGTCATCGTCCGCGTACGGCGGGCACCTCCAAGTACGGCATGCTGGACCGCCTTTGGGTCGGCCTCGCCGACCTGCGTGGCGTGGCGTGGCTCATGCGTCGTGCCAAAGTCACGCGTACCGAAGAACTTTAACGAACCTGCATATGCCGCGGCTGCCAGCTGTCGAGCATCTGCTCGGTACGCACGCGACCCAGTTCGATCAGCTCGCGCGCCCGGTAAAACTCGTACACCGTGGACACGTTGCGCGGGATCTCGATCAGCAGGTCGGGCGGATAGGCCGCCAGACGCAGGCGCGACAGGTTGGCCTGCATCAGGTCCATCGACTGGGTCATCAGGTCGAACGCGCCGGGGTCCTTGAGCTTCGGCTTGCCGTCGCCGGCGGGTAACACCCGTCCGAAGAGCCGCCCCAGCTTCGCCGTGTAGCCATGATCGGCCACGGCGGTGACGTTTTTCTCGGGCGGCTTCTGCATTTCAGCCGCGCCATCGACGCTTACCGCGAACACGTAATCGGCCTCTTCGCGCATCAACGGCAGGACGGGCAACGGGTTGAGCAAGGCGCCGTCGACCAGACGACGACCTTCATGCGTATAGGGCCGGAACAGCGTCGGAATGGCGATCGATGCACGTATGGCGTCGAACAGCGGCCCGCGCGTCAGCCAGACTTCGCGTTCCCGGTCGATGTCGGTCGCCACCGCCGTATAGGCGATCGGCAACTCCTCGATATTGACCTCACCGATCAGCTCGCGCAGCGCGGCCATGATCCGGTCGCCCTTGATGAAGCCACCGCCGGAGAAGCTCCAGTCGACCAGACGCAGCACGTCGAAGCGGGCCAGCGTGGAGACCCAGTCGCGATAGATGTCGAGCTTGCCCATGCCGTAGATGCCGCCGATCAGCGCCCCCATCGACGTGCCGGCAATGGCGACGATCTCGAAGCCGCGCTGTTCGAGGACCTCGATGGCACCGATGTGGGCCAGACCCTTGGCCGCACCCGCCCCGAGGGCAAGCGCGACGCGGGGTTTACGGGGTTCGGTGCTGAGAGCGGGCAGGGCGCCGGTTTCGGCGATATCGAAGTCACTCATGTAACGGCGGCGCTCAGTGGGAGTGGTTCGAACCGTTCTGGTAACCGGACAAGGCCAGTTGCAGCAGGATCTTCATTTCTTCGCGTAACGGCAGCGGTGCGACGATCTCGGCGTCGGGACCGTACTTCAGCACGTCCATCAGCAATTCGCGGGAGTTGGAATACGGCACCTTGAGCTCGTAACGGCCGTCGCCCAGCCATTCGCCCTTCTGCTGCGAGTGCCAGTGCTCGTCGGCCACCCAGCGTGCGGCATGCGACGAGAAGCGAATGGTCGCCCAGGCCTTCGGCTTGCCGGCGAAGATGCCGTAGCTGGACGCGAGCAGATCGTTGAGCTCGGCATCCTCGACATCCCTGGCTTTCGCGTCGAGCGCCTGCGGATCGGCGATGCGGTCGACGGCGAAGCTGCGCAGCGCTTCGCGGTCGTGGTCCCAGACATCGAGGTACCAGTTGTCACGATAGTGGGTCAGGCGCTGCGGCGAGACCGTACGCTTCGTGTCGGAATTGGTGGTGCGCGCGCGGTAGCGGAAGCTGACCTGACGTCGCTCCAGCGTGGCGCCCGCGACGATGCGGAAGACCTGCTGGTCCATCTTCCGCGCACCCCAGGAAATCACCCGGATGCGATCGACCGGCAGCGCCTTGCCGCTGCCGTGATCGGACAGCAGACGTTCGATGCGCGCCTTGAACGGCGCCAGGGCGCCGGCGAGCACGCCTGGGTCGGAGCGGCCGATCAGTTCGTTCAGCGCCATGAGGGCGGCCAGCTCGTCGCTGGTCAGCCACAAGCCGGGCAATTCAAACGAATCGCCCTCGCCCGCCTCGTAGCGGAACGACGCCTGCTCGCCTGCGACGCTCTGCACGGGCGCGCCGAGCGCATCGCGCAGGAAGGCCACATCGCGGTATAGCGTGGCGCGTGAACACTCCAGCTCGTCCATCAACCGGGACAGGGGTACCGGGTAATGGGCGGACTTCAGGAGTCGGTGCAGGGTGAGAATGCGCTCGTAGCGGTCCATGTGTGTCGCCGGCAGGATGGAGCTTCGGAAAGTGTGTCCGCGCGGGCGTGACGCCCGTATCTACGCGGGCCAAGCATGGCGTCGCCGGGAGCCGTCCGCAAGGGAGTCTCGCGGGCGTCGCGACATGCCCGTTTGCGCCGGGCGCCATAAGGCGCAAAAATGCCGCTTTGCGATTCGCCGAAGGCCCTCCCCGACCATGGCGGAACCCAACGACGCCCCTTCCGTCGCGCTGGATCCCCTGGACCGGCCTGGCGAAGTCACGCCCGTCCAGAGCCTCTTCTCGACGCCCGGTGTCGTCGTCCAGACCGCGATGGCGGCCGGCTATGGCCTGTGGATGGTGCTGGGCACGGCCCTGGCGCTCGGCCTGTATCCCGATGGCCGGGGCGAGGTACTGGTCCCGCTCTCGATCGGCCTGGTACTGGTAAGCCTCGGCCTCGTGGCCACGTGCCTGCGCCTTCCCTTCGCGCCGGCGTGGCATGGCTGGGACCCCGTCAAGCGCATGATGCCCACGGCCGAGGGCATGGTGGCCATGGCCAATTACCTGCCGATGCTGGCGCTTGCCGGGCTGGCGCGGGGTGGCAACGACTTTTGGGCGACGCGGCTGGCAGGCGCCGCGCTGATGCTCTGCAGCCTCGCCACGCTGGTCTATACGGCGCGAGGTGCCTCACGCCATCTGCCGCTCTCCGTGGCGTCGGTCGCCAATGCCTTGCCCCTCGGCCGCACCGTATCGGCGTTGTTCGCCGGCGGCCTGTGGTTCTGGCTCTGCGTCGCGCTGCAGAGCGAGGTCCCGATCAATCCGCTCAATCCGTGGCGACTCGCGCTTCTCGCGGTGGCGCTCGCGCTGGGCGTCGTCGAGGGCATGCGCTGGCGTGCCTTGCGCCAGCTTGCCGAAGAGAGCGGTGCCACCGGGTACTTCACGACGGGGCGGACGGCGGTCTCGTTGCTGGCCTGGCGCTTCACCGTCGCGGTGCTCTCGGTCGGTTTGCCCTGCGTTTTGCTGGTTTCGCACCCCGCGGGACCGCTGCTGCCGGTGGCCGCCGGTCTGGCCGCGTTAAGCTGCATTATCGGTCAATGTCTCGAGCAGCGGCTTTATGGCCGGGCTTACGCACAGTGGGTTCACGGCTGACGCCACCTTCCATTCCATCTACGGGTAGACGATGAAAAAACTCCTTCTCGCCACGCTCGTCCTTGCCGCGCTGCCGTTCACCGCGTCGGCCCAGGACGCGACCGCCAATCCGGCTGCCACTCCCGACCAGAACGCCGACGCCGCGAAAAACGGCGGGTGGACCGGCAACGGCGAATTCGGCTTCGCATCCTCGCGGGGCAACTCCCGCTCGGAAAATGCCAACGCCAAGATCGGATTCAATCAGGAAAACGAGCTGTGGAAGAACAACTTCTACCTCAACGGCCTGCGCTCCAAGGGCGAAGTGGATGACGGGGACGGCAACAGTCAGTTCAGCACCACGGCGAACCGTTACGACACCGGTGCGTCGGTGGGCTACAAATTCGATCCGCGCAGCTACGTGGTCACGGCGGCGCGTTACGAGCACGACGACTTCGGCGCCAATCTCTGGCAGGGCATCGTGTCGGTCGGCTACGGTTATATCGCTCTGAAGAACGAGAAAGCCGAGCTGTCCTTCGAAATCGGTCCCGGTTTCAAGCGCTATCAGCCGGCGAAGTCGACCCGCGACCTGGTCAACGCCGACGGCACACCGGTACTGAATGCCGATGGCACCACGGCGACCGAGGAATACAAGCCCGACGCCGAAAGCGAAGTGGTCGGCCGTGGCCTGATCAACGCGAAATACCGCCTGACCGACAACACGGCACTGGAAGACACGCTGCTGGTGGAAGCGGGCTCGAAGAACCAGTACTACCAGAACGACATCGGTCTCTCGGTCAGCATGACGAAGAAGCTGGCGCTGAAGATCGGCTACCAGATCCGCTACAACAGCGACACGCAGCCGGGTACCGTCAGCACGGATAAGCTGACGACGACTAACCTGGTTTACAACTTCTAAGCGAAGCGCGCCTCGTTGCAGCAGCGCCCTTTTTTGTAAGAGCGCGTTTGTAGGAGCGCGCCCTGCGCGCGAAAAGCCAACGGAGCGGTGAAGCGGTAGCCTTGCCGCATATTCGCTTCGTTGGCTTTTCGCGCGCAAGGCGCGCTCCTACGACAGCAGCGGCCAGCGTCAGCGGCAGCAAGCGTGAGCCGTTGCCAGCGTCGGCCGCAGCTAGCGCTGCGGTTTCAGAAACTCTTCGGCACCCAGGCCGATCAGCATCGCCGCCACTTCGTGGCCCAGTGTCACCGGATCGCCCGAGGCGTTGTCGGCCTGCGCATGCAGCAACTCGCCAGTAAGCGCATTGCCGACCATGCCGTGAAGCGTGAGTCCGTGCTCCGCGACCACGCACCACGCGCCGATCGCCACGGCGCAGCTGCCACCCAGCCGCTCGTTCATGGCGCGCTCCGCGTTGACGGCCAGCAGCGTCTCTTCGTCCGTCAGTGCGGCGAGCAGTTCGTTGACGCGCACGTCGCTGGCGAGGGATTCGACCGCGATGGCGCCCTGTCCCGGTGCCGGCAGCCAGTCCGGGCTCGCCAGACGCGTCGTGATGCGGTGGCCGAGGCCGAGCCGCTCGACGCCTGCGCAGGCCAGGATGATGGCGTCGTAATGCCCCTCGTCCAGCTTGGCCAGTCGGGTGTTCACGTTACCGCGCAGGTCCAGCAGCTGCAGGTCGCCGCGGACGGCGCGCAGCTGTGCCTGACGCCGCAATGACGAAGTACCGACCCGGGCGCCGTTCGGCAGGTCGACCAGCGTGGCGTAGTCATTGCTGATGAAGGCGTCGGCGGCATCGGCACGCGGCAGGATCGCCGACAGCGCGAAGCCGGGTTCGAGCTCGGCGGGCACGTCCTTCAGCGAATGCACGGCGATGTCGGCGCGACCGTCCTGCATCGCGACTTCGAGCTCCTTGAGGAACAGGCCCTTGCCGCCGATGGTCGCCAGTGAGCGGTCGAGGATCTCGTCACCCCGCGTGGAAAGCGGAACCAGTTCCACCACCAGGCCGGGATGCGCCTGGCGCAGAAGGCTGGCCACGTGTTCGGCCTGCCAGAGGGCCAACGCGCTCTTGCGCGTGGCGATGCGAAGCGGTGCGGTCATGGGATCCTGGCGCTGGCTCGGTCGAAAGCGTGATTGTCCCGCAATCCAACCCGGCGTGCAGCGCGGCGACGTGTCACGCGGCCTCAGCCGGCCTCCGCGCGAAGCAGCTGGCGCACCGCGGGCAGGTTGCGCCGGCTGACTTCGGGTGTGACCTCGGTACCGGCCAGGCGCGCCATCACGCGACCGTCGGTCAACGTTTTCAGACCTACCAGGCGTGTACGCGGCACCAGGCAGTTGCGGTGCAGGCGGATCAGGCGCTCGCCATGCGCGATCTCGAGCTGGCGCAGCGACTCATCGATCAGCCACATCCCGCCACTATGATGCACGGCGACATACTTCTCGTCGGCGAGGAGATAGAGCACGTCGTCGAGCGCCACACGAACTTCGTCGTTGCCACTGCGCGCACGGAGCCACGCGTTACGCGACGGCTGAGGGGCGCGTACCGTGCGCGTCGCGGCACGATCCAGCGCCTCGGCCAGACGCTCCGCGCGTATGGGTTTGAGCACGTAGTCGGTGGCACCGAGGTCGAAAGCGCTCAGCGCGTGTTGCTCGTAGGCCGTGCAGAAGATGACCTGCGGACGCTCGATGAGCGTGGCAAGTTGCACGGCGACGGCGGTGCCCGACAAGCCCGGCATTTCCACGTCGAGCAGCACGAGGTCCGGTCGCAACGACGCGCAGGCGGCGATCACCGCATCGCCGTCGGCGGCCTCGCCGACGATTTCCACGTCGCTGCGCGGCGCCAGCAACGCCTTCAGGCGTGCCCGTGCCAGCGGCTCGTCATCGGCGATCAGGACGCGCATGCGCGGACTCCGGCAGAAAAACGGTGACGATGAAATGGCCCTCGCGCTGTTCCGCACGCACGCTGGCGCGCTGGCCGAAATGATAGGCGACGCGTTCGCGCACGTTGCGCAGTCCATGTCCGGTGCCGGGCGTCGGCAGAGCATCGGAGAGCGAGTTCTCGATCACGATCTCCACGCCACCGGGGACACGTCGTCCGGCAAGGCGAATGCTTCCACCGGTGCGGCTGGGCTGCACGCCGTGACGAACCGCGTTCTCGACCAGCGGCTGCAGCAGCAGGTGCGGCAACGGCAGATCGGCGGGTACGTCGATGTCGCGCTCGACGCGCAGCCGGTCGCCCAGGCGCAGGGACTCGATCTCGAGATAACGGTCGACCAGGGTCCACTCGTCACCCAGCGTGCCTACCGCATGATGATCGCTGCCCAGCGCCGCGCGGAACAACTCGCCCAGGTTCTCGACGGTGCGTTCGGCCGCGTCGGGATCGACGCGGATCAGCGCGGCCACCGCATTCATGCTGTTGAAGAGGAAATGCGGGCGGATGCGTGCCTGCAGCGCGGCGACCTGTGCCTGTGCGGCAGCGGCGACCCGTGCCTGCCATTGTGCGACGACGTAGAAGTAGCGGAGCAAGCCGGCACCGAGCAGCCCCGTGGCGATGCTGGCGTCGCGCACGAAGCCGGTGCGCGACGCCGGCGTCATGCCTGTCCTGATGCTGTGGTCGACCCAGCCAAGCAAAGCGGCGCTCGCCGCCACCAGCAGGACGAGTACGAGCCACACCGCGGCATACGGTGCCATGCCGGGGAGACGCTGCATCCATGGCCGCAGTTTGCACAGCGCGACCGTCAGCAGGACCGACAGCCAGCTGGTAAAAAGCACCGCCGTGCCGTAGTCGCGCCAGTCGGCGTGGCTGCCGGGTGCCAGGCACATGAGGGTGACCGTGAGCGAGCCGACCACCAGCAACGCGAACAGCAGCGGCAGGCTGCAGAAGTCGGGCAGAGGCGCCGACGGAGGGCGCAAGCCCTGGGTCGAGTCGGTAGGGGCGGCGGACATGCGGCGAGTATGCCGGATGCCCGCACGCGCCGACGCGCGCGGGATCACGCGTTCGCGAAGAGCCCGGAGAACCAGGCGCGGATGTCGACGATCTCCGGCAGGCTCACCTGATGAGCCATCGGATAGCTGTGCCAGTCCACGCGATGGCCGAGCATCTCGAGCACCTGCCGCGAGTGCTCGCCGAGCGCCATCGGCACGACCGGGTCGGCGCTGCCGTGGCCCCAGAAGATCGGCGTGGCGTGGTTGGCGCCGCTGCGCTCGGCTTCGATGGTGTCGTGCAGGGGCAGGTAGGCCGAAAGAATCAGCAGGCCGGCGAGACCTTCGCGATGACGCAGGCCTGCCGACAACGCCATCGCGCCGCCCTGCGAAAAGCCGGCCAGCACGATCCGCGATGCGGGCACGCCACGCTCGACCTCACGGGCGATCAGCGCCTCGACTTCGTCGATGGAAGCGCGGATGCCTTCGGCGTCCTGCTTGTCCGCGATGGACAAGCCTTTGATGTCGTACCAGGCGCGCATGGGCACGCCGTTGTTTACCGTCACCGGCCTGACCGGCGCATGCGGAAACACGAAGCGGATCGCCGGCCACGACGGATCGGCCAGCTCAGGCACGATCGGCGCGAAGTCATTGCCGTCCGCGCCGAGCCCATGCAGCCAGATCACCGACCAGACGGGCGATGGACGGGTTTCCTGTTCGACGGTAGGCAGCATGAGGTGTTCCGGTATTCGAGGACTCCGAATCCTACCAGCCCCGATATTCCCCCGGAGATCGATCGGCGCCGACGCTAGATACGCGCGGACGCCTGGATCTGACGAGATATGTGTATCTTGCACTTTCTTTGGTGCACGCTTAGCCTCGCCTCCAATATGTGCATATTACACACGATTCGGAGGTTCCCCATGCGTGATTCCGTTGACGTCCTGATCTGCGGTGCCGGAGCGGCCGGCCTGACCCTGGCTATCGATCTGGCCCGCCGTGGCATCGCTTTTCGCCTGATCGAAAAGCTCCCCTCGCCCTTCCAGGGCTCCCGTGGCAAGGGTATTCAGCCGCGCAGCCTGGAGGTCTTCGAAGACTTAGGCCTTCTGGACCGGGCCATGGCGACGGGCGGTGCCTATCCTCCCGTGCGCAAATATGCCGCCGACGGCTCCTTCGTCGACCAGGAAATGGTCGGGGCCGATCACCCCCCGACGCCAGCGGAGCCATACCGGCTGCCGCTGATGGTTCCGCAGTTCCTCACCGAGACGCTGATGCGCGAGCGTCTTCTCGAGCTCGGGGCGGTGGTCGAATTCGGTGTGGAGCTGACCGGCTTCGCTACGACTGACACGGGCGTTGAAGCCACCGTGCGGAACGAACGAGGCGACGAGGTCATCCGCGCCCGCTATCTGATCGGATGCGACGGCGGACGAAGCTTGGTCCGCGGTGCGTTGGGCATCGACTTTCCCGGTAAGACACTGGGCGTGAGAGCGATCGTGGCCGACGTGATTCTGGAAGGTCTGTCGCGCGACGTCTGGCATCGGTTCGACGGCGGTGATGGTAAGCACCTCAGCATCTGTCCGCTTGCGGGCAGCGAACTGTTCCAGATTCAGGGCCCCATTCCGCTCGAAGGCGACATCGATCTTTCCGCCGAAGGGCTGACTCGCCGTGTCGTCGAGGCGACGGGTCGTGAGGACATCGTGCTGCGTTCGGTGTCCTGGGCCTCGGCATACACCATGAACGCGCGGCTGGCGGATCGCTATCGCGACGGCCGCGTCTTTCTCGCAGGCGATGCGGCGCATATCCATCCGCCGACCGGCGGCCAGGGCCTCAATACCAGTCTCCAGGATGCCTACAACCTCGGCTGGAAACTGGCGGCCGTGCTTCGCGGCGCACCCGGGTCGCTGCTCGATACGTACGAGGCCGAACGCCGTCCGATCGCGGCCGGGATGCTGGGCCTTTCCACGCGTCTGCTCGAGGGATTCAAAAAAGGCGATAACCGCCGGGGCCGCGAGGTACAGCAGCTGGATCTGAATTACGCCGAATCGCCGCTGTCCTTCGTGTCAGACGCCGCCAGTCATCTTGCACCGGGGAGTCGCGCACCGGACGCCAACGTGCGCGGCGCGGGTGGCGGCGCCACGCGGCTCTTTCATCTCTTCAGGGGAACGCACTGGACGTTGCTGGTGAGCGGGTCGGCGCCGTTCACTCCACGCGCCGGTATGCACATCCACCGGATCGGACCGGGACTGGAGTTCGACGACCATCTCGGTCAGTTCACCGCCTTCTACGGTGTGCCGGATCGTGCGGCCATGCTGATCCGGCCGGATGGTTATGTGGCCGGCGTCTTCGCTGCCGCGCAGGCCGAGGCATTGCAGGCGTATCTCGACCGGGTGTTGCCCGCCGGTACGTAGCGCCTGCGCCGGCTGGCTCCCATCAGAGCGGCGCGTCCCCGAGTAACCGCCGTCAACGAAACAGATGCGGCACGAAGCAGCTGGTGTTGCGCGTGATCCGGTCGTCATCCTCGCGGATGCCGATGCCGGCCGGCTCATCGCCGATCACCCAGGAACCGACCAACGCGTGCCGACCCTGGAATACCGGCAGCGGTGCGAGCGCCTGATACACGGTAAGCGGCGTCTGCGCACCACGCTCATGGGCATCGAGCACCGCGATGCCCTCGCCTTCGCGACCCCAGTAAGGCTTGGCCACCGCCGCGCCGACGATGTCTTCGCGCCGCCTGCTCGCTGCGAGAAGATTCGGGTGCCCCGGAAAGAACTCCCACAGCAACGGGAGAATCGCCTTGTTCGACAGCAGCATTTTCCACGGCGGCTCGAGCCAGCGCGTGCCGCTTGCCGGAATGTGTTGCGCGAACGCTTCGCTCATCAGCCATTCCCACGGATACAGCTTGAACAACCGGTCGATGGGACGGTCGGCCAGGTCGATGAATGCCTTGCCCGACCAGCCGATGTCCTCGATGTCCAGCGCCTGCACGTCGTGCCCGGCCTGCCGGCAGGTGTCCACGAGATAGTCCGTCGTGGTCGCGTCTTCAGGGTTGTCGTAACACGCCGCGAAGTGCACACGCGGTCCACCCCCGACGGTGCGCCAGCGGTCGATCAGCTTCTCGTGGATCGAATTGAACTGATCCGCGTCGGAGGCGACTTCTTCCAGCCAGTACCACTGCACGACCGAGGCTTCGAACAGCGACGTCGGTGTATCCGCGTTGTACTCGAGCAGCTTCGGCGCCGAACGGCCGTCGTACGACAGGTCCATGCGCCCGTAGAGCGCAGGGTCGCGATCGAACCAGCTGCGCTCGATCAGGCGCGCGGCGCGGTCATCGAGCCCGAGCTCGGTGTAGCGGCCGTCGCGTACGATCCGGTCGACGGCTTCGAGACACAGGGCATGCAATTCGGCCGTGGCGGCCTCGAGCACGTCGACCTGCGCTTCGTCGAGCACGTAGCAGGCATCCTCGCGCCAGTACGTTTTGCCGTCGATGGTGTGAAAACCAAAGCCGATGGCTTCGACGTGCGTCTGCCAGTCCTTGCGAGGGACGATGGTCTCGCGACGCATCAGCCGCCCCGCGCCGAGACGCGTCCGCTCGAGCCGAACCCTCCGCGGCTGCCGAAATCGAAGCCGGTCGGGCCGTGGCCGGCGAAGCCGCCGCCACCCGCGACGGTGCGCCCCGGACCCGGGTCACCCTTGAACGCCTTGCCGCGCCAGTCGCTGCGATACCAGGGGCCGTAGTAGTGATAGCCGGCCGAATGGCCACCGCCGCTTCCCGACACGGGCTGGTCCTGAGTGCACTGCCCGGTGGCGTAGTCGTGCTCGCAGTCCTCGAGCGAGGCGTAGCTGTTGCGTTGGACATCCTTGCCGCCGAAGGCGGCATAGCCGGCCACCGTCGCACCCAGGACGCCGAGCGCGATCGCAACCGACCGGCGCCGGGTCAACGGCTCCTCCGTGAGGCGTGTCGGAGCGTTATAACCGCGCGGCAGATCGATGGACCAGGAGGCCGGTTTGACGGGATGATCGGACTCAGGACGTTCGGACATGATGAGCGGTCCTCAGTACGTCATCGCCGCGGCGTTGAGCGTGCCGACACAGGCCGCCACGATCGCCACGAACAGTGCCACGGAGCGGACGTCCGCTTCGATCCGGCCACGCAGGTCGCGCACGACGAGGCGCAGGACGAGGTGGGTCAACAACTGGACGACCCAGGCGACCAGACCCCAGAGGGCGAGATCGACGAGGCTCACGCTGTGCGCGATCGCACTCGCCAGTGGCTGTACGAAGCCGATGGCCGCACCGCCGAGGCTGATCGCCGCCGAGAGATTGCCCTCGCGGATCAGCGCCATCTCACGCTGCGGGGTGATCCAGATGTAGGTCACCACGAAGGCGACGAAATAAAACACGCCCAGGGCCAGGTAGGCCACGAAAGCGGGCAGGGTGAACAGGTCCGACACGATCACGCAGGCATCCTTGTTTGAGGCGGCCTCCCCTGGCCGCCTCGCAAGGATAGGCTGGCTACCCGGTGGGAGCCAGCCCCGTTGGCGAACGCTTACTCGCCGAGCCCCAGTTCCGTCGCAAAGAACGTCAGCTGCAGCGCCGCATTACCCACCCGCTGGCTGAAAGGCGCACCGATGCCGTGCCCCGCGTTCATCCGCGTGAGCAACAGCACCGGCTGACCGGAAGTCGAGGCATCCTGCAACGCGGCGGCGAACTTACGCGACTGCCACGGCGCGACGCGTGGATCGTTGGCGCCCGTGGTGAGCAGCACCGCCGGATACTTCGTCCCCGCCCTGACGTTGTGCAGCGGCGAATACGCCAGCATCGCCTTCGCGATCACCGGATCCGTCGTGCTGCCGTACTCGCTCACGTTGTATGGGCCATTCGCAAAAGCCGTCTCGTGACGCGGCACGTCATAAATACCGACGGCACCGACCACGGCGCGATACTGCTCCGGATGCTGCGTCAGCGCGGCACCCATCAACAGGCCGCCGTTGCTGCCGCCGAGGATGCCCAGGTGGCCGCGGTCGGTCCATTTCGTGTCGATCAGCGCCTGCGATGCGGCGTAGAAGTCGTCGAACACGTTTTGCTTGCGCTGCTTCTGGCCCTGCTCGTGCCACGCTTCACCGAACTCGTTGCCGCCGCGAATGTTGGCGTAGGCGAGCACGCCGCCACGCTCAAGCCAGGCCAGGTTGGCGCCGACAAACCCCGGCGTGACCGGAAGGCCGAAACCGCCATAGCTGTAGAGGATGGTCGGCCGCTTGCCGTTCGGGGTGATCCCATCCATCGAAATCACGGTGACGGGAATCTTCGTGCCGTCCTTCGATACGCCGTCGATGCGCGACACCTTCACCTTCGAGTAGTCCGCGGCGGGCTTTACCTCGAACACGGTTTTCAACGTGCCGCTGGCGCCGTCGTACTCCGCCCAGCGGGTCGGGGTGGTCCAGCCGCCGTAGCTCAGCAAGGCTTTGTTCTGTCCGGCTTCGGAAGCGACGCCGCCGATCGTGATGCCGGTCGCCGGCAACGGCACGCGGCGGATCAGGGTGGCCTTCGCGTCGTACTGATCGGCCCACCAGTCGGGGCCGGCGCTGCGCACGACGAGAAACCCGTCGCCCATGGCGGAGACACGCTGAATCGCACCGTCACCCTGGGCGAGCACATCGCTGCGCTTGCCATCGGCGCCGACGGCGACGAGTCTGCCACGCGGCGCATCGTCGAAAGCGACGACGATCAGGCGGTCGCCGACCCACGCGGCGGAGCGCACGTCCGCCTCGCGGCCCAGCACGCGCTTGAACTCACCCTTGCCCTGCCGCAGATACACCTCCGCCGGGCCGCCGTCGCCTTCATTGGCGAGCAGCGCGGTCGACGTACCTCCCTTGCCCTCGAGCAGGATGTACTCGGCGACATGCGAGTAGCCCTTGCCGAAAACCGTGCGGTCCTTCGTAGCGGCCTCGCCGATCGTGTGATGCGCGAGCACCGCGTCGAACTCGCGCAGCGCCTGGCCCGCGGCGGGCGTCTCGAAACGCGCGTAGGTCACGCCCTTCTCATCGGCATCCCAGGCGAGCGCCTGCGGTGTGGTGCCGCCGCCGGCCAGGGGCAGCAGGTCGGGCAACGCCTTGCCGGTCGTGGTGTCGAGGATGTGGATGGTGGTCAGTTCGCTGCCGCCTTCCGCCGTGCCATAGGCCAGGTACCTGCCGCTGGGCGACGGCCAGTATTCGGTGATCGCGGTGCTGCCGTCACCCTGGTTCGGATCGACCAGCGTGCGCGTCGGACCATCGGGCCACGCCTTCGCCACCAGCAGCGGTTGTGCCTGCGGCGGCGTGTTCTCGAAGTAGAACAGGGTGCCGCCGGCGAGCGTCGGCGAACTGCGCGTGGTCGACGTGATCGCCAGTTCGCGCACGCGAGCGCTCAGCGCCTTGCCCAACGGCATCGCGCCGATGGTGGCTTCGGTGTAGGCGTTCTGGGCATCGATCCACTGTTTGACGTCGGCGGCTTCGGGGTTCTCGAGCCAGCGGTAGGGGTCGTTGACCGGCTGGCCGGCCAGGGTTTCGGAGACCATGCGCTTCGGCGTCGAGGGGGCCTGGCTCGTGGCGGCATGGGCACCGCAGGCGACGAACAGGCTCACGGCGAGCAGGCGGGGGACAAAGGCGCGCATGGGATCGACTCCAGGGTGGGAAGGCGTCGAGCGTAGCAAACCGGGCGGGAGGACTCGCCGTGCCGAAAGGGGTGGCTGGCGGGTTATGCTCGTCCGCTTTGCCATTCCCGGGATCCGCCCGATGCGTGTACTTGCCGCCGCCCTGCTCACCGCCTTTGCCGCCGCGCCGTCGCTGGCCGCGCCGCCGCCTCCGCTGGACATGGAGACGATCATGGCGAATCCGGACTGGATCGGGCCGGCGGTGGAAGACGCGTACTGGGGTGTCGATGGCCGCGAGGTGTATTACTCGCTGAAACACGACGGCACGCCGGTGCGCGACCTCTACCGCGTCGGCGCCAACGGCGGAGTGCCGGAGCGCCTCGATCCGAGGGCAGCGGCGAATGCCGACGGCACGAAGCTGGTGTTCGACCGCGACCATCGCCATGCCGCTTTCATCCGCCACGGTGACGTCTTTCTCCGCGACCTTGGCACGGGCGCCACGGTGCAGGTCACGCGTACCGAGGCGACCGAAAGTCAGCCGCGCTTTTCCCTCGATGGCCGCCTGCTGACTTTCCGCGCGGGCAACGACTGGTTCGCCTATGCCGTTGCCGGTGGCCCCGCTGGCAAAGCGGCGGTGCTCGAGGAAAAGGACGACCCCAGGGCAAAGACCTCCGATGACCTCGAAGACGATCAGCAGAAGCTGTTCTCCACCCTGCGCGGTCTGCGCGCCGACGAGGCGGCAATGAAGGCCGAGAAGGACGCCCTCGCCGCCGCCGACCCCGGCCGTGCGCCCGCGCCCTTCTGGCTGGGCAAGAACGTCAGCGTCGCCGATACCTCGCTCTCGCCCGACGGCCACTGGCTCCTCGTCGTCACCCAGGCCAAGGATGCGGACGCCGGCAAGATCGCCGACCTCACCCACTACGTGACCGACTCGGGCTACGCCGAGCCTGAAGCGACGCGCGCGTACGTCGGCCGCAGCGACCCCGCGCCGCAGTCGTTGCGTCTGCTCGACCTGAGCACGCACACCAGCTACGACCTCGACACGAAGACGTTGCCCGGCATCGGCGACGACCCGTTGGCCGACCTGCGCGCGAAGACCGTGGCCGCGCTGCGCAAGGACGGCAAGAACGACCGCGCCGACGCGCTGGCCGCTCCGAAGACGCGCCCGGTCATCGTCAATGGCGAATACAGCCCGGGCATCGTCTGGAGCGACGATGGCCATAACGTCGCCGTGCAGCTCCGCGCGATCGACAACAAGGACCGCTGGATCGCCACGGTCGACTTCGGCAGGCACACGCTGGTCAGCCAGCACCGCCTGACCGACAAGGCCTGGATCAACTGGGACGGTAACGACTTCGGCTGGTTGAACGATGGCCGTACGCTCTGGTACCTGAGCGAAGAATCCGGCTTTGCGCAGCTCTATACCCGTCCGCTGGGCGGCAAGGCCACGGCGCTGACCTCCGGCCGCTTCGAGGTCGACCACCCGGTGCTCAGCCCTGATGGCGGTACGTTCTACGTGCGCAGCAACAAGGTCGCGCCGTATAGCTACGACATCTACCGTGTGCCGTCGACGGGTGGCGAACTGCGCCGTGTCACGCAGTACGGCAGCCTCGACGATTTCTCGCTGTCGCCGGACGGTCGTTCGCTGGCGGTACTGCACTCGTCGCCGTACGTGCCTTCGCAGTTGTCGACCGTTGGCGTCGACGGCGGCGCACCGCGCGAACTCACCGACACGCGAAAGCCGGGCTACAGGGCGCACGAGTGGATCGCGCCGAAAATCGTCGAAGTGCCGTCGAGCCACGGCGCGGGCACCATCTACGCCAAGTTCTATGGGCCGGCCGACGCTGCGGCAGCCGCATCGCGCCCTGCCGTGATCTTCGTGCACGGGGCGGGCTACCTGCAGAACGTGCACCTGTCGTATCCCGCGTACTTCCGCGAGCAGATGTTCCACAACCTGCTCGTGCAGCGCGGCTACGTCGTGCTCGACATGGATTACCGCGCGTCGAAGGGCTACGGTCGCGACTGGCGCACCGCGATCTACCGCCAGATGGGTCACCCCGAACTGGACGACCTGCTCGACGGCAAGGCATGGCTGGTGAAGAACCAGGGTGTGGACAGCAAGCGCGTGGGCATCTACGGCGGTAGCTACGGCGGCTTCATGACGCTGATCGCCCTGCTGCGCTCGCCGGGCGAGTTCGCTGCCGGTGCCGCGCTGCGTCCGGTCTCCGACTGGACCAGCTATAACCACGAGTACACATCCAACATCCTCAACGATCCGCAGATCGATCCCGAGGCGTATGCGACCAGCTCGCCGATCAACTATGCCGACAAGCTGGCCGACCCGCTGCTGATCGAGCACGGCCTGATTGACGACAACGTGCTGGCGAGCGATTCGATCCGTCTGTACCAGCGCTTCATCGAACTGCACAAGAAAAATTTCTGGATGTCGCTGTATCCGATGGAGCGGCATGGGTTCGTCCATGCTGACTCCTGGTACGACGAGTATCGGCGGATCGATGAGCTGTTTCGGGAGCGGCTGGAGCGACGTCTCTGAAGTCTGACCGGGTTCATCCTCTCCGACGGTAGCTCGGCCCCTGCCTCCCGGCCTATATCCTGAACTCGCCACTAATCCACCCATCCTCCGCGTCGGGAGGCACTCACGAGTTTACCTTCACGGAATTCGAAGATGTCGCGTGACGGGGACGCACGCGGATGGGCTTCTTTCAATGCGACAAAGACCTGGAGGAAAAGCGAATGCATCGTCTCATTCCGGACGACAGTCCTTGCGCTATAGCTGACAATTCTCACTACCGTTGTTTGGCGAAAATAGTATCGGACATGGGTCATGTTGTCCGGAGTGAAAGACTCGATACTCCTGGCCATCGCTGTCTCGTCTGACGCGTCACGCCAGATCCCGTAGAACTCATCGATGATTTTTTTTGCATCGATCTCCTCGGCCGTTTCCCGGACGGGTATGTCGCCTGTGACTCGGTAAATTTCGGCGTCATCGCGCTCGGGCCACGAAAGAGCGGCCGAGGCAGGCTGCTTATCCTCTGGCAGCTGCGGCGTGTCAGGCGTAACGGGTTCCGGTGGCGTGCCAGGCTCAGCGGGCTTCGGTGGCGTGTCAGGCTCAACGGGCTTCGGTGGCGTGTCAGGCTCAGCGGGTTTCTGTGGTGCGTCAGGTGTGTCCGGGCTGCCGGATTCGACAGGCGGCCGTCGTGACGGGTCTACCAGGGTATGCTCGATGACCTCGTAACCGCTGCCTGTCCAAGTCAGCCTGAGCTTCTCCTTGATGCCGCCAAGATCACACGGATGCTCATAGCTCACGCTGGGCGACTCTCCCGGATCGGTGACAACGCAATCCGCGGATTGCAACGCGGTATTCCATAGCCGTTGCTGATCTTTCTCTTTGGTTACGTCGGTGCCCTTGCCATCCTTCAAGGCGTAGAAGGTCTGGAGTAACGTGAGCTTCTCGTCTCGTGAGACCCCGGACGACGCCTTCAACGCCCGCCACGCGATAGCGAGGTTCGCGATGAAACGACGGATACCTGCTTCGCTCCGGGCGTCCGAACCCGGTTCGGCAGGCGCATGGCTTGAAACTACCCTGGTCGTCGGCGGTGCCTTGGTATTTTCCTGCATCAGTTCTTTCACCTGAAAGGTGAAAGCCCCACCGCCCCAGACGGCAGAGTAGTCCAGCCGCAGAACGATATCCTCGATGTCCTCGGCATAAGCCGCCCTCATCGCCTCATCGCCGGGAAGCGTCAGCGTCCATTCGGAAACCGCGCCCGTACCTTCGAAGGGCGTATAGCGGCCATCCATGAATTCATTACGCAGTACGACGGTCGTCATCGGATCGTCGTGCACGCGCGGCTTTGTGGATGAAATCAGGATGTACTGGTTGGCTCGCAGGTTGCGCCGAATCGAGGAAGGGGTCTCGGAACCCGGCGCCCGAAGCCATCTCGCGCCTTCTATGTCGGGGGTGACATGCAGGTTGTTGGCGCGCTGGGTGAGAACCGCGCGGAGGACGCTCGTTTCGGTGAGCGTCTTTGCGTCCGGCTTCAGTTTGAACTCCACCGACACGTGCCGGATCTGCCGCAGGTAGTGGCCGGGGTAATCTTCGTCGAACATCTTCTGGGTTAAACGGATCCACAGGCGGTTCTTCTTCAGTCCTTCGGCGAGCTGTCTGTTGTCGAGCGTCCGCACCGAAATATCCCTGCCCTCGGCATCCTTGCCCGGTGTCGTCCTGGTCCCACCGCCAGCAAGCGTGGCGATGGAGATGTCTTTGTGAATCAGCGGGCGTCGCTCGTGTACACGCAGGTACGAGCTCTGCATCGCCTGCAGATCGTTCTGTAGCGCCTCGCCGGCGAACATGCCCCGCCAGGCACCCTGCCACGCATCCAGCCGTACATGGCGCGTGCCGAAATCCCCGGTCTCGAACATGTAGCTGGCTTCCGCCGAAAGGCACAGGCTCAATACGGACTGGTAGGCGGACGCGTAGAGTTCGCCGAGGCGTCCGAGCATCCAGGTATAGGTGTCCGCGATGGCAAACCCGCTGGTCAGTGTCGCGAACTCGGTGCGCAGGCGACCTTGCTGTGCGACGGCCTGGTCGAGCTCCTTTTTGGCGGTGGCGAGGCGTGACGCCTGCTCCGCCTCCTGAGCGGACAAGATCTCGAGGTCACCTCGCGCCAGTTCGATCTCATGCCTGAATTCGTCATCCCGGCGATTGTAGGCAGCCTCTGTGCGCAGATCCTCGGCAAGCAAGCGGGTCGCTTCGGCAAAGGTCTCCAGCTTTTCTTCGATGGCGTCGGGGGCAGCGTCCCACTTATTACCGCCCGTCGACATTCCAAACACATTCATCAGGGATCTAAGGGGAACCTTTGCCAGAACGGGAGCACTTGTCGCGTAAAGCGTTGCAACAGCGCCGTATCCGGTCGTCGAAGCAAGAATTTCGAGTGGATTGCGACCCACTTGCTCGGTGTAGTGCCTGACTCGCTTTTCCACATTCCGTCGGCTGGCCTTCAAGGTCATACCTTCGCGCTCGACCGTCAGGATAGCCTGCCTGCGCAACGACACATCGAAATCCGCGACCGCCATCAGCGTCGTCTGCTTTTCAACCTCGTACGCGTTATCCGCTTCATGTTCCGCGATGTGGAAAAGGTAGCGCCCCAGATCGGTCAGCCGCTCCACCGCGGCTTGTGCGAAAGCCAGCCCATCGCGGAACCGGTGATGAGGAATCTGGTTCATTCGCAGGAGGTCCTGCATGGCGCCGGTGCCACCCCGGCCACCGCTAAACGTCAGCGATTCATCCACACCGCGGCCGATGTACGGTAGCAACGTCCCATCGATCGCCCGGCCGTGGCGAAGGTTGGACAGGCGACTGAGTATGAGATCCCGTGTCTCCCGAAGACGCAGGTTGACCGGCGCGACAAAGGCGTCACCCAGCGAGCGTAACGTGACTGGCCTCCAGGGCGCGGCGTCACCTGGCTCTTCCAGCGGACCGATAAGCCGCAAGGCACGCTGGTAGCACAACCATGCTTCCTGCAGGCTCTCCGGCGTCAGCTTGCGAAACAGCTCATCGCCCTGCATCAGCCACAGGCCGACCGCGAAGGCATGTAGCGCCTTCTGGAAATGCACGTGGTCCGCGTAACCTGCCAGCTCCGGTGCCTCGCCCGTATCGGAGGCTACCGACATCGGATACACGAGTGGCATGCTGTTCCAGAACGGGCGAGGGGGTGTCGCGCTCGTCGTCTGTCCGCGGTAGGGGTCGAACAGATATTGACTGCACCAGCGCCACGCCGCTGCGTACTCGCGCTTCTCGCGCAGGTTCCACGCGATCAGCCAGGGGACATGGAAGAACAACTCCCAGAAATAAAGTCCGTTGGCTCCACGAAAATCGACGAAACCGCCGCTTTCACCCTTGCGAAGGGCAGGCTCCGGCAGTGTCTGCGTGTCGAACGAGAGAACCGCGTCCATCGAGCGAGCGGCCCGACCTACGAGCGGTTTTCCGAACAAGGTGTTCAGGCGCACTGGCGGCCGACGGGACTCATCCAGGTCCAGATATTGCGCATTCGAAGTGTTGTGCCAGATGTAGACGGTCGGCACGCGATCGTCCGGCGACGATGCTTCCTCGGCCCGGTCGACCAGGGTAAACGTGCGTTTCAGCGTGAGCCACGTGCTCGCTTTGCCATCCGGATCGTTGGCAGGATCGTCTGGAACCTCCAGCGACAGGGTGATCGGATAGGTTCTGGTGTCGGGATCGACGGGGAAATATGCCTCGATCTTCTTTCGGCCCATCTTCTCCATGTACAGCTTTTTCTTGAAGGGCTCGTTGCGCCTCGTGCCTTCACTACCGAAGGCGGCGATCAGACGAGCGTAAAGGTTACCGTAGGACTCGGCATGATTCATGGCGAAGCTGACGATCTCTTCGACCGCTCGCGCGCCCAGTTCAGCCCCTCCGGCGTCCGATACGGTTCGAAAGAGGGATGCGGAGAAGGCGACGCGCAATGCCTCTTTTTGTTCGCGGTTCAGCGACTGAACCGCCCGGAGGAATGGTACTGAACCTTTCAGCGCGACGGCGGCGTTCGTCTCCTGCTCGGCTCCAGGGCGACCCATCGCCTTATCGTAGGAGCGGTTGTCGACACGCCACGTAAAAGGATCGAGTTTCGGCAGCCATGTTCTGGCCGCCTGTATATCTGCTTCTGCACAAATGTGGAGTGCATCCAGATGCACATTCTTCAGGTCACTCAATAGACTCAAGTCGTCGGATATGGGGGTCGCCACCGCGCCGGACTGAAGCTTTGCGGTGATCGGCAGAGGGACGTATGTGATCGTTTCTCCCTGCTCGGGGCGGGGTTTCGAAACGAAGACGGAACCGACGGATTGGTTGGATAGCTGTCTGATGCCTTTAACGGTATATCGGACCCACTCGCGGCCGACGTTCAAGTAGACAACCGTGCCGATCCAATCCGATGTGTCAAGCTTAACCCTGGTTTTTTCATAATCTACATCGAGTCGAACGGGCTCAAAATCGATCAACTCGTCATAGTCTCCGGCACCGAGTTTATTCGTTATCCAAGCCGATCTGTTTATGAGAAAGGCAACATATACCGCTATCGCGTCAACTTCGTCTCTTACATGATCGTCAACGGGTGAATATTGAAAAAAAGGTCTGAGATCGCCAGCGAGAACATGAACTTCTCCCGAATGAATTACCTTAAACTTGTGCTTCCTTGTGGGCGTCGCGTGCTCCGTGAGGATTCGGTAGCTGACAGGAATCCTACTATCGGGTCTAGCGTCTGCGGTAAAACGGACAGCGAAACTACGAGATGAACGAGCCCCGCTCGCGGTGAAATCGCCGTCAGGAAAGATCGCGCCCTTAACCCATTGGTGATTAGGAAATCTTCCAGTCGCCGACTCAATGTCGACGATCATGCTCTCGTCGACGAGGATTTCCGCGACATCCTCACGACCGTGAATATCCCTGTCGTCGACAATGACGCGTTCGCGGTTGCGCCACACGCTGTCGACGGTCCCCGTGACTTTCATGCGCTCGCCATCTTCGGAAAGCACAGCGGTCAGCCTCGATGGTTGCAGGTCAAGCATGACCACCTTCTTTGCAACCGCTTCCCTCACGTACGCGTCCGAGGTTACCGAATCTTTCCCGGAAGTGAGGCGATAGCGTGTTCCAAGATAGGGATGTTGTACGACGCGAGGGTCGCTGAAAAGCTTTTGCCAGTTTAAAACGAGCTTCCGCTCGAGCTTGTCCGAGGCGTCCGCGTCGAGCAGTCGCTTGTCGACGAGCAGAAGATCACGCACGGCGATGAAATACGGGCTGTATGCTGCTGTTGTGGGTATCGTCGATTGCTTGCGGCGCTCAAGTTCGGCTTTGCTCGACTCATCAAGGGACGCTGCGCCTTCGTCGACGGCGCGGACGAGGAACACATCGGAAGCCGCCATCTTGCTGTCGAGCAGCAGTGCCACCAGCAAAGGCTCATGCCTACGCCGCTTACCCTTGCGGTTCTCCATGACGGCCAACGTCGGTTGGTACTCACGGGTGACGAGGTTGAGGCGTTCCTTGCACATGCCGTGAATCTGGTCGTCGCTCGCGGGCTTTCGTCGATTGCCGTCGGCGGTCCGCCCATTCAGTTCGAGAAGCTTGTTTGCCGAGCTCCAGTGTCCGTCCGATTCCTGATAGCAGAAGCAAACTCTCATGACGTAGTAGGCGCTCGCGCGGTCCTGATCGTCGAAGACGATGGGTGAAACGTCCCGCTCCGCCCAGACGACGTAAGGGCGCCCGTCGATGGTCAGCGGACGAATGACCGGCACTTCATCCCGGGGGTCGTTGGCTCTCGCATGCGCAGCCTTCAATGAGAATTCCGCCTGGTGGAAATCCGCGGCTGCCTTATTCGCCTGTTCGATGGCAACAGAGGATGCCGCTTCGTCGGCGGTAGCCTGGTCAATCTCCGCCTGGGTGGGCTGAGGCCTGGCTGCGACGGCTTGCGATGCGACCGCCTTCGCCGTTGCAGTGTCTTTGGCTTTCTGGCTTTCGCCTTTGCGTTCGCGCTTCGCATTCAGGTCGGCAGTCGCTTTATCGAGTGTCGCCTTGTCTGGCCTGGGTGGCAGCTTGCACGTGACCAACTCGCCTACCAGTGGAAGATCGATCGCTCGCCAGTCACTCCATGCAAGCATGGAGAACTGATCACCCGGTGCCTTGACCGACATATCCGCGGTGCGCCAGAAGTATTCCGGCGGTTCGGCGTTGCTCTGCCCGATGATGTGCAGCTTGTTGCTGGCGGGATCGATGCCTTCGTGATAACCGGATATGGCCTGAATGTTGCTGACGCGCTCGAACGTCGTCAGATACGAAAGCAGGTTCGTTTCGATATCGGCAGGACGTGCCTGCCCCTGGGCAAGCTGCGTTTCGAGGTCGCTGAAAGCACGCGTCTTGTGTTGCCGGCGGCCCGGCTCGATGTAGTTCTCGGGGTAGAGCGCTCGCTCTTCACGAGAGCGCCAGTCCTCGTAACGCGCCTGGTACGTCGTCCAGGCTTCCCGAACCGCCTTCATGTCTTTGGCGGTATCGAGGCGCCTCTCCAGCCCGCTCAGCAATCGATGGATATATAGCTGAAGGCTGCTTACCGCCGCATCCACACGTGTCGTCTGGGGTTCGACACCCACGGAGATATCCGTCAACAGCCAGTCGGCCAGTGCATCCCGGTCGGCAAATGGCTGATTATCGGCGTCCTTCGCATGAACCTGGAGCCAGGCAAGCATGGCATCGCGGCGGGATGCGTCGTGCCGACCGATCATCGTCGTCCGGTCGGCTTCACCGAAGTCGGCCATGAGTTGATTGGCGACCGCCGAAAGCCACGCGGCGTTGCTGCCCGCATGCGAGGCCGACAGGGCGACGATTGCACCCGGCGCGATACCCGATCGATCGGCAAGCGCCAGAACGCGGAGAAGCCACGCCAGGTCGTGCACGTCGGCTGGGGCGGCGTTGCCCAGCTTCAATAATTCCTTGGGTACACCGAGGGTGGCCTCCAGTGCGACCGGGTCACCGCGCAGCCATGCGGTCAGCCGCGAGGCCGTCTCGGATGGTGCGTTGCCTGCCCGGCGTGCCGCTTCGCTGATGACGAGGTTCCACTTCGTCAGCCGGTAGACCGTGCGAAGGTCGATGACGCCCGGGGATCCATCTTCCGTACGCTCATCGAGCCCGAACTTCCGTGGAAGCGCGGCGACGGCATCTACATCGTCCGCGGTGAGGCCGAGCAGGGCGACCAGTTCGCCGGGTTGTCGAAACGCGCCCGCCAGGAGGCCGATCTGTGTGCGTCCAGCGTGTTCCAGGTATAGCGCGAGAAGGTCTTCCTGGCTCACGGAGATCCAGCGCCCGACGCACTCCCGAAGCTTCGCATCCTTGATGCCGGGCACGATGGCCGCGAGCACATCGCTTGCGCGATCCATCTGGTTACGTCGCGCTGCCCAGAGGATGTCGCTCGTTTTCCGGACGGCTTCGTCGAACCGCGACTCGGCGTCTGCCTCTTCAAGCAAGTGTTCCGGAAACAGGCTATCCAGCGTGGCCGCGTATGTTCCCGTCGCCACATCCTCCCGGGTGAGCCGGAAGGGCGCCTCGGCCAGCAGGTCGTGGACCGCCGCGCGCATGCTCTCCATGTCGGTCATCAGAAAGGCGGCTTTTTGAAGCCTGCCGTCCGGTCGAATCAGCGACGCAAGCAGCACGAAGGGGTCGGTGTCCTCGTCGTCCGCGTCAACGGCAAAAGCAAGGCGGTCGAAGATGGGCGCCAGGTCGGTCTTGTGGATCAGGCCCGTGGTTCCGCCGGCCCGATGGTATGTGACGACCTGGTCCGCGGCATCGATGGTCGCGGTCCGGGCGGCGCCCGGTGCGAGCACGGCGAAGAGGCGTGCGGGAGGCAGTTCGTGCTCGCGCAACCAGTCCCGCATGTTCATCAGCGTGACGATCGCATCGACGATGTCAGGAGCGTCGGTCCCTTTTTCGGTGTTCAGCCGCGGCTGGGCCAGCTGCGCAAAGAGTGTGCCTTGCGTGCTCCGGAAGAGTTCCAGCAGGGCGGACGCTTCAGTCTCATCGGCTATGCCCAGCCACCGCGGCAGTAACGCGAGACGATGGCAGGCGGAGATGAAATCCAGCGTGCGGGTGGGTGCGCGCTCGCCTCGCGCATCCCGGATCCAGCCAAGGTAGCGAAGCAAGGTCTCTTCACGAAGACCCAGTCCCAGGCATAGCGCGCGCACGGTCGCATCGGCGACCAGTGGCGCGGCAGCAGAACTTTCGGCGGACGGCGCCTCGATCGCGAAGGGCGCACCATCCATGACCGGCGGCGCATGGGCACGTCCGGGCGCGAATAACCGATCGAAATACGATGTGTCGCGCCCGGTGGCATAAGGAGAGATCTCATGTACGACCGCCGCGTAGGCGTCGAGATCCACGGATCGGCTATCGCGCAAGTGCGCGTAGAGACCCAGCACGCGAAGGACGTTGAGGTCGATGCGTCGCCCCTTCTCGACCCGCTGGGCACCGAAGGCCGCCTGGAGTAAGCGGTCGATGTGCGCAAAGGACAGGTCCATGCCTGCCTGGATGCGCAGGATTCGCCAGACCCGGTCGAGATGGGCGGCGGTCAGCCCTTCGATCGTCACCGCCGACCCGCTGTCGCTGCCGGCGCGGACGAGACGCAGCGGCGCTGTGGCGCCGTCGTTGAGGTAGCTTGCACCGAACGCGCTGCTATCCGGCGATGCGCCTGGCTTTCCCGCGTCGCTCACCCGCACGGAGGACACCTGGGCGGTGTCGCCTGCCCCGGCTACACCATTGACCGCAAGGAGCTGCCGAAGCCGCTTGCGGTTCAGGCCGGTCGCCTTCAGGAATGAGGCGCTCGCCGTGAGACTGTCGACGGACACGTCGGCCGGAAGTCCGAGACGCGTCCGCAGTGAGGCGGAAGAGGGCGCGGTGTCCCCGGGAGCGGCATCAAGCGATGTGGACTCCGGAACCACCAGGTTACGTATCTGGGCGGGCGACAGGTGGGTGCACAGCGGCAGCACCTCGCGCATACCGACGGCGGCGGGCGCACCGCAGGCAAAGCCGGGATAGTCGCGATCGACCTGCCTCAAGGTGTCCCAGCGCAGGAGATCCTTGTACCAATGGACCTGCATGATCCTGTCCCAGGCACCGTCGAACGGCAGCGTCGGTGGCCAGCTGGCCTCCGCCAGGATGTCCGCGCACGCTGCGCGGTTCGTTCGATCGGCCTTGGCGGTACCCACGATCAAGGCTTCAAGGATGTCGTTGACCAGCGTGAGCCGGGGGACGCGGCGCTTCAACGCGGGCTCGTCCAGAAGCAACGCAGGGATGTCCGGACGACGCCTTTCGAGCGGGCTTTTCGGTGCGTCGTCGAACCGTTTCTCCAGGGAACTCGCGACGTCGAACAACATTTTCAGATAGGCCAGAGGCCCCAGCTTGCTCTGTAGCGCGTCCGGAAGGCACTGGTCGACGGAAAGGTCTCCGAACAGAGACGGGTAGTCCGCGGCAAACGTATTGGGCCGGGGCGTCGCGGTGGAAGTCGGGGCAGACATCGGCAAGTCCTTTTGCGGTGGGCGTCGTTACGCCCAATCCACCCTACGCTGGCCTTCGGTACCGGGGCACCGGCCATCCGTTGTAGGCGCCGTCTGCACGAATACGGCCGAACCGGGCGAAAGCCGCGACTTACCCTAGGTATCTTCGGCGGCGGCAGGATCGGCTCGCGAGACCTCTCTCGATGAAATCCGCAAAAGCTCCTCGAAATGAACATGCGGATTGACCAGCGTCACGCCGTCGACCTTGAAGCCCTCGAGGCACTCGTGGCGCATGGTGGCCTCGAAGGCGGCCAGGGCGGTCTTGACCACTTCGTCGTCGATCATGTGGTCCGAGAGGTACCACTTCCGCCCTCGAAACGCGCGACGCTCGCCCGTGGTCACGCAAGGCGTGTCGTATTCCACCTGAAGAAAGATACGGCCGTCTTTGGGCGCCTTGACGTCACGCTCGATGCGAAGCCGGAACACGGTGTCAAAGGCTGACATCGAGATTCGTCCGCACAGCGCTCTCACCGTGTCGATATATGCCGGGTCCATGAGCATCCTGCTCCTCTATTTGCAAGGGTCCGTTCAGCGCTCGGAGCGCCCACGGATTCTTGAGCTCGTCTCTGGCAACTGTCAACTCGCGTGTTTCTTTACGCAAACGTTACGCCCGGGGGAATGGCCGATACACCGTAAATATCGCGCAAAGCGAACAATGCGCACCGTCCTCTTCGACGGAACACACCCGTGGAACTCCTGTACGTCCTTCTCGTCATCGTGCTCACGGCCATGACGATCGGCTTCCTCATGATCTGCGACCGGCTCGGCCGGCGCTGAGGAAACCCCTATGTCTCTCGTCTACATCGTAGCCACCGCCATCGCGGTGGCACTGACCGGTTACCTCTGCGTGGCCCTCCTCAAGCCGGAGTGGTTCGAATGAGCGCCAACGACATCTTTCAGATCGGCCTCTTCCTGGCGATCCTGCTGGTGCTGGTGAAGCCGGTCGGCCAGTATATGGCGCTGGTCTTCGCCGACGAACCGAACAAGGTCACCCGTTTCGGTGGTCGCATCGAGCGCGTGCTCTATCGCGTCTCGGGCATCCGCGCCGGCGAGGACATGAGCTGGACGCGCTACGCCATCGCCATGCTCGCCTTCAACGTGGCCGGCCTTGCCGTGGTCTACCTGTTGCAGCGTGCGCAGGCATGGTTGCCGCTGAATCCACAGCATTTCGGCGCGGTCTCGCCCGATTCGGCGATGAATACCGCGATCAGCTTTGCCACGAACACCAACTGGCAGGGTTACGCGGGTGAGTCGACGATGAGCTACCTCACCCAGGCCCTCGGCCTGGCCGTGCAGAACTTCCTCTCCGCCGCCACCGGTATCGCCGTGCTGATCGCGGTGATCCGCGGCTTCAGTCGCCGGGGCGCGTCCGCCGTCGGAAACTTCTGGGTCGATATGACCCGCGCCACGCTCTACGTGCTGGTGCCGTTTTCGCTGGTCATCGCGTTGCTCCTCGTATCGCAGGGTGTCGTCCAGAACCTGGCGCCCTACCTCGACGTCGCCACGGTGCAGCAGGGCACACAGACGCTGCCGATGGGCCCGGCCGCTTCGCAGATCGCGATCAAGATGCTCGGCACGAATGGCGGCGGGTTCTTCAACGCCAACTCCGCGCACCCGTTCGAGAACCCGACACCATTCTCCAACTTCGTCGAGATGCTTTCGATCTTCCTGATTCCGGCGGCACTTTGTTACACCTTCGGCAGCATGGTCGGCGATCGCCGCCAGGGCTGGGCGATCCTCGCCACCATGCTGCTCATTTTCGTGCCGCTGACCGTCGGCCTGGTCGCCGCGGAGCAGGCGGGCAACCCCGCGCTGCACGGTCTGGCCATCGACGCCCAGGCCTCCGGCCTGCAGGCGGGCGGCAACATGGAAGGCAAGGAAACCCGCTTCGGCATCGCCGCCTCGGGTCTGTTCGCCGCCATCACCACGGCCGCATCCTGCGGCGCGGTGAATACCATGCACGACTCGCTGACACCGCTGGGCGGTCTCGTACCGATGTGGCTCATGCAGCTGGGCGAGGTGATCTTCGGCGGTGTCGGCTCGGGCCTCTACGGCATGCTTGCCTTCGCCGTGGTCGCGGTCTTCATCGCCGGCCTGATGGTCGGACGCACACCGGAATACCTCGGCAAGAAGATCGAGGCGCACGAGATGAAGATGGCCAGCCTGGCGGTGCTTCTGCCGTGTGCGCTGGTCGTCATCGGCACCGCCATCGCGGTGATGTCGAAGGCCGGCGTCGCGGGGGTGTCCAATCCCGGCGCTCATGGCTTCAGCGAGATGCTCTACGCGGTCAGCTCGGCGGCGAACAACAATGGCAGCGCGTTCGGTGGCCTGTCGGCAAACACGCCGTTCTGGAACGTTCTGCTCGGTATCTGCATGTTCCTGTCCCGCTTCCCGCTGGCGATCGCGATGCTGGCCATGGCCGGTTCGCTCGCGGCGAAGAAGCATGTTCCCGAGAGCGCCGGGACACTGCCCACGCACACGCCGCTGTTCATCACGCTGCTTGCCTGCATCGTCATCGTCGTGGGCGCGCTGACCTTCCTCCCGGCACTGGCCCTTGGGCCTATCGCCGAACAACTGATGTCCGCCACGGGCCACTGATCCATGACTACCCAAGCCCATAACGCCCCGCGCGGTTTCGACCGCGCGCTGGTGACACGCGCCCTCGGTGACGCGTTCCGCAAGCTCTCACCGCGCCTGCAGTTCCGTAACCCGGTGATGTTCGTCGTCTTCGTCTGCAGCGTCCTGACCAGCCTTCTCTGGATCCAGGCGCTGACAGGACACGGTGAAGCGCCGACGACCTTCATCTTCTGGGTCGCGCTCTGGCTGTGGTTCACGCTGCTGTTCGCGAACTTCGCCGAAGCCCTGGCCGAAGGCCGCGGCAAGGCACAGGCCGATGCGCTGCGAGGTTCGCGCCGCGATGTCGCGGCAAAGAAGCTGGCCTCGGCGGACCGTGATGCCGCTATCGTCTTCACCCCGTCGAGTGAACTGCGCACCGGCCACTTCGTGCTGGTCGATGCGGGCGACATCGTCCCGGGCGATGGCGAAGTCGTGGTCGGCGCCGCCAGCGTCGATGAGAGCGCCATCACCGGCGAATCGGCACCGGTCATCCGGGAATCCGGTGGTGACCGCAGCGCGGTGACCGGAGGCACCCGCGTGCTGTCCGACTGGCTGGTGGTACGCATCACCAGCAACCCCGGTGAAAGCTTTCTGGACCGCATGATCTCGATGGTGGAAGGCGCTTCGCGTCGCAAGACGCCGAACGAGATCGCGCTGACGATTCTGCTGGCAAAGTTCACCCTGATCTTCCTGCTCGCCTGCGCCACGCTGCTGCCGTACTCGATCTACAGCGTGCAGGCCGCGGGTGTCGGCCATCCGATCACCCTCACGGTCCTCATCGCGCTGCTCGTCTGCCTGATTCCGACCACGATCGGCGCCCTGCTGTCGGCGATCGGTATCGCCGGTATGGACCGCATGATCCGCGCCAACGTCATCGCCACGTCGGGTCGCGCCGTCGAGGCGGCC
Organism: Luteibacter sp. 1214; assembly: GCF_031455395.1. Taxonomy (NCBI): domain Bacteria; kingdom Pseudomonadati; phylum Pseudomonadota; class Gammaproteobacteria; order Lysobacterales; family Rhodanobacteraceae; genus Luteibacter; species Luteibacter sp. 1214. Next base: position 82,980 of record NZ_JAVDSQ010000010.1, read on the forward strand.
GGTGACGTCGACGTCCTGCTCCTCGACAAGACCGGCACCATCACGCTGGGCAACCGCCAGGCCGTCGCCTTCCACCCGGCACCGGGTATCGAGGAGCGCGAACTGGCTGAAGCCGCCGAGCTCGCCTCGCGGGCGGACGAGACCCCGGAAGGCCGCAGCATCGTGACGCTCGCGGCACGTTTCGTCGCCATGGCCGGGCGTCCGGCCACCGATCGCGGCGCCGTCTTCGTGCCCTTCACCGCGCAGACCCGCATGAGCGGCGTCGACGTCGGTACGCGGCATATCCGCAAGGGTGCGATGGACGCCGTGGAACGCTACCTCGACACCCAGGACAGCCACATGCCACCGCTGGTGCGTCGTATGGCCGAGGATGTCGCACGTCGCGGCGCCACACCGCTGATCGTCGTGGACGGCTCGCTCACGCTCGGCGTCGTCGAACTGAAGGATATCGTCAAGGACGGTATCAAGGAGCGCTTCGCCGAGATGCGCAAGATGGGCATCCGTACGGTGATGGTCACCGGCGACAACCCCCTGACCGCCGCGGCGATCGCCGCCGAAGCGGGCGTGGACGATTTCCTGGCCGAGGCGACGCCGGAAGCGAAGCTCAAGCTGATCCGTGACATGCAGGCCGAGAACCGCCTGGTGGCGATGTGTGGCGACGGCACCAACGATGCGCCCGCCCTTGCACAGGCCGATGTCGCCGTGGCGATGAACAGTGGCACCCAGGCGGCGAAGGAAGCCGGCAACATGGTGGATCTGGATTCGAATCCGACCAAGCTGATCGAAGTGGTCGGTATCGGCAAGCAGATGCTCATCACGCGCGGCGCGCTCACCACGTTCTCGATCTCCAACGATATCGCCAAGTATTTCGCGATCATCCCCGCGGCATTCGCCACCACGTATCCCGCACTCGATGCGCTCAACGTGATGCACCTGGCCACGCCGCAAAGCGCGATCCTGTCGGCGGTGATCTTCAACGCGCTGATCATCATCTTTCTGATTCCGCTCGCGTTGAAAGGCGTCGCGTATCGCGCCCTGGGTGCCGCCGCCCTGCTGCGCCGGAACCTGCTGGTCTACGGTCTGGGCGGCATCGTCGTGCCGTTCATCGGCATCAAGCTGATCGACATGTTGCTGGTCCTGGTCGGACTGGCCTGACAAAGAGGCGTCATCCCATGCATTCCGTGAAGCTCACCGTGCTCATCGAAGACAGCGCCGACCTCGACATGGAAGTTCGCGTCGTCGCCCCCGACGTCCCCGCAACGGTCGCCAGCGTGCCGGCCAAGGTCACCGGACCGCGTGTCGTCGTGACGACCGCGACGCGGGACGAGGACGACTACGCGCTCGGCGGCTACGCCGGTATCTGATTCAAAGCACCACTCTCCTACTCACCGAAAAGGGGTCCCGAAAGGGATCGGTAAACAACGCCATGCGCACCACTCGTTATGCTCTTCTCGCCGCCTGTCTCGCCATCGCCCCCGTCACCCGCGCGATGGCTTCCGGCAGCGACGACTGCTCTCAGGGCTTTGCTTCGCGCTTCGCCGCCGCCTATCGCGAAGACGCCCAGCCCGCCGACCCCGATGCACCGGCGGCGCCACGCCGTGCCATGGCCTCGCCGCTCCCGTCACCGCCGTTCCCCTCGGCGGAATGGCAGCTCGGTGGTGTCGCCTATCCGATCGGCGTGCCCGATCTCAATTCGAGGTACCCGCTGGAGAAGGCGCTCGCGTGCAACCGCTTCGGCAAATGGATGACCGATAACCGCATCGAGATCTACGGCTGGCTGAACGGGTCGGTCAATGCGAGCAGCTCGTCCCACACCAACTACCCGCTGTCTTACGCGACGCGCCCCAACCGCGCCGAGTTCAACCAGGCTTTGCTGCGCATCGAGCGTATCCCCGACACGGTACAGACCGACCACATCGACTGGGGCTTCCACCTCGACAACCTCTACGGCTACGACTACCACTACACCACCATGAAGGGCGTCTTCAGCAATCAGCTGCTGAACAATCCCCGTGCCGATCAGCCGCAGACGGGCAAGACCTATGGCTACGATCCCATGCTGTTTTATGCGGATCTCTACCTGCCGCATATCGCCGAGGGCATGGTCGTGCGTGTGGGACGCTATCTGTCGCTGCCGGACATCGAGGCGCAGTTTTCGCCCAACAACTACCTCGTCACGCATTCGGTGCTTTACACGGCGGATCCGTATACGCAGATGGGCGTGATGACGACCACACGGCTCAACGCGCAGTGGACCGTGCAGCTGGGTATCAACGGTGGCAACGACACCGCCGTGTGGAACCACTCGTCGCGTCCGACCTTGCAGGCCTGCGTGCGCTGGGTGTCGAAAGACAACGACGACATGTTGTACCCCTGCGTCAACAGCTTCAATACCGACGACTACAACTACAACAACGTGCAGATGTACGTCACGACCTGGGGCCACCGCTTCAGCGACGACGTCCACATCCTCACCGAGGCGTACTACATGTACGGCCGCAACATCGCGGGCTATGGCCCCGGTGGCGAGCCCGGCGTGGTCGGTTCGTCGCCGGTGGCCGGCAAGGCGGGCGAGTACGGCATCGTCAACTACATCAACGTGGCGATCAGTCCGCTCAACATGATCTCGTTCCGCAACGAGTGGTACAACGACCAGAAAGGTCAGCGTACCGGCTACGCCACGCGCTACACGACCCATACGCTCGGCATGACCCACTGGGTCAGCCCGGACGTCGAGATCCGCCCCGAAATCCGTTACGAGAAATCCTATGACGTCGACGCTTACGACGGTGGCCGCAAGGGCTACCAGCTCAGCGCGATCGTCGATGCGATCTGGCACTACTGAGGATCATGGCCATGACTACCCTGTTGCGTAACGCCTTCGTGCTGCTGCTGATGATGACCGCGGTCACCGGCGTGGCCTATCCCGTCGTGGTTGGCGGACTGTCCATGCTGCTGTTTCCGAAGCAGGCGGCCGGCAGCCTGATCGAGCGCGACGGTAAGCCGGTCGGTTCGGCACTGATCGGGCAGTCGTTCACCGCACCGCGTTATGTCTGGGGGCGCCCGTCGGCGACCACGCCCGGGCCGAACAATGCGGCGGCATCCACGGGCTCCAATCTCGGTCCGACCAATCCGGCCCTGACGGACGCGGCGAAGCAGCGTATCGCCGCGCTGCGCGCCGCGGACCCGGAGAACCGGGCGCCCGTGCCGGTGGATCTGGTGACGGCCTCGGCCAGCGGCCTCGATCCGGAGATCAGTCCGGCGGCGGCGGAGTTTCAGGCGGGGCGCGTGGCCCGGGCGAGGGGTATCCCCGCGGAGAAGGTGCGGGAGCTGATCGCGGCGAACACCGAGGGGCGTCAGTTCGGTGTGCTGGGGGAGCCCCGGGTCAACGTGTTGCGGCTGAACCTCGCGCTTGATCAGGCGCAGAGGTAACAACGCATCGCCGGCAGGGCCGGCTCCCACCGGAGCCGGTGGCACTTCGGCTACCCTTTCCTCAACTCCTGCGGCCCCACGCCATGAACGATGTCCGAGACGCCCGCGCCGACGCGCTGCTCAACGCGGTGAAGGAGGAGGACGGCCAGCGCCTCAAGATCTTCCTCGGCGCCGCCCCCGGCGTTGGCAAGACCTACGCGATGCTGTCCGCCGCGCGCGATCTGAAACGGCAGGGTATCGATGTCGTAGTGGGCCTGGTCGAGACCCACGGTCGGAGCGAGACCGCGGCCCTGCTCGAAGGGATCGAGATACTCCCGACCCGTCCGGTCCGCTATGCCGGCCGCGATTTCAGGGAATTCGATCTCGAGGCGGCGCTTGCGCGCAAGCCGGCGGTCATCCTCGTCGACGAACTCGCGCACACCAATCTCCCTGGCGGTCGGCACACGCGCCGCTGGCAGGACATCGCCGAACTGCTCGATGCCGGCATCGAGGTCTACACGGCGCTCAACGTGCAGCACGTCGAGAGCCTCAACGACCAGGTGAGGAGGATCACCAACGTCGCCGTGCGCGAAACGGTCCCGGATGTCTTCCTCGACCGCGCACGCGATATCGTCCTGGTCGACCTGCCGCCGCGTGAGCTGATCGGTCGGCTCAAGCAAGGCAAGGTCTACGTGCCGGAAACGGCGGCCGTGGCGCTGGACGCGTTCTTCTCACCGACCAATCTCGCCGCGCTTCGCGAGCTTGCCGTGGAAACCGTGGCCGCCCACGTCGACAGCGACCTGCGCGAGCACATGCTCGCCCGCGGCGATGCGATGCCCGTACGGCGACGGGTCATGGCCGCGATCGACGGTCACGACCAGAGCGAATACCTCGTGCGTATCACCCGGCGTATCGCGGAGCGTCGCGGTGCCCCGTGGAGCGTGCTGTTCGTCGATCGCGGCGGTCCCGACAGCGCCCGTCGCGAACGTGTGGACGCCGCGATGCGCCTGGCTCGCCGTCTTGGCGGTGAGGCGGTGATCCTGCGCGGCCATGCGGTCGCGGAGGAACTGATCGCCTGGGCCGATCGCGAAGGCGCCGGCCAGATCATCGTCGGCCGTACGCGAGAGCGGCCCATCGCCCGCAGGCTCGGCTACTCGCTGACCCAGCAACTGCTGAGGCGCGCCGCTCACCTCGAACTGACCATCGTCGCCACGCCGACGCAGCGGGCCCAGTCGCGCCTGCGGCTTCGTATCGAAGACGGCGGCTCGCGGCGTGACTACGGATTCGCCACACTCGCCACCGCGATCGCGATGGCGTTGTCCTTCGTCGCCGACCGGTTCCTGTCGGTGGCCAACCTCTCGCTGATTTTTCTGACGGCGGTGCTGGTGGTCGCGGTACGCACCCGCATGGCGGTGGCGGTGTATGCGGCGCTGCTGAGTTTCCTGGGCTACAACTTCTTCTTTGCGCCGCCGCGTTACACGCTGGCGATTGCCAACGCGGATGACGTGCTTGCGGTGACACTGTTTCTCGTGGCCGCGCTGGTCTGCAGCCGCCTGGCCACCCGCCTCGCCGGACAGGTCACGTCGTTGCGTGCGGCCCAGGTTCGCGCCCGCGCGCTCGTCGCGCTCGGACAACAGCTGGCGACGAGCGCGGATGCCGAGAGCGTGAGGGCGGCCGGCGCGCAGGCGCTGGCGAGGGCGCTGGACATCGACGTCGCCATACTCGCGCGGGAAGCCGGTGGCGAACTCGGCGTCGCCAGCACCGCACCCTCGGCCTTTCCGCTCTCCGCCCAGGATCTCGCCGCCGCCGACTGGTCCGATGGACACGCGGAGCCAGCCGGTCGGTACACCGACACCCTCAACGGCGCTTCCTGCTGGATGCTGCCGCTGGGCAGCGAGCATCAGCGCGGCGGCGTGGCCGCCCTGCGCTTTCCGCCGGGCATGCGTGAACCCGATGCGGACCGCCGCGGCCTGGCGCTGGCGATGGTGCAGGACATCGGGCAGGCGCTCGACCGCGCGCGCCTCGCCTCGGAACTGGAAAGCGCGCGCGTGCAGGGGGAGACCGAGCGCCTGCGTAACGCACTGCTCTCCTCGGTCTCGCACGACCTGCGGTCTCCGCTCGCCTCCATGATCGGTTCCGCCGGTACGCTGATCAGCTACGACAAGCAGCTGCCCGACAGCGAGCGCCAGGAGCTGCTGCAGGCGATCCTCGGTGAAGGTCAGCGCCTGGACCGCTACATCCAGAACCTGCTCGACATGACGCGGCTGGGCCACGGCACGCTGAAACTCAATCGCGACTGGGTCGACGCGGGCGAGATCGTCGCGGCCGCCGTATCACGCATGCGCAAGCTCTTTCCGGAGGTGCGCGTCGACATGCACCTGCCACATGACACCGTCCTCCTGCACGTCCACCCCGCGCTCGTCGAGCAGGCGCTGTTCAACATCCTCGAAAACGGTGCCCGGTTCACGCCGCCCGGCGAGCCCATGCGCGTGACGGTGCGTACCGAAGCGGGCCGGCTGCTGGTGGACGTGGCCGACCGCGGGCCCGGCATTCCCGAGGACGAGCGGGCGCGGATCTTCGACATGTTCTACTCGGTGTCGCGTGGCGACCGGGGCGGACACGGCACCGGACTGGGCCTGGCGATCTGCCGGGGGATGATCGGCGCGCACGGCGGCAGCGTGGAGGCCTTGCCCCACGTCGGCGGAGGCACGACCATTCGCGTCTCGCTGCCCTTGCCGCCGCCTCCTGACGAAGCCCCATGAATGCCTCGGCCCCCCGTGTCCTGGTGATCGACGACGAAGCTCAGATCCGCCGCTTCCTGGACATCGGTCTGCGCGCCGAGGGCTATCACGTGCTGCTGGCCTCGACCGGTCAGGAAGGCCTCGGCCTCGCGGCGACGCAGTCGCCCGATGTGGTCATCCTCGACATCGGGCTGCCCGACCTCGAAGGTCATGACGTGCTTCGCGAGATCCGTCAGTGGAGTCAGGTACCCGTGCTGATGCTCTCGGTGCGCGATACCGAAGCGGAAAAGGTCCGCGCGCTCGACGGTGGCGCCAACGACTACGTGACCAAGCCGTTCGGCATTCAGGAGTTGATGGCGCGTCTACGCGTGCTGCTTCGGCAAGCCGCCCGTGGCGGCGACGCGGAGGCCGCGGTGCGTTACGACGATGGCCGTCTCGCGATCGACCTTGCCCGCCGGGAAGTGCTGCTGGACGGTGCGCCGGTGGCGCTCACGCGCAAGGAGTTCGCGGTGCTGTCGCTGCTGGTCCGCCATCCGGGTCGCGTGGTCAGCCAGCAGCAGATCCTGCGTGAGGTCTGGGGACCGACGCATACGCAGGACACGCACTACCTGCGCATCGTGATGGGCAAGCTGCGTCAGAAACTGGGCGACGATCCGACCACGCCACGCTGGCTGAGGACGGAACCCGGCGTGGGATACCGGTTTCCGGCAGGCTGACCGGCGCCTCCGTGTGATCCGCGTCGCACCGGCTGGAACGCGCGCGATTTTTCAGAATTTTCGGATTCTTTTACCCCGCTCGTTTGCGCAGCCTCGGCGTCCCCCACGCCTGAGGCATCCACGTGCAGTCTTCGTATCCCCGTTTCTGTAACCGGCGCGTTTCCCACGTCCTCACCCTGGTGGGCGCCCTGCTCGTCTTCGTTCCCGTCTTCGCCGCCGCCGTGGAATGCGGCGAAGAACGTTTCGTTTCCGGCGACCAAACCTTGCCCAGCCACGACGAAGCCATGGCGAAGTGCCGGGAGCAGGCAGCGGCGATGACAGATCCGGTGACGGGCACCTACACCGCGACGCACGCGTGTCATGACGAAGGCGACCCGGGGCAGCGCGGGCCCTGGCGTTACGGCCGGGTCGCCGTCGATGTCGTGACCCGGGACGGCGGCGACAGCTATACGTTCGAAGGGCTGTGGATGTGTAAGCCGGTCGAGGAAGAGGCGTTCTGGGCAAACGGCGTCAGGTGAGAGCCGCCTGCCTCGCCAGATAACGCCCCGGCGAATCGCCGAACGCCTTGCGGAACATTGCGACGAACGCGCTGGGCGTCGCGTAGCCCAGCGCGTCGGATACCACTGAGACCGGCTCGCCGGTCGCCAGGCGCTCGAGCGCCCGAGTCAGCCTTGCCTGCTGCCGCCACTGCGCGACGCTGCACTGGGTCTCCTGCCGGAACAGCCGCGTCAGGGTACGCGTCGACATGCCTGCCCAGTTCGCCCAGTCCTCGATGCCGCGCGTGTCCTCCGGGTGCTCGTACATCGCGACGGCCACGCGACGGAGGCGCCGGTCCGTGGGCATCGGCAGATGGAGGGGCTCGACGGGAGCGCCGTGCAACTCATCGAGCAGCACCGCCAGCAAGCGGTCGCGAGCCGGGTCGGGCTCGGCGACGTCCACCGGCCAGCTCGCGGCGCGCCGGATGATCGACCGGATCAGGTCGTTGACCCCGACCACGCAGGGACGATCGGGCAGACCTCCCGCCGCGCAGGGCGCGATGAAGACACCCCAGGCGTGCATCGGTCCGGTCATGCTGATGGTATGCAGCGTGCCCGGGGGCATCCAGCCGGCGCGATGAGGAGGCAGCAGGTAGGAGCCGTGCTCCGTCTGGTTGGTGACAAAGCCTTCTTCCACATAGAAAAACTGACCTCGCACGTGGCTGTGCCAGTCGCTTTCCATTTTTGGGATCTGGCCGCGAACCTCGTAGGCCACCAGCGGCGGACCCTCGGCGCTTTCGAGCAGGACGTGGACTGCATCATGACCCATCTTGGCCGTTCCTCGACATAACTTGGCCAACTAACGATATCAGGCCTATACCCGTCATGGCTAATATCTGCTTCCCCAAGTATCTGTCCCGTTTCGACGAAGGAGACCCGCATGATCCGTCTCGTCACGAACGATTTCCACGACGCCACTGAAGGCCGCGAAGCCGGCGATGCCCTAGTGACCTTCGTCGCCTGCGCGCACGCGATGCTCGATCCGGGCACCCCCGAAGAACAGCGCCGGCGGCTGGAGCCGAGGCTCCTGGCACAGCTTCCGACCCTCCGCGCGCTCGGCGTCTTTGACCTTTTCGCGGTCCGCGACCCTGCGCTCGCGGCCCTCCTGGCCGACGAAGGATGAACTGATTCACACACGGCAATATATGCTGAAAGCATATTTGCCTTGACAACTATAATTCGGGCAATAGAATGCTCGTCCATGAACAATCCTTGCCCCGTCTACGACAACCCCGACAGCCTGGGCGCTCTCGTCGGCATGGTGCGTAGTGAGATCGTCCGGGCTATCGAGTCCGATCTTGCCGCGCAGGGCGCGGATCTGAAATTCACCCAGTTTCATGTGCTCAAGCGCCTGGCGACCTGCGGCGCGATGACCGCCACCGAACTGGCCCGCTCGGTCGACCTCGACGGCGGCGCCATGACCCGGCAGCTGGACCAGCTGGAAGCGAAGGGTTACCTCCGCCGCCAGCCGCATGAGCAGGACCGCCGCGCGCTGCGCATCGACCTTACCGAGGCCGGCGTGGCGCTGTGGAAGCACCTGCACGAAAGCAACCTCGCGACCCTCGAGCGCGCCCAGAAGGGGCTGACCGAAGACGAGCGCGAGAAGCTGCACGACTACCTGGGGCGCGTGCTCAACGCGCTTCGCGAAAAAGACTGAACTAAACGTCCGAGGCAATACGCAATGCGTCTGCACACTCTCGTGGCGGCCGTCGGGGCCGCGTTGATCCTTTCCGGCTGTGTCACCAGCCGTGGCCTGGATCCGCAAGGCACCCTGACCGACCCGTCCTCCCTTCACGCCGAGCGCAGCCTGGCGAAGGTCCCCGTGTCTCCGGCGGGGTGGCCGGCCGCCGACTGGTGGACCGGACTGGGTGACAGCCAGCTCTCCTCGCTGATCGAAGAGGCGTTGAAAGACAACCCCGACCTCGCCACCGCCGACGCCCGCGTGCGTCAGGCTCAGGCGCAGTCCGGTTCGGTTGACGCAGCGCGCGATCCCACGTTCAACGTAGGTGGCGGTGTCGCCGGTGCGCATCTGCCGGGCTCGTTGCTGCCGGACCCCCCGGGCAACCATTTCTCGTGGACCAAGTACGGCTACGGCAGTTTCAACTGGGACCTCGATCTGTGGGGCGGCAAGCGTGCCGCGTTCGAAGCGGCCGTGGGTTCGCAGCGTGCGGCTGAGGTCGATGCGCGCGCCGCACGCATCGAAATCTCGACCAACGTTGCCCGTGCCTACACGCAGCTTGGCTACGCGTTCACGCAGCTCGACGTCGCCAATGCCGAACTCGACCGGACGCATGCGTCGCAGAAGCTCACCGTGCAGCGCGTGGCCGCCGGCGTCGACAACCAGATGCAGGTGAAGCAGGCCGACAGCGAAGTGGCCTCGGCCGAACGTGAGATCGCGGTGGCGCAGCGTGCGATCGACAGCTCGCGCACGTCGCTCAGCGTGCTGCTCGGGAAGGGCCCGGATCGCGGCCTCGACATCGCCCGCCCCGCCGCGCTCACGCCGGCCGCCGTCGCCATCCCGGCCAACCTGCCGGCCGATCTGCTCGGTCACCGTGCCGACCTCGTCGCCGCGCGCTGGCGCGTCGAGGCGGCCTCGAAGGACATCGTCTCGGCGAAGAAGGCATTTCTGCCCAACGTGACGCTCGGCGTACTCGCCGCGCAGCTCGCCGGTGGCACGGAAAACCTGTTCGCCTCGCAGGCGCGCTTCTGGCAGGTGCTGCCGGCGTTCTCGCTGCCCATCTTCGACGGCGGTCGCCTTCGCGCGAATCTCGCCGGCAAGGATGCGGATTACGATCTGGCGGTCGCGCAGTACAACAAGACGCTGGTCGGCGCGCTCAACGAAGTGCAGGACGACCTGTCCGGGCTCGACTCGATCGGCACGCAGATTCAGGCGCAGCAGCGCGCGCAGGATGCGGCCCAGCAGGCCTACGACCTGTCGCAGCAGCGCTACAAGGCCGGTGTCGGCAGCTACCTGGAATCGCTCGTGGTGCGCCAGCAGCTGCTCGAAGCCGAGCAGCGCATGGCATCGCTGAAGGCCCAGCAGGTCGACACGTCCGTCCAACTCATTCAGGCGCTTGGTGGCGGCTTCCGCCCCGCGGCCGATGACCCGTCGGTCGTCACCGCAGCGCCGGCAACCCACTAAGCATTCATCTCGAGGCCTCTTCCGATGTCACAAGAAACCACCGCCCCCGCCGGCGCCGTCGTCGCACCGCCGCCGAAGAGCCGCCGCGGCTTCTTCCTCAAGCTGCTGGTACTCGTCATCGTCCTCGCCATCATCGGCTGGGTGATCTGGTACTTCGTCGACGGCCGCTGGTATGAAGATACCGACGACGCCTACGTCAACGGCAACGTCGTGCAGATCACCCCGCAGATCGCCGGTACCGTCACCTCGATCGGCGCCGACGACGGCGACCTCGTCCACCAGGGCGACGTGCTGGTCAAGCTCGATCCCAGCGACGCCGAAGTGAACCTGGAAAGCGCGCGCGCCAACCTCGCCAACACCGTGCGTCGCGTGCGTGGCCTCTACAATAACGTGACTTCGGCGCAGGCCGACGTCGCGGTGCGCCAGACCGCCGTCGACCGCGCCCGCCAGGATTACAACCGCCGTCGCGATCTGGCGAAGTCGGGTGCCATCTCCGCGGAAGAACTGTCGCACGCCGCCGATACGCTGACCTCCGCCGAGAGCAGCCTCGCGTCCGCCAGGCAGTCGTACAGCAGCAACAAGGTGCTGGTCGACGACACCGTGGTGTCCTCGCATCCGGACGTGCGTGCCGCTGCCGCCAAGCTTCGCTCCGCCTACCTCGACTTCGTCCGCTCGACGCTGGTCGCGCCGGTCGACGGCTATGTCGCCAAGCGCAGCGTACAGGTCGGTCAGCGGGTCCAGCCGGGCGCCGCCCTGATGGCCGTCGTGCCGCTGCATGAAGTCTGGATCGATGCCAACTTCAAGGAAACGCAGCTGACCAAAATGCGTATCGGCCAGCCGGTCGACGTCACCGCCGACGTCTACGGTGGCGACACGGTGTACAAGGCGAAGATCCGCAGCCTGGGTGTTGGCAGCGGCAGCGCGTTCTCCATCCTGCCGGCGCAGAACGCCACGGGCAACTGGATCAAGATCGTGCAGCGCGTGCCGGTCCGCGTCGTCTTCACCGAGCCGAAGCAGCTGGAAGACAAGCCGCTGCGCCTGGGCCTGTCGACCAAGGTGACCGTGTCGCTGCATGACCAGAGCGGTGCGTTGCTGGCGAAGCAGTCGCCCACGAAGCCCGAGTTCTCGACGCCGATCTACGACAAGCAGCTTGCCGATGCCGACAAGGACATCGCCCGCGTGATCCATGAAAACGCGTCCGCCGGTGAAGGTGCCGAGCAGCAGCAGGCTCCCAGGTAAGGTTTATTCATGAGCACCGAATTTCGACCGCCCAATCTGGCGCTGTCCACGGTCGGGTTATCGCTCGCTACCTTCATGCAGGTGCTCGACACGACGATCGCGAACGTGTCGTTGCCGACCATCGCGGGTAACCTGGGTGTCAGCTCCAACCAGAGCACCTGGGTGATCACCTCGTTCGCGGTGAGCAACGCGATCGCCCTGCCGTTGACCGGCTTCCTCACCCGTCGTTTCGGTGAGACCAAGCTGTTCGTATGGGCGACGCTGTTGTTCTCGCTCGCGTCGTTCCTGTGCGGCATCGCCCAGAGCATGACCATGCTGATCGTGTTCCGCGCCATTCAGGGCGCGGTCGCGGGACCGATGTACCCGATCACGCAGTCGCTCCTGATCTCGATCTACCCACCGGCCAAACGAGGCATGGCGCTGGCGTTGCTGGCGATGGTCACCGTCGTCGCGCCCATCGCGGGTCCGATCCTCGGCGGCTGGATCACCGACAACTACACCTGGCCGTGGATCTTCTTCATCAACGTGCCGATCGGCATCTTCGCTAGCTTCGTCGTGGCGAACCAGATGAAGGGCCGGCCGGAAGTCACCGAGAAGCCCAAGATCGATTACGTGGGCCTCATCACGCTGATCATCGGCGTGGGCGCGCTGCAGGTCGTGCTCGACAAGGGCAACGACGAGGACTGGTTCTCGTCCACCTTCATCGTGGTCACCGCGATCATCGCTGCCATCGGTCTGGCCGTGTTCCTGATCTGGGAGCTCACCGACAAGGATCCGATCGTCAATCTGAAGCTCTTCAGGCATCGCAATTTCGCGATGGGCACCTTGTGTCTGGTGCTGGCGTACGCGGCGTTCTTCGCCATCGGTCTGCTGGTGCCGCAGTGGTTGCAGCGAAACGTCGGGTACACGTCGACATGGGCGGGTCTCGCGGCGGCGCCGCTCGGCATCATCCCGGTGATCCTGACGCCGTTCGTCGGACGCTATGCGCACAAGTTCGACCTGCGCGTGCTGGCCTCGGGTGCGTTCATCGTCATGGGTGCGACGTGCTTCATGCGCTCGGACTTCTATCTCGACATCAACTTCTACAGTGTCGCGATGGTCCAGCTGATTCAGGGCCTGGGCGTGGCGTTGTTCTTCATGCCGGTGCTGAGCATCTTGCTGTCGGACCTGCAGCCTCGTGAGATCGCGGCGGGCTCCGGTCTGGCGACCTTCCTGCGCACGCTGGGCGGCAGCTTCGCGGCGTCGCTGACCACGTTCCTGTGGGATCACCGTGCCATCGTCCACCACGAGCGGCTGGCGGAGAACTTCACACCGTTCAATCCGACGACGCAGGATGCGCTCACCCAGATCGGCCGTGGCGACCCGCAGTACGCGGTGTCGTCGGTCAACGCGATGATCACCAATCAGGCCTATCAGATCTCGTTCAACGAGGTGTTCTACCTGCTCGGTTTCGTGTTCGTCGCACTGATCTTCGTCGTATGGCTGGCGAAGCCGCCGTTCGCGGCCAAGGCAGGGCCGGCCGCTTCGGGACACTGATCCGGCCATCGGGAAATAAAAAAGAGCCGGCGCTTCGCAGCGCCGGCTCTTTTTTGATACCAACGCACTCAGATATCGAAACCGATACCCACCAGCGCCATCGTCTCGCCACGGTTCGGCTCCTGGAAGCTGCCGTTAGAGATGTGACGGACCTGGAAGCTGACGTTCTTGTACTGCCAGCCGAGCGTGCTGACGAACTCGTAGCCGCTCGACAGCGCCTGCGTGCGACCGCCGGCGGTGCCCGCGACCTGGAAGCTGAAGAAGAAGGGGCGGTACCAGTCGCCTTCGCTGCCGTAATGGAAGCGGGCACCGGCGGCGCCGACCCAGACGTTGCTGGTCACGCCGGGATGGGAGTTCTCATAGCGGCCGATGTCGCGGCCCTTGATGTAGCCGATGGAGACGTCCGGGGACCAGGTGAACCGGCTCTGGCCCATCTGACGGGCGTCGAACACGGACTCCACGAAGAAAGCGTTGGTGCCGTAGTCGTCCATGTAGCTGCGGCCCCCCTGCACTTCCAGGTGGGTTTCGGCGGCTGCGGGGAGGGCCGCGGCGGCGAGGGAGAACGCGGCGAGGGCGCCGAGAGCGAAGCGGGAAGAGCGCATGGCGGGGGGTGGTCCTTGTGCTGGGACGTATTTTTATGAACCGGATGGTTCGGTAAATAGTGTTGAGTCGGCGTGAAAAAAGGGGCGCTCCTGCAATTATTCGCGCCGTATCTTTCCCGGGCTTGTCGGACCGTGCCGCCAGTTTCTTTCACCGTGGCGTTCAAGGCACACCCCGAGTTGCCGTTACAGAGCGACGGGGCCTGGCCGGGGGCGGCGCCCGCACGACATCAGGGGGCTAGGCACGGTGGGAGGCGCGACGGTAAAGGGAGCGACGAGGGTGCGCGCTCGCCGGATTCGTCTGGCGATCTGGGCCGTATCCGCCGTCCTGTCCCTGGGCATCGCCGCGCTGGTCGCCCTTCTGCAATCGCAGGCCTACTCCCGCATGCTGGCCACGCACAAGCGGCAGCTCGCGGCATCCGCGGGAGCCGTGGTGCGCCTGCTCGACCAACAGGTCAATTGGAGCCTTGGTCCGCTGCTCGCCCTTCGCAACGCCGTCGACGGTCCCGACCCGGGCCCGCTGCACATGCGCCTGGGGGAGGTGCAGGTGCGCCACCCGGAATTGCCATCCTTTGTTGCCCTGGATGGCGCAGGTAACGTCGTCGCCTTTACCTCGGCGCCCTGGGCGGCCTGGCGCGACGTGCTCGATGCGCCGCGGCAGCGGGCACTCGGTGCGAGCGTACGGGTGGCCGTCGTCGCCGGCGAGCCCGGTCGGCCTTCCAGCGTCCGTGTCACCGTGGACGCACGCGTCGCGCAGCCGGCCGCGTTCGGTACCGTCATCGACGCGGAGCGCCTGCGTGACGCCATGCGCCGGACCATGCTTGGGAGCAGCGCCGAGATCGCGGTGTTCTCGGTGTCGGGACAGCGGTTCACCAGCAACGTCGACCGGGACGTGCCTGGATGGACGCAAGGCGCGGTGACGCTGGGCGCCGCGGGCTCCGCGGACGATGACCGGCGGCTGGGCGCGTGGGCCGTATCGACCACCTATCCCTTCGTCGCCCGTTCCTCCCTGGACCGCGCACTCCTGCGCGCGGACTGGTGGCGCCAGTCACGGGAGACCTTGCTGGCCGCGCTGGCTCTCATCGTCCTGATCCAGGTCTTCGCGGCCGCCTTCGATCGCGCCTACCGCCGCCAGTCGCGGCTCGTCGATGCGTTGTCGCGCTCGGCCCGTCACCTGGGGGACGTGCAGCGAACGGGGCGCATCGGGCTGTGGGAGAGCGACCTCGATACGGGATCCGTCGTCTGGTCGGGCCAGGTCCACGAGATCACGGGTTCTCCTCACGAGCGCATTTCCTTCGATGGCGCCTACCGGGAACTCGTCCACCCCGACGACCGCCCCGGCATCGATGCGTGGGTTCAGCGTTTCAGATCGGAAGAGGGTCCGTTTGAATTGGAGCACCGTCTTTGCCGCGAGGACGGGAGGGAGGTGCGTGTCCATTTGCGCGCCGAACGAATCACCAACGAAGAAGGCCACGCGATCGTGGCCGGTACGATCACTGAAATTACCGCGCTGCACGAGACCCGTCAGCGCCTGGAAAGCACGGACCGCGATCTGGCCGCCAGCGCGACGGCCTACCGTCAGCTGCTGGCGCGCGTACCGTTGCCGCTCGCCATCGTCCGCGACGGGCGCATCGACTACGCCAACCCGCTGGCGGAAGAGCGGATGGGCAGCGCGGGACACAGCCTGGTTGGCCGTCTGGCGGCCAGCTTCATGGATGAGGAGGCGCTCGAAGCGCTGGGTGCGCGGCCGCCCGAAGGCGCCAACATCATGGCCTGGCTCAACCCGGATCACGGCATGCCCTTCGAGGCGGAACTGGCGCTGTCCAATTACCGCGACACGAAAGGCACCGGCGCCCTGGTGATCATGCGCGACGTGACCGAGCAGCGTCTTTACGAAGAGCGCCTCAATCATCAGGCCATGCACGACGAACTGACGGGGCTGCCCAACCGGCGCGCCCTGCGCGAGCGGCTCGACGAGCTGGTGGCTGACTGCGTCCGCGACGGCTCGGGCCTGATGGTCCTGTTCATCGACCTCGACCATTTCAAGGTGATCAACGATGCGCTCGGTCATGCGCTTGGCGATCAGGTGCTGCGCGACGTGACCTTGCGGCTTGGCGACGCGCTGGACGGTGTGGGACAGGTCGGCCGGTTCGGTGGCGACGAGTTCGTGGCGATGCTCCCCTTCACCTGCCCGCCCGCCGAAGTACTTGCCGTATTGCCGGTGATCCAGCAAGCGATCGAAGAGCCGCTCACCGTCGGCGGTTCGATGCAGCGTCTGAAGTGCAGCATCGGTGTCGCCTTCGCCACGCGCGATGGCAGCGACGCGGACACGCTCATCCGTAACGCGGATACGGCCATGTACGACGCGAAGCGGTCGGGCCGTCACACCTGGAAACGCTATTCGGCGGATATGCATGCCACGGCGATGGCGCGTCTGACCGTTCTTACCCGCTTGTCCGGTGCGAACCTGGGCCATGAGCTGGCGCTGGCATGGCAGACCCAGCACGCCGGTGACGACGGGCGCGTGATCGGTGTCGAGGCGCTGCTGCGCTGGCCATCGGCGCCGGCGGACCTCGCCGGTAACGACAAGCTCGTGCCGCTCCTGGAAGAGACCGGCGCCATCGTGCAGATCGGTCAATGGGTGCTGCGTGAGGCATGCCGTCAACAGCGTCGGGTCACCGAACGGCTGGGTCCGGATTGCCGGATCGCGGTGAATATCTCGGCGCAACAGCTGGTGCACAGCGATCTGGTGGCCGAGGTCAAACTCGCGCTTGCGGAGACCGGGGCGAGTGCGTCGTCGCTCGAGCTCGAACTGACCGAAAGCGCCTTCATGCAGGAACCCGAGCGGGCCATTCGCACGTTGCACGAGTTGCGCGCGATGGGCGTGAGCATCTCGCTGGACGACTTCGGCACCGGGTATTCCAATCTCACTTACCTGTCGCGGTTGCCCCTGGACAAGATCAAGGTGGACCGTCACTTCACGGTAAGTCTGCTCGACGACGCGGGCAATGCGTCCATCTGTCGTTCGATCGTCTTTCTGGCGCGCAGCCTGAATCTCGAAGTCGTCGCCGAGGGTGTCGAGACCGAGAGCCAGCGTCGCTGGCTGCTCGCGGAGGGCTGCGTGTCCATGCAGGGATACCTGTTCTCCCGGCCGGTGCCGATCGAGGCGCTGGAGATGGCCGTTTCCGACACCGTGCACATGCCGTTGTAAGCTGCGCACCGCCGCGGGATCGCCTGCAGACTGGCGGCCAGCCTGCAGGCGACGTCCACCGGTCAGATCTGCGTCTGCCCGCCATCCACGAACAACTCGACACCGGTGATGTAGCTCGCATCTTCCGAGGCGAGGAACGAGACCGCCGCGGCGACCTCATCCGGCGTGCCCGTGCGACCCAGTGGCGTGATGCTTGCGGTATATGCCGTGAAGTCGGCGATCTGCTGGTCGTTCATGCCAAGCTCCGTCTTGTAGCCCGGCGTCACGACGGTGCCCGGCGCCACCACATTGATGCGGATGTCGCGACCCTTCAGATCGCTCGCCCAGGTCCGTGCCAGTGAGCGCACGGCCGCCTTGGTCGCGGCATAAACGCCGAACGCGGCCGGGCCCTTGATCGACACCGCCGAACCGTTGAGCACGATCGCACTACCCGGGCCCATGAGCGACAGCGCCTTCTGCACCGTGAACAGCGTGCCCTTGACGTTGATCCCGAAGTACTTGTCGAACTGCGCTTCGGTCACCTGGTCCAGCGAAGTGAACTCGCCGCCGCCCGCATTGGCGAACAGGATGTCGAGGCGACCGCTCTTCTCGCGGATCGTGGCGAAGATACGATCGAGGTCGGCGGCCTTCGCGATGTCGCCCTGGATGGCGATGACACCCAGCTTCGCGGCGGCCTCGTCCAGCTCGGCCTGGCGGCGGCCGGTGATGTACACGGTGGCGCCCTCGCGGACGAAGCGCTCCGCGGTGGCAAGCCCGAGGCCCGAGCTGCCGCCGGTGACCAGGACGATCTTGCCGGCGTGACGGGTGGTGTGGATGTTGCTGGTGGCGAGGGTTTTCATGACTGCGCTCCGATGGCCGCGGTGCGGCCGTTGGAGAGCATTCTGGCTATTTGCGCTGCGTGGATAAATAATCGAATCGCGATTTGATTATTCCCGCACGGAAACAAAGATGGATCACTTCCTCGCTATCAGAGTGTTCGGGCGTCTCGTCGAGACCGGCGGCTTCGGCCGGGCGGCGGACGCCTTGCGCATGCCCAAGTCCACCGTGACCAAGCTGATCCAGGGCCTCGAGGCGGAACTGGGCGTCCGCCTTCTCGAGCGCACGACCCGGCGGGTGACGGTCACCACCGAAGGCGCCGCCTACTACGAACACACGCAGCAGTTGCTGGGCGAGCTCGACGCTTTTGAGACCACGCTTGCCGGTGGTCAGGCCAGTCCCGTCGGCAACCTGCGCATCGACACGGGCGGCTCCGTCGCCGCCCGCCTGATCCTTCCGGACCTGCCCGATTTCCGTGCCCGCTATCCCGGCATTCGTGTGCAGGTCGGTGTGACCGATCGCACGGTGGACCTCATCGGCGAAGGCATCGACTGCGCGATCCGCAGCACCGCCGACGATCCGAACCTCGTGACCAAGAAGATCGCGGATGCCTCGATCACCCTCTGCGCAACGCCCGGCTACTTCGCGCGCCGCGGCACGCCCGATACACCTGAGGCGATCGAGCGCGATGGTCACGAGGTCATCGGCTATGCCGCGGTCCGCACGGGGCGTCCTGTCCCGCTGCGCTTCCGGCGCGACAACCGGGACGTCGAGGTGCATGTGCCGGCAGCTATCGAGGTCAACGAGAGCAATGCCCATACGGCTGCGGCGCTCGCCGGTCTGGGTATAGCGCAGGCGCTGGCCTTCACCGTGGCGCCGCACATCGCCCGCGGCGCGCTCGTGTCGGTGCTGGACGACTGGCGACCCACGGCTCTGCCGATCTATCTCGTTTACCCACCCGCCCGCCGACACAACGCGCGTCTTCGGGCATTCGTCGACTGGCTGTCGGAAGCCCTGCCCAGGCGGATCGCCGCGGCAGAATCGGGATCGGTTTTACCCGGACACTATTGACGACACGTTTGATCCGGGTAAAAATTGATCATCGCTCTTGTCCCGGCCACCTCCATGTCGACTTACACCGCTTTCATCGCTACCGAGCGCATTGCCCACGGATCGCTGGCGGCGGTCGCGGAACGCTGCAAGGTCCGCCTCGACGCCGACCCGCACGTCACGCCTACCGTCTACGACGATGCGACCGGCCGTGTCGTCGACATCGACTACCGGGGCACCGTCCACGATGTGCTTGCGCGCCTCCCCGTCGCCGAGCCGCCAGCCCGCCGTGGGCCGGGGCGTCCAAAACTTGGCGTGGTCGCCCGGGAGGTCACGCTGCTTCCGCGTCACTGGGAGTGGCTTGCGGCGCAGCCGGGCGGCGCCTCCGTGGCGCTGCGTCGTCTGGTGGAAGCGGCAAGCCGCGAGGGCGCACCGGCCGACCGCGTCCGTGCGGCGCGCGAGGCGGTCGATCGCGTCATGCTGACGCTGGCCGGCGATCTTCCCGGCTACGAGGAAGCCTCCCGCGCCTTCCACCGTCAGGACGCCGCTCGCTTCACCGCGCTGACCGACGCATGGCCGGCCGATGTACGCCACTACGTGCGCCTGCTGGTGTCGCGCGCCGGCGACGAGACATGACGCCGCCGCGTGGCGCGCTGACGGAAGGGCCGATCGCCAGGACCCTGCTGCTCTTTTCCCTGCCTATCCTGGGCGCCAACGTCTTGCAGTCGCTGAACGCATCGGTGAATGCGATCTGGGTGGGGCACTTTCTCGGCGAGTCAGCGTTCGCGGCCACCTCCAATGCCAACGTGATCCTGTTCTTCCTGCTCGGAGTCGTCTTCGGCGTCGGCATGGCGACGACCATCATGGTGGGCCAGACGCTCGGCGCGCACGACGTGCCCGAGGCGCGGCGTGTGGTGGGCACCGGTCTCGGTTTCTTCGTCGTGCTGTCGGTGCTCGTCGCGCTGGGCGGTTTCATCGCGACACCGCTCATGCTGCGCGCCATGGGCACGCCGCACGATGCGCTGCCGTTCGCGACCGACTACCTGCGCATCATCTTCGTCGCTCTGCCGGCGATGTATCTGTACACGTTTCTGATGATGACGCTACGCGGTGCGGGCGACTCACGCACGCCCTTCGCCTTCATGCTGGTTTCGGTCGTGCTCGACGTCGCGCTGAATCCGCTCTTCATCTTCGGCCTGGGACCGGTCCCCGCGATGGGTATCGCGGGCTCCGCCGTGGCCACCCTGATCGCGCAGGTCGTTTCGTTGCTGGCGCTGATCGCGTGGCTTTATCACCGCAAGCACTTTCTCTGCATTCACCGGCACGAACTGCGCCTGCTGATTCCGGAACCCGTCCTGCTCAGGCAGCTGGTGATGAAGGGCCTGCCGATGGGTGCGCAGATGATCGTCATCTCGTCCTCGGCGATCATCATGATGTCGCTGGTCAACCGCCACGGCTCGCAGACCACGGCGGCTTATGGCGCGGCGGCCCAGTTGTGGACGTACATCCAGATGCCCGCGCTGGCGATCGGTTCGGCGGTGTCGTCGATGGTCGCGCAGAACGTGGGTGCGAAGCGCTGGGATCGCGTCGCGGGCATCGGCCGCGCAGGCGTGCTGACCAACTTCACGCTGACCGGCACGCTCGTGCTCGTCATCTACCTGTTCAACCGCGCCGCGCTGGCGCTGTTCCTCGGGGAGGACAGTTCGGCCATCGGCATCGCCCAGCATCTCAACCACATCGTGGTGTGGTCGTTCCTGCTGTTCGGCGTCACCTTCGTCATGTTCGGCGTGGTGCGGGCCACGGGCGCGGTCATGCTGCCACTGATCGTGCTGGTGATATCGATGTGGCTGGTGCGCTATCCGTTTGCCGCCCTGCTGGAACCGAGGTGGGGCGCGGACGCCATCTGGTGGAGCTTTCCGGTCGGGTCGCTGGTGTCGATCGCGATTACGACGGTGTATTACCGGCGCGGAAGCTGGAAGAAGGCGCATATGCTTCCGGCGACGCCAGCTTCGGTAGGAGCCAGCCCTGCTGGCGATGGGAGCTTGCCGTAACTCCTGTCGCCAGCAGGGCTGGCTCCTGCAAAAAGCCGGTATTCATGGAAGGCTATCGGGTCTTGCGCGCCTTGCGGATCTTGATCCAGCGCTTGTACCGACGCTTCAGCATGCGCCGGTGTAGGCGCTTCACCTTGCGCTCCTTGCGGTCGTGATTCCACAGGTAGATCGCGGGCGTACTCAGGAGCGTAAGCAGCTGCGAGACCAGCAAGCCGCCGACGATCGCGATACCGAGCGGCCGCCGCATTTCCGAGCCGACACCGAACCCGATCGCCAGCGGCAGCGCGGCACCCATCGCGACGAGGGTGGTCATGGTGATCGGACGGAAGCGGACCAGGGCCGCCTGACGAATCGCGTCGACCGGCGACATGCCGTGTTCACGCTGGGCCACGAGTGCGAAGTCGACCATCAGGATGGCGTTCTTCTTGACGATACCGATCAACAGCAAGACCGAGATGATCGCCATCAGGGTCAGCTGTGTCTGCGTGACCAGCATCGCCAGGAACGCACCGGCACCCGCCGCCGGCAACGTCGAGATGATCGTCAACGGATGGCCGAGACTCTCGTAGAGAATTCCGAGCACGATGTAGACGGCGAGGATCGCGCCGACCAGCAGCACCATGCCGTTGGACTGCGCGTCCCGCATGCGCTGATTGGTGCCGGTGACGTCCATGCGCACGCCTTCCGGCAAATTGATCCGGCGTACGGCCTCCTCGGCCAGACTGTTGCCCTTATCGGGCGTGATCTTCGGCGCGAGGTTGTAGGTGATGTCGGCCGATTCGAGCTGGTTCTGGTGGGTGACCGCACTTGGCGTCGCCACGGGCTCGATGTGCGCCACCGCCGAGAGCGGAATCATCGTGCCGAGTGAGTTCTTCACGTACGTGTTGAGCAGTGCGCCGGGACTGAGTTCCTGCGCGGCCGCCGAGGTAAGCACCACCCAGTACTGGTTGATGTCCGAATAGATGATCGACACCTGGCGCTGGCCGAACGAGTTGTACAGGGCCGAATCGACATCGCCCATGCCGACGTTCAGGCGGCCCGCCGCATCGCGGTCCACCTTCAGCATCTGTTGCTTGCCGACGATGTCGAAGTCGCTGCCGACGTCGCGGAACTCCTTCATGCTGCGCATCTGACGCACAAGCTTCAGCGTCCAGGGCTGCAACGGTTCGCCGCCGGTACTGATCAGCTGGAACGAGTACTGCCCGCGGTTGCTGTTGCCCCCGCTCCCGCCGAGGAACTGCACGGGATTCATGAAGACCTGGACATCGGAGAGCTTGTCGTACTCCTTGCCCTTGCGATCCATGAATTCCTTCATGGATTCATGGCGCAGATCCGGGCCGCTCCCCTTCTTCTTCAGATCGATGAACATGGTGCCGCTGTTGCCGACGGCCGCGCCATCGTTGCCGCTGCCGAGCAGTGTGGTGACGTCGGCGACGGCCGGATCGTTCTGCATCATTTCGCCGACGCGTTTGAGGCGTCGCGACATCTCGTCCGGCGAAATGTTGGCGTCCGCGGTGACATCGGCCTGCAGCATGCCCGTGTCCTCGTCGGGCATGAAATTGCCACCGGCGGTCTTCACCACGGCGAAGCCCAGCGCGAAGGTGGCGAAAAGCAGGATGAGTGGCTGCCAGCGCATGACGCGCCGATGGCGCATCGCCCAGTCCAGTCCGCGCTCATACAGGCGCAGAAATCCGCGATCGAAGCGTTCCAGCGCGCGCTCGACGCGGCCTGGCTGGCGGTCGGGCTCGTCGTGCTTGAGATAGCGGGCGCAGAGTGCCGGCGTGAGCGTCAGCGACACGATGGCCGAAATCAGCACGGCCGCCGCCAGGGTCACCGAGAACTCGCGCAGCAACTTGGTGATCATGTTGTTGCCGAACAGCAGCGGCGCGAACACCGCCACCAGCGACAGCGTGATCGACATCACGGTGAAGCCGATCTCGCGCACGCCCTCGAGCGACGCCGGCATCGGTTTACTGCCGTTCTCCATGTGCCGGACGATGTTCTCGATGACCACGATGGCGTCATCGACGACGAAACCGATGCACAGCACCAGCGCCATCAGCGACATCGTGTTGAGCGTATAGCCGAGCGTCCACATCACCACGAAGGCGCCGGCCAGGGACAACGGCACGCTCAGCGTCGCGATCAGCGTCGGACCGAGACGGCGCAGGAACACCATCATGACCAGGAAGACCATGACGATACTGATCAGCAGCGCGACCTTGACCTCGTGCAGCGCGGACTGCGTGGTCTGGGTCAGGTCGAAGATGGGGGTGACCTTCGCATCCGCCGGCAGCAGCGAACGGAAGCGCGGCAGCGCGGCACGGATCGCGTCGGCGGTGGCGATGGAGTTCGCCTCCGGACGCTTGCTCATCTGCATGGTGACCGAGCGCTCGCCCTGGAACCATGCGGCCTGGTACTGGTCCTGCTGGCCGTTGTAGACGCGGGCGATGTCCGAGAGGCGCACCGGCACGTTGTTGCGCATCGCGATGAGGATGTCGCCGAAATCCTTCGCGTCGCGAATGCTGTCGTTCGCGACGACCGTCATCTGTGCCTTGCCGTCGGACAGCAGGCCCTGCGGCGAGGTCACGTTGGCGGCGTGCAGCGCATTGGACACATCGTTGGCGGTGAGTCCCTTGGACGACAACGCGCGGGTATCCAGCTCCACGCGTACGGCGTGCGGGGTCCCGCCGAAGACCTGTACGCGCGACACGCCATCGATCTGCGCCACGGCGGGCCGGATCAGGGTGTCGACGACGTCGTAGAGCTTGTCCGGCGGCAGCGACTTCGAGGTGAACGACACCAGCAGAACGGGAATCTGGCCGGTGTCGAACTTGAAGTACTGCGGCGGGCTGGGCATTCCGGCCGGCAGGTCGGCGGCGGACGCGTTGATCGCAGCCTGCACGTCACGGGCGGCGGCATCGGTGGAGCGGTCCATGCTGAAACGGAGGCGGACGAAGCCGCTGCCTTCCGAGCTGTTGGAATACATCTGGTCCACGCCCGGGATCTGACCGAGGTGGCGCTCCAGGGGGGCGATGATGGTCGAGGCCATCGTCTGCGCGTTCGCACCGGGCATCTGCGTCTGGATGAAGACGGCGGGCACTTCGATGGACGGCAGGGCCGCCACGCCGAGCAGCATGTAGGCGATGGAGCCGCACAGCACGAGCCCCGCCGCAAGCAGCGAGGTTCCGATCGGCCGGCGAATGAAAGGTGCAAAAACGTTCACGACACTTCCTGTGATCGCGGGAAGCATACCCGCGCCCGGGGACTTTATGACGTCCGCGCCGGTCCGTGGCGTGTGCCTTTAGTGGGGGCCCTGCCGGAAGGCAGGGGTGCGGCGTTTGCCCGAACCCGGCGCCAGGGGTAGGAGCGCGCCTGCGCGCGATGCCGTGAAACATCGCGCGCAGGGCGCGCTCCTACACGGTGCTCCCTCAGCGTACGGGCGAGAACCGCACGGTCACATAGTAGGTCCGCCCCAGCTGGTTGTAATACGCCGCCGTCTCGTACCGCTTGTCCGCCACGTTCGCGACCCGGCCCTGCACGCTCCAGGCATCGTCCATGTGCCAGGTGGCACGCAGATCCGCGGTCGTGTAGCCGCCCAGACGCGTCGTGTTGGCCGCATCGTCGTAGCTGTAACCCGAGGCGTAGACCGAGCCACCCAGCGTCAACGCGCCCAGGTCCTTGTCCAGATCCACGCGACCGGTGCGACGCGGACGGCGGGCCAGCAGGTTGTCCTTCTCGAACCCGCTGTCCCGGTCCAGCGGCTGCTGCAGCGTCAGGTAGCCGCGCACGTGCCAGCCATCGACGTCCGCGCCCACCTGGCCTTCAAGGCCGCGCAGGCGGGCCTTGCTGACGTTGACCGGCAGGAAGTTCGCGTCGTAGCCGATCAGGTCGTCGACCTGGCTCTGGTAGGCGTTGACGGCCCAGTTCCAGATGCCCGGACGACCCGACAGGCCGATCTCGGCGGTGCGCGACTTCTCCGGCTTGAGGTTCACCGTGGGCACGCCGTACGGGTAGTACTCGTCGTTGAAGGTCGGCGCGTGGAAGGCGGTGCCATAAGAGGCCGTGACCTTCATGCCGTTGTCGAAACGGAAGCCATAGGCAGCCGAGCCGGTCGTGTGGTTGCCGAACTGGGTGTTGTGGTCGTGGCGGGCCGACAGCTGGATCTCATGCGGGCCGAACACGCCCTGGTAGAGCGCGAACACGCCCGTGTTGTTGCGGGTGTCCTTGAGATAATCCGTGTCGCTGCTCAGCTTTTCCTGCTGGTAGTCGACGCCGGCGCTCAGCGTCTGGCCCGGGGCCAGCGTGAAGTCGTTCTGCCAGGAACCCTGATTGCGCTTAGAGTACAGATATCCCACGCGCAGCTTGTCGGCACCGGTGACGTAGTTGAAGTCCGCGTCGTAATAGCCCTTGTTGGCGCCATTGAGGTAGTTGTCGGCGCGGTCCTGGTTCTGCCCCAGACTGACCGACATGCGCCACGCGGACAGCACGTCGAAAGCCAGCTTCGCGCCGGCGACCTGCTGCGAGCGTCGGGTCAGGTTCTGGTAGTCGCCGTCGTATTCGATATCGCCTTTGCTGCGCAGCCAGCTGCCGGTGAGCTCGGTGCCGTCGTCCCAGCGGTAACCGCCCGACAGCGCGCCGTTGTAAGTGCGATAGGCGTCATGGTCCGGCTCGTCGGTGAAGCAGCCCTTGAACGCCGTGCCCGCGCCGATGCGGCAGGCGTTGATGCCCGAGGTGTACTGGCCGCCGAGGCTGGCGTTGTACCAGCCGTGGGTCGTGCCGCCCGACACGCCGACCTGACCGGCGGTGTAGCCGTGGCTGCCGCCGGTGACCGAGAGGCTCGGGGTCGGCGCTTCGCCGGCCTGGCCGTGGCGGGTGAAGATCTGGATGACGCCGCCGATCGCGTCGGAGCCGTAAAGGCTCGAGCGCGGACCGCGGACGACCTCGATGTGGTCGATCTGCTCGACCGGCAGCTGCTCGTAAGCCGGCAGACCCGCGCCCACGGTACCCACGCGGACACCGTCCACGAGGACCAGCGTGTGCGAGGAGTTGCTGCCACGCATGAACAGCGAGGTCTGCTGGCCGATACCGCCGGTGTTGGCCATGACCACACCGGGCAGCCCGGCGAGCAGGTCCTGGACGTTACGCGGCTGCAGACGCTCGATGTCTTCGTGGGTGATCACGGTCACCGGGGCGAGTACCTCGTCCAGCGGCGTGGCCGTGCGGGTCGCGGTGACGATCACGGGATCGAGGGCGTCCGGGGCGTCGGCCGCGTGGGCAGCGGCGATCGACGACAGCAGGGCTGCCGCGAGCAGGGTCTTCTTCATGGAACGGTCTTCCTCCGCCGCATAGCGCGGCAATGCGTAGCTCAAAGGGCGCGCGAGGAGGACATACGGCGAACGGCACACGGGCGGAACCCGGATGACTGTCCGGATTCGCCCTCCGCGAATCGCCCGAAACGGGACGACGCCCCGGGATGGCTCACGGGGCGCGTCGTCGGGCCGGTCTCCGGACTCACGCCGTCCCCGAGGGGTGTCGGACCGGCGCCTTCCCGCTGTCGCAGTGGCTGAAGCCGTGTCCGAGGGGCCGTGACGACCCCGGGCGCTTACCGTTGCGGGGGCAGTGCCGGCCTTGCCGCAGAGGCGGCGCACCGGCTTCCCGTTTCATCCCCGTGGCGCGACGCCCCGGGGACACCCGAACCCCGCGACTTTAACCGGAGGGTGGGGCGCTGTCACGACCGCCCGATCAGCCCGCGGCGTAAACACGCTCGCCGCCGATCCAGGTTTCGATCACCGTATGGGTCTCGTCCATCACGACGAAGTCGGCGCGGTAACCGGCGGCGATATGACCGTGGGTGGCGCCGAGGCCGAGGAACGCGGCCGGATACGTCGACGCCATGCGCGCGGCCTCATCGTAGGCTACGCCGACCATGTCGACCGTGTTGCGCACCGCCGTGGCCATGTCCAGCGCGGAGCCGGCCAGCGTGCCGTCCGCCGTCTGGCAGACGCCGTCGCGCACGGTGATGGTTTCGCCCTTGAGCACGAAGTTCGGATTGTCCGAGCCCACGGGCGGCATCGCGTCGGTGACCAGCATCATCTTCCGTGGCGCCTTCGCCGCGATGGCGACACGCAGCGAGGTCGGGTGCACGTGGTGGCCGTCGACGATCAGACCGCACCAGCTGGCCTGGTCTTCGAGCGCGGCACCGACGACGCCGGGCTCGCGGCTGGTGAAGGGTGTCATCGCGTTGAACAGATGTGTGAAGCCGCGCACGCCCGTCGCCAGTGCATGGCGCGTGGTCTCGTAGTCGGCAGCCGTGTGGCCCGCGGCTACGATGACGCCGTTGGCGACCAGCTGCTGGAGTACTTCCGCGGAAGCGCGCTCGGGGGCCAGCGTCAGCAGGGTCACGCCGCCGTGGCGCCGCGCGACCATCGCGACATCGTCGGCATCGGCGATGCGAAACTTGGCCGGGTCGTGCACGCCCTTGCGTTCAGGGGCGATGAAGGGACCTTCCAGATGGATGCCGAGCACGCCCGGCACGCCCTGGGCGACGGCGTCGTTCACGGCATCGATGGCCTTCGCCATGACCTCCGCGTCGTCACTGATCAGCGTGGGCAGGAAACCCGTGGTGCCGAATCTCGCGTGTGCCTCGCCGATCGTGCGGATCGCGTCGACCGTGGGTGCATCGTTGAACAACACGCCGCCCCCGCCGTTGACCTGGCAGTCGATGAAGCCGGGCAGCAAGGTGCGACCACCAAGGTCATGGCGCTCCGCCGCGCGCACGCGCGGATCGGACGGCAGCGCCAGTCCGGTTATCTTTCCATCGTCGACCAGCACGGCAAAGCCGCTCTGGAATCCGTTGTCGGTAAGCACGCGGCCGTTGACGAGGG
Source organism: Luteibacter sp. 1214 (assembly GCF_031455395.1). NCBI lineage: Bacteria > Pseudomonadati > Pseudomonadota > Gammaproteobacteria > Lysobacterales > Rhodanobacteraceae > Luteibacter > Luteibacter sp. 1214. The sequence continues at coordinate 110,915 of NZ_JAVDSQ010000010.1, forward strand.
CGAGAGTCATGGCGATTCCTTGAGGGTGACGGTCAGACGGTCTCGGTGACTTTATTCAGGTGCGGCGGCACGTCGGGATTGAAGCCGCGCTTCAGCGCGAGCGCCGCCGTGGCGCGGTAGAAGCTCTGCACCGTGATCAGCGGCGCGGCGATCGGTGCGGTGGCGACCAGCGGCAGCACACCCTCACCCGTCGCACCCGGCGCGGCGATCCAGACATTGGCGCCACGCTTGCGGAACTCGGCGGCGACATCGAGCACGCCCGGGAGCGTGTCGTCGTTCTGCGCGAAGAACAGCACCGGGAAGTCCGGGCCGACCAGCGCCATCGGGCCGTGTTTCACTTCGGCCGCGCTGAAGGCTTCGGCATGCAGGCCGCAGGTTTCCTTGAACTTGAGCGCCGCTTCCAGCGCACCGGCGAAGCCGAAGCCACGACCGACCACGAACAGGTTGTGCGCGTCGACGAGGCCTTCCGTCAGCGACGACCAGTCGGCATCCCAGCCCTGGCGCAGCTGCGCGGGCAACGCGGCCAGGGCGTCGGCGATCTCGGCCTTGCCACTCCACCGGGCGGCGATATGCAGAATCGCGAACAGCGCGCCGAGGTAGCTCTTGGTCGCGGCGACGCTGGTTTCCGGGCCCGCGTGCAGCGGGACGACCACGTCCGCGACGTCCGCCAGCGGCGAGTCGGTCACGTTGACCAGCGCCACGACGTACGCACCGGCCTTCTTCGCGGCCTCGGCGTTGCGGACCAGATCCGGACTCTTGCCCGACTGGGATACGGCGACGTAAAGCGCGCCATCGAGGCGCTGCGCGGCGTGGTAAATCGAGGTGACCGACGGCGAGGCCGAGGCGGTGACGACGCCCAGCTGCGTTTCGAACACGTACTTCGCGTACATCGCCGCGTGATCCGAACTGCCACGGGCGCAGGTGATCACCATGCGCGGCGGGTTCGCGCGCAGGCGCTCGGCAAGGGCGCCGATCACGGCTTCGTTAAGGGCAAGCTGCCGCTCGACGACCTCGGCGGTCTCGTGCGCTTCGCGGTACATCAGGGTGTCTTGCGGCTGGATCGTCATGAAGAAGGGTCCGTCAGTCGCTCTGCAGTTCGGCGACGAAGTCGTAGATGTCCCCGCGATACCAGGAACATGTGAACTCGACGATGCGGCCGTCGTCGAGGAAGCTGCGCCGCTCGATATTCAGCCCGGCACTGCCGGCGCCGAGCCGGAGCAGCCGGGTCTGGGCAGGGCCCAGCACCACCGCGCGCAGGCGTTGCAACGCACGTCGCGGGCGGTTGCCCAGCGTGTCGAGCGCTTCGTACAGGGAGTCCTCGACCAGGCTGGGGTCGGGCAGCAGGTTGAGTGGCACCGCGCTGCGCTCGATCGCCAGCGGCTCGTCGCCCGCGTAGCGCAGGCGGTGCAGGCGGACCACCTGGGTGCCGGGCGAGAGATTCATCGCCATGGCTTCTTCCGGGGTGACCTCGCCGATGGCCCGCTCGAAGAACTCCGAGCGCGGATTGAGCCCGCGCGCGCGAAGATCCTCGGTGAAGCTGGTCATACGCGACAGCGGCTTGACGATGCGCTCGGACACGAAGGTGCCCGCGCCATGACGCTGGGTGAGCAGACCATCCTCGACCAGGCCGCCGATGGCCTTGCGCACGGTAACCCGGGACAGCGTGAGGGCCCTGGCCAGGTCCCGCTCACTGGGCAGTGCATGGCCGACCTGCACCTCGCCGTTTTCGATCACGTTGCGGATGGCGCGACGCAGGCGCATGTACGCCAGCGGCTGCCGCGCGGCCGGGTCGTACTGCAGGCGTTGGTATTCGGCGACGAGGGCGCTTTCCATGGTCGAGAAGATACCAATCAACGACCACTGCGGCAAGACTGTCCAAGCTCTCGAATACCAGTGAGCGATTCAAACGAGCGTTTGCACGATGCAAAGTCAGCCCGTAAACGTTTTTGCGGCGTCATCGCCTGATATCGCGACGGAAAACGCCGCCTTGAGTGGTACGGGGCTGGTATGACCTGGTATGTCACTGGTACGATCCGTCGGCATACCCATCGATCCCAGCAGGCCACTGTCGTGAGCGCTCATCTCCTCCCGATCGAACCTTTCGATCTGGTCATTTTCGGCGGCACCGGCGACCTCGCCGTCCGCAAGCTTCTTCCCGCGCTGTTCCATCGCTTCGTGGACGGCCAGATCCAGCCCAGCAGCCGCCTCATCGGCGTGGCCCGCGAGGCCCTCGACGATGCGGGCTACCGCGACCTGGTCCGCTCCTCGGTCGAGAAAGGCGTGTCCCACGTGGCTCCGGCCCAGCTGGACGCGTTCATCCAGATGGTTTCCTACCGCTCGCTCGACGCGCGCAAGGAAGAAGGCTGGGATGAATTCGCCGCGCTGATGCAGCAGCAGGCGCAGCACATCCGCGTGTTCTACCTGTCGACCGCGCCGGACATCTTCACCGACATCTGCCAGCGCCTCGGGTCGCTCGGTCTCAACGGCGAGCGCTCGCGCGTGGTGCTGGAGAAGCCGATCGGTCGCGATCTGGAAAGCGCCAACGCGATCAACGACGCGGTGGCCCGGGTCTTCAACGAGTCGCAGACCTACCGGATCGATCATTACCTCGGCAAGGAAACGGTGCAGAACCTGCTGGCGCTGCGCTTCGGCAACGCCCTGTTCGAGCCGCTGTGGAATGCCCAGCACATCGACCACGTGCAGATCACCGTCGCCGAGACGGTCGGCGTCGGTCATCGCGCGGGCTACTACGATCGTGCCGGCGCGCTGCGCGACATGGTCCAGAACCATATCCTGCAGCTGGTCTGCATGCTCGCCATGGAGCCGCCCTCGTCGCTGGCGCCCGATGCCGTGCGTGACGAAAAACTCAAAGTGCTGCGTTCGCTGCGCCCGATCAACGCCAGCAACGCCGGCAACCTCACCGTGCGCGGGCAGTACCGCGCTGGTGCGGCCGAAGGTCAGGGCGTCCCGGGCTATCTCGACGAACTCGGCAGCGACCAGTCCAGGACCGAAACCTTCGTCGCCCTCAAGGCGGAGATCGGTAACTGGCGCTGGGCGGGCGTGCCGTTCTACCTGCGCACCGGCAAGCGCCTCCCTAACCGGGTCTCGGAGATCGTGGTCACGTTCCGCGCGTTGCCGCATTCCATCTTCGATCCCACCAACGGTCCGCTGCTGCCCAACCGCCTGACGCTGCGCCTGCAGCCGGACGAGGGCGTCAAGCTGTGGCTGACCATCAAGCATCCGGGTCCGGGTGGCCTGCGCCTGCGCCACGTGCCGCTCGACATGAGTTTCGCGGCGGCGTTCGGCGTGCAGCAGCCCGATGCCTACGAGCGGCTGATCCTCGACGTCGTGCGTGGTAACCCGACCCTGTTCATGCGCCGCGACGAAGTCGAGGCCGCATGGAACTGGGCCGGTCCCATCCTCGAAGCCTGGGAGGGCAGCGGCGATACGCCGAAGCCGTACACCGCGGGTACCTGGGGTCCGAGCGCCGCCGTGGCGCTCATTGAACGCGATGGCCGTACCTGGGCCGAGGACGCAGCATGAACGCCAAGATCCATCAGCACGATTTCGCCGATAAGCTTACTCTCGCCGATGCGCTGGCGCGCGACATCGCCGGCAAGCTCGACGCCGCGATCAAGGCGCGCGGCAAGGCCAGCATCGCCGTTTCCGGCGGCGGCACGCCCAAGGTCATGTTCGCCGTGCTCGCCGAGCAGGAGATCGACTGGTCGAAGGTCACCATCACGCTGGTCGACGAGCGCTGGGTCGACGAAGACAACGAGCGTTCCAATGCGCGCATGGTCAGGAACACCCTGATCGCGCACGAAGCGCATGTCGCCGCCTTCCTGCCGCTGTTCGACAAGGCGCATGCCGACGATGTCGATGCCGCGCTCGAGGGCGTGGGCGAGAAGGTCGACGCGCTCGGCAAGCCGTTCGATGTCGTCGTGCTCGGCATGGGTCCGGACGGCCACACCGCGTCGTTTTTCCCCGGCGGCGACCACCTCGCCGAAGCGCTCGACCTCAACGGTACGCGGAGCGTGCTGTCGATGCGTGCCGGCGGTGCGGGTGAGCCGCGCATCACGCTCAGCCTGCCGCGCGTGCTCGATACGCGCACGCTCTACCTGCACATCGAAGGTGCGGACAAGAAAGACGTGCTCGCCAAGGCTCAGGCCGGCGAAGACTTTCCGATCGCCGCCGTGCTCAAGCAGGACCGCGTGCCCGTGGACGTCTACTGGGCCGCCTGATCCATCGTTCAACCGCCGCGCGTCAGGCGCGCGGCACCGACCGCCCGGTCAAAGCCTCAGGAACACGCCATGACCCTTCATCCCATCGTTGCCGAGGTGACGCAGCGTATCGTCGAGCGCAGTCGCACCTCGCGCGCCGCGTACCTCGCCAGGATCGACGCCGCCCGCGGGACGGGCGCCAAACGCCATCACCTGTCGTGCGGCAATCTCGCGCACGGTTTCGCCGCGTGCGGTGAGAACGACAAGGACGCGCTGCGCAACGGCCACGCGTCCAATATCGCCATCGTCACCTCGTACAACGACATGCTCTCGGCGCATCAGCCGTACGAGCGCTACCCGGAACTGATCCGTCGGACCGCACGAGACTTCGGCGCCACCGCGCAGGTCGCCGGTGGCGTGCCGGCCATGTGCGACGGCGTCACCCAGGGTCGTCCGGGCATGGAGCTGTCGCTGTTCTCGCGCGACCTCATCGCCATGGCGACCGCCGTATCGCTGTCGCACGACATGTACGAAGGCGCGCTGTATCTCGGCATCTGCGACAAGATCGTGCCGGGCATGCTGATCGGCGCGCTGAGCTTCGGCCATCTCGCCAGCGCGTTCGTGCCGTCTGGTCCGATGCCGTCCGGTATTCCGAACGAAGAGAAATCGAAGGTCCGTCAGGCCTTCGCCGCCGGTAAGGCGACACGCGCGGAATTGCTCGACGCGGAAGCGCGTTCGTATCACGGGTCGGGCACCTGCACCTTCTACGGCACCGCGAACTCCAACCAGATGCTGATGGAGATCATGGGCCTGCACCTGCCGGGCGCGAGCTTCGAGGCGCCGGATACGCCGCTGCGTGACGCCCTCACGCGCGCCACGGTCGAGCGCGTGCTGGCGATCGACGCGCTGGGCGATGCGTACCTGCCGATCGGCCGTATCGTCGACGAGCGCTCCATCGTGAACGGCGTGATCGGACTGCATGCGACGGGCGGTTCCACCAACCATCTGCTGCATCTCGTCGCCATCGCACGCGCGGCCGGTGTGGAACTGCGCTGGGACGACTTCGATGCGCTGTCCGCGGTCGTGCCGTTGCTCGCACGCGTCTATCCGAACGGCTACGCCGACGTGAACCACTTCCACGAAGCCGGCGGCATGGGTTTCCTGATGGATCAGCTGCTCGATGCCGGCCTGCTGCACGGCGACGTGGACACCATCATGGGCCACGGCCTCGAGGCCTATCGCACCACGCCCGTTCTCGAAGGCGACGCATTGGTCTGGAAACCGGTTTCGAAGGAAAGCGGCAACCGCGGCGTACTGCGCACTATCGCGGAGCCGTTCCGTCACGACGGTGGCTTACGCATGCTCAAGGGCAACGTCGGTCGTGGCGTGATCAAGATCTCGTCCGTGCCGGAAGATCGCATGATCGTCGAAGCACCGGCGATCGTCTTCGACGAGCAGGACGACGTCAAAGCCGCTTTCGATCGCGGTGAGCTCAATCGCGATTTCATCGCCGTGGTGCGCTTTCAGGGGCCGCGCGCGCGTGGCATGCCGGAGTTGCACAAGCTCACGCCGACGCTGAGCCTGCTGCAGGATCGCGGGCATCGCGTCGCCCTGCTCACCGACGGCCGCATGTCCGGCGCATCGGGGCGCGTGCCTGCCGCGATCCACGTGACGCCCGAGGCGGAAGCCGGCGGTCCCATCGCCCGCGTGCGCACGGGCGACATGGTTCGTCTCGATGCCGTGGCAGGTACCATTGAGGTCCTGGTCGACGCGGACGAGTGGAACAGCCGCGTCCCCGACAACATCGATCTGGCCATGCACCACACCGGCATGGGCCGCGAGCTCTTCGCCATGTTCCGTCAGTCCGCCGTCACGGCCGACCTCGGTGCCGGCGTTTTCTGATCCTTTGGAGCAGTTCCTGATGAGTAACGAAGCGAAGCAACAGAGTGTCGAGTCCACGCTGCGCCTGGCGCCGGTGGTGCCGGTCGTCATCATCGAGGACGCCTCGAAGGCGGTCGGGATGGCGCGCGCGCTGGTCGCCGGCGGCATCCCCGCCATCGAAGTCACCCTGCGTACGCCCGCCGCACTCGACGCCGTCCGCGCGATCGCCGCGGAAGTCGAAGGGGCCTTCGTCGGTGTGGGCACGGTGCTGACCGCTCGCGACCTCGAGAACGCTTACAAGGCCGGCGCGAAGTTCGCCGTGTCGCCGGGCAGCGCGCCGCGTCTGCTCGATGCCGCCGACGATCACGAGCTGCCGCTGCTCCCCGGCGCGGCGACGTCCAGCGAGGCCATGGAACTGCTGGAGCGTGGTTATCGCTTCCAGAAGTTCTTCCCGGCCGTTCCGGCCGGCGGCCCGAAGCTCATCGGTGCCTGGGCCAGCCCGCTGCCGCAGATCCGCTTCTGCCCCACCGGCGGCGTCAGCCTCGCCAACGCACCCGAGTTCCTCGCGCTGCCCAACGTCGTCTGCGTCGGCGGTTCGTGGCTGACCCCCGCCAACCTCCTGGCCACCTCCGACTGGGCCGCCATCGAAGCCCTGGCGCGCGAAGCGGCGCAACTGCGCGCCTGACGCAACTGCGCGCCCGACGCAGCTGCGCGCCCGACACAGGAGCGCGCCCCACGCCTGACTCGCCCCACGCCGTACGTACGTAGGAGCGCGCCCCGCGCGCGAACCCTCACCCGCCCTATCGCGAATGAGGCTTTGCACCGCAACGAGCCAGCTGTCCGATCCCACAAAGCGGCGGCTGGCTCGTAGCCCGCCCCATCCACATGCGATCCTTCGCACCCCCAGCCTCACCGGCGCTCCCAGCCATGCTCTACATCCTCCTCGCCATCGCCTTCAGCGTGGCCGTGTCCGTGCTGCTCAAACTCGCGCGCCGCGCGAACGTCGACATCGTGCAGGCCGTCGCCACCAACTACATCGTGGCCGCCGCCATGGCGTACGGGCTGCTCGGCGCCACGCCGCAGGCCGCCGTCGCGGCGAAGGAGACCTATGTCCCCCTCCTCCTGCTCGGCGGCTTTCTCCCTGCCATCTTCGTGATGCTGGCGCGATCCGTGCGCAGTGCGGGCATCGTTCGCACCGACGTCGCCCAGCGCCTGTCGCTGTTCTTCTCGCTGATCGCCGCGTTCGCTTTCCTCGGCGACGTGATGACCGAGCGCAAGGGCCTGGGCATCGCTCTCGCCTTCGTCGCCGTCCTGTGCGTGCTCTGGCGCCGGGATCGCGGGCAGACCGATCGGGCCGGCTGGACCGCACCGCTTGCCGTCTTCGTCGGCTTCGGTGTGATCGACATCTGCTTCAAGATGCTCGCCAAGGCCGGTGCACCCTTCCCCAGCGCGATGCTCGCCTCGTTCCTGATCGCCATGGTGCTCTGCTGGATCGTCGTGATCGGACGCGCCATCGCGCGTAAGGCGCCCCTCTCGCCGCGCAGCATCGGCTTCGGCGTGCTGCTGGGAGCCGCCAACTTCGCCAACATTCTTTTCTATATCCGCGGACATATCGCGCTGCCCAACGATCCGTCGCTGGTGTTCGCGTCGATGAACGTGGGGGTGATGGTGCTCGGCGCGCTGGTCGGCGCGATCGCCTTCCGCGAAAAACTGACCTGGCTGAACTGGACGGGTCTGGCCATCGCCATCGCGGCGATCGGGATCATGACCGGGGCCTGATCCCGATCGCCAACAGCGTAAGCTCCCACCTGTCCGTCGCGACCGGGTAGGAGCCAGCCCTGCTGGCGACGCTCATCAGCGAGCAACGGGCTCCGCATGACCCTCGGACACCGCCGCCACCGGCAACGTCTCATCCACCGTCAACGGCGCATCTCCGGCCAGCAACTCCTTCGCCTCCGCATGATCCGCCACCGCCGGCGGCGACCCACGCAACGGCAACCCCGCCGTCTCGCGTACGAAGAGCATCGTGACGATGCCAATCACCGCCGCGCCCATCAGGTAATACGCCGGCAGCATCGGATCGCCCGTGCGCTCGACGAGCCATGCGGTCACCAGCGGCGTCGTGCCGCCGAACAGCGACACCGAAACGTTGAACGCGATGGACAGCGCGCTGTAACGCACCGGCGTATAGAACAGCGCAGGCAACGTGGCGGGCATCGTGCTGGTAAAGCAGACGAGCGCGATGCCGAGTCCCATGAGGCCCGCGAAGATCAGCCAGTCGTTGCCCGTGCCCACCAGCCACATGCAAGGGATGGCGAGCACGAACATCGCGGTACACGCACCGATGATCATCGGACGACGGCCAAGACGATCGCTGAAGAAACCGCCCACCACATTGAGCGGCATCATCACCAGCATCACGATGAGAATCAGCAACAGGCCCTTGGCCTCGCTGTATCCCATCGTCACCGTGAGATAGCTCGGCATGTAGGTCAGCAACATGTAGTCGGTGACGTTGAAGACCAGCACGAGGCCGATGCATTTCAGCAGCTGCGGGCCATGCACGGAGACGAGCTCCTTCAACGATACGCGCGGCATGTCGCCCGCCGCCTCCATCGCATCGGCATGCGCCTTGAATGCGGGGGTCTCTTCGAGCTTCATGCGCATGTAAAGCCCGAGCAGGCCCAGCGGACCCGCCACCAGGAACGGTACGCGCCAACCCCAGTCCAGCATCTGCCCGGTGGTGAGCAGCGTCGTCAGCGCGGTCACCACACCTGCACCGGCGATATAGCCACCCAATGTCCCGAACTCGAGCCAGCTGCCCATTTGTCCGCGTCGCGCATCGGTCGAGTATTCGGCGATGAAGGTCGCCGCACCGCCATACTCACCACCGGTCGAGAATCCCTGCAGCAGTCGTGCAAGCAACAGCAGCGCCGGTGCCCACAAACCAATCGTGGCGTAGCTGGGAATCAGGCCGATGGCGAACGTGCCCGCCGCCATCATGATCATCGTCGCCGCCAGCACCTTCTGGCGCCCGAAGCGATCGCCGAGTGGCCCGAAGACGAGTCCACCGATCGGCCGCACGAGAAAAGCGACGGTAAACGTCGCGAAGGTCGCGATCACCTGTGCGGTCGGGCTGCTCCCTGGAAAGAAGACATGGCCGAGCGTCACGGCAAGGTAGCCATAGACACCGAAATCGAACCACTCCATCGCGTTGCCGAGTGCGGCGGCACCCACGGCACGCCTGAGCATGGACTCGTCGACGATGGTCAGATCATCGGGCTTGAGATGTTTACGGCGGCGGGTAAACCAGCCGAAATGGGCTTCGTGCCCGTGTCGATCCTGCATGGAGATAAATCCTGTCACGCGAGCGGGCACACGCATACGCAGCCGGTGCATACCGCCCATCGAAAGGGAAGCGCCAGGCCAGACGGCGGCGCGCGAACGGTCCGCTAAAGGGACTCGGTGGTTGCCGGCAAGATGCATCGAAGCACGACGCGGCGCGGACAACGCCGGAATTATAGGAAAAAAGGTGTTAAATAGCTGTAGATGGGGGGTGGTGGCGGGGGAGCCGTTGGCTGCTGTTCCTGTCGCTAGGTCCTCCTACGGCCTTCGCCTTCGTGCGGAAGCGCTCCAGGAACAGCAGCCAACGA
>NZ_JAVDSQ010000011.1:0-115071 GCF_031455395.1 Luteibacter sp. 1214
TGGTGTTTTGACCCTAACAAAACCGCTAACCGCTGCGTTTTTCGCCCAACCCCCAAACCACCCGCACATTTTTGGCGCGCCCCCGGCGCGCCACCGTGTTTTGGTGGGCGCGGGCCGCGCGCGGGCCGCGCTCCTACCAAAAGCCGAATCCGGCGCACGGGGAAAAGCCGACTCGGGCGTCGGGCTAAAGCCGTATCGGGCAAGCGGGGAGACGCCGGAACGGTGCAAACGCCGGGCAAAAAAAATCGCCCCTCTTTCGAGGGGCGATCGTCGTGTCGCTGAGAAGGGAGGGCGGTATCGCCCTCCCCCGGCTTTCGTCAGAAGAACGAAGCGCCGACCGTGACCATGAACGTGCGGTCCTGCAGCACCGAGTAGTACGGAGCCGAGGTGAACAGCGTGGTGCCGTTCGCGTCCTTGATCTTGTTGGGGTTGCTGGCGAGGAAGGCGCCGGCGTTGCTGGCATACGTGAGCGCCTGACGGTTGGTCAGGTTGTACACGTTGATCTTGATGAAGGGCTTGCGGAACGTGGTCGAGAAATCCGGGAAATCCCAGCCCGCGTTGAGGTTGAGCGTGGTGTAACCGCCGACTTTCTCGGTGTTCGACCAGTCACCCCAGATCGCGCCCTGGTACTTCGCGTTCAGCGCAGCCCAGAACGGGCCATTCTTGTAGTTCAGCGCGACGTAGGCCGCGTTGCGCGGAGCATTCAGCAGGGTCTTGCCCTTGGTGTAATAGATGCCGTCGCCCAGCGAGTCGAGGTTGTCTTCCATGCGCGACTGCAGGTAGGTGTAGTTGGCGTACACCGACCAGTTTTCGTCGAACTTGAAGCTACCCTCGAGGCTCATGCCGCGGTTGTGCACCTTGCCCAGCTGCGTGTAAACGCTGAGGCCGGTGACCTCGTCGTAGCCCGACACCTGCTTGTTGTTGAAGTTGGCCGCGAACGCGTCGACGCTGAGCGACGCGCGCTCGCCGTAGTAGCGCCAGCCGAGGTCGGCGCTGGTCGACGACTCCGGCTTGTTCGGCAACGCGCCGGCGTTGGCCGTGCCATAGCCGTACAGCGAGTTGCTCAGTACCGCGCCGTTGATCGGCGCACGGAAAGTCTTGCCGATGCCGAAATACAGCTGGTTCTCGTCGTTGAGCTGGTACTTGGCGCCCGCTGTCGGCGTCCACTTGTGGAACGTGTCCACCGGTGACGAACCGTAACCGACGTTGGTCGGGGTGACGGTGACCTTGCCGGCGGCATTGATCGCACCGGCCGAGCCGGGGAATTCCGCCACTTCGCCATCACGCTTGGACCAGATGTACGCCACGCTGCCGGTCAGGGTCAGCTTGTCGGTCGGGTTCCAGTTGTCGGTCACGAACGCCTTGGCGTTGGTGGTCGTCGTGTACTGGCTGTACGCCTTCTGCGTGCTTCCGTCCGGGTACTTGATGCGCGAGCCCTTCTCGGCCCACGTATCGATCGGCACGCCGGTGGCGTAGTCGACCGGGATGAAGACCTGACCCTGGCTCTGACGCGGACGCTCGGCCCACACGCCGTATTCCAGGCTGTTGCTGTCCGAGAGATCCTGATTGAACTTGGCGATGATGCCCGGACGGTAGGTCGTCGAGTAGCTGTACGAGTTGACCAGCTGCGTGCCGCTGATCTTGCCGTCGCCGTTGAGGTCGTACGGCACCGACTTGTAGTAGTTACCGGTGGCGAGCGGGTTCTCGGTGAACGTGGAGCCGGAACCGCCGCCGCCCAGGCCGTACTGGAAGTACGGGACCACGGACAGGCGCAGGTTGTCGGACAGGGTGAACTCACCGTCCAGGCTGGCCAGGTAGTTACGGAACGGGTTCTGGTGAAGCGCGTAGTAGTTGCTGCTGGTGCTGCCCGGCGTGTAGGTGCCGAGGTAGCTCTGCTTATAGTCAGCAGCGGCCTGTGCCTTGGTCAGCGACTCGTAGTTGGTCTTCACTTCGCGGTTGTACTGCACCGAGAAGGTCACCGAGTTCTTGTCGTCGATGCGCCAGACCGACTTCTCGTCGACCTTGGTCACCTTCGACTTACCGCGGCCGCGCCACAGGTTGGTCTCGTTGTCCGAGTACGACAACCAAGAACGCACCGGACCGATGTCACCGGTGTTCAGACGAATGAAGGTGCGGTGGTAGCTGTTGCTGCCGCCCGACTGTGCGACGTCCAGACCCGCCGTGTGCGACGGATCGACCGTCACCCACGCGATCGAGCCACCGGCCGCGCCCGAGATAGGGGTGCTGTTATCCGGAAAACCCTGCTGCACGGTCACGTCGCCCATGTTCTCGGCGTCGCCGTACTCCGAGGCGTAGATCTTGTAGTTGCCGCTGTCGTTGATCGGCGCACCGTTGACGGTGACGCCCACTTCGTCGAGGCCGAAGCCGCGGACCGAGGCGTTACCGTCGTTCAGACCGGTGTAGTCATCGGTGGACGACACGACGCCCGGGATCGAGTCGATGGCCTGGGTGAAGTTGACGCCGGGCGCCGCCTGAATGATGGCATCGCGGGAAACCGTGGACACGGCCTTCGGCGCGTCCTGGATCGACATCAGACCACCGCCGAGCGACAGCGAGTCGGCCTTCACCTGCACGGCTTCCATCGCCTGTGATGCGCGACGCGTAGCGTTGTCATTGGAGGTGTTGGACGTGCTGGTCGCCGTGGCGCGCTGGCTCTGCGTGCTGCTGGCCTGGGTGCTCTGGGCGTCCTGGGCCGAAGCGGCGCCGGTGGCCACAAGAAGGGTCAAGGCGATCGCGGCCGAGAGTGAGTTACGGGTCATCGCAGTTTCCTGAAAGAACGTGGTTTTGAGGGTGAAATCGTGAGTTCGCGCCGCACACCCCTCGTGCGCGTCGCGGCAGTCAAGCCAAAAGCTTTCCCTGACGAGCCTCTTACGAGGCCGTTATTTAATTTCCGCGTTTATGCAGTTAATACCCTGATCGTAAATAAGTTCGATTATTTCTCTTCGATATTTATTACGATCGCCGCAAGAAAAAACGTTTTGACCGGCCACAGCGAATTGCCCACTTCAATGAGCGGGACGAAAGGAAACGACCGGATTGGGGAGCCTTCAGAGCCGTTGCGCACCAAGCGCCACGACCGGAGCGCTAAGCCTCACCTTAGCCTCACATAATGACAGTTTAGCGATTATCTGACCTTTTTTTACAGATCGGGAATAGGCATTTTTCCAACGCGGCAAATCAGCGCGGCCATCACCCCGTAACCCCGGCTAACTATTACCCCGCGCCACCTTGTAGGAGCCAGCCCTGCTGGCGACAGCCAACGAAGCAAAGAAGCAGCCACAAAAAAACCGCCCAGTCTCCCAAGCGGTTCTCCAGGCGACGGTCGCAAGAGGACCCAGTCAGCCCTTCCCCAGATACCTCGACCGCTTCGCCGGCTTCAGCGACGCCAGATCCAGCATCACGAGTCCATCCACGCAACCGGCGAAGTCCGGGTCCTCACCGAAGGCGAGGAACTGCACGCCCGTCGGCTCCACCAGATCGACGTACTGACGGTAGAGCACCGGCAAGGTGACACCCAGGGCATCGAGGCGATGCTTGAGGCGGCCCAGGCCGCTCGCCGGATCCAGTCCCTCGAGCTCCGCGCGCACCGACTCGATAGTGGACTGCGGAATCACGAACGGCTGGCGGGCCGCCGCGAGCCCCTGCACACCGAAGAAATGCTGGTGGGCGGCAGCGATCCACTCACGCGCCTCGCGCGGCATGCTGACCGACATGCTCACCGGACCGAACAGGTAACGCACGTCGGCATGGCGCTGCAGGTACAGGCCGATGCCCTGCCACAGCTGATCCAGCGCACGTGAGCGCCAGTAAGCGGGAGCGATGAAGCTGCGGCCAAGCTCGAGGCCCTGCGCCAGACGCGACTCCAGCGCCGGGGAGTAATCGAACAGGCTCGACGTATAGAGCGAGGTCATGCCGCGCTCGGCGATCAGGCGACCGCCGTGACCGAAGCGATACGCACCGACGATGCGCAACGCCCTGGCGTCCCACAACACCAGGTGCTCGTAGTACGGATCGTAGGCATCGAGGTCACGGCGCTTGCCGGTGCCCTCGCCCACGCGACGGAAGGTGAGCTCACGCAGGCGCCCGATCTCGCGCAGCGCGTAACTGTCGGGCGAACCTTGCAGCAGCAGGATGCGTTTGCCATCCGCCAGCTCGGCCAGCAGTTCGGCCTTGTCCAGCTCCGCCGCGACGCGCTCGACGGGTTCGGGATGCGCCAGCGGGGTCTGCCCGCCGAAGACCAGATCGCGGCCGCGGCCGACACGGTAAACGTGGCGGCGCATGAGTTTGGCGGCCTGCTCGGCCGACCCACCACTGACCTGCTTGAGTTCATCGGCATCGACCAGCTTGCCGATGCGGAAGGTCACGCGCTGGTGGCCCGACGTGGCTTCGCGCGGAAGCATGGCGGTGCTCAGCGGCTTGGCCAGCATCGACAGGCCATAGAAAGCGACGGAGTTGCGCGCGGCGATGTGCACCGGCAGGACAGGCACGCCGGACTTCATCGCGATGCGCGCGAAGCCGTCGGACCACTTGCCATCACGGACGCCGGACGGACCGACACGCGACACTTCGCCGGCCGGGAACATGACCAGCACCTCACCCGCCTGGATGGCGCGGAAGACGTTGCGCATGCGTGACGCCGAGCCCTTGCCGAACACGTCGACCGGCAGCAGCAGCGGGCCCAGCTGCGGTACGGCAGCCAGGACGTCGTTGCCGAGAATACGAACGTCTCGGCGCACCGAGCCGATCATCTGCAGCAGCGCGATCGCGTCGACCATGCCCAGCGGGTGGTTGGCGACGACGATCAGCGGGCCTTCGACGGGAATGTTCTCGCGCTCTCGCTCGGTGATGCGACAGCTGACCCCGAGGTAGTCGAGGGTGCGTTCGCAGAAGTCGAAGCCCAGGGCGGCGCCGGCGTGATCCAGCGTCTTGTTGAAGCGGGTCTCGTGCGCCAGCTTTTCCAGCATGCCGACGAGCGGCTTGCGGATAAGCGGGTGCTGGGCCAGCCAGGGCAGACGTTCCTGGAGGGTCTGATCGATGCTCAGCATGACTTAGGCTCCCTTGACGTCGAACGGATGAAACCGAACGGGGCCGGTGCGCAGTCGTGGTTTCTCATAAGCCTTCGAACGTCCTCAGCTGCCCTCGTCAGGGCCATCGACGCATGCCCCGGACGGACCGCGCCCGTCCCGTGCATGCTCGCGGGCAATTATGACAGCAACCCTACCGCCGCGTACGTTCCTGCGACAATCGGCGGAAGGTCACACGGCAATGTGCAGGTAGGCGGACAGCCCGGTCAGGAACATCTGCACCGACAAGGCGATCAGCAGCATGCCCATCAGCCGCTCCAGCGCGGTCAGGACGCTCTCGCCCAGCCACTTGAACAGGAAGGTGGAGCTGAGCAGGATCACCGAGGTGGCGAGCCAGGCCAGGAACAGGGCGATGCCCCACTCCGCTGTACGGCCCGGCTGGGAATTGGTCAGCAACAACAGCGCCGCCATGGCCGACGGACCCGCGACACCGGGGATCGCCATCGGCACGATGAAGGGCTCACCTTCGCCCGGCTTGCCGAATACGCCACCTTCCACGGGCGGGAAGACCATGCGGATGCCGATCAGGAACAGCACGATACCGCCACCGATGCTCACCGACTCCTGGCGCAGCTGCAGCACTTTGAGGATGTACTGACCGCCCAACAGGAAGCCGATCAGCACGCCGAGGGCAATGAGCAGTTCGCGCACCATCACCTTGCGGCGGCGCTGGGGGGGCACATCCTTGAGCAGGGCCAGGAACAACGGGATGTTGCCCAGGGGGTCCATGATCAGGAAAAGCAGGATGCCCGCGGACAACGTCGTCATCTGCGCTTCCATGGGGTAACTCCTATAACGCGGTCAGTGGGTCGGGCGAAGATCGAGTACGGTGCCGCGGGTTTCCGCCCCGGCACCGGAAAGAAGGTAGACGATGGCCTCCGCCGACGCGGTCGGCATGGGCTTGTCGAGGGTGTTTTCGCCGAAGTACGCGGCGCGGCGCAGGGCCGTGCGCATCGGCGGCGGCAGCACCGCATGCACGCGCAGTGCGCCGCGCGCATTCTCCGCATGGAGCACCGACGCCATACGCTCGACCGCCGCCTTGGACACGCCGTAGCCGCCCCAATGGGCGCGGGAAAGCAGGTCCGGGTCGTCGAGCACGAAGACCACCGCACTGTCCCCGGCCTTGCCCAGCAGGGGCATGCAGGCCTGGGTCAGCGCGAACGGCGCCGAGACATTGACCTGCATCGCGCGCAGCCAGTCGTCCGGCTTGTGCATGGCGATCGGCGTCAGTTCGTTGAAGTGCGCGGCGGCATGCACGATGCCGTCCAGGCGACCGAATTCCTTCTCGACGCCGTCGGCCAGCGACGCGTAGTCAGCCGGCGTGGCGCTTTCGAGATCCAGCGGATGGATCACCGGCTCGGTACCGCCGAGCGCGACCAGCTCGTCATAAAGCTTCTCGAGCGCACGCACCTTGCGGCCCGTGATCACGACGGAGGCGCCAGCGCGGATCGCCGCCTTCGCCGTCTCGCCGCCAAGGCCGCCCGTGGCACCGGTGATCACCAGCACACGACCCGCGAGCAGGCCCGGCGCGGGAGACCAGTCGTCAGGAAGACGCGTTGACGGCAACGGACTCACGAATCGGCTCCGGCGACGTCGGCCGCCATGCGCTTGAGTTCACCGGCCGAATGCAGGTCTTCCACGATGTCGCAGCCGCCGATGAATTCGCCCAGCAGGAACAGCTGCGGGAAGGTCGGCCAGTTCGAGTAATGCGGCAGCCCCGCACGGATGCGCGGATCGGCCAGGACGTTGACCGGAAAGAAGACCGCGCCCGCGGCGTCGAGCGCTTTTACGGCGCGATCGGAGAAGCCGCAGGTAGGGAATTCCGGCGTGCCTTTCATGAAAAGCACGATCGGATGGGCCGCCACGATGGCCTTGATCTCGTCTACGACGTCCATAGGTCGGGTTTCATCATTAGAATGCGATTAGTTGCGTAGTGTAGCAGTGTGGGCCCCGCGCCCCTCGCCACGCCCTTTCCCCCCAGCCACCGCTAAGGAGTCCCGCTATGGCGTTCGAACTTCCCCCGCTCCCTTATGAAAAGAATGCCCTGGAGCCGCACATCTCCGCTGAAACGCTGGAGTTCCATTACGGCAAGCACCACCAGACCTATGTCACGAACCTCAACAACCTGACCAAGGGCACCGAGTTCGAAGGCAAGAGCCTGGAAGAGATCGTCAAGTCGTCCTCGGGCGGCATCTTCAACAACGCCGCCCAGGTGTGGAACCACACCTTCTACTGGAACTCGATGCGCGCCCCCGGCGGCGCCGAGCCGCCGGCCAAGCTCGCCGACGCGCTGACCAAGGCCTTCGGTGGCGTCGACAAGTTCAAGGAAGAGTTCGCCAAGCAGGCCGCCGGCAACTTCGGCTCGGGCTGGACCTGGCTGGTGCAGCGTCCGGATGGCTCGCTGGCCATCGTCAACACGTCCAACGCCGCCACCCCGATCACCGGCAGCGACAAGCCGCTGTTCACGGCGGACGTGTGGGAGCACGCCTATTACATCGATTATCGAAACGCGCGTCCGAAGTACCTGGAAGCGTTCTGGAATCTGGTGAACTGGGACTTCGCGGCCAAGAACCTCGCCTGAGGTTTATCTTGCTGCGATGAAAAGGCCAGGTCGTTCAGACCTGGCCTTTTTGTTTACCGGGTACGGCGCTCCGATGGTTCGGCTTTTGGGGCTCGGCTTGCGCCATTGCGCAACCGGTTAGCCGAGCAGCTCGACCGCCGGGGCCACCTGGCTCTCCCGTCCAAGGCCGACACCGACCTCGGCCAGCTTCGCCCGCAAGCTGCCGGCATCCGAAGCGCACAGCGTCGCATGGCCCACCTTGCGGCCCGGGCGAGCCTCTTTACCGTAGTCATGCCAATGGCCATCGGCCACGGAAAGCACCGGCGCCGGATCCGGCATGTCGCCGATCCAGTTCAGCATCGCACTCGCGCCGCGTACACCGGTGTCACCCAGCGGGAGGCCGAGCACCGCACGGATGTGGTTTTCGAACTGGCTCGTGTGCGCGCCTTCGATCGTCCAGTGGCCGGAGTTGTGCACGCGGGGCGCCATCTCGTTGCCAAGCAGGTCGCCGCCGCGGACGAACAGCTCCAGCGCGAAGACTCCCACGTAATCGAGCTTCTCGGCGATGGCGCGGGCATGCGCCGTGGCCGCCTGCTCCAGCTCGTCGGACGTACCCGGCGCGGGAGCGAGGCTCAGCGAGAGCACGCCGTCGACATGCCAGTTGCGCGTCAGCGGCCAGGCGCGGAACGAGCCATCGCGGCCACGCACCGCCACCACCGACAGCTCGCGATCGAACGGAACGAAGGCTTCCAGAATCAGCCCGTGCTTACCCGCCGCTTCACCCAGGGCGGCCCAGGCCGCGTCGATGTCGTCGGCCGTCTTCAGACGGAACTGGCCCTTGCCGTCGTAACCGAGCCGACGGGTCTTGAGAATGGCCGGGGCGCCGATACGGGCCACCGCGCGGACCAGGTCCTCTCGGGTGTCGACCGTTTCGAACTCGGGCGTGTCCAGGCCGGTCTCACGGAACAGCGTCTTCTCGCTGAGACGATCCTGCGCCACGGCGAGCGCACGCGGATTGGGGAAGACGTCGACCAGCCCGGCCAGACGCTCGGCGGCGGCGGCGGGAACGTTCTCGAAATCGAAGGTGACGACGTCGACCCGCCGGGCGAAATCAGCCAGCGCGGCGTCGTCGGACCAGTCGGCGACGATCAGTTCGGCCACCTGGCCGGCGCAGGCGTCGGACGTACCGTCGACCACCAGCGTGCGGATGCCGAGGGGTGCCGCGGCAAGGGTCAGCATGCGCGCCAGCTGCCCGCCGCCGAGGATGCCCACCGTGGGAAGCTTGCGGCTCACGAGCGCGGATCCGGGTTATCGAGGACGGTGCGGGTCTGATCGCTGCGGAACGTGTCGAGTGCCGTGGCGACGGACGGGTCGTGCAGCGCCAGGACCGAGGCGGCCAGCAGGGCGGCATTGGTCGCGCCGGCACGGCCGATCGCCAGGGTACCGACCGGGATACCGGCCGGCATCTGCGCGATCGAAAGCAGGGAATCCATACCGTTCAGCGCCTTGGACTGTACCGGCACCCCGAACACCGGCAGCGCGGTCTTGGCGGCGATCATGCCCGGCAGATGGGCGGCGCCACCGGCACCGGCGATGATCACCTGGATGCCACGGCCACGGGCCGCTTCGGCGTAGCTGAAAAGCAGGTCGGGGGTGCGGTGGGCGGAGACCACCTGGACCTCGTGGACGATGCCCAGACGGGACAGCGTGGCGGAGGCATGCTCCATCGTTTCCCAGTCCGATCGCGAGCCCATCACCACGCCCACGCGCGGCGCGCTCGCTTCGTTACCTTCGTTGGAAATCATGGCCCGGGCACCCAAAAGTCGCTATTGTAAGTGCATTCCCGATCTACAGGTTGGCCTCCGCGGCCGCTCTCATGGACAAGCGTCTCCTCGATATCCTCTGCTGCCCGGTCAGCAAGCGCCCCCTGCGTCCGCTGACGGCCGCCGAGCGCGACAACCTCAACGGCGCCATCCGCGCCGGCTCGGTCGACACCGTCGCCGGGGAAAAAGTGGCCGAGCCGCTGACCGAAGGCCTGATCACCACCGACGGCCAGCTCGTCTACCGGGTCGAGGACGGCATCCCCGTCATGCTCCCCGAAGCGGGTATCGGCACCCTCCAGTTGACGGGCTTTACTCCGGAATCCGGTCTCGCGCAGAATCCGTGACGTCCGTCACAATTTAAAGCATTCGTTCCCGCACAATGGCCCCTCAGGCGGGGGCCGTTGAATCCAGAGATGCGCGATGAGTAACGCGAGCGAGCCGTCCAATGTGATCGATCTCAGCCAGCGCCTGGATCCGCGCAGCGAGAGTGTGGGCGCGCTTCTGGTCACGGTGCGTGGCCTGGCGACCAAGCGGCTGCACGCGCTGGCCACCAACATGTTCGAGAACATCGACGACGCTCTGTTCGATCTGGCCGAAAAGGCCGAGAACAACGCCGCGCAGACCCAGTTCTTCGACGGCATGCGTGAAGTGCGCAAGAAGCGCGCCATCGTCGAGCGCACCTTCCTGGGTCAGGTCGCGCGGGATCTGGCCGATTTTTCCGCCGGGCGCACGCGCGCACCCGATGCCGACGCCCACGCCCGCCCCCTCGCCAATATCGAGCTCAGCCTCGTCGGCGAAAACGAACTCGAGGAATCCCTCGCGATCACCAGCATGATCGGCAAGAACGAGCAGCGCCTTGCGCGCGCCCTCTTTGCCGTCAATCAGCGCCTGTCGGTGATCTGCGGCGGCGCCCGGATGGACGACGCGTCCAACCCGGTAGGCCCCGCCTCGCTGGCCGCCGCGTTCCGCCAGGCCATGCGCGAGCTGATGGTCGAGGTCCGGGTCAAGCTGATCATCTATAAGCTGTTCGATCGGTACGTGCTCGCCGGCATCGACGAGCTCTACGACGACATCAATAACGAGCTCGCCGCCGCGGGCGTCCTGCCGCAGCTGCGCCACGAGATCGTCACCCGTCGCAGCGATGCGCCCGCCCCGACGGGCCCGGCCTCGTCGGTGGTGGCCGCTCCGCAGGCGGCCGCACCGGTGACGGATGCCGCCGCGGCGGAGTTCATGCAGTCGCTGCACGCCATGTTCTCGGCGCGTCGCGGTACCACGGCGGGCACCGAGGGCTTCGCCGGAGGCGCTTCGATGCCTACCGGTCCCCTGCCCAGCGCAGCCGAGCTGCTCGGTGCGCTGACCCTGCTGCAGAGCCAGATCGCCGGCATGCCCGGGACCGCCGTGCCGATGGCGAGCCAGGCCGACGTCACGCGTGACGTCGCCCAGCTGAAGGAACAGCTGCTCGCGCAGATCGGCCAGCTGCGCGGTCAGCAGACCGCACACGTGTCGGGCGTGGACGAAGACACCATCGACCTCGTCGGCATGCTTTTCGAGTTCATCCTCGAAGATCACAACCTGCCGGCCGAGATGCAGGTCATGCTCGCGCGTCTGCAGATCCCCTACCTCAAGGTCGCGCTGCTCGACCGCCGGATGTTCGCGCACAAGTCGCACCCGGCGCGTCAGTTGCTCGACGCCCTGGCCGATGCGGCCAAGGGCTGGTCCGCCGAAGCCGATCGCGACGGCCGCCTGTTCGACAAGATCAAATCCATCGTCGAGCGGCTGCTGCACGACTTCGACGACGACGTCGCCGTCTTCAACCGTCTCGCGGCCGAGCTACAGGACTTCCTCGACATCAGCCGCAAGCGCGCGGAACTCGCCGAGCAGCGTGTCGCCGAATCCACCCGCGGTCGCGAGAAGCTCGAGCACGCGCGCCGCCGCGCCGCCCAGGAAATCGTCGGCCGCGTCGACGGTGCCGCGCTGCCGCCCCTGATCTACGGCGTGCTGACGCGGGCGTGGGCCAACTACATCGTGCTCACCCTCCTGCGTCAGGGCGAAGAAGCCCAGGAATTCCGCGACTCGCTGCGCTTCATCGACGATTTCATCGCCAGCGCGCGTCCGGTCTACGACCTCAACGGCCGACGCGACCTTCGGGCCATTCTGCCGTCGATCGAACGCTCGCTGCGTCGCGGTCTCGCCGCCGTCGCCTTTCAGGAGGCCGACACCGAGCAACTGCTCGCCCAGCTGCACGCGTTCTATCGCCAGCAGCTCGGCGAGTCCGTGCCGGAGACGGAATCGGGCACGCTCGTCACCAGCGTGATGCCCTTGCCCGAGGCCATCCAGGCGATCGAAGAACCAACGGTCGAACCGGAGCCCGAGGACGAATCGCTCCCTGACGAAGCCTTCGACGAGCGCAATCTCGCTCAGGCCCGTGAACTGAAAGTCGGCCAGTGGCTCGAGTTCACCGCCGAAGACGGCAGCACCGATCGCGCGAAGCTTTCGTGGGTCAGCCCGATCAGCGGCCGCTATCTCTTCGTCAACCGTCGCGGTCTGAAGGTCGCCGATCACAGCCTGGGCGGTCTCGCGCAGGCCTTCGCCAACGGCCACGCGCGCGTACTGGATTCGTCGATGCTGTTCGACCGTGCGATGGACGCGATCGTCGAGCGGCTGCGTACGCCCGAGGCCTAAGCCAGGGCCTGATCCGACCCGCGCGGGTTACACCGCGCGCGGGTCAGTCTTGATAAGGTAGCGCCCTCTTCCACGGACGCATCCTTCCGATGACCTCCACCGCTTCGCCATCGCTGACCGACGCACTGCCGCCGGCGGCCGAGATCCTTGCCGATATCGATCGCGCCTTCGCCGAAGACATCGGCCCCGGCGACGCCACGGCCGACCTGCTCGATCCCAAGGCCACCGCCACGGCCGTCCTGACCTGTCGCGAGAATGCCGTGATCTGCGGCACCGCCTGGTTCGACGCCGCGTTCCGCAAGCTCGACCCGGATGTGCGCATCGAGTGGCTGGCCCACGACGGCGATCGCGTGACCGCCGGCTCGCCCATCTGCCGTCTCGCCGGGCAGGCACGTGCCCTGGTCACCGCCGAGCGGACGGCGCTCAACTTCCTGCAGCTGCTCTCGTCGACGGCGACGGTGACCTCGCGCTATGTCGACGCGCTGGCCGGCACGCCAACTCGTATCCTCGACACCCGCAAGACGCTGCCGGGCCTGCGTCGCGCGCAGAAGTACGCCGTTCGCTGTGGCGGCGGTACCAATCACCGCATCGGCCTGTTCGACGCGATGATGCTCAAGGAAAACCACATCATCGCGGCGGGCGGCATCCGGCCGGCGGTCAACGCGGCGCGCCTCATTCACCCCACGCTGCCGCTGATCGTCGAGGTGGAGACCATGGACGAGTTGGCGGAGGTGATCGCGGCAGGAGCCGATCGTGCGCTGCTCGACAACTTCACCCCGGCAATGCTGACCGAGGCTGTGGCGTATACCGCCGGACGGATTCCACTCGAGGTGTCGGGTAACGTGGAGCTGGACACGATTCACGCGATCGCGCGGACCGGCGTGGATTTCATCTCCAGCGGCGCGTTGACCAAGCATGTGCGGGCGATCGATCTGTCGCTGCGGCTGGATGTGAAGCATCCGGGGGACTGAGTTGGCGGAGCGCCCTGTCGTGCGCTCCTGCGGCAAGCTTCCCGCCCAGGGACTTGTAGACACGCGGAATCGGCCACACACTGACGCCATGGCATCTTTCAGCGACCTTTTCTGGCTTCTCGTCCTCGCAGGCGGTATCGCGAGCTGGTACCGACTGACGCGAGCCAGGGAAGTCGCCGTACGCGCCGCGACGGGGCTATGCAAACGCTACGGCCTGCAGCTGCTCGATCAGTCGGTCGGGCTGCGCGGCGTGCGGCTCCAGGGGGTCGATGGCGTCCGCCGCCTCGAGCGCTGCTACGGCTTTGAAGTAAGCATCGACGGCCAGTCGCGGCAGATGGCGCGTCTCTGGATGGCGGGGAGCGAGATCGCCAGCTATTCGCTGCCGGGAACCGATTCGCCCGAGCTGGAGACCGTGGTGGCTACCGATTCGATCGTGCATGGGGCGAACGTGATTTCGCTGGCGGATCGGCGGCGGTTGCACTGAGGGATACGGAATCGCCAGCAGGGCTGGCTCCTACCGGAGCTGGCCTGTCGCCCGGCACAAAAAACCCGCCTCCCGGCGGGTTTCTTTTATTTGACGACCCGAAGGTGCGGCGCGCCGCGCTTGGGCCGGTCATCGTCGCCACCGGTGGGCGGTGGGGCGTCGGTGTCGTCGACCGCGTCGATCGCCGTGGCCGGCGCGGTGTCGTTCTCGTCGACCGGGAACATCATGCCCTGGCCGTTCTCCTGCGCGTAAAGCGCCAATACGGCCTGCACGGGGATGACGATCTGCTGGCTGACGCCTGAGAAACGGGCCTGGAAGCCGATCCGGTCGTTGCCCAGATCCAGATTGGCCACCGCGCGCATGGCGAGGTTCAGCACCACCTGGCCGTTCTTCACGACGTGGGCGGGCACTTTGACGCCCGGCTGCCCGGCGTCGACGAGGACGTACGGGGTCAGACCGTTGTCGCTGATCCAGTCGTAGATGGCACGCAGCAGGTAAGGCCGATTGGAGGTCATGCCTGCGGTTTCATTGGTATCCATGACGACAGTTTAAGGGATACGCGGCGAAAGACGCTAACCGGGCAGGAAATTGAAGTCCGGGCGCATGTCGCGCTCTTCCGGGGTGAGACTGCGGGCGAATCCCTGGCTGTGGAATAGACGCTCGCCGTAGTCCACGATGGCCTTGCCTTCCTTGCCCAGGTCCACACCCAGGTGCGGCAGACGCCAGACCACGGGGGCGACGAGGCAGTCGATCAGGCTCATTTCCGGATTGAGGAAGAACCGCGAGGCACGGAACAGCGGTTCCGACAGCAACAGATGCTCGCGCAATCGCTTGCGCGCGCCCTCCGCCGCCTTGCCGCCCTCCCCGATCGTCTCGATCTCGGGCAGCCAGTCGTTCTCGATCCGCCACGTGGCCAGGCGCAGACGCGCCCGGGACAAGGGGTCGATCGGCATCAGCGGCGGATGCGGATAGCGTTCGTCGAGGTATTCGACCACGACCAGCGTGTCGTAAAGGGTCAGGTCCCGGTCGACGAGGGTCGGCAGCGTGCCATAGGGGTTGAGATCGAGCAGGTCGGGCGTGGGCTCGTCCGCCTTGAGGATGATCCGGTCATAGGCCACCCCCTTCGCGGCCAGGACCAGGCGCGTCCGGTGACAATGGATGTCGTCGGCGCTGGTGTACAGAGTCAGCGCCGCACGCGAACGAGCATTCTGGACCATGCATCGACCTCCCTAACTTAATGTTCTTCGTGAACGTCTTTCCAGTACTCGTGCTTCACCAGGTACAGGAGAAACGTGAGGCCAGCCAGGAAGAGGATCACCCAGACACCGACCGACTGGCGCTCAAGTGCGGCAGGCTCGGCCGTGTACTCGAGGAAGGTAGCGAGATCGCGCGTGGCGCCCCTGAATTCGTCCGGCGTCATGCGACCCGGACGTTGCAGCTCGAGCTTCTCGACCGTGGCTTCCTGTCCGGGCTTCGCCTCACCGTGCACCGCGACCTGCAGGCCCTGCAATTCCCACAGGGGATTGGGCATGGAGGCATTCGGGAACACCGTGTTGTTCCAGCCCACCGGGCGGCTTGGATCGAGGTAGAACGCGTTGAGGTAGTTGAAGATGAAGTCCACGCCCTTGGCGCGCGCCTCGAGCGAGAGATCCGGCGGCTCCTTGCCGAACCAGGCCTTGGCGCCGTCGGCAGGCATGTGCGAGAGCACCGGTTCGCCGAACTTCGCACCGGTGAAGTTGAGGTTGGACATCACCTCGTCTTCGGACAGGCCGAGGTCGGTCGCCAGGCGAGAATAGCGCACGTACTTCAGCGAGTGGCAGCCCACGCAGTAGTTGAAGAAGAGCCTGGCACCGCGCTGTAGCGCGGCCCTGTCGTTGACGTTGGTGCCGACGGACGGCAGGTCCTCGCCACCTTCGGCGGCAAGGACGGGCAGCGTGGCGACAAACAGACCCAGAGCAAGAGCGACTGAGAAAACATAGCGCTTAATCATGCATCGTCACCCGTTCCGGAACCGGCTTGGTCTTCTCGAAACCGAAGCGCGTGTAGACCCATACGAAGAGGAAGAAGCCGAAGTAACCCAGCGCCATCAGGCGACCGAAGGCGTTCTCCCACGTGGTGACGTCGGCATGCGGGAACCAGGCGGGAATCAGCTCCGCCGTGACGCCCGCACCCACCGCGCCCAGCGACAGGAAGGACACCACGAGCACGCCCAGGGCGATGCGGAAACCGAGGCCGCGGTAGCGCACGGAGCGCACCGCTCCCTTATCGATCCACGGCAGCAGCGCCAGCAGCAGGATCGAGCCGAACATGCCGATGACGCCCCAGATCGCCGTGCCGAAGAACGACGGAATCATGCGGAGGATCGCGTAGAACGGCGTGAAGTACCACGACGGTTTGATGTGGCTCGGCGTCACCAGGTTGTTGGCTGGCGTGAAGTTGTCATGCTCCAGGAACCAGCCACCGAAGGTCGGCGCGAAGAAGATGATGAACGCCGCGATGGTGAGGAAGAAGCCGACGCCGAAGAGGTCTTTCACCGTGTAATACGGATGGAACGGCACGGCATCCTTCGGCTTGTCGGCGTCCCAGCGATTGCCCTTCGGGCCATGCTTGACGTCGACGCCGTCCGGGTTGTTCGAACCCACCTCGTGCAGCGCGGCGAGGTGCAGCACCACCAGCAGCAGGAGCACCAGCGGCAGCGCGATGACGTGCAGCGCGAAGAAGCGATTCAACGTGGCGTCGGCGGGCAGGAAATCGCCCATGATCCATTCCACCAGCGACGAGCCGATATAAGGAATGGTGCCGAACAGCGAGATGATGACCTTCGCGCCCCAGAACGACATGTTGCCCCACGGCAGCACGTAGCCCATGAAGGCCTCGGCCATCAGCACGAGGAAGATCAGCATGCCCAGGATCCACACCAGCTCGCGCGGTCGCTTGAACGAGCCGTACATGATCCCGCGGAACATATGCAGGAACACCACCACGAAGAACAGCGACGCACCGGTGGAGTGCATGTAGCGGATGAGCCAGCCCCACTCCACGTCACGCATGATGTACTCGACCGAGTTGAACGCTTCGAGCGCACTCGTCTTGTAGTTCATGGTGAGGAAGATGCCGGTCACGATCTGGTTGACCAGGACCAGCATGGCGAGCGAACCGAAGTAGTACCAGAGATTGAAGTTCTTCGGCGCGTAGTACTCGGTCATGTGCTTGCGGAACGTCGGCGCCA
The DNA here is from genome assembly GCF_031455395.1 of Luteibacter sp. 1214. Classification (NCBI taxonomy): domain Bacteria; kingdom Pseudomonadati; phylum Pseudomonadota; class Gammaproteobacteria; order Lysobacterales; family Rhodanobacteraceae; genus Luteibacter; species Luteibacter sp. 1214. Next base: position 16,855 of record NZ_JAVDSQ010000011.1, read on the forward strand.
GGTTCGGCGCGCGTTCGTTGACCCAATCGAAAAGGCTGGCCATCAGCTTTTGCCCTCCGGGTCGACACCGATCTGGATGTGCGAGTCATCCACGAAGTGATAAGGGGGCACCGGGAGGTTCTTCGGGGCGGGGACGCCGGCGAAGACGCGGCCCGACAAGTCATAGCGTGACTTATGGCAGGGGCAGTAGAAGCCGCCCTTCCAGTTCGCGTCGAACGGCTCGGGCTTGATGTCGGGCACGAAGTCCGGCACGCAGCCCAGGTGGGTGCACAGGCCGATGACGACCAGCCACTCGGGCTTGATGGAACGGTTCTCGTTGGTCGCGTACTTCGGCTGTTGGGCCGAATCGGACGACTGCGGGTCCAGCAGACGGGGCTCGAGGCCCTTCAGCTGGGCCAGCTGGTCCTTGCTGCGATTGACGACGAAGACCGGAAGGCTGCGCCAGGCGAAGGTGACCTTCTGGCCCGCCTCGATGGCACTGATGTCGACCGTAACAGGCGCTCCTGCTGCCTTTGCCCTTGCGCTTGGTTCCCACGACTTAATGAAGGGCACGATCGCCGCGACTACCCCGACTCCGCCAACGACCGCGGTCGTTGTGGTGAGGAAGCGACGGCGGCCGTGATCGACGAATTCGTTCGCCATCAGGCTCTCCGGAACTTATGCCATTGAGAATGCGGACCCCTATCGCCGGCTCGTATCGGAAATCGGCTTCCGCTAAATCGAGTCAGTGTAACGGCAGCACCAGCCACGTACAATAAACTGAACCTTCCCCCGTCCCCCATGACGGATGGGGCTGCCAAGTGCCCGCCAGGATGCGGAAAATTCGGCAAAACCGGACGACAGGACCCCTCGCTACTCCATGAACCACGCCGCTCGTACGCTTGCCTTCGTCGCCCGTTTCGTCGTGCTCGGCCTTGCCGTCGCCTTCGTCATCGGCCTGTTCTGGCCAGGCAGCGGCGCTTTTCTTCGTGAGCGTTTCACGCCGCCGGTCACCGAACACGAGCCTGCCGCGGTCGAGCCGGCCGCTCCCGGGGCGGGCACGGGTCCCGTGTCGTATGCCGATGCCGTGGCCAAGGCCGCGCCGTCGGTCGTCAACATCTATGCGAACAAGCTGGTGACCGAGCAGCCGCGCGAGCTCTACTCCGATCCCGTGTTGCAGCGCATCTTCAGCGTGCCCACCGGCCCGGCGCGTACGCGGCGTCAGCAGAACCTCGGCTCGGGCGTCATCGTCAGGGAAGATGGCTACGTCCTGACCAACAACCACGTGATCGCCAACGCCGACGACATCCAGCTGCTGCTCTACGACGGCCGGGTGGCCAAGGCCCGGGTCGTGGGCTCGGACGATGAGACGGACCTCGCGGTACTCAAGGTGGACGCGGGCAACCTGCCGGCGATCCACATGACCGACGCCGAGAGCCGTCCCCGGGTCGGCGACGTGGTGCTGGCCATCGGCAACCCCTTCGGCATCGGCCAGACGGTGACCATGGGCATCGTCAGTGCCATCGGTCGCCAGCTCAATCTGTCCAGCCTGGAAAACTTCATCCAGACCGACGCCGCGATCAACTTCGGCAACTCGGGCGGCGCGCTCGTCAATGCGCACGGCGAGCTCGTCGGCATCAATACGTCGCTGATCGGTCAGGCGGTCGGCGCCGAAGGCATCGGTTTCGCCATCCCCGTGCAGAGCGCACGCGAGGTATTGGACCAGATCATACAGACCGGCCACGTCGTGCGTGGCTGGATCGGTGCCGACTACGGCGCCGTCCCGGTTTCCGCCGACAGCGGCCTGCCTTCGGCGGCGCGCGGTGTCGTGGTCAACGACGTGTCCCCGGGCGGCCCCGCCGCCCTCGCGGGCATCCAGCAACGCGACGTGCTGCTGCGCATCGGCGATGAGGACATCCTCGACCCGTCGGATCTGCGCCGGCACGAGGCCTCGCTGAAGCCGGGCGATCCGGTGCAGGTCTCCGGGCTGCGCAACGGTGCGGCGTTCAACACGACCGTAACGCCGGCGCAGCGGCCGCCCACGGCACCGATGCAGGCGCTCCAGGGCGCGGCCCGGTAGGAGCGCGCCTTGCGCGCGATGTCTTTTCGCGGCGGGATGGGGGGGGGTAGCGGCTTCTGGGCTTCGTTGGCTTTTCGCGCGCGGGGCGCGCTCCTACCACGCGCCGGGCGCGCTCCTACAACGCGCCGGGCGCTTCTACAACGCGCGGGGCGCGCTGCTACATTCTGCTGTCGGCCAGGGGGACGCCGGTGCTGGGGCGGCTCTTCAACATGTCGCCGTAGCGCTTGCGCAGCACGCCGACGCGCTCGACATAGACCTGCGTTTCGTCATAAGGCGGCACGCCGTTGTACTTCTGCACCGCACCGGGTCCGGCGTTGTACGCCGCCGCGGCGAGGCGCTCGTTGCCATTGAAGGTCTTCAGCAACAGCGCGAGATAACGCGCCCCGCCGCGAATATTCTGATTGGCGTCGAAGGCATCCAGCACGCCCATGTCGCGCGCGGTACCCGGAATCAGCTGCATCAGCCCCTGCGCGCCGGCCACGGACAGCGCGCGCGGGTTGAACGCGCTCTCGGCGTGAATGACCGCGCGCAGCAGTGCCTCGTCCACGCTGAACTCGCTGCTCGCCGAGCGGATCGCGTCGCCGTACGCGACCAGATTCAGACCGACGTTGTTCCAGTCGACCTTCGAATGCACGTCGCAGGCGGCGCAGGTGGCGATATAGGTAAAGAGCATCTTGATGCTCGATCCCTGACCGCCGCCGCCCGGCGGAATATTGGTGTACTCGACGCCGCCGTCCGCCCGGGTGATCCGGTAGACCGCGCCACGCAAGACCCGCGAGCCCTGAGGTGCGGCAGGCGCAGCCGCCGCCGTTAAATCGGTGCTCGCCGACTCCTTATAGTCCCACTGCCCTTTTGGCGCGGTCACGGGAGGCAGGGCCAGCGGTTCGCGCTCGGTACCATCCGCTCCGCCGACCACGCCACCGGTCACGCCGGCCAGCGAAGGCACGGCGGCGGCGGGCGCCAGTACCACGGAGCCGATCACGCCTTTAAGCGACGGGGGGCCGGCGACCGGTTCGAAGACGGCCTTCTGCGGCGCGTTGGGCAAAGCGATGGGCCGCGCCGGACGCGAGGAGCCCGTGCTGCCGATGCGCTTGCAGTCCTTGTAGCCCGTGGTGCCGCCGGAGAAAACCGTCTCTCCCGTACTACCGATGCAACGGTAGAGCGCACCCGCCGACGCCGGCCCGGCCAGCAGTCCCAGCAGCAGGACGCAGGCGCCCGCGACCCTTCGCAGGGCCGTCCGGGAGGTCAGGAAACGGCGGGCGTGATGGCCGGCGCTTTCCCCTGGCGTCGCGTCGTCAACCATGGGCGCGAGTTTGCCCGAGCACCCCAGCGCTGCCAAGGGCCGCAAACGTGACGTTCTTCACGCAAGTCATTGATCCACGGCGGCCAACTGGCAACGGACCCGGGGGCAGAGTAAACTGCGCGGTTCGGAAACTCCCCACGAAACACGGTAACCCGGCCCATGAGCGGCAAGCTTTTCATCAAGACCCACGGCTGCCAGATGAACGAGTACGACTCGGCCAAGATGGCCGACGTGCTGGCGGCGTCCCATGGCCTGGAACTCACGCAGAACGAGGATGAGGCCGACGTCATCCTCGTCAACACGTGTTCCATCCGCGAAAAGGCGCAGGAGAAGGTCTTCAGCCAGCTCGGTCGCTGGAAGGCGCACAAGGCCAACGGCAAGCCCGTACTGATCGGAGTCGGCGGCTGCGTCGCCTCGCAGGAAGGCGACGCCATCCTCAAGCGCGCGCCGCACGTCGACCTCGTCTTCGGCCCGCAGACCCTGCACCGCCTGCCGCAGATGATCGAAGCCCAGCGCGCCACCGGCAAGTCGCAGGTCGACATCAGCTTCCCGGAAATCGAGAAGTTCGACCGCATGCCGGAACCCCGCGCCGAGGGCCCGACGGCCTTCGTCTCGATCATGGAAGGCTGCTCGAAGTACTGCTCGTATTGCGTGGTGCCTTACACGCGCGGCGAAGAGATCAGCCGGCCGTTCGACGATGTGATCGTCGAGGTGGCCCAGCTCGCCGAACAGGGCGTACGCGAGGTCAACCTGCTCGGCCAGAACGTCAACGCGTATCGTGGCCCGATGCACGACGGCGACGTCGCCGACCTGTCGGTGCTGATCCACGCCATCGCGCAGATCGACGGTATCGGCCGCATTCGTTTCACCACATCGCATCCGCTGGAGTTCTCGGACTCGCTGATCGAGGCCTACGCCAACGTGCCGCAGCTGGCCAACTATCTGCACCTCCCGGTGCAGGCGGGCTCGGACCGCATCCTCGCGGCCATGAAGCGCGGCTACACGGCGCTGGAATTCAAGCAGCGCATCCGCAAGCTGCGCGCGGTGCGACCGGATATCTGCGTGTCGTCGGACTTCATCGTCGGCTTCCCCGGCGAGACGGACGACGACTTCGAGAAGACGATGAAGCTGATCGACGATATCGGCTTCGACCAGAGCTTCTCGTTCGTGTTTTCGTCGCGACCCGGTACGCCGGCGGCAAACCTCGCCGACGAGACTCCGGCCGAGGTGAAGCACGCGCGTCTGAGCCGGCTGCAGGCGGCGATCAACGAGAACGCGCGCAAGATCAACGAGGCCATGGTAGGCACCGTGCAGCGGGTACTGGTCGAGAAGCCCAGCCGCCGCGATCCCAACGAACTCAGCGGACGGACGGAAAACATGCGCTATGTGAACTTCCCGGGACATCCGCGGATGATCGGCCAGTTCGTGGACGTCACGATCACCGAGGCGATGAGCAACTCGCTGCGTGGTCGGGTGCTGCTGGCGGACGAGGTTGCGGTCGCATGAATCCTGGTCTTTCGCAACGCGATTTTACCCTCGATCCCGAAGACAACACCCGCCTGGCGAACCTGTGTGGCCCGCTGGATGAACACGTGCGCCAGATCGAACTGCGCCTGGGCGTCGAGGTGGATCATCGCGGCGCTATCTTCCGTGTCATCGGTGACGAAGGCTCGGCCCGCGCGGGCGAGAAAGTCATCCGCGCGCTGTACGCCGCGACGGAAACCGAAGTGCTCAACGGTGCCGCGATCAATCTGCATCTGGCCGAATCGGGCATCGACGCGATCAACGACGAGTCGGCGGAGTCTTCGCAGGAAGTCGTCATCAAGGTCAAGCGCGGCGTCATCAAAGGCCGTGGCGCCAACCAGGCGCGCTACCTGCACGCCATCACCACGCACGACATCAACTTCGGCGTAGGTCCGGCCGGTACCGGCAAGACCTATCTGGCCGTGGCCAGCGCCATCGAGGCACTGGAAGCCAACCGCGTACAGCGCGTGCTGCTGGTGCGCCCCGCGGTCGAGGCCGGCGAAAAGCTCGGCTTTCTGCCCGGCGACCTCAGCCAGAAGATCGATCCCTACCTGCGCCCTCTGTATGACGCGCTGTACGAGATGGTCGGCTTCGAGAAGGTCGGCAAGCTGATCGAGCGCAACGTGATCGAGATCGCGCCGCTGGCGTATATGCGTGGCCGCACGCTCAACGATTCCTACGTCATCCTCGACGAAGCGCAGAACACCACCGTCGAACAGATGAAGATGTTCCTGACCCGTATCGGCTTCGGCTCGGTCGCGGTGATCACGGGCGACGTCTCCCAGGTCGACCTGCCCCGCCACATCCGCTCGGGTCTTCGTCACGCGGTCGAAGTGCTGCGCGGCGTGGACGGCATCAGCTTTACGTTCTTCACCTCGCGCGACGTGGTCCGCCATCCGCTGGTGGCCAAGATCGTCCGTGCTTACGAGGCGTTTGAAGACAAGCAGGACGCCGCGAAGTGAGCCAGCTGGACGTGGCCGTCGGCTATGCCACCGCGCGCAAGGGTGTGCCGGCGCCGGCCAGCTTCCGGCGCTGGGTCGAGGCGGCGTTGAAGGGCGCGCGCCGTCGCAAGGGCACCGAGCTATCGATCCGCATCGTCGATGCGGAGGAAGGCCAGTCACTGAACCTGCAGTACCGCGGCAAGGACTACGCCACCAACGTGCTGTCGTTCCCGGTCGAACTGCCGCCCGGCGTCGACCTGCCGCTGATCGGCGATCTGGTCATCTGCGCGCCCGTGGTGACGCGCGAGGCGGCCGAGCAGGGAAAGAAGGCGACGGATCACTGGGCGCACCTGACGGTGCACGGGACACTGCATCTGCTGGGGTACGACCACATCGACGAGGCCGAGGCCGAGACGATGGAAGCGCTGGAGACCCGCGTGCTGGCGGGTCTGGGAATTGCGGACCCCTACGAGACCGTGTAGAGACACGCCCTGAATCGTCACAGGAATTCCGTTAGACTGACCGTTCCGCTCATTTCGGGCAGAAACGCAAAGAGTGATGAACGAGGAACCTGGTAGTACCCATGGCCCGACTCACCGATCCTGGTGGGACCGTCTGGGCCATATGTTTTCCGGCGAGCCACGCAACCGCGACGAACTGATCGAGGAACTGCGTACCGCCCAGGCCAACGGCCTGCTTTCCAACGACACCCTGACCATGGTCGAGGGTGCCATCAAGGTGACCGAGCTCAGCGTCGACGATGTCATGGTGCCCCGCGCCCAGATCGTCAGCCTCGCCGCCGATGCCTCCCTCCCCGAGATCCTTTCCGCCGTCGTCGAGTCCGGGCACTCCCGCTTCCCCGTCCACGGTGAAGACAAGGACGAAGTGCTGGGCATCCTGCTGGCGAAAGACCTGCTGAAATACTACGGGCAGAGCGAAGGCGGCGATGTGCGCGCGCTGCTCCGTCCGGCCGTGCTCATTCCCGAATCGATGCGCCTGAACGTGCTCCTGGCGGAATTTCGCCTGACGCGCAATCACATGGCGCTGGTGGTGGACGAATACGGCGGCGTCGCCGGCCTGATCACGATCGAGGACGTTCTCGAGCAGATCGTCGGCGAGATCGACGACGAGCACGACGACGAGGAAGATCCGGTCCTGGTCCAGGCACTGGAAGAAGGCGGCTTCGCGGTGAGCGCCCTCACCCCCATCGCCGACTTCAACGAGATAGCGGGTGCACGGTTCTCCGATGAGGAGTTCGATACCATCGGCGGCATGATCACCTCGGAGTTCGGCCACCTCCCGGCGGCCGGCGAAGAAATCGCCATGGGCGACTTCCTCTTCCGGGTTACCGAAGCCGACGACCGTCGCGTCCAGCAGTTCCACGTCGCGCACGCCAACGGCGGCGCATGACGTCACCGCCGGCCGTATGGCCGGCGGCCCCTGACAGCCATGCCTGCGGGCAAGGATCCAAGCCCGACCATGCGCCACGCCCTGCTCTTCCTGCTCGCCCTCTGTGTCGTTCCCATGGCCCGCGCCGGCATCGTCGATGCACCGGCCTCGGATCTCGATATCTCCCTGATGACCTACGGGCCGGGCGACATCTACTGGGAACGGTTCGGGCACGACGCACTGGAGATCCGTGACCGCGTCAGCGGCGAAGCGATCGCATTCAACTACGGCGTATTCGACTTCGATCAGAAGGGCTTCATCCTCAACTTCGCGCGCGGCATCATGGCCTATCGCATGGATGCCGAGACCACGCAGTCCGATGTGGAGTTCTACGCAGGCGAAGGGCGCTATGTGCACCGCCAGCACCTGAGCCTGGATATCGCACAGAAAGACGCACTGCGCCGTTTCATGCTGTGGAACATCCGCCCGGAGAACGCGGGCTATCACTACGACTACTACACGGACAACTGCACGACACGCGTGCGCGACGCACTCGACACGGCGCTCGGCGGCGCGCTTGGCCGCCAGCTGGGCTCCTGGGGCGGCGCCATGACCTACCGCGAGCACACCGCCCGACTGATGAGCAACCAGACCTGGCTGATGCTCGGCATGGATCTTGGCCTCGGGCCTTACGCCGACCAGCCGATGACAGCATGGAAGGAAGCCTTCCTGCCCATGGTGCTCGAAGCCGAGCTGCGTCGCGTACGTATCGGTGATGGCGCAAAGGAACGCCCCCTTGTCGACGGCGAGGAAATCCTCGCGACGGGCCGACTGCTGCCGCCGCCATTCGAAGCCCCGGACCTCCGCTGGCCCCTGCTGATCGCAGGGCTGCTCCTCGCGATTCCACTGGCGCTACCCGCATTCACGCGGCATCGCGAGGCCCGGTTTACGTTCGTGATTGCCGGCACTTTGTTCAGCGTCTTCGCTGGCCTGGCCGGTCTGTTCATGATCGGACTGTGGGCCTTCACATTGCATCGCTCGGCCTGGGGCAATTTCAATCTGCTTGCCTACCAGCCGCTGGCGTTTCTGCTGATTCCCGGCATCTGGCGTCTGCGTCGCGCCGGTCGCCCGATGGGGCGTTTCAGCACACGCATCGCAGCAATCTCGTTTGCCGCCTGCATCATCGGCCTGCTGCTGCATCTGTGGCCTGATTTCCCGCAGCGCAACATGCCGTGGCTGCTTTTCGCACTGCCCTGCTGGGCCGCATTGTTCGCCACATTCGGCCGTCGCCACGACTGACCCTCCCTCTTTCGGGTAATTGACGCCACCGCGTCAAAGCACGCAAATAGACGGCTAATTCCAGACGAAGCCCAGGGCATGAACGCACCCTGACGAGGCTTCGCCGCACGCGGTTGTGCGACGCAGGTCACGGACATCCCCCTCCCTGACTCTGACGGCCGTCGGTCACCGATTTCGTGCATGGCGAAAACGCGAAGTCCATCGCAAGAACGCATTCCATTCGACACGGACGGCTGCGTATGGTCGGTCATGACTGTCAGGATGTCACACTTGCCCGTCACGCTCGGGCCAGGTTTACGCAACTGCGGGTGGACGATGTCATGACCTATGTATCCACGTATAAACCCCGGCACGGAAGGAATTTGCGTTAGCGATGACGTGACCCACTTCACGCATCGAATTGACTGACAAATAGCCGCAGCGCAACCCGAGGGTGCGTTTGCTTTCCCGCCACCTGCGCGCTTCCCCGACGCGTTTGACCAGCGGTATTCATGAATCTCAAACCGAGCGACCTGCCCCTACTCGTCTCTCTCGACATGCTGCTGGAGGAACGTAACGTCACCCGCGCGGCGTCGAAGCTTCACGTGAGCCAGCCTGCGCTTTCCGCGCAACTGGCGAGGCTTCGCCGCCTGTTCAACGATCCACTGCTCGTTCCGTCCGAAACGGGTCGCGGCATGGTGCCCACGCCCAAAGCCGAAGAAATGGCGGCGCCGCTGCGCGACGCGCTTTCACAACTCGGCACGCTGGCCGACCCCGGCGGCGCCTTCGATCCCGTGCGGGATGCGGCCACGTTTCGTATCGCCGGCTCGACCAGCGCCGTGGGGACCTTCGCGCTTCCCCTCATTCAGTCCTTTCAGGAAAAAGGCAACCGTGCCCTCAAGGTGGCGTTCCGCGCGGGATACGAAGACCAGGACGTGCTCGGCCTGTTCGAAAGCGGCGAGATCGACATCCTGCTCGTTCCGAACGAGGACGTACCCAGCTCGCTGAAAATGCGCCAGCTGATGGCCGACGAGTTCGTCATGGTGCAGCGTGCGGGGCACCCGCGTGGCACGCACCGTCTCTCCGTCGAGGAATACTGCTCGCTCAGCCACATGGTGGTTTCCTCCTCGGGCCGCCTCGAAGGTCTGCTGGACCAGCACCTGAAGCAACGGGGCCTGACGCGCGACGTCCTGGTCTCCGCATCCAACGGCGAAAGCATCGGGCCAATGCTCAATGCGACGGATCTCGTCTGCACGGTGCCGCAGAGCATGTTCGACTCGCTCGGCGCGGGTATCGAAGCATACGCATTGCCTTTCGACATCCCCGACACCGCGCTGGCGATGGCCTGGCACAGCCGGCTCGACAAGCAACCGGCCCACCGATGGCTACGCGAGGAACTCACGCGCATCAGCCGTGGACTGCATCCCACGCGGCATACGGGCGGCCAGATCTATCCCTTCCCTCCACTGGAGCATCTCCGTGACGGATACCACTGATCACCTGCTGGAACCGCTGGACGCCGAAGCGCCATGCGGCCCCAATCTCGAATACGACGCGGCCTTCCTCACGCTGGAAAGCCTGGCGGCACCCCGGCCGGAGCGCGCGATCGGCGACACCGTGAAGCAGGCCGAGGAACCCGACTGGCGCGACGTCGCGCGACAGGCCGAACAGGTTGCCGGGCGTACGCACGATCTGCGGGTCGCCGTTCACCTGGGCAACGCACGGCTGAAGACCGCCGGTGTCGTGGCCTGGGCGGCGAGCATCGGCCTCATCGCCGGGTTGCTTCAGCGCTACTGGGACGACGTGCACCCGCGCCTCGACGGCGACGATCCGACCGAGCGGATCAATGCGCTCGCGTCGCTCTCGGCGGTGGATGGCACCGCTGGCTATCTGCGCGGTACCCCACTCCTGCGCGCCGAACGCATCGGAGCATTCTCCCTGCGCGACCTGCGTCTGCTCAACGGAACGCTGAAGCCGGGCGACGCACCGACGGCGGACGACGGGGCGGTCTCGCAGGAGATCGTCGACGCCGTCGTGCAGCACGTCGACATCGCGGAACTGCTGGCGACGGACGCTGCGATTGCTGAGGCCGTCTCACAGGTACAGGCGATCGGACACGTGTTCGAGACGCGCACGCCAGGTGCCGGCCCCGACCTCGACACGCTCGAACGCGACCTGCGTGAGTTGCATCTGTTCCTGCGTGCACAGGTCGCGTCGCGTGCACCGGAAGCCCTTGCCAGCCAGGACGCGGAGGCCGCGGGAGAAGGCGACGCCATCCGTCCGGAGACGGAGCATGTCGCCGCACGCGGTCCCGTGCGCAACACCGACGACGTACTACGCATGCTCGAAGAGATCTGCGCGTGGTATGCGCGGCACGAGCCTTCGAGTCCCGTACCGCCTTTACTCCGCCGCGCCAGTCGCCTGGTGGGACTGAGTTTCGCGGAATTGCTGCGGACGCTCGCGCCGGGTGGCCTGTCCGAATTTCAGTCGCTGGCGGGGGACGACGAAAACCCGTGACGTGCGTGGACCCGGCGTCAGAACGGCGGAAACAGGAGCAGCCAGACGACCGCTCCAGCACCCACGACCGCCGCGCCCACCCACCAGGCCATGCCGCGCAGACTTCGCCGCGAACGCACCATCGCGCGGCGCGTCGGCATGTCGCGAGCCGCGCGGATGCTCAGGGACATCGCCGCGGCGGGACGGCGCAACGTGTGCGATGCCGTGCCCTCCTGCCGCAACGTCGCATTGAGCAGCGCACGGCGCCGACGACGATACTCAGGCGTATCGATACGCGCCGCACTGTGGGCGTCGTTGAGGTCGCTCAGCTCGCGATTGACGCTCCGCTCCCATGCCGTCATTTGATGTCCCTCACCAGCCGGAAGCCGACATCCCGTTCCGGCGAGCCGTTGCTCGGGCGCACGCTGGCGACGGAACAGACCGCCGGACCGCTTCGGAAACTGCCACCATGCACCACCAGCGCGTCGCCGCGGGTCACCCATTCCCAGACACTACCGGTCATATCGATCAGTCCCCATGGATTGACGATGCCCTTGCTGGTCAGTTCGTCGCTGCGCATCAGCCGTCCCAGGCCCGATGACGAAGCGCCGCAGTTGGATTCCTTCGCATCCCAGTTCTCGCCCGCCCGCGCGGCCAGCAGCCACTCGTCTTCGCTAGGAAGGCGATACACGTGCCCGCTGACCTGGGACAGCCACGCCGCATAGCGGCGGGCGAAGGCCGCGTCGATCGAGCGCGCGGGATCGGTCAGCGGGTTGTCCTTCTTGATCGCGCACGTCCGCGTGGCACGGCAGAACTGGTCGAGATCGGCGATGTGTACCTCGGTACGCATCATCGCGAACGGCTTGCGGCCACGAGGTACGACGACCATGGCCGGGCCGTGGGCGCCGGCGGAAAACGTGTCGAAACATTCGCGCCCGCTGCCTGCCAGCCCGCGCAGGGCGCACGGATCGGCGACCGGCGCCACCGTCCGCAGTTTCTTCACTACGTTGGCCAGCGAGCCGTCCGGAAGCGCTTTCGACGCGGCCATGGCCGCTTCCAGATCCTTAAGGCCTTCCGGATCCTCCTTGCCCACCGCTTCGACCCGCTTACGCAATCCGTCCTGATCCGCCGCCGTGACGGTCGGCGCTCTGGCAGCCGTCATCACCGCGAGCGCCAGCTGGTAGCGATTGTTCGCGGCGACCAGGTCGGCGCGCCCCGGAAGCTGGGTAACGCCCGCGGCGATACGATCGGCGGCTTCTTTCCAATGCCCGGCGGCGCAGGCGGCACGGGCCGCCCCCAGATAGGCGTGCGCCAGCAGATCGGCGGCTTCGTCGTTCACGCTTCCCGGGCCGTCCTGCGTCGCGCGGAGCTGGCGAAAGCTGTCGCTGGCCTTGTCGAGATCCCCTGCCGCGGAAGCGCGTCGCAGCGACTCCAGCCTCGACGCCTGCTCGGCGGCGCGGATATCAGGCGACGTGGGCGGTGGCGCAGCGGTCGACGCCGGTGCGACCGCGGCGAGTTTCAGTTTCAGCTCCGGGCTGGAAAGCAAGGGGCTCGCGGGATCGATGGCGCGGATCCTGGTCAGGATGGCCGGTACCGCGTCGTCACCGCTGCCGGTAAGCCGATTGGCCAGCATGGCCTGGCTCAGTGATGTATCCAGTCGATTGAGCGCGTCGTCGCGTTCGTGCGCCACCTCTTCGCGGCGACGGTCCAGACGCGGTGCGAAGGTCTTCAGTTCACCGCGCAGACGGAACGCTTCCTGGGCCCCCGCGTAGTCGTAGCGGCCATGCGCGGGATCCCAGTCGTTCGCCACCAGCCGGACGAGGAAACCGTCGATGGCGTCCGCACCGTCGACCACGACACGCCGACGCTCGTCGCCATCGAGCGCCGCCAGTGCGACGCGCGCATCGTCTTCGTTGTGGAAACCGTCCGCCTGACCGGGACCGAAACGTCGCAATGTGTCGACGACATGCTGCTGGTGGATCCGCATCGCGCCATACCAAGCGAAGCCCACCGCGACCACCGTGAGCAACAGCGCCCCGGCGAGCCACGGCGTCGCGCGTTCGCGCCAGCGGCGCTTGCGCAGGCCGGCCAGAAGGTCGCCGATGCCGCGCGTGCGCTTATCCGCCGTAAACGCCAGTCCATCGCAGAGCGCCTTGTACTGGCGCTTGTCCAGTCCCGGTACCGCGGGCGGACGACGCCCCGCGTTCATGGCTTCTTCCGCGCTTTCCTTGTCGAAAGGGTGGCGCCCGGTGAGCAGTTCGACCACGACACAGGCGAACGCATACACATCGTCGCCGGGCGTCGGCGACCTGCCCTGAAGCATCTCCAGGCTGGCGTATGCGGGGGTCATCGCACCCAGCGTGCCGGCATCGAAAACGGTGCGGTCGTCGGCCGCTTCGAGGCCGATCTGACCCGCGCGCGCGATGCCGAAGTCGAACACCTTGGCAACGCCGGATGGCGTGATCATCACGTTACCCGGCTTGAAATCCGAATGCACGATACCCGCCGCGTGCGCGCGGGACAGCGCTTCGCCCATACCGTCGATCAGGGGCCACGCCTGATCGAACGGCATACCATCACGCGCGCGCGAACGGATGACCGTGCGCAGGTCGTCGCCCTCGACGTACTCCATCGTCATGAAGACGTTACTGCCGTCCTTGTCGAAGTCGTACACACGGACGATGTGATCGTTGCCCAGATGCTGCGCACGGCGCGACTCGCGTTGCAAGGCGATCAGTGCGTCCGGATGCTTGCGGAATTCGTCGTTGAGCACCTTGATCGCGACATACGGATCGCGGTCGCGTGCTTCGACCTTGCGCTCGTCGCGCGCCAGATACACCACACCCATCCCGCCACGCCCGAGTTCGCGCTCCATGAGGAAGCGACCCTTGAGCAGGCTGCCGACGGCGATGCGCTCGCCTTCGGCCATGCCGGACATGCGGCGCCAGGTATCGCCGGTGCCCTGCGATGCGGATGCCGTCGTGGCCGCGGACGATGCCGCGCCGTCACCGGCCTGGGTATGCAGCGGCTTGAACACCGTCGCATCATCGTCATCGTCCGCACGGGGCGGTGTCGACGGCGACAGCGGCAGCACGCGGGTTTCGTCGTCGCCAGGAGGCTGCGTCATGGGTGCGACTCCTCGTAATCGTCCAGTCGTATCGCCACGGCGGACACATTGTCCCTGCCCGCGCGATTCAATGCCGTACCGACCAGCGCATCGATCAGACCGGCCGGGTCGGAATGACGCCGACAGTGCACCTCGATCTCCGCATCGGTCAGCTCCTTGTTGATGCCGTCCGAACAGAGCACGAAACACGTGCCCGGACGGCGCGGATGGACCACCCAGTCCACAAACAGGTGATCTTCCGCACCGACCGCGCGCGTCAGTGCACCGGCGTTTTTCTGCGCCGTCTGCGCGCCGAACCGTGTCTCGTCGGCGCGGTCGCCGTGCACGTGGTCGTGGGTTACCTGCCACAGACGTCCATCTTCAAACGCGTACGCGCGGCTGTCGCCGACCCAGCCGACCACCACCAGATCGCGCGTATGTACGAGCACCACCACCGTCGAGGCGACGGCGTCGACGCGCCTGTCGCTGGCCAGGGCGCGCAGACGCTGATTGATGCGCAGCAGTTCGTCTTCGACCGCGTCCATCGTGTCGGTCACGTCGTGCGCGGGAGGCAACGCGCGCAGCCGCTCGGTGATCAGCGAACTGGCGACGTCGCCGGCGCTGTGGCCGCCCAGTCCATCGGCGACGGCCCAGAGGCCACGTTCTTCGGCGACGAGGATCGCGTCCTCGTTGTGACGACGCACATGGCCGGTCTCCGTCCGGCCGGCGGATACATAGGGCATGCTCACGCGAAAGGCTCCAGGCGGTCGACGCCGAGCAGGCGCAGGTAATCGGGAACACCGGGAAGACCCGACATGGCGATGCCGTCACCGGGAACATCGTCCCGCCACCAGAGACTTCGCGCGTGGTCGGGCATGCGGGGCAGATCGTGCTGGCCCGCGACCGGCTCGGGAAGCATGGCGACCACCGCGTCGAAGATCGACACGCTGACCGCATCACGCGAGCGCTCCATCGCGGCGTCGAGCGCGTGGAACCAGGCGGGACGAGGCGGCCGCGGCCATCCGTTCTGTCCGCGCGGCACGGGGGCGCCGAGCATCAGCGGGAACGGCCGGTCGACGCGGTCGTGCGAAGACGCGATAACACCGGCCCACGCCAGCGGCCCGCATACGTGTGCGGCCAGAACGAATCGCCAGGATGGCGCCGCGCCGAAGCGGTCCTTCCAGCCCTCGCCCAGCGCCTCGGCGATACCGGCCAGTGCCGCCTGCATGGCGGTATCCCAGCGATCCACGAAGCCGACCGGCAGACGGCGCTGCACGAAATCTCCGGCGCAGGGCAGCTTGCCGTGGAAACCTACAAGTACCCGCGTCATGTCGGACACCGGAAGCGGCGCACGCTGGTGTCGCCGAACGGGTTGCGCAAGCTGGACGCCTCGATGTCGACGTTGGCCCGCACGCTGCCGAAGCCGAAGCTGGCACCGAAGCGGGTCTCCGTACGCCGCTGGAGCGACGCGGCATCGAGTGCGTGGAACCAGCCCCACTCGCCGGGGTACTCGAGGACCGGCAGCGGATTGCCGGCGGTGTCCCACGCGCTGACGCGCGTGCTCCCCGGCGTCGGTCCCGGCCAGCGCATCGCGACCGGCGCGCTGTCCTCGCCCGCCTTGTACTCGAATTTCTGGCCGTCGATCTCCACCAGCAGGCGACCGATACCGGCCGGCGGCGTTGTGATCGACAGCGTGAAGCCGACCTGTGGCGCGGGGCCGTCGCGGAAATACGCCTGCCGGATCGCGTCGGCGAGCTGCGCCTGCGCCAGCACGGCACCGCCGGAGCGGGCACCATCCGCGTCGCGGAACGTCCATGTGCCGCCACTGCTGTCGACCGCGCGCGAGAGCGTCTGCTTGAAGAAGGTGTCGAAGCGCCCCCCGTTACCGAACAGCTCGGCGAAGTTCTGCACCGGGATGTCGGATCGGCTCTCTGCCGTGAACGGATAGCGCCCTTGCACGAAGCGGGAGCAATCCCCGCCCGCCGCCTGACGGAACCCATCGGCGAGCGCGCCGTCGGCGCCTTTGCTCACCAGGTTCTGGCTCGAACCGACGAGACTGCCCAGCCACGTCGAGAGCGGCGGAGGCAACTGACCGGCCTCCTGCCGCGCCACCGCCAGAGCGGGGTCGGGTTGTCCGAAGGTGTCCACGCCCGGCCGCAGCGTCAGCAACGTCTTGCTCATCTGGTCCAGCACACCGAGCACGCGATCCACCGGCATGCTGCCCGGCGTGCCATCGGTCAGCTGATTGAGCGTGGCGAAATGATCGGCGATGGTCGCGTCGGGACGTTGAACGGTCGCGCGCTCGGCCGGTGCGCTGCCTTCGGCGATCACGCGCGCAATCTCGCTGCGACTCTTCACCCGGTCGACCACCCGGCGTTCGGCCACCGTCGCCACCTTGCCGCCGCCGTCCGGTGCGGCCTGGCGCAGCAGATCGCTGGTATTGTCGCGGACCAGCATCAGCAAGGCCTTCAGCGGCGACCCCGGCCCGGCCAGACGTGCCGCCACACCACTGGCTTCCTGTACGTTGGCCACCGGCTGCAACTGCAGGTCGCCGATGAGTTCGTCCCACGCACGGATGTAGTCGGCGACGTAAAGCGTCTGCACCTGAGCGACGAGCGAGGCACGACGCAGGGGATCCGCCGTCGTCGCACCGAACACCCAGTCATCCTTCACGAAACGATCCACCGCTTTCGCGATCCCGCCCTGCGTGCCCAGCGCGGCACTGCCGCCCTCCTGCACGAGGTTGGCGAACACGGGGCGCGTGTAGAGCGCCGGCAGCGGCCTTGCCAGGGGCGCACCGCTACGGCGACGAAATACATTGCCAAGCAGCCCGAGTGTGCGATCCAGGCGTACCGGCATGTCCTGACGCGTCTCACTGTCGAGCTTCAGACCGCCGTAGATCAGCGTCGCCAGGTCCGCCGCGCGCAACGAGGCACGCGCCGCTTCCACCAGCGCGGCGTCGACAGGCAAGCTGCGCAGCCCGTCGTGCCCGTCGAACAGCAGACGGAAGTGTCCTTCGAGCGCATCCGCCAGCCCGTCCTCATCCGGGAATACCTCACGCCAGCGCTCGCGTGCCAGCAACGACAGCGCTTCGCCATCGCGGTGCTCCGGCTGGCCCAGCATGAGGTAGCCCTTCAGCACGTAATAAAGCCGCTGGGGATCGCCCGCCGCATCGCGCAGGCCGTCACGGAACTGCAGCGCCAGCCCCGGTACGACGCTCGCATTGATCTCGCGCACGTGCGCGGCACGCACTTCGTCGAACAACGCGTCGCCCTGGAACAGGCCGAAGCGCATCGACCACGGCCGTTCCGTGCGTACCTGCGCCGCCACCTGTTCGGTGCGGCCAAGTGGATCGAGCCGCTGCAGCGCCTGCGCATCGTACTGACGCAACGACGACGGCACCGGCACGCGCGAGTCGTCCGGATAATCACGCAAGGCCTCGTCGACACGGGCGACAAAATCCGCGTTGCGCGCGGCGCTCGTGAACATGCCGATCAGCAAGCCGGCCGTCAGCACGGCAATCGCCGCGATGGCCCCCGCTTCGGCCAGGCGGCGACGGCGCAGCCGCTGCGGGTCCGACCCCGCGAAACCCGCCTCGGGAAGAATCACGTCGTTGAGCAGTCGTTCGACGAAGAAGGTACGCCGTGGCGAACGCGTGGTGCCCTGGACCGACGAACGGATACCGAACGAATGACCGACCACCGAAAGCACACGATCGATCGGCGTGCCCTCCTGGGTGCCGGACGTCAGGTACATGCCACGCAGCACGGGTGCACGCCCGTAGGCATGACTGCCGAAGATGGCGGCGGCCAGCGGCACGGCCAGTTCACGCAGGTGACGCAACTGTTGCGGGAAGGGAAGGATCCTCGCGCGACGGCGCACGTCACGTTCGGCGTGCATGCGTTCGATGGTCCCCGCATCGATGCGCTCCAGCAGCGCATCGAACTCGCCGCCGAGCAGCGACGAGGCACCGCCGTCGAGGCTGCGCTCCGGCGTGAACGTCACACCCCAGACCTGCGCGCGTCCCGCGGCGTCGAGCGTGTCGACCGCTTCGAGGAAACCGGCGACCAGATCGACCTTGGTGAAGACCAGATAGACCGGCAAGGTCACGCCCAGCCAGGTGCCCAGTTCGTCCAG
This sequence comes from Luteibacter sp. 1214, assembly GCF_031455395.1. Classification (NCBI taxonomy): domain Bacteria; kingdom Pseudomonadati; phylum Pseudomonadota; class Gammaproteobacteria; order Lysobacterales; family Rhodanobacteraceae; genus Luteibacter; species Luteibacter sp. 1214. The sequence continues at coordinate 35,088 of NZ_JAVDSQ010000011.1, forward strand.
ACGCTCGCGCAGCGTGTCGGCGAGACGTTGCCGCCCCGCCACGTCCATCGTCAGGAGTTCGGTGACACTGACCGTGAGCAGTACGCCGTTGACCGGGCGACGACGACGGTACCGGCTTAGCAGACGCAGGAAATCGTGCCACGCCGGTGCATCCACGCCGGGATCGGAATCCTGTGTGGTGTAGCGGCCGGCGGTGTCGAGGAACACCGCCTGATCGGTGAACCACCAGTCGCACTGGCGTGTACCGCCGACGCCGGCCAGGGACTGCTTGCCCGCCGTGCTGGCCAGAGGAAAGTCGAGCCCGGAATGCTCGAGCAAGGTGCTCTTGCCGGAGCCCGGCGCACCGATCACGACGTACCACGGCAGGTCTTCCAGCTTGCCGCCACCCTCCCGACGCTTGCGCAGCACGGCAAGTGCGTCGAGAAAGCGCGCACGCAGACCGTCCCGCTCCGCCTGGATGCGGGCGTCGACGTCCTTGCGTCGCGCGTCGTCTTCGCCGGCCAGCGCATCGCCCATGCGCCGGTCGCGACGCCGCGCCAGCCATTGGCGCAGCAACACCACGCCGATCCAGACCGCCGCCACCGCGACGATCGCGATGACGCGTGCGGCCACGCTGGCGAGCGGCTGGCGATCGCCGATTCCCAGATAGGGTCCGCCGAAGGCGATCAACAGCGCGCAGAGGAGGATGCCGATCGCCGTGCGAAGCCACACGTGACGGAACATGTCGTTGAAACGTTTCATCCAGCCTCCGGAACGAACAGGATCTCGACCCGGCGATTGCGCGCGCGGTTGGCCGGCAGGTTCGCCGGCGTGGCGATCGGTTGCGAGGCGCCCGCCCCACTGGCCTCCACGCGTCGCGGATCGTCCAGCTGCTTCGTCAGCAGCGCACTGACGTTGCGTGCGCGTGCCGCGGAGAGTTCGAAGTTGTCCTTGAACCGCAGCGAGCGGATGGGCTGGTCGTCGGTATGCCCCACGACGATGACCCGGCCATGCACCTGGTTCAGCGCCCTGGCGACGCGCTCCAGCATCGCCGCGTGCGTGGGCGCCACATCGGCGCCTCCCGAGGGGAACATTTCCGAAGCGGCCAGGCGGATCGTCGCCTGGCCGTCCGGTTTCTCGTCGACGGAAAGCGCACCACTGCGCGCGTCATCGGCCAGCAACTGACGCAGGCTCACCGCCTGCGGCTTCGGTGGCGCGGCCGCCACGGGCAACGGCACACCACGCAGGCCGATCGCGGCGAGCTTCGCGCTGACCGGCTCGGTACGTCCGTTGAGCCGCGCATGCAGGTAGATCCACATCCCGCAAAGCAGACACACCGCCACCAGCGCGGCCATCCAGATGGGGATGCCACGCCGTGGCTTCAGTGGACGATCGACACCTTCCCAGCGCGGCGACAGCGCGACGGGCGTCGCCGCGCGATAAGCCATGATCCGCCGGTATACGTCTTCGCGGCGATCGGCGAGGCGCGCCACACCGCCGGGCTCGACGAGGTACTTGCCGCCGAAACCCAGGGCCAGGCACAGATACATCAGTTCCACCAGATCGGCATGCCGGACCATGTCCTGGCACAGCCGGTCGAGGATGGCGAAGAACTTCTCGCCGCCGTAGGTCTCACCGTGAAAGGTCACGAGCAAGGTCTGCCGGCTCCAGCCGGTCTGCTCCCCCCAGGGCGAATCGAGCACCGCCTCGTCGATCATCGTGCACAGCACATAGCGCGCGGCGACCGAGGTCTGCGCGTCGGCACCGGCGCGTGTGGCGATCTCTTCGAAACGCCGGATATAGGCGATGGCGCGATCCCTCAGCAGGCCGGGATCGGGCGCTTCCGCGCTGTTGCGCAGCTGCGCGGCCAGCAGCAGTAACGGATTGGCTGCACGAACGAGCGGATTTCCGCCCGCCGACGGCAGGTCCTGCACGCTGCGCGCAAGGTCACGCTCCGGCTCGCGCTCGCGTACCGGTGGGTGGGCTGGTACGTCCTGGCGCGCGGCACTGGCCCGTACCACGGTGGCGTCCGCGTCGCGTTTCGCGTTGCTCTCGTCGTAGTTCATCGGCTCACGTCCTCACGGCCCACAACTCGAGCTCCAGCCCCTCGAAACCGTTGCCGAAATGCAGGGCCACGCCGCCGGAGGTGCGCAGCGTCTTCCACATCGGCGAGGCCGTATCCAGTTCGAAATACTGGTAGCCCGCGTGATACGGAATCTGCCGCGGTGCCACGGCGAGCGACGCCACCGATACGCCGGGCAACTGCAGGTTGACCAGGTCGCGAATCTTTTCGACCGGCCCGATCTTCGACTGCGTGGGCAGACGCCGGCGCATGTCCGCAGCGGCGATATCGGCCTTCGCCGCCAGCACGAACGAGGCGCCATCGAGCAGTGTCGTGTCCGCCACCGTGCCCACCCACACGCCGTATTTGCGCTGTTGCAGCGGGACGGGCACGGCAGTCTGCTCGAGCACCGCGCTGAGGCTCAGTCGCAACGCGGCGATCACGGGCTCGAAGCTCTCGCGCAGGCGGTCGTGACGGTACGGAGGAAACGTCACGCTGCGTTTGCCCGGCGTGGTGAACGTAGCGAGTTCACCCGCCATGCCGAGCAGGAGGCGATACAGATCCTCCGGGTGCAGAAGCGGCGCCTCGGCGAGATGCGCGAGCTGCGGCTGGTAGCGGTTGACCACCTGCAGCATGAGGAAGTCCGTGAGTTCCGCCGTGCTCGCACGGTCCGCACCGCCGACACGCCCGGCAAGCGCTTCGCCACGCTGATGAAGCAGACCGAGCAATTCGGTCAGGAACAGGGTCAGACGCTCCGAGGCGCGACACGCGAGCGCGCTGGGCATGAAGCCGTCGTCGAGCACCACGCGCCGGTCGGCGCGACATTCGACCAGATGCGCCAGCGGCAGCTCGACCAGGCCTTCGCGCGCCTGCGCCGTGGCGACCACCCGCGTACTGAGGCCACCGACTTCGAGTACCACCGTCCCCGTCGTGCTGCCCGAGGCATCGACCACCTCGGCCTCACGCACGGCGAAACGGGCAAGCTGGCCCGGCGCCTGCGTATCGGGCCACAGGCTTTCGGCCTGTGCGGGCGAACGCAGCGGCAAGGTCAGGTAGATCACCTGGTCACGCCAGTTGGCGTCGATCTCCAGCGGCGGTGGCAACGGATCGCGGTCGGGCATCGAGAACGGCGTGCCGTCCGGAAACACGCCGCGTGCCCGACGGATGCCGAGCTTGCCGATCGCGAGCAGGTCGCGCTCGAGTTCCAGTTCGTCGAACCCCCACGGGTACGACCGCAGGGTGGCGGCCCGCAACTCCACGTAGCGTTCGGTGTAGCGATCCTGCTGTTGCATGTGCTGCGGGCGAAGGAACAGACCTTCGCTCCACACCACCTTGTTGAATGCGGTCATCGTCGGTTCCGGTCAGCGGTTGTCGCGCTTGGCGCGCACGAGCTGGTCTTCATAGGCGCGGGCGAATTCGTCACCGAACAGGCGACGGAAACGTTCTTCGGGGTCGGTGGCCAGCTTCTGGAAATGCGCGCGGTAGCGTTCCCACGGGCCGCTGGCCGGCGCAAAACCGAACCGGGAGCGGCGCGTGTCGCCCTCTTCGAAACGCGCCGGGTCGAACTGCGCGATCAGATCGTCGAAGGCGGCCCTCACGCCCGCGAGCAAGGCCACCTGGTGTTCGCGGATGTCGTCCATGGCGTCGACGATCGCCGCCTCTCCGGAGAGAAAGGCCTCGTTGGGCGCGGCGAGCACACGTGCCAGCGCTTCGGTGCCGGTGGGGGCGAACTTCAGCGGATTGTTCTCGCGTCGCTGAATCAGGGTCGCGGGGAGGCGGAACCCGTTCTTCAGTTCGGCGCGTGCGCGCAGAACGTCCATGACGCCGTCGAGGACGAGGGCGAAAAGGGGTTCGATGCCGGTGGTGGGGCTGGGTGGTGGCGGTGTTGGAGCGGGGGTGGATGTGACCGGATCGGCGGTGGGGTCGCGCGCGGGGCGCGCTCCTACAGGGGGGGCTGGGGGTTGGGCGGGTGCTGCTGCCATGGGCGCTTCGGGCGTCGCGACGTCGGGGGGCATCTGGAACAGGCTTCGGGTGCGGTCCCAGTGCTCGGGCAGCACGGGTGCCACGCGCGGTGGGTCCGCATCGACCGTGGGTGCATCGAAGCGGTCCGTCATCGGCGATGCATGGTTCCAGTGCCCGGAAGCCTCGACGGCGGCCGACGCATGATCCACCACGGGCATGACGGCCTGGAACCACGCCATCGGGTCCAGCGGTGCCGCGGCGGTCCCGGGAATCAGCGACGACCCGCCGTGGGCATCACCGGTGATCAGCGATGGCGCCGTGCCCAGCGGCAACGGCGAGTCGTGATATGCCGGCGACGTGTGCGGCACACGAAGCGTCTGCAGGCTGCGGTCGTGCTCGCGTCGCGCCGTCGCCTGCTCGTCGACGGTTGACTCCAGCGCCACGAGAATCTCGAAGGTGTCCAGTTGGAGGCGGTCGCCGTCGCCGAGCGAGACCGGCTCGCCACCGCGCAACGGCGCGCCGTTCAACAGCATGCCGTTGGTGCTGCGGTCCTCAATGAAATACAGCCCGTTGAGATGGCGGACGAAGGCGTGCTGACGGGAGACACCCTGCGCCTGCAAGACCCAATCGCAATGTTCGGCGCGGCCGATGCTCAGATCGTGAGCCTCGGCACGTACGGAGGTGCGCTCGGCGATGTCGCCCGCGTGGTCGCCCAGGATGGAGAGCACGAGGCTCGGTCCGGTGGAACGGTTCATGCGAAATCCTCCGGTGGTAGCAGCTCCATTGCCGAGCCGACGAACGCGCGGCAATGGACATCGAAATCGGGAGACGACGAAGCCAGGGTCAGCAGCGCGGCCGCCGCGACCACGGCCATCAGGGGTACGGCGACAGGCGCCACGTCCCTGCCCTCGCCATCGAGCAGGAAGCCCTCCGACCAGCCCGCAGTGGCCGCGATCAGCGCACCGGTCCCGACGTAGTGGCGGGCCGCCGCATAGGCCAGTGCGGCGCGGCGACGTGTCTCGCTGCGCTCATCGAGCCATGCCTGGGCCAGCGTTAGACCCTCACGCGCGGCGTCATCGGGCGCGCTGTCGCGCACGCACTGGCACAGCCATGGCACGACGTAGCCGCGGGGCATGAGGCGCATCGCGAGGCGGAGCGCGGCGGGAACGTCGCCATGCGCAAGCAGCGTCCGGACCGCGGCGCGCTCACTCATGTCGTCGCGCAGCAACGGGAGCAACGAGGGATCGAGACCCATCTCCCGCGCGGCGGTTCCGATCGTGAGCGACGGGCCGTTCATAGCAGCAGCGGCGGCATGCCTTTCAGCACGGCCGGTCCCAGCGTGGAAGAAAGCATCAGCGCGGCACCCGAGGTGACCGCGATCGCCGCGGTCGCATTGATCGTCACCGTGGCGCCGGCCGTCACCGAGACCGCCGCGCCGGACGTGAGGGACGTCGCGCCGCCGGACATCAGATTGATCGCCGCCATGGCGTTGACTCGCAGTGTGCTGCCGACGATCTGGATCTCGCCGGTCCGCTTCATCACGATGCGCGCCAGGCCGGTGACCAGTTCAATCTCTTCGCCCGCCTCGATACGCAGACGGCGACCGACCTTCAGCGTGTCGTCGCGACCGACCTCGTGCGAACGGTCGCGTTTCACTTCTTCGGTCTCGTCGCGATCGATCGTCGAGAAGTGGTCGTTCTCGGCCTCATGCCGCAGGTCGCGCTGCGCGTGAAACAGCAGTTCCTCGGCGCCCTTGCGATCCTCGAAGCGAATCTCGTTGGCCTCCCCCGCCGCCCCACGCAGACTCCGGCTGACCACGCCGCTGCGCGTCTTGTCCCCGGGCAGCGCGTAAGGCGGCATATGCTCCTGGTTGTACACGCTGCCCAGAAGCAACGGCCGGTCGGGGTCGCCTTCATGGAAGCCCACCACCACCTCCTGGCCGACACGCGGGATGAACTGCGCACCCCAGCGCTTGCCGGCCCAGCCCGACGCGACGCGGACCGGACACGACTGATCCGCCTTCGGCTTGGACGGCGCGTTCCAGAAGAAGGTGACCTGCACGCGCCCCTGGCTGTCGACCTCGATGTCCTCATCGGTCTGGCCATACACCACGGCGGTCTGTACGCCGGCAATGGAAGGGCGCGGCGTGACCTGCGCGGAACGAAACGGCTGGCGGCTGCGGATCACACGGAAATGGCAGGCGAACGGCGACTCATCCTTGTCCGGTTCGACACCGCCGCCCTGGTAATCGACCTCCACCAGACGCGTCGTGGCGCCGATCACGAGGTATTCCTGATTGGCCTGGGCCAGCGGAAAGTCCTTCAGGCGGAACAAGGCGCCCGTGGCCAGACCCACCGCATCCGTGAATCCCGACGAGGTCGCCTGCGGCACGCTCAGCGCATCGGCGCGCACCTGGGCGAATCGCTGGCCGTCGGCATTCTTCTGCGCGTAGCCCACGGAACCGTAGGGATAGTCGTAGATCTCCAGCCCCGAAACATTGTGAGTGTCGGCACTGTCGCTGACCTGCTCATTGGCCAGCAGCGAGAGTCGCGGTCGCTGGTAATCGTAGTCGTCCAGACGGACACGGGTGGGATTGACCGAACGGGCGGATGTCCAGTCGCTGATCGACGACTTCATCCGGTGGCCGCGCTCGGTAGGCGGTGCGTAAGGAATGGTTTCGAAGCCCGGCACCGTGGTATGCGCACCGAGCGCATCGGCGAGCACCATGGTGTGCGCGCCACTGGTGTGGGTGAAGAAATAATAGATGCCCTCCTGCTCCATCAGCCGGCTGATGAAGTCGAAGTAGCTCTCCCGGTACTGCACGCAGTACTCGCGGGCCGGGTAATTCGCACTGAGGCTCAGCCGCACGTCGCCATAGCCGAACTCCGAGAGCACGTCGCGGACGATCTGCGGTACCGTCTTGTTCTTGTAGATACGGCAGTCGGACGTGTTGCGCAGCAACCACGGCCTGGGCACCAGGGTGAACGTATATACCGCGTAGCGCACGTTATCGATGTTGATGAAGGCACCCTGCGCCGCTTCTGATACGATGCCGTTGAAGTAGCGCACGTAGCCCTGGGGCGTCGTCACCGTGACCGTCATCGACGTCCCCAGAAGCGCGCGCAGGTCCACGCCGGGATCCTTGCTGATCGCTTCCAGCTCCCAAGAAAACAGGCGGCCGAGCTCTTCCCCGGCCGTCATGTTGGCGAAGAGCAACGTCTTGCCCAGGCTGGACTTCAGCGTGATCGCGTGCGCCATGAATTCAGCCGCCTCCCTCGAAGAAGCCGAGGATCGGATTCAGCAAGTGGCGACGCACCGAGGTTTCGGCCTCGCGCTGGCTCGGCTTGATCCATTCCATGATCAGGCCGTCGGTGCTGTGCAGGTGATAGCCGGATTCCTCGATGTAACTCGAGCTCCAGTTCTTCAGGCCGGCGATGTGCACGGCACCCGCGTCGTACTGTGCCTGGTTGATCGGTGCCTTGCCGTCGGGGAACATCTGCAGAAAGTGCATCTTGTTGCAGATGCCGCTGTTCAGCGCGAGGGCGGCGATCATCGGCGTACCGAGCGCGTACCCGCGGAACCAGCGATTGAAGGCGATGGGATGCGTATGCAGCTGCTCGGTATCGCGGCTTTCCCACTTCTGCTGCGCTTCGGCGAAGAACTTGCGCAGGCGGTGGATCTCGAACAAGCGCCATGCGGTCTTGATCAGGATCTCGATGATGGAGCTGACCAGGTTGACCAGGGTGGACGCGCCGACCGAGGCAATCTGCATGCCCAGCTGCGCGCCGCTCTTGAGGGTCGCATAGAGGTCGCTGGCCACGGCCAGGTCGATCGCACGCTTGATGCCATCCACGATCGCGGTAGGCGTGCCCAGCAAGACCTGCGTTTTCTTACCCGTGGCCCAGACGCGATAACGCTCGAAGCTGGATTCGATGAGCTTGATCAGATTGGACGCCACCCCGAACGACCCGCCGATGGTGCCGGCGATCGCCTCCGACAGATAGCGCCCGGTGAGAAAGTCGCAAAGCTGCCGCAGGGCGGATCCCGCGTGCTCATCCCACACGCCAACCGTGAACTCCCACGCACGACGGAACTGCTCGTACAAGGCGTCGCTGGTCCGCTTGTCGTTGGGATTCAGCGACGGCTTGGGCGCACCCAGCAGGCGGCGCGCATCGACCGTGCGCATCTGCTCCATATCCATGATGCCCACATCGCGACTGCCGCTTGGCAACGTCCTGCGCGTCGCGCTTCCTTTCCGGGCGTCGTCGAGGCGTTCGGCGGCGCTGTCGAATCCGGGACGGACCACACCCATGCCGGTCTTCACGTTGCCGATGACTTCCTTGGCACCGTCGCTACCGACGTCGTTGCCGTAGTCAAGGCCTGCGCCAGCCATGTCCAGTACGCCGGTGGTGACGATCTTGAAATAATCCCTGTCGCATTCGAGCCGGCCGAACATGTACAGCAGGCCCAGACGCGTACTCACCAGGTCCGCCTGCATGAACGACGGCACGTTGAGCGCGGCATCGGTATCGCCGTCCTTGTTGAGCGCTGCGTTGAGTGACACGTACGGCAGACTGGCGGGGTCGTTGCGCTTCGCCTTCATCCACGCGTCGCCGGCGCCCTGCGCTTCACACCAGTTCCTGAAACCGCTTTTCAGGTAACGCAGGTTGTTTCCGCTGGGCGTGCGGATATAGGCGTCGACCAGAATATCCAGCGCGACCTGTCGCGGACTGCGGGGACGCAGCGTCTTCGAGGTCTGCTGCAACCATTGCTGATACGTGAAGGGCAGCTTGGGAAGACTGGGGTAGAGATCCGGCATGTCGGTTTCCTTGAAGTCAAGCGGCCGTGGCGGAGGTGTGCGTCGCTATCGTGTCGCGCGGGATGGGTGTGAGGAACATGACCTCGCGGGTGTCACCTCCCTTGACGTTCCACACGGCGATCGTCGTCGCGTCGTCGAGCGAACGGGCGTCCCGGTCGAGCAGGAGCTGAGGCCAGAACGACGTCTGCCGCTGCGCCATGCCGGGCACCGCTTCGCTCCAGGGCACCACGCGCAGATGGCTCGTGTCGATGCGGTAGATCTGCCGCCCGCCGGCGTAACCGCCACAGGCGACGTCGGGGTCGGTCGAAACGGCCGGACCCGGAATCCGGCTCGCAATGATCAGCCTGACCAGATCGACTGGCGTATGCACGGCAGTGGGACTGTCATTCTCGAGAGTGATCCGGCGCCTGCTGACGTCCTCGGCGAATGCGCAGTCTTTCAGCTGCTTCACACCCGTATAGAGCCGTATGAAATCGCGCGCCGCTTCCAGTTCCAGCGGCACCCGTGCCTCGAAGCCACGCGGCAGGTCCGTCAGTTGACGCGAGTCGCCGCGATAGACCACCCGTGGCGCGTCGCTCCCCCCTGCCGGGGCCACACTGGCCGGGGGCATGACGGGCGCGGGCCCCCCGGTCGCACCAGGGCCACCGACCGGTGCGGGGGTGCCTGCGCGCGGGGGCGGCGCAGCGGGTGTGACGGCCGCAGGCACAGCGGCCGGGGTGATCGCGGGGCGGATGGTCGCGTTCGTTACGGACGCCGGACCACCGACGGGCCGCGGCGCAAGCGCCGCCTTCTGGCAGTCGAGGCACCGGTGCCCGGTGCTCGCTGGACCCTGACAGAACCCGCGACCCGAAAGACAGGCTGTCATGCGGCCACCACCGTCGTTGCCAACGATGCGTCGGCGGCTGCGTCGGCCGTGGCTGCGTCGAATCTATAGACAAAACCGTCGTGCCCGGCGTCCACGACGACACGGCCCACAGGCTCGCCACCGATCGTGCGCATCAGCAGTTCGCGGCTGATTTCAGGCAGCATCGTGTTGGTCAGGATGGCGTCGATCATGCGGCCACCGCTCTCGCTTTCCGTGCAGCGACCGACGACCAGCGCGGTCGCCGCTTCCGTGCACTCGAAAGGCACGCGATAACGCTCCTCGACACGGCGTTTGATCCGCGCGACCTGCAACCGCACGATTTCCCCAAGCATGCGCCGACTCAGCGGGTAGTACGGCACGGCGACGAGGCGCCCCAGTAACGCGGGCGGGAACACGTCGAGCAACGGCGCGCGCAGGGCCGTGGCCATCGCCTCGACCTCCGGCACGCGCGAGGCGTCCGCGCAAAGGCGCTCGATCGTCTCCGTACCGGCATTGGTCGTAAGAAGAATCAGCGTATTGCGGAAGTCGATGCGGCGGCCTTCGCCGTCTTCCATCACGCCTTTATCGAACACCTGGAAGAACAGCTCGTGCACGTCCGGATGCGCCTTCTCGACTTCGTCGAGCAACACCACCGAATAGGGCCGGCGCCGTACCGCTTCCGTGAGCACGCCGCCTTCGCCGTAACCGACGTAGCCGGGAGGCGCGCCCTTGAGCGTGGAAACCGTGTGTGCCTCCTGAAACTCGCTCATGTTGATGGTGATCAGGTTGTGCTCGCCGCCGTAAAGGGTTTCAGCCAGCGCCAGCGCGGTTTCGGTCTTGCCGACACCGGAGGTTCCCGCCAGGAGGAACACGCCGATCGGCTTACCGGGATTGTCCAGGCCCGCGCGCGAGGTCTGCACGCGCCGGGCGATCATCTCCATGGCATGGTCCTGACCGATGACGCGCTGCCCCATCAGCGACGCGAGGTTCATCACGGTCTCGAGTTCGCTGCGGACCATGCGACCCACGGGGATGCCGGTCCAGTCGGCGACGACCGCCGCGACGGCCTGCTGGTCGACCGCCGGCAGGATCATGGGGTTCTCGCCTTGCCGTTCCGCCAGCGTCGCCTGCAGGGCGCGCAACTCGGCGAGGACCGCGTCACGTCCGTCGTCATCGACAACGATCGCTGCGGCTTCTTCCCGCGCCGCCCGTTCCAGCGGCGTACCGGTGCCTTCCACGGGTTCGCCCGTCCCACGCAGCCGGGCGCGCAGTGCCAGGATTTCCTCGACCAGCCGGCGTTCCTCGTGCCACGCCGCCTCGAGTCCCGTCTGCCGGGACGTCTCGGTCGACAGCGCGGCATCGACGGCCGCCTGCCGCTCCGTCACATCGATGCCCACCGCTCGCTCACGTCGGACGATCTCGCGCTCCACTTCCAGCGCCTCGATACGGCGGCGGCTATCGGCCACCCGCGCAGGAACCGCATGGTGACTCACGGCGACGCGGGCGCATACCGTGTCGAGCAGACTCACCGCCTTGTCGGGCAACTGGCGTGCGGGAATGTAACGGTGGGACAACCGGACCGCCGCCTCGATCGCCTCGTCCAGCACCTGCACACCGTGGTGCGTCTCCATCACGCCCGCCACCGTGCGCAGCATCAGCACCGCTTTCGCTTCATCCGGCTCACCGACCTGCACCGTCTGGAAGCGCCGGGTCAGTGCGGGATCCTTCTCGATGTGTTTCTTGTATTCCGCCCAGGTGGTGGCACCGATCGTGCGCAGGCTGCCACGCGCTAGCGCTGGCTTGAGCAGGTTGGCGGCATCGCCGGTACCCGCGGCGCCACCGGCACCGACCAGCGTATGCGCTTCGTCGATGAACAGAATCACCGGGGTCGCGGAAGCCTGCACCTCGTCGATGACCTGACGCAGTCGGCTTTCGAACTCGCCTTTCATGCTTGCACCGGCCTGCAGCAGGCCGACGTCGAGCACGCGCAGTTCCACCTCGCGCAATGACGGTGGCACGTCGCCCGCGACGATGCGCTGTGCGAAGCCTTCGACGACGGCCGTCTTGCCGACGCCAGCCTCGCCCACCAGCATCGGATTGTTCTGCCGGCGGCGCATGAGGATATCGACGACCTGGCGAATCTCGTCGTCACGACCGACGACCGGATCGATCCTGCCCTCGCGGGCCTGTGCCGTGAGATCGACGGTATAGCGCTTCAGCGCGTCGCGCTTTCCCATCGCCGCCGGCGCGGGTGTGTCGCCTGAATCGGCGGCGCCTTCGCCCATGCGAGACCCGTCGGTCGCGCCGAGACGCTCTTCCGGCGAGGCGGCGATCATCGCGGGAAGATCCTCGACCAGTCCCTCCACGCGGATCTTGGCGAACTCTTTGGAGATATCCATCAGCACGTGCCGCAGGCGCCGCGTACGCACGATGCCCGCCATGAGGTAGCCGGTGCGCACCTGGGCTTCGCCGAAGCTGAGCGTCGCGTAGACCCAGCCGCGTTCCACCGCTTCCTCGATGTCCGCCGACAGGTCGCTGACAGACGACGCGCCGCCCGGCAGCCGGTCCAGCGCTTCGGTGACATCACGCGCGAGACGCGACGGATCGATGCCGGCATGACGAATGAGACGATGAAGATCCGAATCCCCCAGTCCCAGGATCTGCTGCAGCCAGTGGACCAGCTCGACGTCGCGATGGCCGCGCAACCGGCAGGCCACGGTCGCGCTTTCGATGGTCTTGTAGGCCACGCTGTTGAGCTTTCCGAACAGGGCGGTACGACGAATGTCGGTCACGATGGTTTCCTCGATCGATTCGGCAGAGTCATGGGTTGCACGACGAGATCCCCGGCATCGCCGGGGCCGGCGAAGCGACCCATCCACGACGACATGCCGAGGCGACCCGCCCGCCCCATGTGAGTGAGCGGTACTTCTTCACGGCGCAGGACCAGTTGCGCGTCCCAGTCGACGGCGTCACCCGCGTAGAAGCGCAGCGCGGCGATCAGCTCGTCCAGCGCGTCGCCGCCCGGGAGGAAACGGCGGTAATCGGCGAAACGCATCGGCCCCAGGCGCAGGCGAATCCGGTGCTGCGCGTCACGCACCCGTTCGCCCAGCACGGCCGTGGTGCCCATACCGGCCATCGCGACGCCCATGCGCAGGCGACCCTCGTCCGGCAGCGTGAGCCACGCCACGGCGAACTCCTCCACGTGGACCGGCACCTCGAAGAACGCGCCGAGAAAGGCCGTAAGCCCTTCGGCATTGCGGGCCTGGCTGAGCACGCGGCCGGCCATATAGCGCTTGAAGCGATCCGGCAGAGCATCGCGTCCGGCCAGCGCCGGGCTGTCGATACCCACGAGCGCGCCGAGGAAATGCGCAAAGGCGTCCTCATCGGGACGATCCATCTGCACGGTCGGTTGCGCGTCCGCCCAGGCCCGATAGAACAGGCTCAGCATGCGGTGATGGAAGACGTCCGCGAAGGCGGTAAACGTACCGTCGCGTGCCACACGCTCGCGTTCCAGCGTGTATTCAGTCAGATGCAATGGCAGCGCGCCGTTGGGGCCCCACAGCCCCAGCATCAGGCTGTGAATACGCGGCGGGCGTCCGGCCGCGATTTCCACGCGGTCGATCGAACGGGGTGTGAAGTCGAGCGACGGGGTATGCGCCAGACGCACCCGATCGTCCGCCGGTCGCACGGAGCGACCCAGCCGCGGGCGGTCGGCGTGCACACACTCCACGCGGCGCAGCGCTTCGAACCAGTCGAACGACGACGGGTCACCGCGCAACGCTTCGAAGAGCGTCAGAGGATCGGGCGCGTGCCGGAGCGAGCCGTCCACCGGGCCACCTCGTTGCGTTCGTGGGTGTGCAGCACGGTCTCGGTGAACGAGTTCAGCGAGACGTACCGGGCGAAGAAGTGCTGCATGACCGACCCGAACAGGTAGGTACCCGTACCTTCGAAGGCGCGGTCCTCGCAGGTGAGCGTGATCTGGAGTCCGCGGCCATACGTCACCGGGCCGGGAATCGGCAGGCGACGCACGATCGGTGCCGAGCGTACGTCGCGCACGCCTTCGATCAAACGTCGTGAGGCGGCGTCGTACTCGTCGCTGTAGAGCAACAGCATCTCGCGCAGGGCGGCGGCGCCGTCACTGTGCTCAAGCAACGACAGATAGTTGAGCTGCAGATGACTGATGACCTTCCAGGCCGCCTGTCCTTCGGCCATCGCGGCGCGCGGACGCGTCGGCCCCGCGACACAACGGATCGACCGGACCGGCGCATCCGTATCGAGCAGAAAATCGGTCGCGCCCTTCCCCACCGGCATGTGCAGCGGCAGGTCGCGATTACTGCACAGCAGCCGCATGCCCAGCTGACGCAGGCTGCTCGCGTACGGCGCCTCGCGCCCATCCACCAGCGAAAGGAACACTTCGCCACCGACGTAGCTCGAACGCGGTCCGTCGCGGCGTTGCCGCTGCGAGGAAACGCGTGGTTCGCGCCTCAGCGTGTAGAACGCGGACGCCGGCTGGTGCCACGTGCGCGCGTTGCCGCCGTAAAACGGGAAAAACGTCTGCTCGGGATCCTGGCTGTCACCGAAGCCCTGTACATCCTCGACATCCACCACCTCGAAATCCATGGGGCGCGTTCGGTCGGCCAGCACGTGGTACTCCGCCGCCCCGTCACGCAGATGGATGCGATCCGAGCGGCGCGGAAAAAGGTTGATGGCCGGCGTGCAGTGCAGGCGCACGTAGGAGGCGTCCACCGCGTTGTCCAGTCTTGTGACCGCGCGATCCAGCCAGACGACGATGTCGAAGGTATGGCCCGTGGAGCGAGGCAGCGCCCGGCGCAGCCCCATGAACGCCGCGAACTGAAAGCGCTGCGGACAGGCGAAATATTCCTGCAGCAAGCGGTAACCGCTGAACGAACGGTCGCTCAGCGGCAGCAGGGCTTCGGCATCGCTGAAGCCGCGCGCTTCGATCTGCGACGGCTCGAGATGCCGGATGTGCTCGCCCGCCACAACGGAAAAACCGATGCCGTTGCCCAGGACCTGCTCGTGAAGCAGGCTCGCCAGATCGCCGGACCCCGCAAAGAACACGGGCAGTTCGTCGCATGACAAGGCATCCAGAGTCACCCCCGGGCTCAATGAGAAGCGCAGGCGCAGGGCCGCGCGGGGCTGTTTGCCCGCCGGAACGGCGAGGCCCGCCGCGGCGATGGCCGCGGGCGTCGAGAAGTAACGGGCGTCACTCAGCGAAAGCGGCAGCAGCGTGACCGGATGAGCCGTGCGGTATTCGCAGGCGGTGCGCTCGCCAAAGCCGATCTGGCTGCGCAGCGCGGTGCCACGTGGCACCCGATGCCCTTCGCCCGGCACGCTCTCGGTATGGTCCGGCGTCATCTCGACCACCGCCATCGAGGGCACCGGTGCCAGGTATTGCGGGTACAGCATGCGCAGCAAGTGCTGGGTAAACACCGGGTGCTGCGCGTCGAGTTTCATCTGCACGCGCGCGGAGAGAAACGCGAAGCCTTCGAGCAGACGTTCCACATAAGGGTCCGCACACTCCATCCCCTCCATGCCAAGGCGGCCGGCGATCTTGGGATAGGCGCTGGCAAACTCCGCACCCGTCTCGCGGACGTGCTGGAGTTCCTGGCTGTAGTAGCGGAGAAGTCGGGGGTCCATGATCTCAGCCGAGGCCGTCGAAAACACTGAAACGCGCAGTTTCCAGATCGACCTCGGTCTTCAGGTAAAGGTTGAGGGGCAACGGTTGCGCCCACATCGTCGACTCGATGCTGAAGGACAGCGTCAGGCGGTCCATCCGCGCGGTGTCGGCATGCACATCGACATGCAGCGTGGCCGGATCAAGCCGGGGCTCGAACGTGGCGATCGCGGCGCGGATGCGCTGGCGAAGTACCTCGATATCCATGCCCGCGATGGCCGC
This sequence comes from Luteibacter sp. 1214, assembly GCF_031455395.1. NCBI lineage: Bacteria > Pseudomonadati > Pseudomonadota > Gammaproteobacteria > Lysobacterales > Rhodanobacteraceae > Luteibacter > Luteibacter sp. 1214. Next base: position 50,671 of record NZ_JAVDSQ010000011.1, read on the forward strand.
GCCGGTGAGATCCGGGATGCCGTAGTCGAGAACGGAAGCCTCGACGTACGGCAGTCCCGCCAGTTCCTCGGATGACCAATGCCGCGTGCAGTTGAACAGCCAGGCCAGGTCGCGCACCACGTACTCGCGAAGGCGTGCCGCGGTCATGACACGCTTCTCCCGGCTCTCCTGCGCGACGTGTGGCTCGTCGTCGCGCAGGCGATCCAGCAACGACGGCTGGAGACGCTCCTGGTTGGTCAGCTCGGCCATGCGGCGATCAGGCCTGACCCTTCACCTGCTGCATGTCGTACGTGAAGTCCTTGGTGCCGCCCGTCGCCTTGCCCTTGTCGTCCTGCGGCTGGAACGAGTATTTGAACTTGCCGAAGTGCAGCGTGACGTTCTCGGTCAGACGCTCGTCGCCGCCGCTACCACCGGTGGATACCGAAGTGATCATCACGCCTTCGGTGAGCTCGATGGTGACGAAGTCGGTCTGCTCACCCGTGGCGTTGGTGACGTACAGCGTGGCGCTGTCGACGCGCGCACCGGTGCACACCGCGTTGAGCAGCGCGTTGGAGCACGAGTCGACGTACTTGGTGATCACGATGTCCTGCACGTTGGCCTTACCGCCGGAGGCGTATCCCGCACCGGTGTGCAGGTTGCCGGCGTTGCTGGCGCCCCACGACCAGGCGATGATCGGCACCTGATCCTTATGCTTGGCGTGGTTGGACGCGCCCTCGATCTTGACCTGACCGGGGCCGAACTTGATGTGCATGTCGAATGCCATGAACGCTTTTCCTTGTGTGTCGCGTGAAGAGGGAGAGACTCAGGGTCAGCCGGTCTTGCCGGACGGCAGGCGTGCCACCAGACGCAGGGAGACGGTGAGGCCTTCCAGCTGGTAGTGCGGCTTGAGGTAGAACTTGGAGGTGTAGTAACCGGGGTTACCTTCCACTTCCTCGACCACTACCTGTGCCGCGGCGAGCGGCTTGCGCGCCTTGGTCTCTTCGTTGGAGTTGATCGGGTCGCCATCGACGTAGTTGAGGACCCAGCGGGTGAGCCAGTCCTGCATCTGCTCACGCGTGCTGAACGAACCGATCTTGTCCCGCACGATGCACTTCAGGTAATGCGCGAAGCGCGAGCAGGCGAACATGTACGGCAGGCGTGCGCTGAGCGCCGCGTTGGCCGTGGCATCCGGATCGTCGTACTCCTCCGGACGGGCCAGCGACTGCGCACCGATGAAGGCGGCCATGTCGGAGTTCTTGCGGTGCACGACGGGCATGAGGCCCATCTTGTCCAGCTCCGCCGAGCGACGATCGGTGATCGCGATCTCGGTCGGGCACTTCATGTCCACGCCGCCGTCGTCGGTCGGGAAGACGTGCGCCGGGAGGTTGTCCACCGTACCGCCCGATTCCACACCACGGATACGCGTGCACCAGCCGTACTGCTTGAACGAGCGGTTGATGTTCACACCCATCGCGTACGCGGCGTTCTGCCAAGTGTACTTCGACGAGTCGGCACCGCTGGTGTCTTCTTCGAAATCGAACTCTTCCACCGGGTCGGTCTTGGCGCCGTAGGGCAGACGCGACAGCGTGCGCGGCATGGTCAGCGCGACGTATTTCGCATCCTCACCGTCACGCAGCGAGCGCCAGGCGGCGTAGTCGGGCGTCGAGTAGATCTTGGCCAGATCGCGCGGGTTCGCGAGTTCGCCCCAGCTGTCCATACCGAGCAGGCCCGGCGCGGCGGCGGCGATGAACGGCGCATGCGACGCGGCGGCCACCTGGGCCATGCCGCGCAGCAGTTCGACGTCCTGCGGACCGTGGTCGAAGTAGTAATCGCCGATGAGGCAGCCATACGGCTCACCGCCCAGCTGACCGTATTCTTCTTCGTACACCTTCTTGAAGATCGGGCTCTGGTCCCACGCCGTGCCCTTGTACCGCTTGAGCGTACGACCGAGGTCGTTCTTTGAGAGGTTCATCACGCGGATCTTCAGTTGCGGATCCGTCTCGGTGTTGGTCACCAGGTGATGCAGGCCACGCCATGCCCCTTCCAGTTTCTGGAAGTCCGGGTGGTGAAGAATATGGTTGATCTGCTCGCTGAGCTTGCGGTCGATCTCGGCGATATACGCGTTGATCGTCTGCGTGACGTCGTCGGACACGATATCCGCGCGATCGAGCACCTGCTCGGCCAGCGTGCGCACGGCGGACTCCACCTCGGTACGAGCGCGCTCGCTCTTCGGGCGGAATTCCTTGGTAAGCAGTGCGGAGAAGTCGCTGCCTTCGGTCGTATCGACGAGGGCCTCGGCGGCCTGGGTCTGCGTGGTCGCCATCGGTCAGTCCTCCTTGGCGTCGTTAGTGGCCGGACGGTTCGCGGCAAGGGCCGCGAGCAACGCCGGATCCTGGATCGCCTGGGCGATCAGCCGCTCGGCTCCGAGCTTGCCGTCGAGGTAGGTGCCCAGGTTGGCCAGCTGCATCCGCGCCTCGAGCAGCTTCGCCAGCGGTTCGACGTTGCGCGCGATGGCGGCCGGCGAGAAGTCGTCGAGATGGCTGAAGCGCATCTCGATGGCCAGGTTGCCTTCGCCGGTCAGCGTGTTGGGCACATCGAAGGAAACGGTTGGACGCGTCGACTCGAGGCGGTCATTGAAGTTGTCGACGTCGATCTCGAGCGCCTTGCGCTCTTCCACCGGAGGCAGGTCGCCCGCGCTGGCACCCGACAGGTCGGTCATCACCCCCATGACGAAGGGAATGCTCACCTTCTTCTGGGCGCCATAAAGCTCGACGTCGTATTCGATCTGCACGCGCGGGGCGCGATTGCGCGCGATGAACTTCTGGCTGCTCGATTTGGCCATCGTGGTTTCCTACGGCTTCAATAGACGCAATGAATGAACATGACGGCTGTGTTTCATGCCATCAATCGAAGGGTCATTGTCGGCCAGCCCTGGATTTCGCTGAAATCGTTGCTCGTTATGGGTGGCATAAGCACAGGTGATGGCGCCGGACGGAACTTTTTGCACGCCTCACGGGGCGTTGAGCCGCAAGTCCCTGCGCTTTTTCGGCGGATCGCCGGGTCGCGATTGCCGCGTCACATCCGGCCCGGCATCATGCCCGCCATGGCTTCCGTCTCGATCCTTCCCGAATCCGCGCCCACCTATGTCCCCTCGGGCGGCATGGTGGTCAACTGCGTCGCTTACCGCACCGATGGCCGCCGTATCGGCGACATCAGCATCGAAGCCATCAGCGATGTCCTCAAGGAACCGGACACCTTCGTCTGGGTCGGACTGCACGAACCCGATGAAACCCTGCTGCTGAAGTTGCAGGAGGAATTCAACCTGCACGACCTCGCCATCGAGGACGCGCAGCTGGCTCACCAGCGCACCAAGATCGAGACGTACGGCGACTCGCTCTTTATCGTCGCGCAGACCGCGCAGCTGGTCGGTGGCAACATCGCCTTCGGTGAAACACAGATCTTCGTCGGGCAGAGGTACTTCGTGACGGTGCGCCATGGGGCGTCGCTGTCGTACGCACCGGCACGCCGCACGTGCGAGCAGTCGCCCGAGCTGCTGCGCATGGGCCCGAGCTACGCGCTGTATTCGGTGCTCGACTTCATCGTCGACAACTTCCTGCCGATCGTGCGCGACTTCCGGGAAGAGCTGCACGAGCTGGAAAACGACATCTTCGCCGAGACGTACAACCGGCAGACCATCAAGCGCCTGTACGACATGCAGCGCGAGCTGATGACGCTGAGGCTGGCGGTCGTACCTTTGCAGGACATCGTGGCGCAGCTGGTGCGTCTGCATCCGCACCTGATCCACGACGACCTGCGGGCGTACTTCCGCGATATCTACGATCACGTGTTCCGCGTGAACGAGTCGATTTCGGCCATGCGGGAAATGCTTGGGGCCGCCATCAGCGTCAACCTGGCGCTGGTGACCTTCGGTCAGAACGAGGTGATGAAAAAGCTCGCCGGCTGGGCGGCCATGCTCGCCGCGCCGACGCTGATCACCAGCTGGTACGGGATGAACTTCACGCACATGCCGGAGCTCGATAAGCCCTGGGCGTACCCCGCCATCACCTGTCTGGTCGCGTGCATCGTCGGCGGCATCTTCATCGCGCTGAAACGGAACAAGTGGTTCTGACCACACGCTTCACCCCCCTTCACCGACAGACCGTCCAGGGCATATCCGATCCAATGTCGCCCGTCCCAATGAAGGGACGCCCCCGACACGGATGCCATGCACCTCAAACCCAAACTCCTGGCCCTGGCCCTGCTCCCCTTGCCGGCCATGGCCGCCGACCTTCCTCCGGTCGATTTCCTCAAGGCCTATCTCGCGGAGCGCCACACGCCCGCTGAGGCCTACGATGCCGGCTTCAACGACGCTTACTGGAAAGAGCGCCTGCTCCGCCCGAGCCACCTGCCCTCACACGCTTATACCGAGCCGGCGGCCTTTGACGCCGCCCAGATCGATCCCGCGTTCTCCGCGGCCGCGGCACGGCTCGATCGCCCGGGCCGACCTCTGTACTGGCAGCAGGCGTGGGAGATCCTGCAATGGGACCTCGGCTTCACGAAGGCGCACCCCGAGCACGTGGGCCTGCCCCACGCCTTCCCCGGCTACGGGTCCGAACATTCGGCCCTGAGCGCGATCAAGGCGGGCGTCGAGTCGGACATTTTCAACCAGTCGCTCACGATCTTTGGCAACGCACACAGCACCTTTGCCGCCAAGTACGCCGTGGCGGCGCAGATCCTGCGCGAACGGATCGCCGCGACACCGGTCGACCAGCAGGAGGTCCGCAACATCGAGCCCGACGTGCTCGAACGCTTCATGGCCACCCCGGCTGGCGGCTCACTCGATACCTATGACGCGCAGTATCTCCGCGACGTCCTCGAGAGCGAAGTGAACCGACACACCGTCGCCCGGCCATCGTTTCGCGGCCTGCGCGAGATCGGTACGCCGTTCCGCATCGCGCGCGTCGCCGCCGCGTATCGCGACAATCAGTCGTACGTCGCCCCGCCCTGCACGGAGTCCTTCCGCTATCGCGAAGGCGTCGCGAGCCTCGATCCCACGCAGGGCCCGGTGTGCTTCGTCGACGCGAGCGACCGCGCGGTCTACGCCTGGTACAACGAGGAATTTCGCCGGCAGGCCGGCCTGGTCCGCGAACGCCAGCCGGAGAAGTCGCCGCTGGCGAACGTGCTCGCCCTCCTCGTCCCGTTCGGTATCGTGCTGGACGTCCTTGCCGCCGCGGAATTCGTCGAGACCCTGGCCGCGGAAGATCTCGCCGCCTCCGGTGAGATCGAAGAGGAGGAAGCCCTCGCGCTCGAGGAGCGCTCGTCCGGACTTCTCTGCCGCCGCTTCTGAACCTTCCATCATGGATGACTTACGTATGACATCGTTTCGCTCATTTCGCGCGGCTGCCGCCGTCGCCTTACTTCTTACCTCGTCCATCACCGTCGCGGGAACGGTGAAGTACATCGAAGTGACATCCCCCGAGGCGATGCTCGCCGCGAAGGAAAATCTGGTCAGCACGTTCAAGTACCACCTTCGCGGTGCGCAGCGCTACGCGGCGGCACACGGGCCGGCGACGACCACGGAGCGCGCCTACACCGGGTTCCGCATGGAATGGGCCAAGGCCACCGCGGCGCAGGTGAAGTACAGGTGGACCGACAGCACGGGGCGCCCACGCACGACGCTTTATCACGGACTGTCCGGGCGCGTGGCCGCGGCGGCCCTGCCGCGCGAGACGGGCGTACCGGTACCGAGCTTCGATATGCCGGACTGGGCCCAGTACTACTCCGATGTGAATCCGAACGTGTATGCGCGGATTCCCGACGGCGAGCACTCCATTCTCGAGGAGTCGATGGCAGGTGACTCGACAGCCCGTCTCGGACGTGGGTATGACGCGGAGATGCGCGCGTTGCGCACGATCGAGCGCGATATTCTGGCGGGAAACATTCCACGGGGCGGGGTTATCGCGGCGTGGGTGTCACAGCCGCCATGTCAGGCTTGCCGGAAGGCGTTTCAGATTTTCTCGGATGCTTATCACGTGAATATCCATGTGATTCATCTGCCGGCGTATGAGCCTGGAGCAACTGGGGATGTGCGGTTGTTTCAGATGACGAAGAACCGGATGTTGCGGGACTTTCATCTCCGGGTGGAGAACGAGCGGGCGGGGAAGATTGCGGATAATTTTTGTCCGCGGAGTTGACCCAGATTGCGCTCACTGAGGCCCGACTGTCAGTGAAGCGACGGAATTCCTGCGCTCGCCGACCTTGTGAAACATCGGAATCCCACGGGAGGCGAGCGTGCGATTCACCAGAAGAAGTAACGACTCCACGTCATCTATGGTGTCGAGAAACGATACGGCGGGAATCACTGCGTCCGGGCGGGTCCTGAAATGATAGGTGCGCACAATCCGCCCGTATCCCGAGTGGAAAAAATCAATCTCGGTCGCGTCGACCACACTGTCCCAAGCGACCCGCTTCCATGAAAATCGGCCAAAGCAACGGTCTATCGATTTACCGCTTATTCCAACATCGAGAACGGCGCGAAGTGTAACTAATGGGATCGAATCGATCACCAAAAGCGTAAGTGCAGCTGTAATACTTTCAGGCAGTCCAAAGCGCGACACTGAGTACGTCAGCATCCAGGCAGAAACGAGCAACACAATCGTAGTCGCTGCCAAGGCGTAGAACTTAGACCGCCCTCTTCCGTATCGATAAAGGGTTTCGTTAGTCATCAAAAGGCCATTGTGGGCCACGGGTACGTGTAGTTGGGCTGCGGAGTGGGAGACTAAGGATCCACAGCGAAGCTGAGATCTGAATTCTGCGGGAAAAGTCCGTGCTCGGAATTTGGATCCAAGAGACTAGCAACAATCCCCAACAACGCTGTCAAGCCTCCAAAAACGTTCTCACCAACCGCTGTAAGGCCAAGCGCTTCACCGCCCCCAGCGCCGACAAGAAACGCCTCCCCGCTAGCGAGTGGTGGCAGGGCTCCTAAAGCGGCTGCAAGGCCGTTGCCTTTCGTTAGCTGCTTACCGGAAAGCGCGTTTACAAGCATATTACCCGCCACACCGCCCGCTGCGCCAGCTGCAGAGCTGCCAGCCGCGCCAGCGCCGAATGCCGCACCACCCACAGAAATTGACTCAACGAGTGCACCGAGAGCATACGGAGCAAAAGCCCCCGTCAGAGCCCCAACCGCACCGCCAGCTATCGCCCCGCAGCGAGACCAAAAGTATCCTCACTGATGAACCGCCCTTCCGATGGTCGATAGTACCGTGACCGGTAGAATAAAAGATTCTCATCGTCCGCTTCACGACCAGTGAAGCCATAACGGTTTTCCAAAGGTGCCCCGAGGTCCGAGCTTTTACCGTACGCGTCGTACGCATAGCGTTTGACGACATTCGACTGGGTGTCCGTAAGCGAGATCGAGCCACCTAGCCCATCCACCAACAAAAACTGTGTATTCCCTGCTCAACCGCGGGAGAAGCGCTCGTCATCGCCAAACCCCGGAAGTATCGGGAACCTGACGCCTTCGATCGTCTCTTCAACCACATTTGTCCCGTCGTACATGTACGCCTCAGTTTATGAGCCGGGAGCGACCGGGGATGTGCGGTTGTTTCAGATGACGAAGAACCGGATGTTGCGGGACTTTCATCTGCGGGTGGAGAACGAACGGGCGGGGAAGATTGCGGATAATTTTTGTCCGCGGATGTGATTTTTGCGGGCCGGCCAGCGAAAGGCGTGGCCGGCCCGCATCGGTGTCTGAATCCTCTTGAAGCCGCCTCCAACCAGGCAGCTGACCGATGCTATCCCGTGCCGAGAGACACGGCCCATCAGCCGGACTACCTCGGGCTCAGTTCTCTGACAGGTCGCTCCGTCACTCGAGCAGCTGCGAACGAGAGTGTCATATGACCTGCCGGCCAGAACGTCACCCTGAATTCGCCGAGGGAGGCCGCCTCACCGGACAACCTCGCCGACGCCTCGAATACCCTCAGCTCATCGGCTGGCGCGACCATTTCCTTCACGCAAACGCCCTCCAGCTCCAGGATCAAACGACTGGCACCTGGGTACTCGGGCAGACCGTGAGTCGCCGCATTGACATCGGACACCTCGACGGATATCCGACCCTCGCCCAGGTCGCGCCACGATAAGAGACAGTCGTGAAGCAGCCCCTTCTTCTCCAAGTAATGCCCAAGCTCGTCAGCGTGCATGCGTTGTTATCCAATGAATATTCTCAATTCTTCCCGTCAGGGGAAAGAAGCGCGGAGATACCCCTTGCATAGTCATCCGACGAGGGATCGAGCCACAACTCACTCCCCTCGAACGGCGCGTATACGAATGCGCTTATGACTATCTTCCCGCCAATCAGCACAAACTCCCGGCGAGAGCCATGCTTCACGGCCTCCGATGTTAGTCGCGTCAACGCCGACCCATCGGACGAGGTCATCTCAACGACCACCACATCTGACTCAGAAAACTTGTCCCTTTCAACGCGAACCTTCTTCGGCACGATTGTGATAAGGGCGGATTTGTCTACACATTCTTTCGCCGAAGGACCGGCAAAGTAACGCGCATCCCAGGCATATAGCGCCTTCGCGGATAACGAGGTCTCTTCATCGCAGGCTAGTGCCACTTCAACTCGGTGTGTGTCAGAACTATCGTGTGACGTCGAAGCCGATTTCGCATGGATACAGTTTCCAGTGAGGGCGAGGGCAAAAAATGCAAGCGAAGCGATGATTTTAAGGTTTGAGTTCACGCTGCAAGGCCTTTCGCGTATGACCAGCTTATCGCTGAGCATGCGGTGCAGATAATGATGCGAGAAAAGAGATGGGTCGGCACAAGTTCCCCCCCGCCTTCAGCAACGGTGCAATCTTGGGTCCGAAATACTTTGACCCAAAGAACCAGAGTGACCAGCATCGCCGCGACCGCCAAATCGACTGACAGCGACATGGCGCCCTCAGTCCGGGCTACCTCTCGCTCGGCAAGATATACGGAAAATGCCTTGAACGGAACGGCGACCACGCGCACCGGATCCGGGCTCCGACCCGAGTTATCGCCCCCCGAGCCGAAGATGATCACTCGTATGACGAATGCGAAGACGGCTACATAAAGACATGTGTCTCGGAGCTTCAAAAGCATCGCGTTCTCGCTGCCGCTCAACGGAAAGGAAGAAAAGGATTGCACTGCCTGCGATTAGGTGACCTGAGAATCGGAATGACTCAGCGACGAGATCATCCAGTCGCGTGCAATGCAAAAGAAAAAAAGTCGAGCACGAGGCGAAACCCGAGAGCACCGCCTAAAGCGGGCATAGTCCCGTGCCCCGACATGTCATCGCCCTCCTGCGATTGCCGTGCTCGGGCTGATCTTTTCTCATTTCCCGTAGCGTGCTGAAATACTCGCTTCGTCTCTTACGACGTGCATATCAGTACTTCTGCAGTTCATCTTCGAGGAAACCGCGAAGCTCGCTGGCAGTAAGGATGGCTCCTGCATCATGTGGCGTATAGAAGATGCCGATCAGCATCCCGCTCTCTTCAAAGTCGGCCAGAAAGGATTCCATGAAGTCATCGAGATCGATCGCTTTGGGCGCACAGGATGCCCACTCACCCACGCAACACAACGCCGCGTAGTCTGCAAACGGCCAAAGCTGAAACACAGGCCGACCGTCGTTGAGCGCAGATAGCACCCAGCCTGCTTCGTCGATACCCCAAACCTGCTCGAAATCTGCCGCTCGCTTGATAAAATATCCAAGACGCTCATCCCGCGACAACGCGGAGACAGCGGAAACCTCCCTTTCGTTAAGAATCATATTCGAGTGCTACCTCCACGCGTCGCCGCCTGTGACGGGTAATGGCATCCGGTCCATTTCGTCCATTCCCGTGCCCAACACATTGCGCTTTAGAATCGGAATCTTCCGTTGCCTTATCTCCACTTCCATCAGAGCAACCAGCCGTTCGATGTCGTCGATGGCGCTCCATACGGTGACACCCCCGAAACGGCGCCGGTCACCGCATTTCAGGAAATAGAATTTTGCCTTACCGCTCGGCCATGAGAGCGGGGAGCAGTCGACCGAACTGATAGCTTCCCAAGAGACAAAGCGCCCTCGTATCCCTAGACAGGACCGCCCGATACCTTCTTTCGAAATCACCACGTCACGTAGTGGCAAGAACGTAAAAATGTTTGAAAAGGCAAAAAGCGGTAGTAAGACCTGGACGACGAACCAATGCTCCGAAAGGTCCTTCGGGGTCGAGTCGACGATCAGGAAGACCGTGAAAACGATCATACCCACACTCAGGACCGGGATGAGCCAGCGATGCACCACGAACTTGAAGACCTCAACGTCATTCATGAACGAAGGTCCGAGGGCTGCATCATGATCAAAGGCCTCGCACGACTCTAGTGCGCCCATCAACGGCGGAGGTGGATATGATCCAGTGCATCCCGGGACCAATGTACTCGTCTAAGGCTTCCACGATTACATACGTCTCCTTTGAACAAGCCATCGGTGGCCCGAAACTGAGTTTAGCCAGCGGAATATCTCGCTCTTTCTCAAATGCAAGACGCATGGGTTGAACTGCGGCTTCCGCCTCCTGACCTCGCAGCTGCCCGCAGCCGTCGCTATCGAATGGATGATCGGCGTGGATGGTTCCTACGGTGAGCACCTGCGATCGCGACTTAAGGTCGACGGGATGGGACGTGTATACCCGGTACCCATCACAGACCAAATCAACCAGATACGCACCGCCCGTCCCTTCCGCACTGAAGCGGACGTTGAAATTTCCTGATACAGGCCGTTCTGCGATGATCGCTCCCGGCCTGACAAGCTGCGCTACGCATTCGCTGCCCACGGAACCACTTTCAATACGACCGGAAACGCTCAGGTCGCTTGCAGATGCCTGCGCCGTCAGGGCCAGGCACGGCAAAGCGGCGAGCACCCGACACATACCTCCCTTCATCACCATGGCTATCCCCTACTCCATGCGCGCCCATGATGCATCAGATCCTGTCCCGCTCCCAGCACATCCGGACGTGTGCCTGAGCGGCGCACTGGATCCCCATGTGCAGCGATCAGGTGCTGCTATCAAGCCACGCTACCTGTAAGCAATAGCCAGATTATATGAGCCCTCCGGTAGCCCAGAACTCCAGGCACGCTTGTACCAGTAGCGAGCGCGCGCAATGCACAGAAAAAACATCAAGCAGGACGCGAAACCCGAGAGCACCGCGTAAAGCGCCCATCGTCCCGTGTCCCAATGTGTTATCCGCCTCATCCACATTCAATGGTACCTGTATATCTCACGACTGGAAGGCCGGATATTTATTGGGGGGCGGGTGGATTGAGGACAGGATCACTGGCCATCCTGGGAGCCTTCCCCCTCCGGGATATGTCAGCGGCATCAGCGAAATGCGCGAGAGAACGGAGCGCGAGGGCGTCCCATGCATTCCTTGCCGTGCCGGGACTGATCTTTTCAAGTTTTCCGTAGATTGCTGAAGCCCTCGCTTCGTCGCCTGAGCGTGAGGCAGCGTAGGCTGCGATCTCCAGGTCGTCCGTCTGGTAGGACAAGCCAGGCCCCTGTGTATAGTCCAGATGGGTCCACCCGATCAACGGAAAGTACCAGGGCCAGTTATCAGCCTCTGTGCCCTTCACTTTCAGCACCGCGCTGAAGGACCGGTCGACGCTCCGCCAATCCTGCTTATCGGCGGCCTCGCCGCCGTCGAGGCGGAGTTCGTATGCTTTGTAGACGTATTCCAGAGATGCCCAGTGACCGCTCGACAGACATGCGAGCGCAAGCATCGAAAATGCGCCAGAGCCGAAGGAGACAATGGCAGTCACTGCGAACCATACAGTTCTACGTTTCATTACCCGACCTCCGTCGGTCGATGCACCAATCGACGAGCCAAAGCACCACCGCTACGCCACCTGCGCACAGGCCGGCAATTAGAGCGTAGGTGATCATGTCCTGCTGCTGGCTCGTCACATAAATCATGCCCCCCCTTGCACGCTACCGGCACCCCATGGGACGCGTCGGGCACACGGGGAGCCCCGGGATAATAGACCGACGTGAGGTGGAGGTCGACAAATAGCAGAAGCAGGCAGATCGCTACGAACGCTCTTGCTAGCGCATCGAGTGTAGACCTCACCATATGCATTACTCACTCAGATCCATGCTCTGTAATCTGTGACCGGTGACGGCATCCGTTCCATCTCAACCATCCCGGTGTCCAGCGCATTGCGCTTGAGAATGGGAATCTTCCGCTGCTTGATCTCGACCTCGATCAGAGAGACAAGCCGCTCGACGTCATCGATCGCGCTCCACAGGGTAACGCCGCCGCGGCGTCGCTGACCCCCACACCTTAGGTGGTAGTACTTCACCTTTCCATCTGACGAAGGGAGCGGACAGCAGTCAACGGAACTGATGGCGTCCCACGGTAGAAAGCGCCCTCGCAATCCAAGAAAGGACCGTCCAATGCCTTCGGTCGAGATCACCACATCGCGACATATCATCGCCAGACACACATGGAAAATGACGGCGAAGGGGAAAAGCACCTGCACCAGAAACCAGTGTTCCGAGCGGTCTTTCGGGGTCAAGTCGACGATCGCGGCGACAAAAAAAACGATCACTCCCAGAGAAACTATCGGGAGTAGCCAACGCATGACCCCAAACTTGAACACTTCAACATTTTTCATGATCGTCTAGCTCTGACCCCAAATGCCGTTCCATGTGATGCGCACGTTCTCTGAATCTCACTCGCACCCATCGGTGCCATCGAACGATGCGACATGGACGACGGCCCTATTGGAATACGAAAGTCTGGGCGGTCCACAGTGAGGCATGCAACGATCACTACAGTTTTGGTGAGATGGCGAATCTTCACCGCCATGCTTCAGGCCCCTTGAGCGGCGGTGGCAATCTTTCGAGTTTTGTAAGTACTCCGGATTTCAAAGCCATAATCGGTATACCTCTCTGCGCGATTTCAGCATCCACAAAAGCAACCCAACGATCAATATCAGCGATGACGGTTCTTACTGTCACGGCCCCGAAGTCGCTCCCGCGCCTGGTTTGCAACTGGTAGGACTTTGCCCTTCCCTCCGGGCCCGTAAGAAAAAAACAGCGAACAGATACGATTTCTCCCCAAGGGACCAAACGGCCTGGCAGCCCAGGGAAGGCGCGTCCGATACCCTCTGTCGACACAACTACATCACGGTATGCAAGCGGTGGCCAAATGAACAGCAAAGCGCACATTGACAGGAACCACAAATGAATGCATCCATCGCCCTCGCGACACTGCTCGAACACACGCGTAGTTAGAAACCCAATAACGGCGAGCATGGACAGACTCATCAGCGGGACAAGCCAGCGTGCCGAACCGTACTTAAAGACGTCTACATTTCTCATATGCATCAAAAATACATGCTGCCGTAGGGAAAGTGATAACCACCGGGCGGGGGTTGAGTCCAGCAATCACCGAGTGGATCTGCGGCGCTAGCCACAGGACCGATAATTCGCGACGCTCTTCCGAGGGCACCGCCAGTGACTAACGAAGACTCCGCGACCTGCGTGGCGACTAACGCTTCACCGGAACGGCAAGGTGCGGCAAAACCGAACGCAGCGTCGCACCCGGCGCGCTTGTTAGCTGGTTTACCGGCGGTTACGTTCCCGGCCATAGTACTGACTTAGCCCGATGCTGCGACATACACGCCCGTAGCTAGCCCGCGAACCGAAGTCCCCACCATCGCTGCAACGGCCTCACCAACGACACCGGTCATGGCATCGCCACGAGCCGCACCCGCTGCCGGGCCAGCCAACGCACCGCAACCGCCGGTCACCGCACCGATAATGCTGCCTGCAAGCGCGCCTCGCCCACCACCAGAAAGGCCCCCTGCGACACCGCCGATGACGGCTCCAACGATGCACTGCGGGCAATGACCCGTGGGATCCATATAGTTAGTCGGAGATCCATCAACGTATTGGTATAGGTTTCGCTGGCCAGATGCGAAACCAATAGATTTCTCGCTTATGAATCGACCTTGTGACGGCCGATAATAGCGTGAGCGAAAATAGTATAAGTCGTCATCGTCCAACTCTCGACCGACAAAAGGAAAACGATTGTATTTCATAACCGACGTTCGCGTTGACCGGGCTGGTGGTGGCGCCGACGATCTTCAGAGCAAGCGTGTCGCCGCCCTGCGCCGAGAACGTGCCACGCACGCTCTGCGATGCCCCTTGAACCGAGAGTGTGGTGACCGCGTCCGTCACTTTCGTTGCGCTCTGGACACCGGCCGTGAAACTGGCGCTTCCCTGACCGACCGAGAACAGCACCAGGTACGTACCGGTGCCCGACAGGCTGGGTAAATGGATCGATGACTGGCCGCTGGAGTAGAACAGCCCCTGAAACAGCAACGCGTTTCCTGGTGCGTAAACGAATTATTTCAGCCCCGATGTCGGAATCGAGACATTCGAAGACTGCAACGTGACCCAGGGCTGGTGACCTGCCCCCAGCCGCCGTACCAGTGATCACAGTGAAAGTCCGGGGTTGAAGATTACTGTTGTTGTCGGATTGTGCGCGGTGATGGGCAGCGAATTACGATAGTGGGATGCGGCAACAGCTGCCATGGGGCCGAACCTCGTTGTAATCCCGACGCCAGCTTCCAATGACGTCACGCGCTTGGGTCAGCGACGTGAACCAGTGCTCATTTAGACACTCGTCGCGGAACTTGCCGTTGAAGCTTTCGATGTAGCCGTTCTGCGTAGGGCAGCCCGGTTCGATGAGGATGTGCTCGATGCCATGCTGCTGCGTCCTGGCGATGAAAGCGCGACTGGTGAATTCCGGCCCGTTGTCCGTTCGTACGGCGCGTGGATAGCCACGGAAGCAGGCAGCCTGATCGAGAAGCCGTACGACGTAGGCACCGCTGATACCATGATCCACGGCGATATCCACGCTCTCACGAGTGAAGTCATCGACTACAGTCAGACACTTGATCCGGCGCCCGTGGGCTAGTGCATCGAAGACAAAGCCCATGCTCCAGGTCTCGTTCAGCCGGCGTGATACGCGCAGCTTCTGGCGCTCGCCGACTGGACGCTTCGCCTTACGGCGACGGCGCACCGACAGCTTGGCCTCCTGTTACAGGCGATACACTTTCTTTTGGTTCACCGTCGGGAATTCCGGCTTCAAGAGGTCGTGCAGGCGGCGGTAACCGAAGCGGCGGCGTGCTTGCGCCAACTCGACCAGTCGCAGCGACAACGCCTGCGTGGCGGGCGTGGGTATCGGCTCATGACGGAAAGCATCGCGGGACAGCCCCGGAAGGCGGCAAGCCCGGCGCTCGCTGATCGGCGTCAACTCGCACATGCGCCGGATTGCCTCGCGCTTGCGTTGCGACGCTAGCGTTTTACCCCGAACCCGACCTTCAGAGCCTCGATGTCCAGATGGGCCTTTGCGAGCAGACGCTTAAGCCGACCGTTCTCGGACTCCAATTCCTTCAGTCGCTTGGCGTCCTCGGCCTCCATGCCGCCGTACTTGGCCCGCCAGGCGTAGAAGCTCGCGGGGCTGAAGCCATGCTGCCGGGCCAGCTCCGAGACCACCATTCCCACGTCGGCCTGCTTGATGAAGCCAATGATCTGCTCGGTGGTGAAACGACTCTTCTTCATGTTCGTCCTCGTGGTCGACGAACTTTACAGCTTCACGTGGTATGGCCCAGTGGGGGCAGGTCACAACTGCCATGACAACGCCGTTGCTGAGACGTTCTTTAGCCTGCTGAGGGAGGACCAAATTAAGGGCCGGATCTATCCCCGTCGCGCGGCCGCATCGTCGGATATATTTGACTACATCGAGATCTTCTGCAATCCAGTACGCCGACATGATTTGGCCGCCGATCTATCACCGGTAGAACGCGACCGGCATTCCGTGCAAACCGGCTACTGAGTGTCTATGAAAGTAGGGCGATCCAACGGCCATCATGACGCTTGTCATGGGTTCTTGCTAACGACGTGACGTGACGAGATTGTCCGGAACCCTCTCTAAAACTCATTCCCACGCCGCCGGTCCCTTTATCGGGGGTGGCAACCGCTCCAAGGTAACCAATTTATTAGCATGCCAAGCTGTCACGGGAATCGCGCGTCGCTCGACTTCCGCACTGACTTTCGCTATCAGTTCGTCGACGTCGTCAATCATCGTCATCAAACGTACCCCTCCGAAGATGGCGCGGTTGCCGACACGGAGATGGTATGTATTGACCGACTGGTCATTCCCAGACAGGACGCCGCAACGAACGCTGGTAACGCGTTCCCAGGGAATGAGACCCGTGCAAACTCCAAAAAAGGATCTTCCGATCCCTTTGGAAGAAATTACTACGTCTCGATAGGCGAGAAGAGGGCTGACCACACATACGGTGACTAAGGGGATACCCACGATGAAGAAAGGCAAGTCACCCGGTCGAAATTGCTGAGCTGCGCGGATGAATGCATAGGTCGCCATGCTGACTATGGCCAGCGAAACAAGCAGCACCAGCCACGCAAGCCTCCCATATTTGAATGTAGCACTGTCATCCATAGCTTAAAACCCGGTAGCTATTGAAAGCCCGCGCCGGAGAAATCCATCCCGGCCCAAGGGAAGTGGTTGTCGGGAGGCGGTGGGGCCTGAGGCTCAGGCGACGTCCCCCCGCCTTTAGTAGCGGTCCGATTTGAGTCCGGGGTTAATGTAACTGTTTCGCGTAAGCCGCGGGAGTCAACCCGCCGAGCGCCTTCTTCGGTCGTTCTTCGTTGTATTCCCGTCGCCAGCTTTCGATTTCGGCCCGGGCATGCAGCAGGCTGGGGAACCAGTGTTCGTTGAGGCATTCATCGCGAAGCCTTCCGTTGAACGATTCGATGTAGGCGTTCTGGTTCGGCTTGCCAGGCTCGATCAGGCGCAGCTGCACGCCGCGTTCGTGTGCCCACGCGACCATGGCCTTGCCGCAAAACTCCTTTCCGTTATCGCTGCGAATGATCTTCGGCAGGCCCCGTGTGACGGCCAGGCGGTCCATGACGCGCGTTACGCCGATACCTGAGATCGCCCGCTCGATCTCGATGGCGACTGCCTCATGCGTGGCGTCATCGACGATCGTCAGGCACTTCAGGACGCGCCCTTCGGCGGTGCGGTCGAAGACGAAATCGATGGACCAAACCTCGTTCGCCGCTGCGGGCCGGAGCAGTGGCTGCCTTTCGGCCGGGGGCACCTTTTTCCTTTTGCGTCGGCGCACCTGCAGGTTCGCCTCCTTGTACAGGCGCTCAACTCGCTTGTAGTTGACCATCTGACCGGCCTGGCGGAGTTTGAGGTAGATCATGCCGACGCCGTAGCGCTTTTGGCGATTCGCCAGCGCGCAGATCATCTCGCGCAGCTCGACGTTAGCGTCGCGCCGCGGTTGGTATCGGTAAGCGCTTGCGCTTATGCCGGCGATCGCTAGTGACCGACGCTCACTCAGTTCTCGGCCGATCAGATAGCGCACCAGCTCGCGCCGGTCCGGTGCGCTCACCATTTTTTTCGCAGCGCTTCCTTGATGACCTCGTTTTCCAGGAGCTGCTCGGCCAGCAGCTTCTTAAGTCGGCCGTTCTCCGACTCCAGATCCTTCAGCCGCTTGGCTTCGGGCACGCTCATGCCGCCGAACTTGCTTCGCCAAAGGTAGTACGACGCCTCGCTGAAGCCGTGCTTGCGGCACAGGTCCTTGACCGGCATGCCCGCCTCGGCTTCACGCAGGAAGCCAATGATCTGCTCTTCGGTAAAACGCTTCTTCACGTCCAATCTCCTTCTCGTGGGGGATTGAACTCGAAACCGGGGCGCTACTCAAATTTGGGGGGACGTCGCATCGACGACGACCCACCCCGTCCGCCCCGACGTCAGCCGGACCTCGGCCCACCAGGCATACACGGGCCGCGAGATCACCTTCAGCTGCTTGCTGAAAGGTGGATCGCCGAAGGCGTCCTCCGGCAGGTCGATCTGATCCGAATAGACTTCACCGCGATACCAGAAGCGATCGCAGGCTTCCCCCACGGGGTACAGCGTCACCGCCAGGCACCAGATCAAGCAGAGGTGCGTCTCCGCCCTTCTTGTAGCCCAGCTTCACCGGGGCCACGACGCGGGTCACACCGGGCACCGTCGTTACCACTGTCCCACGCATCGCCTGCACAACCTCCCCTCGCCGCACCATACCCGATGACGCGGCTGTGTCAGAGGGGGCTTTGCGCGTGACAGTGTCGGTTCGGGCAATCCATCGGCCGTACGTGCAGCATTCCGCGGTACACGCACCAGCCTCTTCGTAAGGCACGTGCTCCTTATCTGCATGTTGGGCCCGAAGACAACATTTAGCGCCCCTACGGACGCCTCGCGCCCCTCCGTGTCGATCGGCGGGTGTCGCCGGTAGTTTGGCGACCAGTTCGAGAGCTCACAGGGAACACTCGTAACCGCCCGTACGCAGTCTTGCAAACGAAAATTCCAGTCACGGATTTTGGCGTATACGTAGAATTTACTGCTTGCCCAGTTCACGTCATCCCCGCCACGAAGCACGGCACGTGCTTTTCTTTGCTGTACCCACCAAAGCGATGAATGACGTAGCAGTGCATATATCCGTATCAACGATCGCGGGACCAGATGATCACAGTCAGTACACATGCCACTGCGGCAAAGCTTACCGCGACCATCGTAGGTCCATCATTCCATCTTTCTTGAGACTCGCTCAGGTACACAGTGTAACTTTTAAAAGGGACCGCAATACTGTGAACAGCATCTTGAGTGCGAGGTGCGGTCTGCAAGATGCTCCCATATATCAGCTTTCCGACAACGAAGGACGATGCCGCGATTCCACCGGCAACATCCCTCCATCTTGCAAGGCTCACCATAAGTGCCCCACATCGCCTAGGGTGGTATCGGTCTGACCTACAGATCCCGAGGCTCCTATACCGGCACCGATGGTTACCCCTGCGCCCACCACGGGCTGCCCATGCTCGCCCGGCCCCCAGAAAGCGTCGCCGGTTGCATCAGGCCCCCATCCACCTCCAAGACTAGCGTTATTGAACTTGCCCCCTAGAGCGCAAATCGTATCGCCGTCGGATACCGCCGTCTGCACGCCAGCCGACGCGCCCGGCGTACCCAGCGCTCCACCAAGCCCATCGTATGAGAACGCGGCAACGTTTCCATGCCCGTCGATGGCTGCGCCCATACCAAGCGTGCCAGAAACTCCGACCCCAAAGAAAGTTACCGAGTAACTGACCTGAAATCCGATCTGAAGAGTCCAGAGGCCCAAGGGATCGATGTTATTGATCGGATCCTGAAGGACATATCCGTACAAGTTAGGTCCTGCAGCTAATCGTGTGTGGTCTTCGCTGATGAACCTACCAAGCGACGGCTCATAGTATCTGAAGCGATAGTAGTAGAAATCGTCGTCATCCATCTCGCGACCTGTGTAAAGGAACCGCTCCTGGACCGAAGCCTGGCCGGTCGTACTGCCATACTCACCGTAGTTAAGCCTTCCAATCAAGGCTCCGCCCGGATCGGCAAGCCCTACGGTGCTGTTCAGACCATCGGCGAGAAAGAAGTCACTGGTCGCACCTCTGGCCCAGAGATGCTCGTCGACGAAAGGGCCGTTGACGTAGGATCTCGACCCGTTGCCACCCGATGTCCTGGCAACATCGATGCCGTCGCATTGATAGCGGGTGGGAACAGCTCCGCTCGTACTCTTTGTCGCCCTTCGCCCCAACGGGTCGTAACTGAATGAGAGGACAGTAGTTTCACCCTCCTTGACTTCAACTAGCTGATTTCGCGCATTCCCCACATATCGCCTGGAAATCCCTAACGGGGACAGGGCTTATTCTATTCCCTGAGCACCCGACACATGCACCCCCTTCGTCTCCATGGCTATCCCCTGCACAATGGACAGCCATGATGCATCAGATCCTGTCCCGCTCCCAGCACTTCCGGGCGTGTGCCCGGGCGGTGCACTGGATCCCCATGCGCATCAGCCTGCCGGGAGGCGACAAATCAACAGCCCGCACACTAAAAAGCTGACATTCACACGCCTCGTTCTCGGCGTCACCACGCAGAAGGCATGGGCTAGGCTGCCGGCCGTTCCGCGGAGGCAGCCTTCCATCTAACCCGCATTCCGTTCATTACACGTTAGAACCCAAACGGAACTCCCCTATACCCACGGAGCAAAGCTTTTATCGCTGTCGATTTGATCGCTGGTCAGACAAAATAATCCCCTCGATTATGGCATCGCGAAGCTCGATGCTGACCGCATACGAGATGTCGCCTGTTGAATAATCTACTATCTGAAGCGCGAAGCTCGGGACATCTTGAGGTACACCGACACCAAAGATCTCACCAACTTCAGCCAAAAAAACCATGCTTCCGTGATCCATTGCTGTCGGTCCGAGTTCTGCCGCTCCGTTCACCCTGACCCGACCGGACGAGAATCCATCAGATATCTCAAGGACGTCGAGGTAATCTCGCGGCAGGGCGGTCCGCAAATTTGACAGCTTGACAGAACGATCGGCCGCGCCAATCGCCTCCCGCCAAGAGTCTATCGCCCCATCCAAACACCATTGAGCGAGGCCCGAAGGAGCCGTTCCCTGCGGCCTTTGCGAAGCGCCAACCGGACTCAAGACGTCGTGCGAGATCAGACACGACTCGACAGCGAAGTTCTCCCTAAAATTAGCCTGTCAAGGTACCGACTTGCTCAAGGCTACAGAAACCTGGATTAGATCGTCAGTGCTTAATAGTCTAACTTTAACTTGTGCCACTACGGCCTCGAGGTGCTCCGTCGGAATGCGGGCTGCCCCGTCAAAACTGGGCCGCCCCATTTTCATTCGATAGAAGTTGACTTCTCGACCCTTGGTCAACCGCTGAACTTTGTTTATTTCACCCAACTGCGCCCTCAGTCGCGGCAGTAGCGCAGGAGAAAAAGACAGCTCGAGTGCCGCAAGAACCTCAGCTTCGAAAGGAAGCACTCGCTCTCGCGAAAAACTGAACAGGCTTCTTAAACGCATAGTTTCCTCAATTACCGGAGTCAGCCGCGCGGCGGGCACCGAAAATCGCACTTCCGGCGCCACGCTTGAATACATTAGGAATGCGCGTCCACTGTTGTGCAAACCGATTAGTCATTGAATTAGCGTCTTTCGACGCTCGCGGCACAAAGCGATACCCATATGGATCGGACGATGCATGCTCAGCCGTTGAGACGTAGATCCCGCCCCAAAACGGTCGAGGCCCTCCCGACGTACCTGAGCGATGCTAAATGCCCCCTCTAGATGCAGGCGAGCGTACGCATCAAGAATGCGCCGGCGCCAGATGAACGGATCTCTATAAGCGATCGCTCCACTGCACAGCGGTCAATACTTTTTTTGATTCGAAAAGGCAGCCGAACTTCCCGTAGTTCTCTGAGCTCACTCTTTCACCTGTTCCTCTTGGAACGCTGATGCAGAACGCAGGAACGCGGAAGCCGAAACGTCTAACTGCTCGGTTGTTCGGCCGCGTTGTTTCTGCAAGCGCTCGTAATACGGACCAGCACGATCATGCTGGCCAGACATGCGAAAGAGATAGGCGGTCTCTGCCGCGCGATATTCCTTCGAAACGTGAATGCCGGAAAAGACCCCCGTTACACGCAGAACCGCCGCGTGCCAGGGAAACAGAAATGGCCAAGACTGATCCGGCCGCGACGCGACCTCGTTGGCTTGCTGCATCAGTACCGCCGCTTCGGCGACCCGCCCACCCCGAAACTGCAACACCGAAGCATCCACGAGATCCTCGCGAGAGCGAATCGCTTCGTTGTACGACCATACAGGACTGGCATACCAGCAGAGAAGCATACCGAACGATGCGCCTAGGACAAAAAACAACAGATACAAAGAAAGCCTTTTCATAAGATTCTCTTGCTCTTTTCCGGTCATGAATCGGCATGCCTGCCTTGGGCTCACGCAGGAAGCCAATGATCTGTTCTTAAAAAACGCTTCTTCATGTCCAATCTCATTCCCGCAGTGGATTGACTCGAAACCGGGGTGCTACTCAATCTGTTTTTGGGCATCGATCCGATCGATACCCTTGCCTTCGACTCGTTCTCGAACCCCGCAATGGGAATTAACAGATCGAACGCGAACGCGCCCGCTCTTGATCTGCTCAACCATGCCGTCAATGGACTCTTTCCATCCGCCTTCTGCAACTTCCGACACGCTTTTCTCTATTGCAGCCATGAGCGTCTCATCGTCACGAACGCTGTAGGTGCCCATAGCTTGCATCGTCTCAAGGAGCAAAGCGATATCGCGCATCTCTAGAGTCGTAAGATGTCCGGAGAGCCTCCGCCGAATCACCCTCACGCCAGATGGCCCGTTCATCGCGAAACATGAGGCAAGGTAAGTCGCCGGGGGATGAATCACTTGGTTCCCGTAGAAGAACAGCTCTAACTGAGTGTCAACCCGATAGTTTCGAAACTCTGACATACGCTGGACATAGGTGCGCCCGCGAAAGAAAGCAGCCTCCAAACTTCCTTGATCGCTAGCTACACAATCACTAGCAAAAAGCGCGGCAAGAAACATTAACAAAAAAAAGCGGCGCATCAGCTGTCACCGACCAGTTCGGTTTGACCGTATGCATCGTGCCCGTATGCCCTCACAAGACTTCCACACTGGTCAGCGCCCAACCGCAATGCGCCGTCGGCTGTCCGCACGAGATCCCGGGTCATAAGCGTCGGCAAAATGCCGAAGGCCGCCACGAACCCGACGGCGATCGACAAGGTGCCAAGGATATGAATCCAGTCGTCAGCCGGCCGGATCTGCGATACAGCCACCGCGAGCGCCCCGACGAGCAGCACTATCCCACATGCCTGGAAAACACGCTTATCCCGCGTCGAAAAAATACGCTCATTGCCCCGGCCCCTCATACACCACCTCCTCGTCGATGAAAGAACGGCGACCCTAAGGCCGCCGCTCAATGACTACGCTTACTTCGCGCCAGCCCCGGGAGCCGTCCACTCCTTCAACCACGCATTCACCGTCTCATGCCACTGAACACTGTTCTGCGGCTTCACCACCCAGTGATTCTCATCCGGGAAGTGCAACAGCTTGCTCGGAATGCCACGACGCTGCAACGCCGTAAACGCACCCAGTCCCTGCGTTTCCGGTATGCGGAAGTCCTTACCGCCGTGGATCACCAGCATCGGCACGCGCCAGTCCTTCACGTGATTGATCGGGTTGAAACGCTCGTAGTTCTCCGGATGATCGAACTGCGTACCGCCGTTCTCTTTCTCTTCGAACCAGAGTTCTTCGGTGTCGTAGTACATGGCACGCGCATCGAAGACGCCGTCGTGATCGACGAGACACTTCCAGGGCTGGTTCCACACACCGGCGATCCAATACACCATGTATCCGCCGTAGCTC
This sequence comes from Luteibacter sp. 1214, assembly GCF_031455395.1. Classification (NCBI taxonomy): domain Bacteria; kingdom Pseudomonadati; phylum Pseudomonadota; class Gammaproteobacteria; order Lysobacterales; family Rhodanobacteraceae; genus Luteibacter; species Luteibacter sp. 1214. The sequence continues at coordinate 74,025 of NZ_JAVDSQ010000011.1, forward strand.
GCGCCCAGAGCGCAGGCACGATCGCCATCGAGGAAGCTGTACTTCGACAGCGCGGCACTCCAGCCGAGCTTCAGGTCTTCCAGCGGCTTGCCGCCCCAGTCGCCCGAGATCGCATCGGTGAAGGCCTGACCGTATCCGGTTGAACCGTGGAAGTTCACCGTCACCACCGCGAAGCCCTGCCCCGCATAGGTCTGGGCGTTCCAGCGATAGCTCCAGCTGTTGGTCATCGCGCCCTGCGGGCCGCCATGAATGATGAAGGCGACCGGATAGGTGTTACCTTTCTTGTAGCCGACCGGCTTGACCACGTAGCCCTGCACGCTGTCGTTGTTCGCACCCTTGAAGGTGAAGAACTCGAAGTCACCGGTCTGCGCGCCCTTGATGCGCTTGGCGTTGAAGTGCGATACCTGCTTGAGGCCCTTCCCCTTAAGGTCGGCGGTATACAGATCCGCCGGACGCTTGAGGTCGTCGCGCGTCAACAGGATCTTCTTCGTGCCCGCAGAGAAGCCACCCACCGCACCGTCGGTCACCAGGATGGTCGCCTTACCGGTCGCGACGTCCACAGCAAACAGCGGATGCTGGCCTTTGTCGTCGGTCGTGGTGTAAAGCGTCTTGCCGTCCGCCGAAATCTGCAGGCTGCTTGCCGAAGCGTCCCACGACGGATCGATCTCGCGCTTCGCGCCCGTGGCGATATCCAGCGCCCAGATACCGAAACGGTCGGCTTCCGAGCCCGGATCCTTCATGGCTGTATAGAAAAGCGTCTTTCCGTCCGGCGACACCAGCGGGTTAGCGTCCCACGCGAGGTTGTCCGTCGTCAGGTTGGTCGGCGCAGCCGAGCCATCAGCCGGAACGCTGTAGACGTCGAAGTTGGTCGACCATGGCTCGGTCGTGCCGGCGATGCGGGCATCGAAGTAGACGGTCTTGCCGTCGGGCGAGAAGGCGAACTCGTCCTCGCCACCGAACGGCTTGCTCGGCACGTCGCCGTCAATACCGCGGCTGAGCAACAAAGGCGGCGAGGGGGCCGACGCATCAGCGATATAAAGCTGATTGCGGCGACCATCGGCCCAGGTATCCCAGTGACGGACGAACAGCTTGTCGTAGACCGTGCCAGTGGACTTGTCCTTTTCCCGGCCATCCAGGCGCTCCTTGGTACAGGCCAGGTCGGCGCAGTCGGTGAAGACCTCGTAGCTCAACAGCAGCTTCGTGCCATCGGGCGATAGCTTGAACGAGCCGACGTCCAGCGGACCGTCGGTCACGGCGTCACCGGCGCGGACGGTCAGCGCCAGACTCTTGGTGTTGTCCGCCTCAAAGCTACGGTGGAAAACCTGGGCCACGCCGTCCTTTGGCGTCGTGTAATAGATGGACTGCCCATCCGGCGCCCAACGGGGCGAGGAGCCCTTCTCCACCACCTTGACCGGCTGCGGCGGCTTATTGAGGTCCATCAGATAGATTGAGGTGACCCCCTTGTTCGCGGCGTAATCCGTCGCCCGCACGGTGAACAGCGCATAGCGGCCGTCGGGGGAAAGCTGCGGGTCGCCCACCCGATCCATCATGACCAGATCGCGGATGGAGAACGGGTGCGTGGCGGCGCTGTCGGCGTCGGCGGCCAGAACGGGGCCGGACGCGAGGGCGAGGGCCAGCGCGGCGAGGAGTGGTTTCATACGCAGGGTCTCGTGGAAAGGCAGTTCGCACGTTAAGTGGTGCAGGGAGGACACGCAAGACGCCGGATTTCTGCCATCAGGGCGCAGTCCTGTACGATCTGCCGTTCGAGGGGATCCACGCAGTGAACAGGGGATACAGCATGGCGAGTACAACCCGACGCGGTACGGGATGGATTATTGCGATCGCGACGCTCGCTGCGTTTGCGTTGCGTTATTGGTTCTTCAGGACCGCTTACGTCGTGCGACCCGTGCGCGGCGACGCGCTCGACTACGTGTCTTATGCCGTCAATCTCGTGCAGCACCACGTCTTTTCCTTGGCATCGGGCAGCGCGCCACGCGTCCCTGACAGTTATCGTGACCCCGGCTACCCCCTGTTCCTGGTGCCTTGGATCGCAGCCATACAAGACGCTGGCCTCCGTTATTGGGCTCTCCAATGTGCTCAGGCAGCTCTGGGCGCTCTCACAGTCACCCTTTATCTGCTGCTCGCGCGGCACTGGTTTCGAAAGGGGACGTTGATCGCCCTGGCTAGTCTGCTCGCCATATGGCCGCATTCGATCACGATATCGGCCTATCTCGTGAGCGAGACGCTACTAGGATTTCTCGTTGCCGCTGGCCTGGCATGGACCGCTGAAGGCTGGGCGCGTCAACGAACCCGCGACCTCGTGGGTGGTGCCCTGTTATTTGGATGCGCAGGCCTTACCAATTCAGTCGTAGCCCCCTTCCTCCCCCTCGTGGCGGCAATCGGCTGGCTGACTCTGCGCCAATACCGGAAGCAGTTTGGGATTATTTTCATAGCAGCTGCGCTCCTCCCTGCATGCTGGACCATCCGGAATCTCACAACGGTCGAAGGGCCATCTTCGAACTCACGAGCCATGATCAATCTAGTGCAGGGCTCATGGCCTGACTACCACAGTGCGTGGCTGGCGTCCTCGGCCGGCGACGCCGGCGGCGTGCGTACGATCAAGTCGATTGACGCCGAGATCGCTGTGGCGGTGCATGACCACAAAGCGGGCCTGCAAGAGATAGAGACCAGGATACGAGAGCACCCGCTTCACTATCTCGCTTGGTATGCCTCCAAGCCAGCACTATTGTGGGATTGGAGCCTTCGCATCGCGGCCGGGCATATTTATGTGTTCCCCACCATAAACTCCCCCCTTCAGAACAACGGCCTAGCTTGGCACGTCACGCAGGTGCTCGCCACGCTGAATCCCTGGCTGGGTTTGGCCATGCTCGTCGGCTGCCTCCTTGCGCTTATAGAGAAGGAGACCCACGGCGCGAAACTGACGGCATCTCTGCTGATGTACATCACTGTTATCTACGGCATTTTTCAATCGGAGCCCCGTTACGCCGTGCCTTTCAGAGGGGCGGAGATTGCCATGGCTGTTTTCGCTTGCACCAGATTGATAGATGCCTGTAAGCACATCTATTCCACCCGAAGAGCTGTTCGGGTCGAGTTTGGTGATTCACGTCACAACGCGGAGGCACCCAAGGCCCGAGGGCTTTGGCTGGTACGAAATGTGCTGCGCTTGCGCGACATCCAGCCAAGAATTCAACCATGCGCGCCTCGAATATCGGAAAAGGCTTCACCCTCATCGAGTTGATGATTGTCGTAGCAATCATCGCGATACTTGCAGCCCTTGCGATCCCGGCGTACCAGGACTATGCGATTCGCGCTCAGGTATCGGAAGGCATCAACTTATCGACGGGCGCGAAGACGGCCGTCTGGGATTTCTTCGCGGACAAGGGTCGCCTTCCGCACTCGAACGAATCCGCGGGCCTTGCCGCCGAGACATCGATCGGCGGTAAGTACGTTTCCGCCGTACGTGTTACGGATGGAGCTGTCACCGTCTTCTACGACTCAAGAGGGGCCAACTCGCACGTGCAGTCGAGCGCGATCATGCTTTCCCCGATCACCGGTGCGGGTGCCATCGCGTGGGTGTGCAAGGGGTCTCCGATGGATAGCCGTTACCTGCCGACAGCTTGCCGATGAATCGATGCAGGTGACGCTCAATGTCACCATGTGACGCATATCGTCATGCCGCAGGACATTGAATGCTCAGGAAATTTTCCTGTTGCTCAAGAGACGTGACAACCGGCACAATTCCGGCAGGCGTAATATGAGGGAATACGCGCCGTCACCCGTGGCACGCAACATGCAGGTGACATCACGAGCTTCCTGGTCGTACCTGACCACGTGAGTGCGAAAGGGGGCCGACCCTTCCTAGGGGGATTCGGAACCGGGGCTCAGGGGGCATCACAATCGGTTAGCTAACCACCACAAAGATAGGAAACGCCATGAAGAACGTGCAGAAAGGTTTTACCCTGATCGAATTGATGATCGTCGTCGCGATCATCGCCATCCTGGCCGCCATCGCTATCCCGGCTTACCAGGACTACACCATCCGTTCGCAGGTTTCGGAAGGCCCTGTCCTTGCTGACGGCGCTAAGACGGCCGTGGCCGAATTCTTCCAGAACACCGGTCGCTTCCCGCCGAATAATCAGTCCGCAGGTCTCGCGTCGGCAGGAAGCATCAACGGCCAGTACGTCAAGAGCATCACGGTTGGCAACGCGACGGGCCTGATCACGGCTGCGTACGGCGGCAAGAAGGCCAGCACGAAGATTCCCGAGGCGTCGACTCTGCAGCTGTCGCCGATCACCAATACCGGTTCCATCTCGTGGACCTGCAAGAGCAGCACCATCAAGAGCAACTACCTGCCGTCGAACTGCCGTTCGTAAGTCAAATCGCATGGCAAGAAGGAGAGGAGCCGCATTTGCGGCTCCTTTTTTTTGGTTCGGCTTAGAAGGCACCGAATCTATCGCCACAGTGGGACCACCGTTAGACTAGTTGGGCAACCGCGACGGTCACAATGGCGCGTCGCCTCCACTCGACAGCCATGACCACGTGGCGAGCCATCTCGTCAGGCCAATGATCCCACGAAGCTTTTTACACCTCGCACTCCCCTTCGTCCTTGTACTCGTGGTGTGGCTAGCCTACCGACCCGGACTGACGGGCACATTCGTTTTCGACGATTTTGCGAACCTGCCGGCACTCGGCGACGGCGGCCCGGTTGATAACGCACCGGCGCTCGCCCGCTACGTTACGTCAGGCACAGCTGATCCGATCGGCCGACCACTCGCCGTCCTGAGCTTCCTGATCGATGCGCATGACTGGCCGGCGGATCCCCGCCCCTTCAAGCGAACTAATGTCCTCCTTCACATCCTGAACGGAGTACTGCTCTATTTCCTCCTTAATGCCATAGGGCGAGAGTGGGCACACCGCAAGCCGGGCGCATCCACGGAACATCGATTCAGAAATGCGGCACTGATATCCGCCTTCTTGTGGGTTCTCCACCCGCTTCTGGTTTCAACGACGCTATACATCGTCCAGCGAGAAGCCATCTTACCGGCCACCTTCAGTCTCCTGGGCATACTTGCATGGGTAAGGGCTCGTCGCTTACTCGCACAAGCGCGCCGAGGAGCCGGCGCAGCCATGGCAATCACGGCAATCGTCGGCTGCACGCTTCTGGCTGGCTTGTCCAAAGCAAACGGACTGCTTCTGCCAACCCTGATTCTGGTCGTCGACAAGATCCTGCTGCCTCCGTTTTCTGCAAGTGGCAGACACGCAGGCCGTATACACAGCTTATCTCTGACAATCTGCTGGATATCCACAGCTGTTATCTTTTTCGCGCTGGCATACCTCGCCTGGGCAGGCATATTCCACGGCATTCCACACCGGCCATGGACGGAAGGCCAGCGTTTGCTTACGGAACCGCGCATTCTCTGGGAGTACCTCGGGCAGCTGTGGCTGCCGCATCCCTACACAGCTGGCGTGTTCAACGACACAACCGTCGTCTCGGTGGATCTCCGGACCCCATGGACGACCTCAATCGCCCTCGTCGGCCTGATCTTTCTGGTTACTTTCGCCGCATTGACCCGAACGTGGTGGCGCGCCGCAGCCGGCGCGGTCATGTTCTTCCTGACCGGCCATCTGCTTGAATCAACAAGTGTGCCGTTGGAACTGTACTTCGAGCACCGAAACTACCTCCCGTCCCTGATGTTGTTCTGGCCGGCGGGGCTGTGGTTGGCGGGTCTGCCCATCGATCTGACCAAGACAACAGCTGGACCGCTCTTTCCTGCTTCGATAGTGCGCCACGTGCTCGCAGTCATTGCCATCACACTGCTCTTCACGATGACTTATGCAAACGCATCGGTGTGGGGCGATACCGAGCACCAGGCCACGCTCTGGGCGCGACTTAATCCAACATCGGCCCGGGCCCAGGTCACCGCTGCGCAGGAAGAGCTCCGACAAGGCCAGCCCTCTCGCGCTGTAACACGACTAGCGCCGTTACTTGAAAAATCGCCCGGCGAAGTTCAGGTTGCCTTCAATTTGGTGGCAGCCCATTGCCAACTCGGCGACCTTAGCGCGAAGGATGTCGATTCCGCTCGCCGATCGCTCGGCCTGACACGAGACCCGGGCGCGCTGATATCGAGTTGGTATGCCCGAACCATTCAGGCCGTCGCAGCGCACCAATGCCCCGGCCTCACTTTCGAAGATCTTGAACACCTGGCCGAGGCCGGGCTTGCCAACCCGAGGCTTTCAGCCGGCAGAAAGCAAGACCTCGAGCACGCACTCGGGGCGCTGGCTCTGGCGAGATGCGATGCGGATACCGCACTCGTTCACTTCAATCGAGGGCTGCTGCTCGAGCCAAGAGAACCTGTCGCACTCCGCCAGGCCGCCGAGCTAGGCTCCGCCGGGCATGCAAGACTCGGTCTGGAGCACCTGTCCGTCTACGACCGCCTCGCCGTCGCCGATCCCGCAGATGGCTGGGGCATGGCAGCCGTGCATTCCTGGGTATTGCGCAGGCAAGACTACTGGCCACGTGAACGGGCGCATCTTGTCGCTACGCTGGAAGCCGACGCAGGAGTCACCCCATGAAATGGAACACACTGCTGCATCACCTGTCGCGCCCCTGGGTTCTTCTCGGTATTGGCCTGATGATGACGGCCATGGCCTACTGGCCAGGGCTTACCGGCACGTGGCTATTCGACGACTATCCCAACATCGTCGACAACCCAGGCGTGCACATCACGGACGCCAGTGTCGCTGAGCTCACCAAGGCGGCGCTTTCATCACCGGCGAGCGATTTCAAACGCCCGCTAGCTTCGCTCAGCTTCGCGATCAACTACCTCGCGACAGGCACCAATGCGCCTGCAATGAAGATCACCAATCTCTTCATTCACCTCCTTAACGGAATTGCCGCGTTCCTGCTCCTGAGGTCCCTCCTCCGCGCAGCACGCAGCGAAGGTTCGGATGGTCCGGGTACGCGCATGGGGGATCGTTACGCTGCCCTGATGGCTGCCGCGTGGCTCGTACTTCCCATCAACATCAGTTCAGTGCTCTATATCGTGCAACGCATGGAGAGCATGGCGAATTTCGCCGTGCTGCTGGGGCTGTGGGGCTATATCGCAGGCCGACAGCGCATGCTCAACGGAAAGACGCTCGGCCTGCCCCTTGCCACGATAAGCGTAGTAGCAGCCACCGCCGCCGGCGCCCTGGCCAAGGAAACCGCCGTCCTGCTACCGCTCTATGCCGCCCTGGTTGAGATATTCATATTTCGGGGCCGCACTGCTTCCGAGCTGGGGAAACGCACTGACAAGCGGATTGTCACCTTCTTCATCATCATCCTTTTTCTTCCACTGGTAGCGGGCGCCGTCTGGCTCACGCCAGGGCTGCTGAACTCATCAACCTGGGTCACTCGTGACTTCACACTGGATACGAGACTACTGAGCGAAGCCCGTATCGTCATGGATTACATCGCGTGGACGATTCTGCCGACGCCTCGCGCGCTCTCTTTCTATCACGACGACTTCGTCATTTCGCAAGGCATCCTCTCTCCACCATCCACAGCCTTGTCGATTGCTGGAATCGCAGCCCTCCTTGCCCTCGCATGGTGGCTCCGCAACCGCATACCGCTGGCAGGACTGGGCATCGCTTTGTATTTCGGTTGCCACTTGCTCACCGGTACCGTATTGCCACTGGAGTTGGTCTACGAGCATCGAAATTATTTCTCCAGCATGGCCCTGATTCTGGCGCTTGGAGCGGCGGTTGCAGCCATCCCCTCACCCAACTCGTTTTTCAGAGGCCTCGCCGGCGCATGCCTCGGCATGCTGATGTTCCACTGGATATTCATAACGTGGATGACCTCCACCGCCTGGGGCAATCCGCTCGCACTGGCGCGAGAACTGGCTTATCGAGCTCCCGAGTCACCGCGCGCCCAATATGAATTGGGACGGACATACATCATCTATTCGAATTACGATTCCAAATCGCCATTCATTCCACTGGTCTATGAGCCTCTCGAGCACGCCGCGAGAATTCCCGGGTCGTCTGTACTTCCTGAGCAGGCATTGATATTCATGACGTCCCGGATGAATCTTCCGGTGAAGGACGCCTGGTGGCAGAGCATCGAATCAAAACTCAAGGCGCACCCCGCAACGATTCAGGACGAAAGCTCTCTCGACGCCCTCGCACAGTGCCTTCGAGACAACGCTTGTCACTTCCCGGCTCAGAACTTACTTGATGCTTTCGGTGCAGCCCTTTCGCATGACCGGAGGAGCCCGCGCCTACTAGCGATGTACGCGAATTTTGCATTTGAAGTCATCAAAGACCATGACCTGGCCTACCGCGTCCAGACCGAAGCCGTCGAAAAGGCCCCCAATGAACCGGCCTACCGCATTACCCTTGCTCGGATCGCCATGGATAGAGGTAACGTCGCGGTGGCCAAGGAACAGCTCAGCGCACTGTCTTCCATGAATATCGGTGGTCGCCTCAGTCACGACATCGATTCGCTCAGAGCGTCGATCGGCGACCTGAAGGATGCACGTTGCGCTCAGGGAGCGGATTGTCAATGACGGGCCGCCCGCTTGCGCTCAGCAGTCTCCGGACCATCGCCATCATGGCGACGCGCATCGCTGTGCAGGGGTTGACACTCATCCTCGTTACTCGCCTTCTCGGGCCGACGCTCTATGGAGGCTACATTGCCGCCGCGTCTCTTGCCGTTGTGATGGGGCTCATTCCCAACCTGGGATCGGGCTATATCCTTATGAAGAGGGCTGCAAGCAATCCCGAAGCCGCGGGTGACGTCTGGAGCTATGGGTGGCCGCTAACTATCGGCTTAGGCTTTCTGCTGAGCATCGCCTTTCCGTTGATCGCTCGCCCGATCGCAGGAGGCGTATTGTCAATCACCGCACTCGCTATCATTGGCGCGGTCGAGTTGCTTATCTCCCCGCTGACGCTGCTGCTTTCCTTCGTGCTTCAGGCAGTGGGCCGAGTCCCGACAGGGCAACTGCTGCTCACACTTCCGCTGTTTCTTCGCATGTGTGCGGCGACTGCCTGCCTGCTTTTTTCTGGAATTACCGCCACCGGCTTTGTGATCACCCAGGCTGTCGCCGCTGCCGCCGGATTGATGGCTGCTCTCGGGATCACATCGAGCTTCGTCGCATTGTCCTGGAAAGCCCGTCGCCCAAGCCGCGAGGAGTTGACCAGTGGATCTGGCTACGCGGCAATGCACGTTGTTGCTGCGAATCCAACCGAGTTCGACAAGATTGTTTCGCCCGTACTTCTCGACGAGCACTCCGCGGGCATTTACAGCGCCACCTCCCGAATCATGAATGCCGTCGTCATGCCAATGGTCGGCGTTCTCCTGGCAGCACAACCGAGACTGTTCCGCCATGCTGCAGATCCAACAGAGGGAGGGCGAAAGCTGATTGCTACGCTAGGTGGACTGGCGGCGATCTGGGGATTGATTGGTGGCGTGGCGATGTACGGCCTGTCACCCGTTATCCCGCTGATGCTCGGCAACCAGTACTCACAGGCTGCGAAGCTCATGCCCTTCGTCGCCCTGGCTGCCCCATTTGTCTCACTACGCCTCGCTGCGGGAACCATCCTCGTCGCCCTCGGCCATCCATTACAGAGACTACAATTCGAACTGGCAGGTGTCGTGGCACTCGGTAGCCTCCTGACTATTGGCTCCCGAATGGCTGGCCCCAAAGGGATGGCTGTGGGCTTGTCTCTCGCCGAATTTGCAATGGCGTGTTACGGCTGGCTGCTGGTCCGACGCGCACTGCGCAACCTATGAACCTAAACGCTCCGCTGGAGGGGTCAGGGTACGAAGCTTCCCGCGTGCCAGGTCGGATATCGCCATTGCGAGGCCGCGCCAAGGCCTCAACGAGCCGAAACGCACGCTGCGTACGGCGGCTCGCAGGACCAGGAACAGCATCCGGCTTACGGCCAGCAAAACGCACCCTGCCACGCCATATCCCAACTTAACCGTGAGTACGAGGTGCGCCCGGGACATGTGGTACTCATAAAAAAGTGAGCCGTTTTGACTACTTCCGGACCCCTGATGCACCACGACACCGGCCGGCACATCCACGAGCGGTACACCTCGACGGGTCATGCGATAGCCGAACTCAATATCGTCGCCATAGAAAAAAAACGACTCGTCGAACAAGGGTGCGACAACCAGCTCCCGATGGATCATCAGGCACGCGCCACCCAGCAGGGCATGCCCCCGCCATCCGGGGCCCACAGGCGAAATGGTCGCCGTAAGGTGTCTGTAGAACGTTCGCGCCGGGACCAGTCCTGTGGGCCCATCGATGCTCGGGGCCGCGACCACCGGCGACGTCCCGGACACCGCTTGTAGAAGATGCTCCACCGTGCAAGGAATCAATGTCGCGTCACTGTTGATCAATAGCACGTCGACGTCTCGCTCGCGACGTGAAATCAGCCGGACGGCCTCATTGACACCTCGCGAAAAGCCCAGGTTCCGACCCGGCTCGATATAGTCGACCTTTATTGAAGCGCCCTCCAACTCTTGCTTGAGCTCTCGCACAGAGACGCCGCCATCCTCGGAGTTGTCGACAATGACGAGGGCATCCACCCCTTCACTCACCAGCGATCCGACGCAGCGCACGGACATGGCGACGTTACGAAAATGCAGCATCACCGCGATGCATTTAGCCACGGGTTACGTTCTCTTCTGGCGCAAAAGCGACCATGACCAATTCCTCGCCGCCGCGAGCATGAAATGTTGCCGCGACGTCCGCCAGATGACCCACGATCCCGGCGATGGCCCGACGGATCCGGTTCGCGGCGCCCGGCCGATACGAAGCGATGAGGCCGCTACCGCGAGCAAAACTTCGAGCGTGGTGCCCCCGGCGAATCGTACGTATGGAGACGTAGCCAGCGTCCTCCAGCATGTGACGCATCGCCGCTTCGCTTGGTATGCAAAGGTGTCGCGGCATCTCCAACCCCCGCCAGGCGGGACCGAAGACTGTTGCACCGGGGCCACGGGGATTAGGCCATGCAAGCCAAAGCATCCCCCCTGGCCGTAACTTCGTCAGGCACTGAAGGAGGTCGGCCTGCGGAGAGGGCACGTGCTCAATGCTATGACGCAACGTGATGGCGTCGAAGGCTGCCGGAAAATCGCGATCATCGACGTCTTCTATAGAACCGAACCTTGCGTCGAGCCCCTGCTTTTGGCATGCCATTACGGCGGCCGCATCGGGATCGAGCCCAGTCGCGAACCAACCCATCGACCCCGCACGCTTGAGAAACTCGCCGTTCCCAGCGCCAACATCAAGCACACGACGTCCGTTGTCACCGACGAGGAACAAGTGACGGCCATGATAATCAAGCTTCAGGCGTAACGGTTCTAGGGCACTGAATACGATAAAGCCCAGGAAGCCAAGAACCGACCGTGACTTGCTTGCGTAACCGAATCGCCGGCTCATATACCCGGCCACCATGCTCATTCCGAGGTGTCTCAGGGACATTGCACGGCGAGGCTGTATTTCGGCGTGGTGAGTGTAGTAATGCGAATACGCCCTGCCTATCGAGTCATCAGACGGACGCGGATCGGGATAGATGCTGCGGCAAGTCGCGCACCGCCATACCGTCCAGAGGTCTGAACCTATCGGATCCAGATGATCGAATACACGTGCGGCGTGCAACGTGCGGATCGTTGACGAGCACGCGGGGCACGACGGAACATGTTCGACGTTCCCACCACTCCATGCAGCTTCAACAGGCTCCCGAACAGTAGGTGTCATGGCAACGTGGCCCGGGGTTTGCGCGCGAGGATCACCATCTCATCCGCGTAACGCGTAGTGAACGTCGCAAGCAAATCACTGATCAACGACAGCAACGTGCCAGCTAACGGCGAATAGCGGAACCCCCGTTTCCCCCGGCCTCGGGCAATCTCGGCACTACGCCGATACAGGCGCGCTGTATGGGCGCCGCGCCGTCGAGCCGTGACGACATCGAAACCTGTATCGCGGCAGGCGCGAATCAAAGCTTTCTTACTCGGCAGAACAAGGTGCCTGGGCGCGTCGATACTTTCCCAATCCATCCCATAGGCGCGTGCGCCGACGGCCGCGGGATTAGGAAGCGCAATCCAGAGATGTCCTCCTGGCACCAACATGGTGAACGCCTCTGATAGCAGCGCGCTGGGATCGGCGACGTGCTCGAGACAATGGCTCATCGTCACGACATCCCAGTACGACGATTTCTTTATGGAAGGCAGATCGTGAACAAAACCATGCGTAACGGGGATTCCCCTGAGCTCGCAGGCGGCAATCGCTTCGGCGTCCGGATCCACTCCCTCGGCCGACCAACCCATTGCCGAAGCAATGGAGACGAACGCGCCATTGCCACAACCCACGTCAAGCAGTTTCCCACCAGGGATGGGACGAACATGCCTGCCGTAGTAATCGAGCTTAAGCCGCAACGGAGGCAGTGCAAAAAAGAACGGTACGCCCCATGCCGACGGGGCGGGGCCACTCAGATTGAAACGATATTTCAGGTATCCATTGATGAGCGAGGTAAGCCACCCCGCCCGCGCTTGCGTCGCGGGGGCATCATGAGTGATGTAGTCGAAGTCGTAGGCGGCTGGCAATGAGACGTTGTCGGGACGAGGGTCAAGCCACCTGCTATCGCAAGCGGCGCAACGCCACACCGACCAATGATCGTCCTGAGGCACCATATTGTCCTGCGCATCGCCCACCTGGTAGCGCGAACCGGCATGGCACATCGGGCACGAAGACGCATTCTCCAGACGTCCTTGCGACCAGCGTAAAACGGGAGCTTCCTCATTCATGCAACGGACTCGCTCATCGCCTCTCGAACCCCTTTGGACATCATTCGTACCTGCTCGAGTCGGCGCGAGTCGATGCAGATCGTGACGCACATCGTGACCATCATCTTCATTGCAGCCCACGCCTTCCACACTCGGGGAACGTAGTTCCGTCGCATCAATCTGACGGTATTGCGGTAGAGAAAGTAGTGGCGCAGGGGGCTTCGCTCCGGCCATACACGCCAGCCAAGCAGCCATATCCTGCGACCGGCCTCCCCCATCCTATGCTGGAACTGGACCCACGGCACACCGTATAGAGAGTAGCCGCGCGAGAGGACCCGAAATGACCACTCGGTATCCACGTGATCGATGAAAAGCGTTGCGTCCAGAGGGCCAACTACCTCGACGATGCGTGTCGGCATTAACGTGCCGCTTCCATTGAGATTGGCAACAGGAAAGAGTTCGCGTGACGACGAAGGGGGGTACGCCCGAGCCCACCGCCATCCATGCGCCACATAGTGAAATCCGTGTGCCATCCCGGCAGCGGGGTCGGCCATGACGGGGCCGACGCAGCACATTGTCCCTGAGATGCTTTGCGCGCTATTGAGCGCTTCGACAAGTTCCAACGGGGCCGTCGCGGCGAACTCGGAATCCTGATCGAGAAGCAGGATCGCGTGGATCTCGACATCGGCCCCGCCTATTGCGTCGATCCCGGCGTTCAATCCCGCAGCAAGGCCAAGGTTGTCAACCAGCTCCAGTAACGAAGTACCTGGCGTGCGAGAAACCAATGCACGTAGCGCCAGACGATATTCGTCAGGCGACCCGTTGTCTACGACGATACGGTGACCGCATGATCCGAGGGCCTGGAGTTGGCGCTCTACAACGGCGATGTCGGGGTGATAAGTCACCGTAATCGACGCGACGGAAGCGATGTCGATCAAGAGCGGCTCACTCACGACCACGCATCCCCACTGCCTCACGCAGTTTGGCGCCGAACGTATCCCACACAAAGCCTGTCGCGAATTCGGTTGCCCCGTCAAAGAACGCATGGCGTCCCGCACTGAGCACATCAAGAATGGCTTCAGCGAATCCGGCCTTATCATCCGGAGGAACCAGCCGTCCGGATACGCCGTCCGCTACCGCATCGGGGACTCCTCCCGCAGCGTACGCCACCGTCGGAAGGCCATGGGCCGCTGACTCCAGGGCGACCATGCCGAACCCCTCCACATCACCGGGCAAAGTGAGAACAGGAAAGATACTGACATCGGCAGCCCCGTACGCGAGCAGGAGCTCCTCCTCCGTAACTTCGCCCATGAAGCGGACGTGGTCGGCGATCCCGAGCATCCGGGCGCGTTCGACGATTCGCTCCCGCACACCACCCTTCCCGGCGAGGAGAGCGTCGGGCGCATCGTTTCCGACAACCGCTAGCAAGATGTCCGGATGCGCGGAAATAAGGGTCGGCAGCACGTGCTCGATAAACTCGATGAGCCCCTTGCGCTCGGTCAACCGCCCCACGGAAAGGAGAACAGGCCGCCCTCCCCAACCATGACGAACGCGAAAAGCATGAACATCCGCAAACACCGAAGGGGCGGCCGGAAGCACGACGCCAGGGTGCACGATCTTCACGCGGTCACTTGGCACGCCTGCGGCAATGGCAAGAGCGGACGTGTTCCTGCTGTTAACGAGGCATATGTCCGTGCGGCGAATGAATGGGAGCCACGCGTGCCTGTAAATGGCGTGCGGCGCGATTATGTCGAGCCCGTGCAGGTAGACAGCCGACCTCGCCCCGGAAAGCTTAGCTGACATCCACGCAAACGGCGCACAGAGCCCACTGCCTGCGATAACCACCGCCGGCCGATGACGAAGGGCGTACTTCAGAGCGGCCCAGCCTGCTCCCGCCAAAAAGCGCCAAAGTGGACGCAACGGCACCTCATCTGTATGAATCGTTGCAGGCAGGAGATCACGGCAGCCTTCAGGCCCGACCACCGACACATCGAAGTCCGCTGCAAGCTCCGTCGCCATGTGCAGGTTGAGGCGCTCCATCCCCCCACGCAGGGGTGGCAAATTGCGCGTCACCAACAAAACTCTCTTTCGCATCGCTAGCCCTGGGTCCTGGGGCGCGCAGTACAGAAGTGATACACCTGATATTGCCAGGCGATCGGCCACACAGTGAGCGCCAGTGCCTGCAAGGCACGCAGCGGCCATGTCGCTGGGCGACCCACCTTGATCCACTGCAGGCTCATCGGATGTAGATCGCGGAGCCTCGCGTCTATACGAAGTCCCGCCTCTTCGAACATTGCCCGCCATTCATCGAGGGACTGGACGTCCTCGCGCACTTTGATCTGATGCGTGCCGCCGTACAACCCCAGCTTTCTGGTCAGGAACCCCGCGTTGGGAACGAGCAGGAGAAAACGCGCGCCTGGCCTAGCCACGCGCAGCATTTCACGCAGCGCTGCGGGCTTATCGACGAAGTGCTCAAGGGATCCCATGCATGTGACGACGTCAAAACTCGCATCGCCGAATGGGAGCACCTCAGCTGGTCCACTATACAAGTGCGCGTCAGGAAGCTGCTTCTGGCACACCTCGATGGCCCGCGGGGACAAGTCGATGCCACTCACGCTTCGGGCACCTTTTTCGCTGAAGTAGCTCAACCAGACGCCGACGCCGCACGCTACGTCGAGAACGTCTTTCTGACGAACCTCCCCAAGCAGTGCCGCCGCGCGTCGACAGTGCCAGGGCAGCGCGGTGCGAGACGGTGAGGCGCCATAGTACTCATCATCGTAAAACTCCCGAATGCGGTCATGTTCGCCGTCGGAGCCGGACCGGTCAACGTTCATGATGCCTCTCAGATTCATCCTGACGGTAGGTCAGGGAAGTGATCTGTTCGGATACCAGTCCGATCAGAAAAACAATGACTGCCGCGCTCCACATGAGCGTACTCATGTTGGTCAGTCGACCCTCACGCATGAATGTCCATGCGTAGTTAAGGCAGCCGAGTCCAAAGAACAGCACGCTCACCGGAACAAACAATTTCAACGGCGAATACAGGGTAGCGATCTTGAAAATAATCAGGAGAAAGCGAATGCCGTCCTTGAGCGGACGAATGTGGCTCTTTCCTACCCGCTGCCCCGCCTTGATCGGCTCATACGCTACACCGTATGCGCTCCGGAAAAATGCCATGGTGCTCGTCGTCGGGTAGGAGAATCCGTTCGGTAGCAAATGAATGAATTCGCGAAAACGACTCGCTCGTGCCACCCGAAAGCCCGATGTCAGATCCGCAACGGCATGCCCAGTCATCTTGCTGGCAAGCCAATTGTAAACCGTATTCGCGACACCCCTCCCCACCCCCGCCTGGCTCTCCCAGTCACGCGCACCGACAACCATGTCGTAACCCTGATCGAGCCGGGCCAGCAACCGGGCAATATCCGCAGGGTCGTGCTGCCCGTCGCCATCCATGAAGACGAGAATGTCACCGATTGCCCCACGGGCACCGCGTTTGATCGCCGCACCGTTGCCCATCGAATAAGGTGATGAAAGACAGGTGACACCTGCGGCCGCGCATACCGCCGGCGTGTCGTCGGTCGACCCATCGTCCACCACAACGATCTCGGCACCCGGCTGGGCGGCGACTAGACGCGGCAACAGGTCTTTCAAGGCAGCCGCCTCATTCTTGGCGGGCAGGATGATGCTTATACGGCTCAAGAGAACTCCCCTTTGGTCGTTGAATGATAAGGGATATCCCTGCGGCGAAACGAGACATTCTCCGCGGCCTTCCGCCAGGAGGATCCGCGACAGGCTTCACAGGTCCACGCGTGACCAAATGAACAATCTGGAGTAGATTCAGGCGCGTATCTCGGGGAAACGGGACCCAACATGGCTTCACAAATGCATTCGCCCATGCTGGCGGGTCTTACCGGCATGGCCCGGCGCCTAGTCACCGAGGGCGTCATGGCCGAGGCCGACGTTCGCAAGGCCGTCCAGGACGCCGCCGAAAAGCGCTCGTCCCTGTCCGCATGGCTGGTGGACCACAACCTGGTGGACAGCGCCAAGCTGTCCCAGGTGGCGTCGTCCGAGTTCGGTATGCCGCTGATGGACATCAGCGCGATGGTCCCGGGCAATATGCCCCTGGACCTCGTGACGGAAGCGCTCATCTCCAAGCACCAGGCGCTTCCGCTGTTCAAGCGCGGCAAGCGCCTGTTCGTCGGCATCGCCGATCCCATGCAGTCGCATGCGCTGGATGAGATCAAATTCCACTCGAACCACATGGTCGAGCCGGTACTGGTCGACCGGTCGCAGCTGCGCCGGGTGATCGACAGCGCCCTGTCGGCGATGAACAACTCGGTGCCGGCCTTCGGTGAGGGCGACCTCGACGAACTGGCGCTCGAGGGTGCCGACGAGGACGGCGATGTCGCCACCGGCATCGATGCCAACGCCAACGACGATGCCCCGATCGTCAAGTTCGTCAACAAGGTCCTGGTCGATGCGATCAAGCGCGGCGCCTCGGATATCCACTTCGAACCGTTCGAAACGGTCTACCGCGTACGCCTGCGCATGGACGGCATCCTGCGCGTCGTCGCCACGGCGCCGATCAAGCTGGGCAACCGCATCGCCTCGCGCCTCAAGGTCATGAGCGGTCTGGACATCGCCGAGCGCCGCGTCCCGCAGGACGGTCGTATCAAGCTCAACCTGACCAAGACCCGCGCCATCGACTTCCGCGTCAGCACCCTGCCGACCCTGTTCGGCGAGAAGATCGTGCTGCGTATCCTCGATGGTTCGTCCGCCAAGCTGGGCATCGACAAACTCGGCTACGAGGAGGTCCAGAAGAATCTCTACCTCGATGCCATCGAAAAGCCCTACGGCATGGTCCTGGTGACCGGCCCGACCGGTTCCGGTAAAACGGTGTCGCTGTATACGGCCCTTAACATCCTCAACACCGAGGGGCGCAACATCTCCACGGTGGAAGACCCGGTCGAAATCCGCGTCGAGGGCATCAATCAGGTCCAGCAGAACGTCAAGCGCGGCATGACCTTCGCGGCCGCTCTGCGCTCCTTCCTGCGCCAGGATCCGGACGTGATCATGGTCGGCGAAATCCGCGATCTGGAAACCGCAGAAATCGCGGTCAAGGCCGCGCAGACCGGTCACATGGTCCTGTCCACCCTGCATACCAACGACGCGCCGCAGACCATCGCGCGCCTGATGAACATGGGCATCGCCCCGTACAACATCATCTCGTCGGTCACCCTGATCATCGCCCAGCGCCTTGCCCGCCGGCTGCACGACTGCAAAAGGGAAATCAGCCTGCCACCGGCCGCACTGCTCGCCGAGGGTTTTACCCAGGAAGAAATCGACGCTGGCATCACCGTGTATGAGGCCGTCGGCTGCGACAGCTGTAACGAGGGGTACAAGGGCCGCGTAGGTATCTATCAGGTCATGCCGATGGTCGAGGACATCCAGAAGATCGTTCTGGAGGGCGGCAACGCCATGCAGATCGCTGAGGTGGCCAAAAAAGCCGGCATCAACGATCTGCGGGCATCAGCCTTGTTGAAGGTCCGCAACGGCGTCACCAGTCTGGCCGAGATCAACCGCGTCACCAAGGACTGACATCTCGTCAGGGGACGAGACGTGTGAAGATGTGCGCTGGATGGCAGAAAGCCACCTCGCGTTGCGTTCACACTAGAATAAGAACAGGGGCCGACCGCCAGCCGGCGGCCACCTGAGGCATCCACCCGGGGGAACACCGCGTCATGGCCATTGCCACCGCCACCAAGAACGCGCGCGCCATCGGCGCTGCGCGCGCATCAGTAAGTCAATTGATCGTCTACGACTGGACCGCGCTGGACAAGCGCGGCAAGCGCATGAAGGGCGAGATGCAGGCCAAGAATGCCTCGCTCGTCAAAGCGGAGCTCCGTCGGCAGGGTATGAACCCTCAGACGGTGCGCGAGCGCTCGAAACCGCTGTTTGGCGCCTCTGGCAAGAAAGTGCAGGCGCGCGATGTCGCCATCTTCAGCCGCCAGATTGCCACCATGATGGCCTCCGGCGTGCCCATGGTGCAGGCGCTGGAGATCATCACCGGCGGCCAGAAGAACCCTCGTTTCAAGAACATGCTGATCGAGGTCAAGCAGTCGATCGAGGGCGGCTCGTCGCTGCATGAGGCGTTGGCCCTGTATCCCGTGGAGTTCGACGAGCTCTACCGTAACCTGGTTCATGCTGGCGAAGCGGCCGGTGTACTCGATACGGTGCTGGACACCGTGGCGACCTACAAAGAACGCATGGAGAGCATTAAGAAGAAGATCAAGAAGGCGCTCTTCTACCCAATCATGGTTCTCGTGGTCGCGCTTTTGGTGTCCATGATCCTGCTGCTCTTCGTGGTACCGGTGTTCCAGCAGACGTTCAAGGATGCCGGGGCGGAACTCCCCGCTCCGACCCAGTTCGTGGTCAGCGCGTCCGAGTTCATGCAGTCGTACTGGTGGATGGTGATCGGTGGCATCGTGGGCGGCGTCTCTGCTTTGATCTACTTCAAGAAACGCTCGCCGAAGTTCGCCCATTTCCTGGAGCGCGTGATGCTGCGCCTGCCGGTGATGGGCAACATCATGCACCAGTCGGCCATCGCCCGATTCGCGCGTACGCTTGGCGTCACCTTCCACGCGGGTGTACCGCTGGTCGAGGCTCTCGAAGCCGTGGCCGGCGCCACTGGCAGCGTGATCTACGGCGAGGCGGTCATGCAGATGCGTGACGATATCGCCGTCGGTCACCAGTTGCAGCTGTCCATGCGTCAGGCTGGGCTGTTTCCCAACATGGTGGTCCAGATGACCGCCATCGGTGAGGAATCCGGTTCGCTCGACGCGATGCTCTTCAAGGTCGCGGAGTTCTACGAGGAGGAAGTCAGCAACGCCGTGGACAATCTGGCGACGCTGCTGGAACCCATGATCATGGTGATCCTTGGCGTGCTCGTCGGCGGCATGGTGGTCTCCCTCTACCTGCCCATCTTCAAGCTCGCCGGCACGGTCTGACCGAACACCCGCCGAGCCATGCACAATAGGAACCCTTCGCCCTCGCGGGCGGAGGGTTTTTTCTTGACCACGGATCTTCCATGCCCGACTTGCCCCTCGCTCTCTGGATCGGCCTCGCCGGTGTCTTCGGCCTGCTGTTCGGCAGCTTCCTCAACGTCGTGATCCTCCGCGTCCCTGCGCGCATGCAGGCGGAATGGCGCAAGCAGGCGCGTGAAGTCCTCGAACTGGACGCCGTGGACGAGGCGCTGCCGCCCGGCGTGGTGAAAGAGTCGTCGCACTGCCCGAAGTGCAAGCACCCGCTGGCCGCCCGGGACAACATCCCGCTGTTCGGCTGGCTCATGCTGCGCGGCCGCTGCCGCTATTGCCACGAGCCAATCTCGATCCAGTACCCGCTGGTGGAACTGCTGGCGGGCTTGGCCAGCGCCGCGGTGGTCTGGCGTTTCGGGCCGACGCCGGGCGCCCTGGCCGGCCTGGTGCTGACGTATTTCCTGATCGCGCTGTCCGGCATCGATGCGCGCACGCAGCTGTTGCCGGACGAGCTCAACTACCCACTGCTGTGGATCGGTCTCGGCCTGTGTCTGATCCCCTCCTGGCAGCCCCTGCCGATCGCCCCGACCTCCGCCATCCTCGCCGCCCTGCTCGGCTACCTCAGCCTCTGGAGCGTCTACTGGCTGTTCAAGCTGCTGACCGGGAAGGAAGGCATGGGCCACGGCGACTTCAAGCTGCTCGCTGCGCTGGGCGCCTGGATGGGCCCGGTCGCGCTGCTGCCGATCGTCATGCTCTCGTCGCTGATCGGCGCCATCGTCGGCGGCGCGCTGATTCTGTTTCGTCGCCACGGACGCGAGGTGCCGATTCCTTTCGGGCCCTATCTCGCCGCGGCGGGCTGGGTCTGGTTTCTGGTGGGCGATCGCCTGCTCGCCCTCTACATGCAGGTCAGCGGCATCCGATGAGCGGCTTCCGATGAGCGGCTTCGTCGTCGCGCTTACCGGCGGGATCGCATCGGGCAAGAGCGCGGTGGAGCGCCGCTTCGAAGCGCGTGGCGTGCATGCCTACGACGCGGATGCGGCGTCGCGCGCCGTGGTTGAGCCGGGGTCCGAGGCGCTTGCCGAGGTAGCGCGTGTGTTCGGGCCCGGGGCGCTGGACGACGAGGGCCGCCTGGACCGCGCGGCCATGCGCCGGCGCGTGTTCGACGATCCGTCGGCCCGGACGACACTGGAGGGCATCCTCCATCCGCGTATTCGTGACTGGTTGCGGGAGGCTGTCGCAGCCGATACGGGCGCCTACTGCATCCTGTCGATTCCGCTGCTCGTGGAGAACCACCGCCATTACGCGTGGGTCGACCGGGTGCTTGTAGTGGATGCGCCGGAGGCGGTGCGGATCGACCGGCTGGTACGCCGGGATGGCATCGACGAGGCGCTGGCCCGGAAGATGATCGCCGCGCAGGCGAGCCGGGAAGACCGGCTGGCGATCGCGGATGATGTGCTGGTCAACGATGGCGACGAAGCAACCCTGGATGCGCAGGTTGAGGTGCTCGACCGCCGCTACCGCACCCTGTCGTTGTAGGAGCGCGCCCCGCGCGCGAAACGACTTCGCGAAAGCTTGTCGCGCGCAGGCGCGCTCCTACACCATTGATGCGGCGGTCAGCCTCTCGCTGACGAACGACTCCGCCGGGGTGGGCCGGCCGATGTGATAGCCCTGCACCAGATCGCAGTCCATCTCGACGAGGCGACGCAGCGTGGCCTCGTCCTCGACGCCCTCGGCGATCGCTTCCAGCCCCAGGCGGTGGGCGACGTCGATCATCGCCTGTACCAGCAGTTCGGTGCGGCTGTCGCCGGTCATGGCATCGACGAAGCTGCGGTCGATCTTCAGCTCGGTCGCCGGGAAGTGACGCAGGTAGGCGAACGACGCGTACCCCGTGCCAAAGTCATCGATGGCGACGCGTACACCGCAGTCGCGCAGGCGACGCAGGACCCGCACGCTCATGTCCAGATCGGTGAGCAGCGCCGTCTCGGTAATTTCCACGATCACGGACTGGGGCGGCACGCCCCAGATATCGATGGCGCCCAGCACCTGTTCGGCGAAGCCCTGCTCGACGAACACACGCGGCGACAGGTTGATCGCCACGTCGAGCGCACAGCCGCCCCGATGCAGGGCCGCCGCATGACGCAGCGAGGCGTTGATGCTCCAGCGGGTCAGCGGCACGATGAGGTCGCTGCGCTCGGCAAAGGGGATGAAGTCGCTGGGCGGGACGATGATGTTGGCGGCGGTGGTCCAGCGCGCCAGCGACTCCACGCGGTTCATTTCACCCGAGCGCAGATCGTGCAGCGGCTGGAAGGCGACCTGCAGGCGGTTGGCTTCGATGTCCTCGCGTAACTCGCCGTAGAGGATTTCTACCGGTGTCACGTCGGGTTTGTAGATGGCGAAGGCCTCGCCGATACGCAGGGCTTCGTCGTGCGCCAGCTCCGCGCGGCGATACAACCAATCGGCGGTCACACCATGCTCGGGATGGATGGCCACACCGACGACGGCGCGACCGTGCCAGGGACGCTCACCCTGCATCAGCGGGCCATCGAACGCGCCGACGATGCGGGTCGCCGCGAGCAACGCGTGCGTGCGGTTACGCACCATCGGAAGAACCACCACGAACGTGTCGTCTCCCGCCACGAAGACGGTGTCGACATGGCGCAAGGCATCGACGATGCGTTCGCGCGAGGCGAGCATGATGTCGCTGCCGAAGTCATAGCCAAAACGTAGTTGCGCCTCGCGCATACCTTGCAGACGCACGATCAGGACGGCGCACGGGCCGGCATCCGGTGACGACCGGTCGAGAATCGACTGGACCGCCGGCAGGATGTAAGCCCGCTCGCTCATGCGACAAAGTACTCGCGCGGATCGATGCCGTGCGAACCGGCTGGCAAGGTGCGGAGAATCTCCCGGCGCACCAGATCCACCTGGCGCATGAGATCGACGATCAGGAAATCGTCGAGCGCGCTCTTGTCGGGCCGGGAGAGAATCGCGACGCGGGGCTGCAGGCGGCGCGACTGGTTCTGCACCATCACGATGGCCACCTCACCGGTGTTGAGTTCGACCAGCGTGCCCGTGGGATAGACCCCCAGGCAGGCCTGGAACTGTTCGACCAGCTCGCCCTGGAATTCGCGGTCGCGGCCGGCGTACAGCTCGCGTAAGGCGACGTGCTGTGACACGGCCGAACGGTACGGACGCGGCGTCGACATCGCGTGGTAGGTGTCGATGATCGCGGCCATACGCCCGGCGAGCGGAATGGCGGTGCCGGCCAGTCCCGAGGGATAGCCGGTACCGTCGTAACGTTCGTGGTGGGTGAGCACCATGTCGCGCACTTCGTTGTCGACGACACCGGAGTGATCGAGGATGGCGACGCCTTCATTGACGTGCTGACGTGCGAGGCCCCATTCATCGTCGTTCAGCGGTCCGTCGCGACTAAGCAGTTCCTCAGGCAGCTGCGACTTGCCGACATCCATCAGCAGGCCGCCGGCGGCGAGACTGACAATGGCGTCGCTTTCGAAGCCCATGTGCCGCCCGAACGCCGCGGCGAGCGTGCTGCAGCCGATCGCGTGCTGATAGGTATAGCCATCGCGCCGCCGCAGGCTTTCGATCCAGAAGAACGCGTCACCGCTGCGCAGCACACTCTCGACCATGGGGCGCACCGCGTTCTCGACAGCCTGCGGCTCGACCGGCCGACCATGCCGCAAGTCGTCGACCATGCGCGTGGCGAACTCGGCGACGGTGTCGAACGCCTCTCTGGCGCGCGGCATCTCATCGTCGAACGAGGCCGTGTCGGTATACGCGTGTCGACTGACCAGACGCAGGCTCGCCGCAGCACGCGGTGCGGGGGTGGCAACGGCCTTCGGCGCGATGCGCTGCGGGGTGAACCGGCTGTCGGGGACGACCTGACGGTGCATGTCCACGAAGACGTATTTGCAGAAACGACTGAGCGACTCGATGTCCTCACGGGACTCGATGGGCAGGCCCTGCAACGGAAAGGGCGTGTCGGACCAGTCACAGTCCAGGCGACTGACATACATGCCGACCTCCAGGTCGGACACGAAGACACGTCGCTCCACTAAATCGTACGCCACGTTTCCCCTCGCTCCTTTAGCCACGCTGGCCGAATACGCGCACGACTCTAGCGTGTTGCGCGTGTCGATGGCTTATCGGCCCTGCATCCCGATTCTGTAGGTACAGAGTTGTGAAGGTGGCCTTCACGCCGTGTCAGGTTTTCCCGGGTACACCGGTCTGGTCTATCAGGTCATGTCGACCGGGAGAAACTCATGCCGCGCCTTTCCCTGATCCCCGCTCTGCTCCTCGCCCTCACCGCGTGCTCGGCCGCTTCGGCGCGCGACGAGGGTGTCCGCCTGCCCGCCCCCACCGTCGATGCCGCACCGGCCGCTGGCGACGCCACCGCCGTGTTCGCCGGCGGGTGCTTCTGGGGCGTTGAGGGCGTGTTCCAGCACGTCCGCGGCGTGAAAAGCGTCCGCACCGGCTACTCGGGTGGTGACGCCGCTCATGCCAATTACGACGATGTCAGCGACGGTGATACCGGACACGCCGAATCGGTGAAGGTCGTTTACGATCCGGCACAAGTGTCGTACGGGCAGCTGCTGCAGGTGTTCTTCTCGGTGGCGCAGGATCCGACGCTGCTGAACCGGCAGGGGCCCGACTCGGGCACGCAGTACCGGTCGGCGATTTTCTATGCGACGCCGGAGCAGAAGAAGGTGGCGGAGGCATATATCGCCCAGCTGACCGCGGCGCACGCGTTTTCGTCGAAGATCGTGACGGAGGTAACGCCGTTTAAGGGTTTCTATCTCGCGGAGGACGAGCACCAGGACTATATGCGTCTGAATCCGGATGCGATGTACATCGCGATCAACGACCGGCCGAAAGTACTGGCCCTGCAGCGCATTTATCCGGAGCGGTACGTGGCCGGCTGGGCCAACGGCCGCTGAGAACCCCCAACCTCCTGTAGGAGCGCGCCTTGCGCGCGATATCCGGGTCGCGCGCGTGGCCATATCCGGGTCGCGCAGGGCGATACCTGGGTCGCGCGCAGGCGCGCTCCTACATGGGTCAGATCATGGGCAGGTTCAGGCCCTGCTCCCTTGCGCAGGCCACCGCATCCTCGTAGCCCGCATCCGCGTGCCGCATCACGCCGGTGCCGGGATCGTTCCACAGCACGCGGGCCAGCCGCTTGTCCGCCGCCTCGCTGCCGTCGGCCACGATCACCACGCCGCTGTGCTGGCTGTAACCCATGCCGACACCGCCGCCGTGGTGCAGGCTGACCCAGGTCGCCCCGCCCGCCACGTTGAGCATCGCGTTGAGCAACGGCCAGTCGCTGACCGCGTCGCTGCCGTCGCGCATGGCTTCGGTTTCCCGGTTCGGGCTGGCGACCGAGCCGGAATCCAGGTGGTCGCGGCCGATCACGATGGGCGCCTTCAGTTCGCCGTTGCGCACCATCTCGTTGAAGGCGAGCGCCAGCCGGTGCCGCTGCCCCAGACCCACCCAGCAGATACGCGCCGGCAGGCCCTGGAAGCTGATCCGCTCGCGCGCCATGTCCAGCCAGCGGTGCAGATGCGGATCGTCGGGAATCAGCTCCTTCACTTTAGCGTCGGTCTTGTAGATATCTTCCGGGTCGCCTGACAGGGCGACCCAGCGGAACGGCCCGACACCCCGACAGAACAGCGGCCGGACGAACGCCGGCACGAAGCCCGGGAACGCGAACGCCTCGCTCAGCCCCTCGTCCTTGGCCATCTGGCGGATGTTGTTGCCGTAGTCGAAGGTGGGCACGCCCTGCCGATGGAAGGCGAGCATGGCCTCGACATGACGGCGCATGGAGGCCTTGGCGGCATGGGCGGTGCCGGTCGGATCGGCCTTGCGGCGCTCGAACCATTCCTCGACGGTCCAGCCGGACGGCAGGTAGCCGTTGACGGGGTCGTGGGCGCTGGTCTGGTCGGTGACGGCATCGGGACGGACGCCCCGGCGTACAAGCTCCGGCAACACGTCGGCCGCGTTGCCCAGCAACGCCACGGACACGGCGCGGCCTTCCTTCGCGTAGCGATCCAGCCGCGCTAGCGCGTCGTCCAGGTCGCTGGCCTGCTCGTCCACGTAGCGCGTCTTCAGGCGGAAATCGATGCGGCTCTGCTGGCATTCGATAGTCAGCGACGAGGCGCCTGCCAGCGAGGCGGCGAGCGGCTGCGCGCCGCCCATGCCACCAAGGCCCGCCGTCAGAATCCAGCGACCGGCCAGCGATCCGCCGTAATGCTGACGCCCCATCTCGACGAACGTCTCGTAGGTACCCTGCACGATGCCCTGCGAGCCGATGTAGATCCATGAGCCGGCGGTCATCTGGCCGTACATCATGAGGCCCTTGCGGTCGAGCTCGTTGAAGTGCTCCCAGTCGGCCCACGCCGGCACCAGGTTGGAATTGGCAAGGAGCACGCGCGGCGCGTCGGGGTGCGACGGGAACACCCCGACCGGCTTCCCTGACTGGATCAGCAGCGTTTCGTCGTCGCGGAGTTCGCGCAAGCTGCGCAGGATGGCGTCGAAGCATTCCCAGTTACGCGCGGCACGACCGATACCGCCGTAGACCACCAGTTCCGCCGGGTTTTCCGCCACCTCGGGATCGAGATTGTTCTGCAGCATGCGGAACGGCGCTTCCGTCAGCCAGCTGCGGCAGGTCAGTTCGGTACCGCGCGGAGCGCGGACGGTACGGGTGGTGTCGATGCGCGTGACAGCCGTCATCGGGATGCTCCGGAGCTCGGGAATTCCGGATTATGGCCGCGCCGCGCCGCCACCCGCCAGCGGCGGCGCAGCAAAGGCGGCGATTACTGGCCGCTGGTGGACGGTCGCGACGGGGCGACGGCGCCGCGGTTGGAGGGCGTGGTCTCGTATTGGCGCGCGGCCGAATCCTGCTGCGCGCGGTTCAGTTGCTGCTGGCTGCGCTGTGCGTTGTCCAGCTGGTTGCGCATGGCCGGGTCGGTCGTATTGGTCCGCTGGATCGCCGTGTTGTTCTGCTGCAGCTGCTGGCGCACATTGCTCTGGTTCTGCGCGTTCTGCAGCTGCTGACGATCGACCTGACGCTGAAACTGCGCCGTCTGCGACGGCGTGGAGACTACCGCGCGGGGACGCGGTGTCGCAGCCGGAGCGGCCGCGGCGGGCCGGGCGGGCTTGGCGGGCGGGGTTTGCGCGGCCGCAAGCGCCGGCACGGCGACGAACAGCACCGACAGCAAGATGTTGCGTGATGAATTGGTCATGAGAGTCCGCCATGATGGTGGGTATTGATTAGCTCAGAGCCTACGTTTTCCGTCATGAACGTCACGTTTTCCCGCCTCGCCGCGATCTTCACACTGATCGCCACGCTGGCCGTCACCGCTTGCGCCACGCGTCCGGTTACCGCTCCCGCCCATCCCCCCGTTCTGCTGGTCTCGATCGACGCCTTCCGCCCCGACTATCTGGACCGGGGACTGACCCCGAACCTAATCGCCATGGCGAAAGACGGCGCCCGTGCGCCTTACATGCTGCCGTCGTTTCCGTCCCTGACCTTCCCCAACCACTACACGCTGGTGACGGGACGCGTGCCGGACCACAACGGCATCGTCAACAACACGATGAGCGATCCGGCGCTGGGCAGCTTCAGCCTGGCCAACCGCGCGGCGACGAGCGACGGCCGCTGGTGGGCCGATGCCGAACCGATCTGGGTGACGGCGCAGAAACAGGGTCTGCATACGGCGACGATGTTCTGGCCAGGTACCGAGGCCGCGATTCACGGCGTGCGCCCGGACCATTGGATTCCCTTCGACGATTCGCTCACCTCACGCGCCCGTGTCGACAAGCTGCTCTCATGGATCGACGAGGCGGGTCCGAAGCCGGTGTTCGACACGCTGTACTTCGACGCGGTGGATCACGCGGGGCACGAGTTCGGCCCCGATTCGCCGGAGGTGAACGCCGCACTGCGCGAGGTGGACGACGCGATGGGCTACCTGATTGCGCAGCTGCGCCAGCGCGGGCTCTACGACCGGATGAACCTGATCGTGCTGTCCGACCACGGCATGGCCGACGTGCCGAGGGGCAACATCGTCTTCGCCGACCAGGAGACCGACCTCGACGCGCTCGACGCGGTGTCGTTCGGTGTCATGGCCACCTTCAACCCGAAGCCGGATCGTGACTCGTCCGCCGCCGTGGCGCGGCTGCTCGGTCCGCACGAGCACATGCATTGCTATCGGAAGGAAGACCTGCCGGCGCGCCTGAACTACGGCACCCACCGCCGCGTACCGGCGCTGCTGTGCCTCGCCGACACCGGCTGGGCGATCACCAGCCACGAGCAGCTGGCGAAGCGGAACGGGCCGATGTCGCGCGGCGAGCACGGTTACGACAACCTCGATCCGACCATGCGCGCGCTGTTCGTCGCCCACGGTCCGTCGATCGGCCATGGCGTGACCATCGCGCCGTTCCCCAACGTCGACGTCTACCCGCTGCTCGCCCACCTGATCGGCATCGAACCGCTGCCGAACGACGGGCACCTGAAGGATGTCGAGGGCGTGCTGGCGACACCGGCTCACTGAACGGCGG
The DNA here is from genome assembly GCF_031455395.1 of Luteibacter sp. 1214. Classification (NCBI taxonomy): domain Bacteria; kingdom Pseudomonadati; phylum Pseudomonadota; class Gammaproteobacteria; order Lysobacterales; family Rhodanobacteraceae; genus Luteibacter; species Luteibacter sp. 1214. Next base: position 102,426 of record NZ_JAVDSQ010000011.1, read on the forward strand.
ACGGGGCGGCAATCCCGTAGAATCGGGCCATGCGCCAGATCTATACCTCCCCCCGCCCCGAAAACATCGACCGGATCGTCGCGTTGCTCGCCGAGCACGCGATCGAGACGACCGTCACCAACCGTTCGACCTGGAATCGCCCGACCTACCAGCGCTTCAGCTATTCGCAGCGCCAGTCCGACCGCGATACCTGGCCGCAGGTGTGGGTAAAGAGCGCCGACGATTTTCCGCAGGCCCGCGCCTTGCTGAAGGACATCGGCATCGAACCGGTCGTGCGTTTCCAGGAGGAACTCCAGCTGCACCGCACGCCGGACCGCCGTCCGGTCGCGCAGCGCACCGCGTCCCGCGTGCGCCTGATGGTGCTGACCATCGTCGCCGGGGTGATGCTGGTGGTGTTCCTCAAGGCCACCCAGGTCCTCTGAGTGGACGACATCGTGGCGCCGCGCCCCGCCCATCTCCTGCTGCGCGAGGAAACCCGCGAAGCGCACGAGGACACCGAAGCCTCGGGCGGCATGCGCCGGCTGATGGACGGTGAGCTGGACGTGGCGGGGTATGAGGCGCTGCTGCGTGCGCAGCTGGGGTTGTTTGATGAGTGGGAGGCGGAGCGCGCCGGGTGGCTGGCTGACGTCGTGCCTCAGGCGGGTTGGAGCTATGTGTCGCGGGCGTCGTTGCTGCGGGGCGATCTGGCTGTCGCGAACAGGGCTCGCTCCTACACGAGCCGCCCCGTCGAAGGCCACGCCCCCCCTGTAGGAGCGAGCCCCGCTCGCGATGCCCCTGCCCCTGCCCCTGCCCCTGCCCCCGTAGGAGCGAGCCCCGCTCGCGACGCTCCTGTCCCCGCAGGAGCCAGCCCCGCTGGCGATTCAATCCACGACTCCGCGACCTGCTGGGGCGAACTCTACGTCATCGAAGGCTCCGCCCTCGGCGGCCGCCTGATCGTCCGCCGCCTGCGCGAGCTCTACCCGGACCGCGACCACCGCTTCTACGCCATCGGCGAGGAAGCCCCCTCGGCCTGGCGCCGTTTCCAGCACATCCTCGACACCCAGCTGCATGACGACGCCTCGCATCGCGCCGCCGTTGACGGTGCGCGACGCATGTTCGCCCGCTTTCGACAGACCCTGATGGAGCCTGCCGCGCATGTCTGACCTGCCCGACCTCAACGCCTGCGACCGCGAGCCGATCCACATCCCCGGCTCGATCCAGCCCCATGGGGTATTGATCGTGGCCGACGCGGCGACGCGGACGATCCTGCAGATCAGCGAAAACGCGGCCGACGTGCTGGGTGTCGACCTCGACGCCGTGCTGGACGCGCCGCTACACGAAGTGATCGGCCTCCCCGACGACCTGTTCATCGACGATGAGCGGCCGGCGCACAGCTCCTGGGTCCCCGTGGTGTTCCCGCACGACGTGGACAAGTCGGGCTGGTATGCCACCGTGCATGCCTATGACACGCGCTGGATGATCGAGATCGAGCCGCGCGAAGACTATTTCGACGACGATCCGCTCCGCGTCGCCTACGACCTCACGCACAAGCTGGAAATCGACGGCAACGTCCAGCGCGCGGCGACGCGTGTCGCGCGCACCATCCGTGGCCTGCTCGGCTACGACCGCGTCATGGTCTACCGCTTCGATCACGACTGGCACGGCGAAGTCGTCGCGGAGTCGCGCAAGGACGAGCTGGAGCCCTATCTGGGCCTGCACTATCCCGCCACCGACATTCCGGTGCAGGCGCGCGCGCTGTACCTGCGCAACCGGGTCCGCCAGATCAGCGACTGCAAGTACATCCCGTCGCGCATTCTCCCTCCGTACGATCCGCAGACGTCCGAAGCGACCGACCTCAGCGATGTCTCACTGCGCAGCGTGTCGCCGGTGCATCTGGAGTACCTCGGCAACATGGGGGTCACCGCCACACTGGTTGCCTCGATCATCGCGAACGGCCGCCTCTGGGGCCTGATCGCCTGCCATCACTACAGTCCGTTCTTCTGCGACCACCGCATGCGTCAGGTGGCCGATTCCGTCGCGCGTGCGTTCGCCACGCGCGTCGCCGCGATTGAGGAGATGGACAAGATCGAGGTCGAGAGCACCCTGCTCACGGTCCGCGAAAAGCTGATCACCGCGTTCAACGAAAGCGATCGCATCGATCCCGAACTGCTGGCCACGCTCGCACCGGAATTGCTCGAGGTGGTCGACGCCGATGGCGTGGCGATCTTCGCCGGCAACCGCGTCATCCGCCATGGCCATCTGCCCGACGAAGCCGCGCTACTGCGAATCCGCGATGTCGTCGGCACGTCGGATACGCCGATGATGGCCGACAGCATCACCGGCGTGCTCAATACCGACGAGGTCGGCAGGCACTATCCCGAGCTGGCCGGACCCGAATTCGCCGGTCTCGCGGCGGGCGTGATCTTCATGCCGCTGCAGGCCGACTCGCATAACGCGGTGGTCTGGACGCGCGCGGAGCAGGTGCGCAACGTACGCTGGGCAGGCAACCCCTCACTGGCCAAGCTCGAGGTCATCCCCGGCGCGCGCCTGTCGCCCCGGCAGAGTTTTTCGTCGTGGCAGGAAACGGTGCGCGGTCGCTCGCGGCCATGGTCGCGCCAGCACCTCGACTCCGCCCGCGGCCTGCGCGTGCTGATCGAGATGATGGAGCGCAAGCATTACCAGCAGAGCTTCGCGCTGATGCGCGCGTCGCTCTCCCGCCTGCCCGACGCCATCGTCATCACCGACGCCAGCCATGCCGACTGGCGCCAGTGCCAGATCGTCTTCGTCAACGACGCCTTCGTCCGCGCCACCGGGCATCGCGTCGAGAGCCTGGCGGGCCTGCATATCGGCAGCATTCTGGTGGGCGATGACGCCATGTTCGCCCGTCGCGCGGGTACGCTGGACGCCGCCGAAGCCGCGCGCATCGATGTCGCCCTGCGCAAGGCCGACGGCGGCGTGCTGCAGGGCCGCCTGGAACTCGAACCGGTCACCGATGCCACCGGCACTATCACGCACTGGATGTCCGTCCACCACCGGGCGTAATAAGATCGGTCCATGACCGATCGAGTCCGCCTGTTTCAGACATTGCCGCATTCCTGCGGTTATTTCGCCGAGCGGACGGCACAGAACCTGGTGGTCGATCCCGGCGCGCCGCATCTGGACAAGCTCTACGGGCCCGCGCTGGCCAAGGGCTTTCGCCGTGCCGGCGGGCACCTTTACCTGCCGCAGTGCGCCGCCTGCCAGGCCTGCGTGCCCTGCCGCATCGACGCCGATCGGTTCACGCCGGACCGCACCCAGCGCCGCTGCGCCTCGCGTAACGCCGATATCAGCGTGACCGAGACGCTGCCGGGCTTCACCAGCGAACGCCACGAACTCTACGAGCGCTATCTTCGCGCGCGACACCCTGGCGGCGGCATGGACGCGGCGGATGCGGAGGATTTCCAGCGCTTTCTCGCCGCGCCCTGGAGCCCGACCGTGTTTCTGGAAATGCGCCAGGGCGAACGTCTGCTCGGCGTCGCGGTGACCGACATCGCGCTGGCCGGTGTCTCGGCCGTCTATACGTTTTTCGATCCGGACGAATCGGCGCGAAGCCTGGGCACCTTCGGCATCCTGCAGCAGGTGGCGCTCGCAAAGCGCCGCGGCATTCCGTACGTGTACCTCGGGTTCTGGATCGCGGGGCATCCCAAGATGGATTACAAGCGGCGCTTCCATCCGCTGGAAATCCGCAAGCATGGGCGCTGGATCGAGACGCCCTGAGCGGCGATCATGCGTGCATGACATCCCTGCCCCTGATCCGCGCGGCGTGGTTCGCCCTCGCCTTCGCCTTAGCCGACGCAGCCACGGCATCGCCTCCTTCTCCCACCGACGTCGCGCCCTCGTTCGAGCTGGTCGCGCTCGGCGTCGAAGGCGGCATCCGCACCGACAACCTCTCGGCGTACCTGCTCGAGGCCACCGGTGACGACAGGTATCTCGGTCTCGACGCCGGAACGCTGGTCTCGGGTATCCAGGTCGCCCTGGCGCACGGCGCGCTGCCGGAGGCCCATGGCAGCGATCTCGCGGCGGCCGGGAACGTGTTGCGCAACGGCATCGCGGGCTATTTCGTCAGCCACGCGCATCTGGACCATATCGCCGGCCTCGTCATCGCATCGCCCGACGATCGCGGCAGCAAGCCGCTGTACGGGCTCGCCTCGACCACCGAACGCCTCAGCGCCGATTACTTCAACTGGGACGCCTGGCCCAACCTGGCCAACACCGGCAAGGCCCCCGCCCTCGGCCGGTATACGCTCACCGCCGAACCGCCCGGTCGCTGGTTCGAGGTCGCCGGTACCTCGATGCAGGCGGCCATCTATCCGCTGTGGCACGACAGCGCCGTGTCGTCGATGATCCTGCTGCGCCACGGGGACTCGTATTACGCGTATTTCGGCGATACCGGCCCGGACGCGCTTTCGAAAGGGCAGCATCGGCTTGCCGACATCTGGCAGGTGCTGGCGCCACTGGTGCGCGCCCATCGGCTGAAGGGCCTGCAGATCGAGGTATCGTCGCCCGGCGATGTACCCGACGCACAGCTGTTCGGACACATGACGCCCGCATGGCTTCACCGTGAGCTGGCGGCCCTGGCCACGCAGGCGGGTGACCCCCTTGCCCTGCACGGGCTTCCCGTCATCGTCGACCACATCAAGCCCAGCCTGGAACCGGGGCGCGACCCGCGCGCCCTGATCGCCCGCGAGCTGTCCGAAGGCGACACCACCGGTGTCCGTTATGTCGTTATCGGCCAGGGCGACCGGGTAAAGCTTTGACGCAGGCTGCCGATCTGTGAAAAGCCCCGCGTTGGCTCCCGGCTCCACGAGCGACGACAATCGGGGTCTGTCCCGCACCGGAACCGCCATGGGCCCGCGCCGCATCGTCTGCCTCACCGAGGAACCCACCGAAACGCTTTACCGTCTCGGTGAGCAGGACCGTATTGTCGGGATCAGCGGTTTTACCGTGCGCCCGCCGGAAGCGCGCCGCGACAAACCGAAGGTCAGCGCCTTCACCAGCGCGAAGGTCGACCGGATCCTGGCGCTGAAACCCGACCTCGCCATCGGCTTTTCCGATATTCAGGCGGACATCGCCCAGGCGCTGATCAAGGCCGGCGTCGAGGTCTGGATTTCCAACCACCGCAGCGTGGAAGGCATCGTCGATTACATCCGCCGCCTCGGCGCGCTCGTCGGTGCGGCCACCCGCGCGAACGCGCTCGCCGATGAGCTCGAGCGCGGCCTCGACGCCACGCGGGAAGCCTCCGCGCGTCTGGCGCGACGGCCACGGGTGTATTTCGAGGAGTGGGACGAGCCTTACATTTCGGGCATTCGCTGGGTCTCCGAACTGGTGACGCTGGCCGGTGGGGACGACGTGCTTCCGCATCGCGCCACGCAGCCGCTGGCGAAGGACCGGATCATCGGCGACGCGCAGGAGATCGTCTCGACGGCGCCCGAGATCATCATCGGCTCGTGGTGCGGCAAGCGCTTCCGCCCCGAGCACGTCGCCGCACGCGCGGGGTGGGAGGACGTCCCGGCAATCCGCGACGGCGAACTCCACGAGGTGAAATCGCCGCTGATCCTGCAGCCGGGTCCGGCGGCACTGACCGACGGCCTGGCCGAGCTGCGCCGGATCATTCACGGCTGGAGCGCCCGGCATGTCTGACACGCGCACGCCAGACTGGTATGACCGCGGCGCGCCGGGTCCGGCCCCGCGGACGTGTCGGGAGGGCCTGTGCCGCAGCGCATGAAACGCGCGACGGGCAGCACCGCCCAGTGGTGCGGCGGCGTCCTCGTCGGCACGGCGGCCGCGCAGCTGCTGTCGGCCGCGCTGTGGAGTCAGCAGGGCGGCACGCACATCGTCTGGTTCCCGGGCGCCGTGCTGCTCGGCGCCCTGCTCGTCTCGCCGCCGTGTCGCTGGCCGTGGCTGACGGCATCCGCGCTGGCCGGTCTGATCGGCGCCTGCGTCGGCCTGTTCCGCCTGCCCGTGCTCGATACCTGCATGGTCCTGGTCGCGGCCATGGCCCTCGTCCCTCCCGCGGCGTGGCTGCTGCTGCAGGTGCGGGGCGACGCGCCGCTGCTGCAGGACTTCGGCAAGCTGACGGCCTTCGGCGCGATCGCCATCGTGGCCCTGCCGGCCGGGTCGGCGACGCTGATCGGACTGGTCGCCCCGTACACCGTCTTCCCCGGCGTCATCCTCAGCGACTGGCTCAACGTCGCGCTGGCCCATTCGCTGGGCTACGTGTTGTACGTGCCGGCCTGGATCAGCGTGCGCAGTTCCGACGCCGCCGTCCGTCACTCGGGCCCGCTGTCAGTGGTCTTCCTGCTGGGAATGGCCGCGTCCATCGCCCTGCTTGGCGCAGTCTGGTACGCGTTCGGCGACCGGCCCGGTCTGCTGCCGCTCTTGTGCCTTGCCCCGGCACCGATCCTCACGGCCGCCTGCCTGCGTGCCCAGATGGCCGGCAGCGCGGCGGCGATGTTCGTCATCGTCGTGATGGCCGCCCATCTGAGCGTCGACCGGCACGGCCCCTTCGTCTCGGACAGCCTGCAGAGCACGACCCTCGGCGTGCAGCTGTGGACGCTCGGCGCCACGTTCTGCGCCCTGGTCGTCAGCGCCATCGTGGAACAACGCCACGCCAGCCAGCGTGCCCTGGACCTCGCGCGGATCGACATGCGCGAGCTGGCCGGCCACCTGATCGCCACCCAGGAGCAGGAGCGCGCGCGCCTGGCGCGCGACATTCATGACGATATCAATCAACGACTTGCTGCGACATCCATCGGTCTGAGCGCCTTGCGGCGCCGCCTTCCACCACCCGCCTCGACCGACGTGGACACCCTGCAGAACCAGGTCATCGAGCTGTCGGAGGACCTCCGGCTGATGTCGCACCAGCTTCATCCGGGCTGGCTGAGCCATGCCGGACTGCGCGAAGCGCTGCAGGCGTTGTGCGCCTCGCCGCGGCACGCCAGCGAACCCGATGTAAGCTTGTCGGTACCGCCTGAGGTTGCCGCGTTACCCGGCGAGGTCGCTCTGTGTTTCTATCGGGTCGCCCAGGAAGCCTTACGAAACGCGCTGCGTCATGCCGAGGCCTCCCGCGTCGACATCGCGGTGGCGGTTTCGGACAGACAGGCGGTATTGAGGATCGCGGACGACGGCCAGGGATTCGACCCGGACGAACTTCGGTTTCACCGCTCCGGCATCGGTCTCATCAGCATGAGTGAAAGGGCGAAGCTGCTGGGAGGCAGCTTCGACCTCCGCAGTGCACCAGGTAAAGGAGTCGAACTATGCATACGCATACCGTTGCATCACCCTTGAATCACGATGGACCACCGCGCATCGTCTTCGCGGACGACCATCGCATGGTCGCCCAGGGTATCGAGCGCCTGCTGGAGGACACCTACGACCTGGTCGCCCTGGTCGAGGACGGTGGCACGCTGATGGAAGCGATCGCCCGCGAGGCGCCCGACCTCGTGCTGTCCGACGTGAACATGCCACGCGGCAACGGGCTTGAAGTGCTCAAGGCGCTGCGCGCACGCGGCGACAATACGCCGTTCGTCTTCCTCACCATGCATGCCGAACCGGCGCTCGCCGCGATGGCGATGAAGGCCGGCGCCAACGGCTATGTGCTGAAGATGGCCGCGGGCGAAGAACTGCTGCTGGCACTGCGCGAAGTGCTCGCGGGAAGCACGTATGTCACGCCGTCGCTCGGCGTTCATTCCACCAGCCGGCCACCGAACGAGTTGCGCGAGCTCACGCCCAAACAGCGCGAGGTGCTGCGTCTGGTCGGAACCGGCCTGCGCTCGCGGCAGATCGCCGAACAGCTGGGCTTGTCGGCACGAACGGTCGAGGCGCACAAATACATGATCATGCAGATCCTCGGCGTACACAGCACGGTGGAACTCGTGCGTCGCGCCGAAGACCTGGGTTTGCTGCTGTAACTCAGGGGTACAACATGCGCGTGGACCAGCGCGAATCGTCTTGGTCGTGCACGATTCGCTCGTGCAGACGGAAGGTGGCGCCGTACCAGAATTCCACGCGGTCGGGCTTCATCAGGTAGCCACCCCAGTGCGGCGGGCGCGGAACGTCACGCCCGGCAAACTCCTGCTCGAAATGCGCGACGCGCTCCTCGAAGGTCTGGCGGTCCGGAAGCGTCTGGCTCTGCTTCGACGCCCATGCACCTATCTGGCTGCCACGCGGACGGCTGGCAAAATAAGCGTCCGATTCCGCGTCGTCGAGCCGTTGCACGCGGCCTTCGAAACGCACCTGCACACCCTCGCGGATCTGTTTCCAGTGAAAGCACAGCGCGACCTGCGGATGCTCGGCGATCTCCCGGCCCTTCGCGCTTTCGCGGTTGGTGTGAAAACGCAGGCCGTGCTCATCGATGCCCTTGAGCAGCACGATGCGCGAGTGTACCCGGCCACTGGCGTCGGACGTGGCGAGATTCATCGCCGTCGGCTCGCGGTCGCCGCTGGCTTTCGCCTCGTCGAGCAGGCCGCGGAAGGTATCGAGAATGTCGGGAGTCAGCATAGTGACCGGATGCTAGCACGCCCGGTCGAGGCGTCCCCGGACGTTTCGTCGCGCCCACCCGACCCGCGGGAGCGCGCCCGCGCGGGAGCCAGCGCCGTCGGCGATACGCCTCTCAGATCAACGCCGCATATCCATCCCGCGCATCCCTCCAGCGACACCGGAACCCCGCGTCCCGCAACAACGCATTCGACAAGCGCTTGTTCCCCACGCCCGCCGGCCCCGGCCCCTCGCCCGGCAACGCCACGCCGAGCAATCCCGCCAGATGGTCATACAACACATCGATCGGCAGCGGCGTGTCATCCACCCCCACGTACACCGGCGCGGGATCTTCCAGCAAAAGCACCAGCGCCAGCGCCGCCGCGGCATCATCGACATGGATACGATTCGCGTAGATCCCGAGCCCTCTCGGCACCACGACCTTCCCCTCACGTAGCCGGTCGAGCAACTGCGTCCTCCCCGGTCCGTATAAGCCCGCCAGACGCACGCTGACACCACCGATATCGCGCGACGCGAGCCACCGCTCCGCCTCGAGCAATACGCGCCCATTGAATCCCGGCGGCGCGGGCACGGTCGTTTCATCGACCCAGTCGCCGCCCTGCCCACCGTAAACCGCCGTCGACGAGACGAAGACGGTTCGACGCGGCGGCACAGGCAACGCATCGACCAGATGACGCAGACCGTCGGGGAAGATGGCGCGGTAAGCCTCTTCGTCTCGCGCGCCGGGCGTGGGCGCGTAGACCACGGCATCGGCGTGAGGAAGGGCCTTCAGGGTGTCGGGGCGCGTGAGATCGCCACGCAGCCAGCGGATGCCGTCGCCGTCCCGCCGTTCGCTCCGGCGCAGGGCGAAGACGCGATGCCCCGCCTCGACGAGACGCCGGGCGACGCGCGTGCCGACGTCACCCGCGCCCGCGACGAGCACGGTTTCGTACCTCTGGGGATGGCTTGTTGCTAGCATGGATGCGATGAATCCCTCGCCCAACCTGTTTCTGGTCGGCCCCACGGGCGCCGGCAAGACCACGATCGGACAACGCCTCGCGGCGCATTATGGCCTGCCGTTCGTCGATCTCGACGTGGAGATCGAAGCCCGCCTCGGCGTGACGATTGCCAGCCTCTTCGAGAGCGAAGGTGAGGCGGCGTTTCGCGCGCTGGAATCCGCGCATCTGGACGAGTTTAGTCGCGCCGACGGCATCGTGCTCGCGACGGGCGCGGGCGCCGTGCTCGACGAAGGCAATCGCGTGACGCTGGCGGAGCGCGGCACCGTGCTGCTGTTGTCAGTCAACGTCGACGAACAGTTCGACCGTCTGCGGCACGACCGGGCACGGCCGATGATCGCGGGCACCGACCGGCGGGGCAAACTCGAAGCGCTGGCCGGACATCGCAACCACCTCTACGAAGAGATCGCCGACCTGATCTTCCACGGTCGCCACGAACACGTGGACGCCGCGGTGCCCCGCGCCGTCGCCCTCCTCGATCGCCACTGGAAACGCCCCTGATGGACATCGCAACCGTCGACGTCGACCTTGCCGGTCGCAGCTACCCCGTCTGGATCGGTCCCGGCCTGCTGGCCGACAACGCACGCTGGCGCACGGCGATCCGCGGCCGCCACGTGCTGGTGGTCAGCAATACGACCGTCGCGCCGCTCTATCTCGACGCGCTGGCCCAGGGGCTGGATGGTCTGCGCTGGTCGTCGTACCTGCTCGAGGACGGCGAGACGCACAAGACCTTCGCCAACGTCGGCAAGGTGCTCGAAGCGCTCGGTGAACTCGGCGCCACACGCGACGCCTGCGTGATCGCGCTGGGTGGCGGCGTCGTCGGCGATCTTGCCGGTTTCGCCGCCGCCTGCTGGATGCGCGGCATCGACTTCGTGCAGATCCCGACCACCCTGCTGGCGATGGTCGACTCGTCGGTCGGTGGCAAGACGGGCGTGAACCTGCCCGCGGGCAAGAACCTGGCCGGGGCCTTCCACCAGCCGCGCGCCGTGGTGGCCGATACCTATGTGCTCGATACGCTACCGCAGCGCGAGTTTCGCGCAGGGCTGGCCGAGATCGTCAAAGGCGCGGCCATCGGCGATCCGGACTTCTTTGCCTGGCTGGAAGATCACGCCGATGCGCTGAGCGGGCGCGAAACCGGCCCCCTTATCGAGGCGATCGCCCGCAAGTGCCGCTACAAGGCGGGTGTGGTGGCGCGGGACGAAACCGAGCAAGGCGAGCGCGCGTTGCTCAATCTCGGCCACACCTTCGGGCACGCGCTGGAAACCGCGGGCAATTACAGCGAGATCCTGCACGGCGAAGGCGTCGCCATCGGCATGGTGCTGGCGGCGAAACTCTCCGAACGGCTGGGCATGGCCCCGGCGACGGATACGCAGCGTCTGGTCACCCTGCTGCGGCGACTGGACCTGCCCACGGAACCCTCGGGCAAGCATGCCGCCAGCCGGCTACTGGAACTGATGCGGCTGGACAAGAAGAACACGGCCGGAACGCTGCGACTGATCCTCTGGCGAGGTATCGGCCGGGCGGAGATCGTCGCCGGGGTGGCCGAGGACGACGTTCTCGGCGTGCTCATTTGACGCACAGGGTGCGCCCTTCCGGGGGAGCGCCTACAATGATCGGCCCTGCGCCAGCCCGGATCGCTCGATGCGGATCTACATGCAAACCATGCCCGAAGCGGGGACCGAAGCACCCCGCTACGTTCAGATCACGCTCGAACAGGACCTGTTCGGCGGCTGGACCCTGTACCGCGAAAGCGGCGTGCAGGGCGGCAAGGCCTCGCTCAAGCGCGAGGTACACATCGAACGCGACAGCGCGCTGGCGGCATTCGAAAAAGCGCGCGACGCGCAACTGAAGAAAGGCTTCAAAGTGATGTTCAGCCAAGGTCAGGAGTCGGCGCATGGCCGCTGACGTCCTGCGTAACGACCGTTTTCTCCGCGCGCTTCGTCGCGAACCCGTCGACACCACCCCCATCTGGGTCATGCGCCAGGCCGGCCGTTACCTGCCGGAATACCGCGCCACCCGTGCGCGGGCCGGCAGCTTCATGGGCCTGGCGACGAATCCTGAATTCGCCTGCGAAGTCACGTTGCAGCCGCTCGAGCGTTTCGAGCTGGATGCCGCGATCCTGTTTTCGGACATCCTGACCATTCCCGATGCGATGGGCCTCGGCCTGTCCTTCGAAGCGGGCGAGGGCCCGCGCTTCGCGCGCCCCGTCCGCGACGCCGCCGCGATCGACAAGCTGGTCGTGCCCGATATGGATGGCGAGCTGCGCTACGTCATGGACGCGGTGCGCCTCATCCGCAAGGAGCTCGACGGACGGGTGCCGCTGATCGGCTTCTCCGGCAGTCCGTGGACGCTCGCCTGCTACATGGTCGAGGGTCAGGGCTCGAAGGACTTCGCGCAGGTCAAGGCGCTGGCCTGGAACGATCCCGCGCTGGCCCACCGCTTGCTCGACACCATCGCGCGTTCGGTCGCGGCCTACCTGGTCGCTCAGGCCCACGCCGGTGCGCAGGCCCTCATGATTTTCGATACCTGGGGCGGGCTGCTCGGTCCCGCGCCGTTCCGCGAGTTCTCGCTGCGCTACATGGCCCGGGTCGTGGACGCGCTCAAGGCCGACCCGGTCAGCCGCGACCTGCCGGTCATCCTGTTTTCGAAAGGCGCGCACGGTCAGCTCGAAGCGCTGGCCGATACCGGCTGCGATGGCCTGGGTGTGGACTGGACCATCGACATCGGCGAGGCGCGCCGTCGTGTGGGCGACCGGGTCGCCCTGCAGGGCAACCTCGACCCCGCCGTCCTGCGCGCGTCACCCGAGATCGTGGCGCGTGAGGCCCGCGCGGTGCTGGATTCGTTCGGCAACCATCCAGGCCACGTGTTCAACCTCGGCCACGGCATCACCCCGGAAGTGAATCCGGAGAACGTAAAGGTTCTCGTCGATACCGTGCACGCCCACGGCCGGGCGATCCGGGGGCCCTGAGGCCCCCTACACCCCTGTAGGAGCGCGCCCCGCGCGCGATGCTTCTGACCGCGAACCTGTTCGCGCCAGAGGATATCGCGCGCAGGGCTGTAGTGGCCGGGTATTTGAGGACCACGCATAGGAGCGTTAAGCCGCCATCCTCTCAAACTCGGCTGGCGGGCGGTAGTCG
>NZ_JAVDSQ010000012.1:0-101211 GCF_031455395.1 Luteibacter sp. 1214
GCCTGTCGGCCGGAGGCACCTTTTTCCGTTTGCGCCGGCGCACCTGCAGGTTCGCCTCCTGGTAAAGGCGCTCGACTCGCTTGTGATTGACCATCCGTCCGGCCCGGCGGAGTTTCAGGTAGATCATGCCGACGCCGTAGCGTTTATGGCGATTCGCCAGTACGCAGATCACCTCGCGCAGCTCGACATTGGAGTCGGGTCGCGGTTCGTATCGGTAAGCGCTTGCTCTCATGCCAGCGATCGCCAGCGCCCGGCGCTCACTCAGCTCCTGGCCGATCAGATAGCGCACCAGCTCGCGCCGGTCCGGTGCGCTCACCATTTTTTTCGCAGCGCTTCCTTGATGACCTCATTTTCCAGAAGCTGTTGGGCCAGCAGTTTTTTGAGGCGGCCGTTCTCCGACTCCAGGTCCTTCAGCCGCTTGGCCTCGGGCACGCTCATGCCGCCGAACTTGCTTCGCCACAGGTAGTACGAGGCTTCGATGAAGCCGTGCTTACGGCATAAGTCCTTGACCGGCATGCCGGCCTCGGCCTCACGCAGGAAACCGATGATCTGTTCTTCGGAAAAACGCTTCTTCACGTCCAATCTCCTTCTCGTGGGGGATTGAACTCGAAACCGGGGCGCTACTCAAATCTGCGGGGACGTCGGACAGCGCTCTAGAGACGAACAGGCATGGAAGGCCAAGCGCTACGGAGCATCGATAATCCCCGACCTCTTTCTCTTCTCATATGCAATCAACTCATCATCAAGCGACAAAGCCGTTGTCAGAGACTGAATTTCCCCTGTATCGCGATCGACTATGAATGGCGCGTTCCCGGCCAACTGCGATGATGGATTGTTCGTTTCAAGATACTCACGAGATTGATAAATAAAATACCAACCCTCAGAAAATCGCCGACTAACGACGATTTCCAAGGGTATCTCCCCACCATCAATGTAGCTTACGGCAATACGCACTGCCTTGAGAAAGTCGATCACGGGTTAGTCCTCAACAATTGGAATGTTTGGAATTTACTCATGTCCGCCACCGCCCCTGTTTGTCCATCGAGGAATCTGACTACGCCTCCTTGGTTCACGACGTTAAAGACGTGACCGACTTCGCCAGGCCCATTAGAACCAAAAACGATACCGCGGGCGCCACTGCCCGCCCCTGCCATTTGGGCAACGATATCACTTGGCGCTAACGAGCTACTGAACTTTGTCCCGAACTGCATCTCAAGGACACTGATTGGAACACCGTCGTTGGACATATTCGGCAGCGCTGATGCCGGATTTCCCGCCAGCGTAGCATCCGTTGCAATGGAGCAGTTCACACAGTTACGACTTCGTCCGTCAGCTGGAAATCCTGGATTAACCTCACGGATAGAGCGGCGACGCCGTTTCCGGTAACGCCTCCGATGCCCCCAACGACAAGGTTCGTGTTGCTCGCGCCACCAAGGGCAAGGGCCAACGCAAGGTTACTCGAGCCCCCGCTTGCAGCGAGCCCACCATCACTCAAGATCATACCGAGCTGTGACGTGTACGCGGCCGATCCAGGCGTTGCCAGCGCATTCCAACCGGAGGTACCTACCGGCCAGCCCGCAGCGGACTCAAATGAACCAGCCGCCGCGCCGCCCGCTGCCAGCCCGGTCTTGATCAGCGCTCCGTAAAGAAAAGCCCCGGTATTCGCGGCGGTCGGCGGACCACATGCGTCGGCGACCTGGTTCGAAAGCGTCCAGGCGGGTACGTCACTTGAGAGGTACGTGACCGTCCCTGTGATGATGCTCTTTCCGTTCTCATAGACGCCGTTTACGACTGCGCCAGGAATCTCCGTTGGATTCGCCTGATAGTGCTCAAGTGTCGCCGAAAGGGAATCGCGTGCGCCGCTAAAGCCAGCGACAACCTGGCGAAACTGGTATCCCAGCTCGTAAGCCGGGGCATAGTCTGCAGCGATCGACTCGCCAGGCTTGAGCCCATATTGCGCATAGTACGCGTTTGCGACGTAATCACGGTCCGAGTAGGTCAAGCCACCCTGTGCCTTCGCAATTTGAGCGAAGGCGTTATTTGAGAAGACCTCCCGCTCGTGATCGCGCGAAAGACTGAGCATCTCCATTTCTGCGGTAATCTTGTCCTTGCACGCCTGATTGGCGCACGCCGCCCTGCGCTTGTCCGCATCCTCGACCTCGGAGTGAAGTAGCCAGTTGTACTGCGTCGCCGCCTCGGCGACGCTCGATCCTGTGTCTCCGCCCACCGCCAGGCCGAGGGCGGCACTCCCCATTTTCAGCAACGTTGCAAACTCTGGGGAGCCGGGCTGATAGCCGGCATCCTGCAAGGACTTAGCCATCGAATTGATCGCGAGCTGATTCGCCGTCGTTCCTGCCAAAGCGGAGCCGATATCGCCTCCGCCGAGGCTAGCAACCGCCGCGGCGACAGCGCCGTGCAGTGCGATCTTCTCCGGACTTCCGTCTTTAAGCCCAAAGGTCTCACCGATAGCGCCGGCAGTACGAAATCCCACCTGTCCCGCGACCTGGGCCATCTCCTGTTGCTCGGCCAGCTTCTTCTCGTCAAAGATCGGCTTCAGGGTCTGGCTATCGAGGGTGCCATCGCGCTTCAGACCCGAAAGATCGACCGGGCCGTCGCGTTCGATGATCGTGCCGCCGGCAATCGAGCTTTCCGTCGTACTACTGCTATTGCTCTTCTGGGCAAGGCCAAGGCTCGGGGAACCGGATACTCCCTCGGGTCCATAAGAATTTCTGGCGCCGTCGTCGCCCGACTTACCCGTACTGAAACCACCACCGACACCGATGCTGCTGCTCTTGTAGCTAGCTTCATTCTGAATGTCTTCCCACGTCAGTGAACCGGTCGAAAGATAGTTCTTCGACGGGTCCGCAGTGCTGGCAATGACCCCGCCCGCAAGGTGAGTATTACCGCCGACGACGAGCTGGAAGCCACCGTCGCCAGCACCGATACCACTGACCTCGTTGACGCTCTCGTAGTGGGACTTTGTCTTGCTCTGGCTGAAGCTTCCGCTGCCGCCGTAGCCGAACGTCACGGTCACACTGGCCTGTTGTTGCTTACTCGCGTAGTCATCGGTGTCCTGCTCGCTCTGGATGAGCAGGTTGCCGCCGATGTTGCCGACGACGGAGTTCCCCTTGAGCTGTGCGCCCTTGATCGTCGTATCGTTGCCAGAGACGATCGTGAGTCCGTCCGTTGCGTTTACGACGGTTTCGGCATGAGTCACGCCATTACCGACGGCCTTTCCACGACCTGCCGATACCGACAGGTAAATGCCCGTCTGCGAGCCAATCGAGAAGCCGATCTCGCCACTTCCGTTGCGGTTGGTGCTCTTGCTTGAATGCGCCTCTTCCTGGCTAAGAAGGTTCAGGTTGTTAGCAGCGGCAAGCGCAACGTTCTTGCCATCGATATTGCTGCCAATGATGTTCAGGTCGCCGCCCGTTGCGGCAATGGTCACATTGCCGTCGCTACGGACGTTGCTCCCGTAGGCACGTTCCTCGTGAGTCTTTGTTTCGCTACTGGCACTGCTTGCACCAATGCCCACGCGAAGCGAGATGCCGCCATCGGCGCTTCCCGTACTTCCGACCGCGTCCTGGTACGCGGATACACCATCCTTGATCGCGTAGGCCGTCTTCACCGCGTACAGCGCTTTGAGGCGGCCATCCTCGACCTCGGCACCTCGGTGCGCCGTGCCGTAAGCGGCCGTAGCAGCATCGACGACGCCACCGGTCAGACCCAGCGTAATACCCGCCGTCTGCTTCTTATACGTCTGACGCGTGTCCGCTGTGGCGACGGCGGCATCAATCGTCACATCCTTACCGACGATCGTGGTCCCTTCCTTGCTGAGCACATCGCTACCCGTGATGTGTACCGTGTTACCGGCCGTCAGCGTGACCTTGCCACCCGTGCTGCCGATGACACTACCCGTCGGCGTACTGTCGTTCTCTTCGTAGCCGGTCTGCTCCTTCGACCCGCCAATCATCACACTGAAGCCACCGCCGGACATCAGACCCGATTTGCTGACGGTCTTGTCGTGGGTTTCGCTATGCGTGGTCTCGGCCGTGCCGATGGTCAGGTTGTTTCCCGCGGCCATCACCAGATCGTTGGTTGCACCGATCTGCGCACCCTGCGTAGTGATGTCGTTCCCCGCCGCCACGGTCACACTGTCCCCGCTGATCAGCGTACCGACCGCAAGGCTATCGACCGTCGCGTCGTAAGCCTTTTTCGTCGTGCTCGACATCGTGCCGGACTTGACGCTCTTGGTCTGCTGCTCCCAGTTGTGCAGCTCCTGACCGGCATTGAGGTTGACGTCATTCTTTGCCGCCAGGGCGACGCCGCCCGTCTCGCTGGTGATCGTTGCGGCCGTTGCGTTGATGTCATGCCCGGCGCTGACGATCACGCCGTTGCTGCCGTCCAGGCTGGTGCCCGTCAGCGTCTGGTCCATCGTGTGGGTCTGGACAGCCTTCTTGCCGTCCTTGGTGTAGCTTTCGCTGCGCTGCGTGTCGGTGATCGCATTCAGCACAACGTCGCGGCCGGCACTGATGGCCACCTGATCCCCGGCCTTAACCTTAGCCCCCTCACTCACCACATCCCGACCCGCCGCGAGCACCGCATTCCCGCCCGCGTCAATCGTCGTCACCGTGTGCACGGTGCTCTCGCTGTTCTGCTTTCCACCCCGCACGGCCGTCGTCTGACCGATCGCATTGAGGCTAAGATCACGCCCGGCGACCAGCTGCGCATCGCCGCCCGCCTTGACCGACGTTGCCGTGAGCGAGAGATCGCGTTTCGCTGACAACGACAAGTCGCCACCGGCGGACACCGGCACCGCGCCCTGCGTCAGGTCGCGACCCGCGCTTGCGGACAAGTTGCCCGTCGCGCTGATCGAACCGCCCGAGGCAAGGCCCAGTCGCGCGGCATCCACCGGCGCGATCGCATCGCCCAGTTTCAGGCCGCCCAGATCGACGCGGCCGATGTCCGCTCCGCTGAGGATGTCATTGCCTGCGGTCAGGCTGACGTTGCCCCCCTTGATGCTGCCCGCGTTGAGGATGTCCTGCGCGGCGGTGACGCTGAGGTTGCCGCCTGCGCTCAGGTTGCCGCCGTTGAGCAGCGTGCCGGCCTTGAGGCTGGCGTTTTCACTCGCGGCGATCGTGCCCGTGTTGGTCAGCGTGCCGGAGGCGTCGAGGATCACCGTCTTGCCAGAGAGGATCGCGCCGTTCTGCGCGACTTCCTGCGCGTGCGCGGCGGACAGGTAGACCACCGGCACGAGCACCTTCTCGCCGTTGACCTCCTGGCTCACCATCCAGACGATGTCCTGGGTGAGGCTGGCCATCTGGCTGGCGGTGAGCGCGATACCGACCGAGAGCTGGAACTCGCCCGACGCCGACACGCCTGCGTCCATCAGCGCGCGGTACTGCGCCATGGCGTCGGTGTTGTCCGTGAGGTAGCGACGACCGGTGAGCGAGGTGATCTGGTCGAGCACCATGCGCTGCTCGTAGAAGCCGTCACCCAGACGCTTCATCGTGCTTTCGCCGTTGAAGCCGAGGCGGTCCATCAGGTAGTCGCTACCGAGGAAGCCGGCCTGGCTGGCGAAGCGCGGATCGGTCTCGATCAGGTACGGGCTGGCGCTGCCCGGGTGGGTGGTATACACGCCGTCGGCAGTGCCGACGGCACCGTCGTTGTTTGCGGCGGAGGCATTCCCGGGAGGCCGGCACCGCCCGGATTGCACTAAGAGATCAGAGGATCATACCTCTTAGCCGAAGGCTCAGCCTAGCTCGCCACACCGACCGCAACGCAGGCGTAGGCGTAGGCCTATCGGCAACGAGAAAGACCCAAAATAAGAGCGTCGCCGATCTCTTTCAGACTCGAACTCAATGCCACTGCCACCTTATCCTCTTGATCAATGCCTTCTCCCGTCCAAGCGTCAAGTCTCTCGTGAACAGTAGGTGACACGACTATAATGCCATCTGCCTCGTATATCGAACAGCACTTCATATCACGGTAGAGCTGCTTTCTCGTTTTGTAGCCGAAGGCTTCAATCAGATGAGCATCCCTTGCAGCTTCATCCTTCTTCCGCTCCTTCCAATCGAAGAAGGTTGGGTACTCATCCAAGCTAAGCCAACGGCTCTTCTCTAGCGCGCCTTTAACCGCGTTACCGAGTATTTCTGGCTCAGCATCGGCGTTGAGGCAAGCGCTTAAACCCATAGGATCTCGCCCCATGAGACCAAGACCCGAGAAGGTGTCCACAAGAATGAATTCAGGCTTGAGGTAAGCAGAGGCCCCACGCCGAGGTTTTAATGACATGTCAATTTCCCGCTGCCTTTGTCACATTCAGTCGGACATCCTTAGATGCTGCGTAGTCTACAGCGCGCTGAATCTGTTGCTCGGCCAGCAGCTTCTTCAGTCGGCCGTTCTCAGTCTCCAGTTCCTTAAGCCGCTTGGCCCCCGGCACGCTCATGCCACCGAACTTGCTGCGCCACAGATAGTACGAGGCCTCGCTGAAACCGTGCTTGCGGCACAGGTCCTTGACCGGCGTGCCGGCCTCGACCTCACGCAGGAACCCAATGATCTGCTCTTCGGAAAAACGCTTCTTCACGTCCAATCTCCTTCTCGTGGGGGATTGGACTCGAAACCGGGCCGCTACTCAAATCTGGGGGGACGTCGGCTTTTCGCATGAAGGCGATCAGCGGTATAGACCCACGCCTTCGACTGGACAAGATCCCCATCGGCGAACCAGGCATAAAGTGCCATCTCGTAGGCGTGAGACTCCAGTGAGCGCAAAGAGCCATCTTCGCTCTCCGCCCCTTTGAGCAGTTTCTTCACCGCGAGCTGAGCGACGTCTTCGGCAAATTGCCCATGAATGCGCCCAGATAGGTGGGATACGCGCGACGTACCACCGGTCAAGCTAGCAAAGTTACCGTCTGGCGTGTTGCCCAGCTTGAGGCCACCCAGATCGACGCGGCCGGTGTCTGCGCCACCCAGGATCTCGTTGCCTGCGGTCAGGCTGACGTTGCTGCCCTTGGTGCTGCCCGCGTTGAGGATGTCCTGCGCGGCGGTCACGCTGAGGTTCCCGCCCGCTGTTGAGCAACGTGCCGGAGGCATCGAGGATGACCGTCTTGCCGAGGACCCAAAGCCATCGAGATAAACTCCGGCCCATTTTCGACCTGTATGCGCACAGGGCAGGCGCGTACCTGCCGTGAGCGATCCGGGGCAGCGGCAATGTAGGCTCGGCGCCGCTATGTTGAGGAGACTCCGGCCGCCCCTTTACGTCCATAGATCGACGCCATCAGCCGCGTGCCAAACCAAAGCACCGGGTGCAACTGTAAGAAACCAAAGACCGATACCATCAAGATCGTCAGGAGATGGATCGATAGGCCATAAACGAAGAAAACTACTCACCTGCTCATCCAAAGAACCTTCCAGAAGAATGCCGTTGCGGGCGAGACTCACGGCTCCCTCGCTCAGTAGCGCTCGCAATATCGCGAAAAAGACTTCCTTCTGAGACAGGCATGCCCCCGATGACGACTCAAGCAAGATGCCTACATGCTGCCAGAGCGTCCCCAGGGATAGCCCGAAAGAGGAGCGACCAACGGAACAAAAAAATTTGTCGTAACTCATTCAGACTTAGCCTCCACTCATCCGTCGCCATTAAAGTGCGGCGTCACATCCTCTACAGTCCACGTAATGCTGCCGGCAATTTCCGACCAACGAGTCGCCAGCTTTCAGCCTTGCACATCCCCGGTCGCTTGACCGCCAATACACTCATGCCAGAGCGATCCAAGCGGAAGTACAGAGTCGAACGTGCCGCACAAGTCGAGGGAACTCATGGCATGCAGCCGACACGAGACTCGGATCTGCTCGCGAAAGGTACTCGACCGCGCTGATACGCAAAGCCTTGGCGGCATAGAGCGCTTGCAGCCGATTATCGTCGACTTAGCTGCCACGCTTCACTGAACTCCGAGCGTTCATAGCCAGTTCGACCATCGAGCCACCATGCCACACCGTGATGCCGCTGGAAGTGCGTGGTTTACGACGTATCCACCGCCGCATCAATCGTCACGTTTTTGCCGATAAGGCTACCTGTGTTCGTAAATTCCGCATTGAGTGAGCACCTACAGGTTACGCTCGAAAGGAAGACCTTAGCGCCTGGTGCTGACGAAGATATCGGCGAAGCCAAGTCGTCCCGCACAATTAACTTCGAGCTAGGCAATCACCTCGATTCCGACAATAGAGCAAACCCTCGCAAGATCGGAAAGCTCACGCATGGTCCATTCGCGAAAGGCGGCGAGAGCGATCTTATAGTTCTCCTCAGACGAGTATCGTTTCTTGGAATCGCCGCCTACTGCGGGCAAGGTTGGCATTACTTCGCATGTCGACCAAGCCAAACTAATGCCCTCTAACGCGTTCAATCCATACACGAAATCCTCATCTGGGGCGTCGAGATAACTCACTACAGCCGCGAATCGCCACAGTTTCACAGACTGAACGTCATCCGCGCCAACTGCGATAAAGATTTGAGAGACGATTTCGCGAACCTCCCGCAACGTCAAGGATGGATCTGTCGCAAGCGCGACGACGTTGTGCAATTGAGGACTCGTCGAACTAACAATCGCGAGCCGATCGTAAGCGAAGCTGGCGACATCACGTATTTGAAGCGACCCGCCTAAACCAGGGACACCGTTCAAGCCCAGATTGACGACACCCCAATCGACGAGTTTATGAGTCTTAAGGCTGTTATATGCGCCGTCTATCACGGCTTCGTTGGAATCCCGGTCATGCCACCATTTGGAACAGACGATCGAATGAGAAAAGGTGAGCGCCAAGCTTAGGATCAATGATCATATCGATGCGGTCCGAGGCGCCATACAACGGACCCTCGATCTGATACACGGTCCATCTACTTCCCAAGGTGCTCCGCCGACCGGCACAGCCTTTTCCTCAAACAACAGCTCATGCAATCCACCAGCTACCGACCTAAAGTTGCTAAGCAACGAATCGCGACATCGGCACCTAAATAGGCTATCCATACAACAACGCCAAACGCCCAGGAAATCGGGTGCTCACAACCTGTCAATGGGGGCTTCTCGGCCTTGGACCCCGCAAATTGAAAAGTAGCATCCCTATCCCTGCAGTAACCATACCTCCCCGGCAGGCAATCGCCAATGCCAAGGGAAGATCGAACGTCAAACCACGCATTAAGCATCCTACAAACCCGAGCGCGAGTATCAAAGGCGTCATAACAACAAAGAAGAAAAGGCCAACGGCCAAGGTTCTAATGATTCGGCTCACTTAGTTGAATCCTTTGTTTTAGTATCGGCGATCGTCTTTTTTGCCATTCCATCGATTACCGCCTGAACAGCCTCTGCTGCCGCTGGGCCCGCGGCATTCCCGTACGCATAGGGAGATATAGACCCCGGTATCTGCTTGCCGATCCAAATCGTTGACGTGTCACCAACTTTATATCCTACACCGCCCGTCAAGCCGGACATGACAGCGTTTGAAAACACATTATTGTTCTCGTTGTAGATCTGGTTATTCAATTCCGTCTGCACGAATCCGCCGGCCGATCCGACCGCCACGTTCCACCAAAGGCCACCGCCGACGCCAAGCGCGCCGCCAGCCGTTGCTACCGCAACGTTCGTCCATCGGACACTCCCATCCTGGATCAATTGTGAGGTTGCGTTGACTGCACCACTCAACGCTCCCGCGCCTGCACGTGATGCCAGAATGTACGTTGCTATCGTCCCGGTCGACGCGCCAGCTCGGGCAGCGTTCGCCGCAGCCAGGAATGGCACACCGACAGAGAGCCCGCCGCTAGCACCTGTGAGCACTATTTGGCCATTCATCTTGAGGAACTTAGCGGTATCGTCAGAGGTCCACTCGACGAAGCGCTCAGGGAAACTCGTTTCAGAGAAGTAGGATCTAAGCGCGGCGTCTCGCGAAGGATCAGCCGAAGGATTCATCGCCTCAAGAACACTGGCAAAGGCTTTCTGATCCTGTACTAACTTCCCCGCACCAAGCCCCGAGTTCGACATCTGCTCGGGCGAAGACGACAACTCGTACACCCATCCATTCTGACCAACCGGCGTGTTGTCATAGAGAAACAGCATTGCTTCTGTGCGCGTCTGCTCAGAGTCCGCATTACCCAAGTATCGTGAGTCAAAATCGTCGTTCCCGATCATAGCCGCGCGGATAAGGATACCGCGAGCCTCTTCCTCCGAGACCCCCTTGGCTTGCGCGTACTTGGCGGCCACATTGTCAGTGATGAAGTTGACCAGATCAGGGTGCAACTGTCGGTTGTATTTATCGCCGTCCAACGCAGCTAGTGCGCCCGTCCCCTGACCGACGAGCCCGCCGACCGCCGCGCTGCCCAGTTCCATGAAGGCCTTCCAATCGTCGCTCCGTGGATCGACGCCCTGCTCAAATAGATACTGCTGCATCGCCTTCGATGCCGCTTCGCTGGTCGCACCGCCAACGGCGCCCTGGATCGCATTGCCGCCACCAAGCGACGCCATCACCGCACCCACCAACCCGTGCAGAATGACTTTGTTGCGGCCACCATCGCCCCAGGCTGCGCGCTCGGCATCGGACGAACTGTGGTTCTGCATGTATTGGGCGAGATCACCCACTCCACGCATACCCGTGTAGCCCGCCAGGCTGGTCAGCTCCTGCTGCTCAGCAACTTTCTCCTGATCGAAGGCATTCTTAAGCGCCTCGTTCTCCAGCGTCGGATTCCGATCCAGGTCGCTCAGATCCTTACCCGGGTCGTTGCGAACAATAATGGTCCCGCCCGCGATACCCGAATGGGTATCGCTACTCACATTGTCATGCTGCGGCGTCATAGCACCCACGGCAGCACCGACCGCCCCGGAGATATTGCTCGCCATCGTGCTGCCGCCACTGACCGTGACCTGGCTCGCCTTGTACTTCGACTCGTTATGCAGATCCTCGTAAATCAGATCGCCCGTGCTGAGAATGTTTTTGGATGGATCGGCACTGCTGGCAATCTGCCCACCGATCAAGTGCGTGGTTCCGCCCACTCCCAGCTGGAAGCCGCCATCCCCCGCCTTGATTCCGCTGACCTCGTTGACACTCTGATAGTGGCTATCGATCTTGCCCTGGCTGTAATACCCGCTCGCACTGACAAAACCGCTCTGGGTCAGGCCAAACATCACCTTCGCCCCCGCCTGCATCGTCTTGCTGGAGAAGTCGTCGGTATCCTGCTCGCTGCGGATCGTCAGGTTGTTGCCGATGTTGGCGATAACCTGGTTGCCCTTAAGCTGGGCGCCCTGAATCGTAGTGTCGTTGCCGCTGATCAGCGTCAGCACGCTGTCGGCGTTGATCGTCGTCTCGGCATGCGTGATGCCGTTGCCGCGGGCTTTCCCACTGCCTATGCTCGCCTCGGCATAGATACCGAAACCGTCCGTGCCGAAGCTGACCCCCACGCCACCGCTGCCGTTCTTCGAATCGTTCTTGAGTGAATGATTCTCCACCTGGCTTAGCAGATTGATGTCATGGGCGGCCGCGAGGGCGAGGTTGTCGCCGGTGACTTCGCTGCCGATGATAGTGAGGTCGCCACCGGTCGCGGCGATGGTGACGTCGCCGCTGCTACGGATGTGACTGCCGAACGCCGTCTCGTCGTGGCTGGTGGTCTTGCTGCTCGCACTCTTACCGCCGATGCCGACCTGGACGTTGATGCCTTCCTGGCCAGCACCGCCCTTGCCTGCGCCGATGCCCTGCGTCTTATACGTATCGAGGATGTCCTTGCCGTCGTAGTAGGCCTTGGCGGCGTAGAGCGCTTTCAGCCGGTCATCGTCGACCTCGCTGCCCCGCTTCACTGAATTCCGCGCGTCCATCGCCAGCTCGACCATGGAACCACCGAGACCCACCGTTATGCCGCCTTCGTTATGCCGCTGAAACTGCGTCGTATCCGACGTATCCACCGCCGCATCGATCGTCACGTTTTTGCCGACGATCGTAGTCGCCTTGTTGCTGATGACGTCGGTGCCGGTCAGGTGCAGGTTATTGCCCGCCGTGAGCGTGACCTGCCCATCCGTCGAGCCGACCAGGCTGCCGGTGTGGGTGATCTCCGTATCGCTCTGGCCCTGGCTGTCCTTGACCTTGCCGTAGTGATCGTTGAGACCCTGACGCGAGAAGCCGGTATACGTGACGGACTTGTCCTGGCCCGTGCTGTACGTGCTCTCGGCCGTTGTCAGGGTGAGGTCGTTACCGGCAGCGAGCAGGACGTCGTTGGTCGCGGCAATCTGCACGCCTTCACCGACGATGTTACGACCCGCCGCCGCGGTCACGCTGTCGCCGCTGAGGGTGGCGCCGTGGGCGATGGTTTGGGTCGTCGAGGAATCGCGGTCGGTGGTCTTGCCCTGCTGCATCGGCGCCAGGCCGTGATTCAGGACGAAGCCCGACTTCTTGACCGTCGACTCGTGCGATTCGCTGTAGCTGTCGTGCGTGGCTTCGAGGTTGATGTCACGGCCCGAAGCCAGCGCGATCGCGCCGCCTGAGGCGAGCTGCGTGCGGAGGAGCGTTGCATCGCGGGATATGAACGCTCTAGGACTTATCCAAACCACCGTGAGCCAGCAGGAGCTGCATCCGCGCAAATCGGGACAGCACACATGGTTTTCCGTCCATATTAGAAACCATGCTTCAATCGAACTAACTGGGCTCTGCAACTTGACGCGGAGCCCCGTCGGTGGATGCAACTCGACGGGATCTAACGCACTGGTTGAACGTGTACGAAATACCGTTGCTAGTCGGAAAAAGGAGCGGAGACCAAAATCTCAGCAATCTCACGCTCCTGCCTATCGCCCCAGTCGGGACGCAACTGCGCCATCAGAAGCACTCTCCGGGAGAAATACACCCGCCTCCAATCCTGCCCTTGAACTCGGTGGTCAAGTTCGAACGCAAGCGCCATCTGCGACACGACCCGATCCATGATCCGGTAAACAAGTTCGTCCGAACTCGTGTAGGAAAGGCGGAAATTCTCGACTCCGCGCTCGGACGATACGTAATTGTACGACCCAGAAGACAGCTCGACGTAAGGAGTTCCATCTGACACAGGCGCCAACGGGATTATCAGGAGCAACGGAGGAGCATTGATCTGGGACCCGAGCCGAGTCACCTCTTCTTGCAAATCCACGATGCTATTCGAACTCACTTGACCTTCCTCAGATATCCATTGTCTAGGAGCCACTGCACATTAACCTTGCCTGGCAAGTTGGGTAGCATTTGCACGCCTCCTCCAGATTGCCCGAACGCAGGAGCTATCTCGCCTTGAATGACAGGCAGTGGCTTAATGACCTCGTACTCACTGTATGGGTTGGCTCTAGTACCTGGTGCTAACGCCCTTTGCTCGTACGTGGTTCCTACGGGAGACAAGAACGACCCTGCCGTATCACCGTAACGGTCGAGTCTGGTGCCCACCGCAATGGTATTACTGATTGGCTTATCCGCGAAGCCCATGTTAGCTGGCCAATTCCATGAGCCATCGGCTTTTTGATACTGTGCATATTCGGAATAACCGCCCGCTTCGGCATCGACCGCCCCCGCTATAGGCGACGCCTTCTGCGGGACGTCCTGCGTCCGGGGGAGCGGCGCTGTTCCCATTGCAAGGCGTCCAGCCGCGACTGCCGTAATCGTGTCTGTAAGCGCCTGTGCGTTCTGCGCTGCAGCATCCGACAGCCCTGCGTCTTTCCACATGCCGTACTGCAGTGTCTGATACGACTGCCCAGTCCACCACGTACTTACACCGGCGGAGAAGGAATCGCTTTGCTGCGCGATGTTCACCGCACTTGCGCCGCAAGCAGCTCCCCCGAACTGGCAGAGCTTAGACACCAGAAGCGCGTTTACGAAGCTATTAGTGGCCTGACCCAGACCTTCCAAGCGCTTCGTGCCATTTATGTCAGCCCACGCATCCTCAGCTGCGGCTAGTGGGCCATACTCGAAGAGTCCGGTAGCCTTCAACTCGGCCGCAATCTCGGCTTTCCGGCCGTCAGACATCTGCGCCAGTACGTCATTGTACTGGTCCACAAGTTGCTGCCCCGCAACGGTATAGTGGATACCAGTGTCAGTCAGCACTGTCGCTTGCACCAAACCTCTGCCGTTGACACACGATACGATGACACACGCAATCGCCTGAACCTCCTCCTCGGAGTAACCCTTGCTCCTTGCAAGATTCACGATGGCCGACTGTTCGTCGACATGCAATTCACGATTGTAGAGAGATCCATTTAGGGCGCTCGCTGCGCCTGATCCTCCACCTAGCGCACTGCCAAGGGCTGCACTTGCCGCGGCCAGGAGCTGCCTCCCTTCTGGCTGATCAGGATCAATGCTCTGGCTAACAAGAAACTCAGCCATCGCCTTGCTGGCCGCCTCGGAGCCCGCAGCACCGAGGCCGCCGCCGAGTGCGTCACTTCCTCCCAAGGCGACGCTGGCCGCGCCTACAAGGCCATGAAGCAGCACCTTGTTCTGTCCACCGTCCGCCCATTTTGCTTGATCCTCAGTAGTCGTTGCATGCTTGAACATGTAAGCGGCAACGTCGCCCACTGCAGTCATGCCCACTTGACCAGCTAAATTCCCCAACTCCTGGTTTGCGCGGACCTTCTCCTCGTCGTATATAGGTTTGAGGCCCTGTGCGTCGAGGCTGCCGTCACGCTGAAGACTCGCAAGATCAGTAGCCTGATCGCGCGTGATAATTTTCCCGCCAGCAATGCTGGACTGAGTATCACTACTGCTCTTGTCACTCTGAGGAACCGAAAGCCCCGTCGGCGAAAATCCGCCGGAGCCGCCCCCCACACCGAAGCTACTCGCGCTATAGCTTGCCTCGTTGTGAATCGAATCCCAGGTCAATGAGCCTGTATCGAGGATGTTCCTGCTCGGATCGGCTGAGCTGGCGATTACGCCGCCAACCAGGTGAGTATTTCCACCGACGGTGATATCGAAACCACCCTTCCCTGCACCAATCCCGCTGACTTCATTGACGCTATCGTAGTGGCTATTCACCTTGCTCTGGCTATAGCTGAAGCTACCGCCATAGCCGAACGTGACACTTGCTCCGACCTGCTGCTGCTTGCTTGCATAGTCGTCGGTATCTTGTTCGCTTTGGATAAGCAAGTTGCCAACCACATTTGCAAGCACTGAGTCACCCTTCAACTGGGCGCCCTTGATTGTCGTGTCGTTACCCGAGATCAGCGTAAGGTTATCGCTGGCGTTAACCACCGTCTCGGCATGTGTTGTCCCATTACCAACAGCCTTACCCATCCCGGCCGACGCCGAGATGTAGATGCCGGTCTGCGAGCCGATAGAGAAGCCGATTTCGCCACTGCCATTCCGGTTCGTGCTCTTACTGGAATGGTCTTCAGCCTGGCTGAGAAGAGTGAGATTATTGGCAGCCGCGAGCGCAACGTTCTTACCGTCGATGTTGCTGCCGATGACATTCAGATCGCCGCCAGTAGCTGCGATAGTGACGTCGCCGTTACTGCGAATGTTGCTTCCATACGCGCGCTCTTCGTGCGTCTTCGTCTCGCTACTTGCGCTGCTCGCACCAATGCCGACGCGCAGCGAGATACCCGTCGCCTGGCCTGCCGCCTGTGCACCGGCGGCACCACCCCCGGCGTTGTCGTACGCATCGGCTGCGCCACCCAGCGATGCGATCGAATCCATCCCATCGCCTGAAAGACCCATTCCACGGCCCGCACCATCCGAGAACAAGTACTGAGCCGACTGCGCCGCATAGAGGGCCTTTAACCGGTCGTCCTTAACTTCACCTGCCCGGTGCGCCGCACCGTAAGCGCCTTGAATGGCGCTTACGGCACCGCCCGTCAAACCCAACGTGATACCCGCCGTCTGCTTCTTATACGTCTGACGCGTGTCCGCGGTGGCGACGGCGGCATCAATCGTCACATCCTTACCGACGATCGTGGTCCCTTCCTTGCTGAGCACATCGCTACCGGTGATGTGTACCGTGTTACCGGCCGTCAGCGTGACCTTGCCATCCGTGCTGCCGATGACACTACCCGTCGGCGTACTGTCGTTCTCTTCGTAACCGGTCTGCTCCTTCGACCCGCCAATCATCACACTGAAGCCACCGCCGGACATCAGACCCGATTTGCTGACGGTCTTGTCGTGGGTTTCGCTATGCGTGGTCTCGGCCGTGCCGATGGTCAGGTTGTTTCCCGCGGCCATCACCAGATCGTTGGTTGCACCGATCTGCGCACCCTGCGTAGTGATGTCGTTCCCCGCCGCCACGGTCACACTGTCCCCGCTGATCAGCGTACCGACCGCAAGGCTATCGACCGTCGCGTCGTAAGCCTTTTTCGTCGTGCTCGACATCGTGCCGGACTTGACGCTCTTGGTCTGCTGCTCCCAGTTGTGCAGCTCCTGACCGGCATTGAGGTTGACGTCATTCTTTGCCGCCAGGGCGACGCCGCCCGTCTCGCTGGTGATCGTTGCGGCCGTTGCGTTGATGTCATGCCCGGCGCTGACGATCACGCCGTTGCTGCCGTCCAGGCTGGTGCCCGTCAGCGTCTGGTCCATCGTGTGGGTCTGGACAGCCTTCTTGCCGTCCTTGGTGTAGCTTTCGCTGCGCTGCGTGTCGGTGATCGCATTCAGCACAACGTCGCGGCCGGCACTGATGGCCACCTGATCCCCGGCCTTAACCTTAGCCCCCTCACTCACCACATCCCGACCCGCCGCGAGCACCGCATTCCCGCCCGCGTCAATCGTCGTCACCGTGTGCACGGTGCTCTCGCTGTTCTGCTTTCCACCCCGCACGGCCGTCGTCTGACCGATCGCATTGAGGCTAAGATCACGCCCGGCGACCAGCTGCGCATCGCCGCCCGCCTTGACCGACGTTGCCGTGAGCGAGAGATCGCGTTTCGCTGACAACGACAAGTCGCCACCGGCGGACACCGGCACCGCGCCCTGCGTCAGGTCGCGACCCGCGCTTGCGGACAAGTTGCCCGTCGCGCTGATCGAACCGCCCGAGGCAAGGCCCAGTCGCGCGGCATCCACCGGCGCGATCGCATCGCCCAGTTTCAGGCCGCCCAGATCGACGCGGCCGATGTCCGCTCCGCTGAGGATGTCATTGCCTGCGGTCAGGCTGACGTTGCCCCCCTTGATGCTGCCCGCGTTGAGGATGTCCTGCGCGGCGGTGACGCTGAGGTTGCCGCCTGCGCTCAGGTTGCCGCCGTTGAGCAGCGTGCCGGCCTTGAGGCTGGCGTTTTCACTCGCGGCGATCGTGCCCGTGTTGGTCAGCGTGCCGGAGGCGTCGAGGATCACCGTCTTGCCAGAGAGGATCGCGCCGTTCTGCGCGACTTCCTGCGCGTGCGCGGCGGACAGGTAGACCACCGGCACGAGCACCTTCTCGCCGTTGACCTCCTGGCTCACCATCCAGACGATGTCCTGGGTGAGGCTGGCCATCTGGCTGGCGGTGAGCGCGATACCGACCGAGAGCTGGAACTCGCCCGACGCCGACACGCCTGCGTCCATCAGCGCGCGGTACTGCGCCATGGCGTCGGTGTTGTCCGTGAGGTAGCGACGACCGGTGAGCGAGGTGATCTGGTCGAGCACCATGCGCTGCTCGTAGAAGCCGTCACCCAGACGCTTCATCGTGCTTTCGCCGTTGAAGCCGAGGCGGTCCATCAGGTAGTCGCTACCGAGGAAGCCGGCCTGGCTGGCGAAGCGCGGATCGGTCTCGATCAGGTACGAGCTGGCGCTGCCCGGGTGCGTCGTGTACAGGCCGCTGGTCGGCAGGCGGATCTGGCCGGCCGGGGCGTCGGGCGAACCGACGCTCTGCGAGCCGGGGCGCGGACCCGCGTTGCGTGTATCGCCGCTGGTGGTGCCGACGGCACCGACGCTGTTCGCATCCGGAGCGTTGCCCAGGCCACCGACACCGCCGAGATCGACGTTGCCGCCCGCCGCGCCGACATGGCCCGCGCCTGTGCCGGATACGTTGCTGCCGCCGCTATTCGCACCGAGCTGCACGCCACTGATGGGGTTACCGTCGGCGCCGACGGTGGTGTTCTCGATGGTCTGGCCGTGGAATTCCAGCGTGCCGCCCGCGGTCATCCGCGAGACGAGGCCCTGACCCGGATCGATGCCGATCCATGCGGGGCGCTGCCCGTCGCCGAGGGCGATGGTCGACGTACGGCTGCCGTTGCCGTAGATCTTGAAGCCATTCGGCTCCCAGCGGCGCGGATCGTGGACGAGCGACTCCCAGCCCACGCCATACTCCGAGACGGTACGCACGGTACCGGTCGGATTCCAGGCGATGTTGCGGATGATCTCGCCGCCGACGTTCGTGTCGCCCGCACCGAGCGCACTCTGTCCGGCGCCGTTGATGACGAGGTTGCTACCGGCGGCCACCGTCGACTTGTCGTTGGTGACCGAGCCGGACAGCGTGATGTTGCCACCAGCGACCATGCGGCCTTCCGCGCTGGCACGCGACAGTCGCTCATACGACAGCAAAGTGTCGGTGTACGTTGCCTGGAAACGGGTCGGAATACCGTCGCCGCTCTGGAAGCCCGTGCAGCGGTTGTCCGTATATCCCGCGCCCTGGCAATACGTCCGCGCCCGCTGAATTTC
This sequence comes from Luteibacter sp. 1214, assembly GCF_031455395.1. Lineage (NCBI taxonomy): Bacteria > Pseudomonadati > Pseudomonadota > Gammaproteobacteria > Lysobacterales > Rhodanobacteraceae > Luteibacter > Luteibacter sp. 1214. The sequence continues at coordinate 18,586 of NZ_JAVDSQ010000012.1, forward strand.
TTCCGCGCTGACGACCTGGCTCGGATCGATGTTCGGCGGCTGGTGGTTCGGATCCGGATCGTTATACGCATAGCGCACGATCGGGCCGCCCACCTGCTGCACCGCGCCGTCCGCCAGGTTGACCGTCTGCGTTTTCGAAGATACGGCGCTGATTGGTGATCTGGTTCGCAGCGAGCGTGATCGAGCCATCGGCTTCGATGTCGCCGGACAGGTTGGTGATCGCCCCGGCACGGCCGCCACCGTCGTTGGCGGCGATGAAGATGTCGCCCAGCGCGAACACCATCGCATCGCGATTGAGGAACGTGCCACCGATCAGCAGGCGGACATTGTTCGTCGCGGCGACCAGGGCCGACTGATACGCCATGTTGTCCGCGACACCACCCAGGTCCGCACCGTTGGTGAAGTTGTTCGCGCGGACGGTGATGTTGTCGCCGATCAGCGAACCGGTGTTGTCGATATCCGTACCGTTGACGTTGAGCGTATCGCCTTCGAGGCGACCGCGGTTTACTACGGCTCCACGCGAGTTGAGCGTGGTCGTCGCGCTGCTTATGCGCGCGCCGCTGCCGTTGGTGATGCTGGCGGCGTCGACGGTCAATGCGCCGACGCTTTCGAGTGCCGCGCCGTCGCTGTTGTATAGAGAGCCACCCAGGTGCAGACCGAAGTTGCGGTTGGCCTTGAACTGACCGCCCTCGCCGTTGATGAAATCGCCCGGCAGCGTGACATCGAGATCACGACCCGCGATGACGCGGCCGTTACCCTGGATACCGCCGAGCAAGCTGAGCGCTACGTCGCCGTTGGACGACGTGTTGCCGCCCGCGTTGTTGAGCCACGCCAGCGTCAGGGCAAGACGCGTACCGGCACCAAACTGGCCGTTGGTATTGGTCAGCGTCGCACCGCCGTTGTTCCAGTCCAGAGTACCTGCCGCGTAGACGTTACCGCTGGTGTTCTCGAAGCCACCGATACCGAGTGACAGATCGCCGCCGGAAACCACCCGGCCGCCGGTGTCGTTCAGCGAGGTCGCATTGATCGCCACGCCGCCCTGACCGCCAAGCGTGCCGTTGGTGTTGTTGATGGCGCCGCCGGACGTGAAGCGGGTCATGCCCGTGCCCGTATTGGCGATACGGCCATTGATGTTGGAGAGGCCGCCGCCCGTGACGGTCAGCGTGGCCGCCGTGTCGCCGCTGCCGCTCTCAATACGACCGTTGTCGTTGATCAGCGAGCCGTTGGCGACCACCGTCGATGAACCCATCGACTGGACGGCGCCACGATTCACCAGGTTACCCGTGGCGGCGATATCCGCCGTCGTATTGGCGTACAACTGCCCCGCGTTATCGACTGAGCCGGCATGCAGCCACAGGCCACCGTTGCCGCCGATGAATCCGCCGACACCATTGCTCAGCGCCTGCGCGATGCTCAGGCGCATCAGCTCACCGGACAGCCCCTTGATCTGACCACTGCCGTTGGCCAGCGAGCCTGCCGTGACCGACGTCGCGCCACCCGACTGAAGCGTGCCTGCGTTGTTACCCAGCGCGCCCGCCGTCGTGATCGTAAGCGCGCTGGCGACCAGCGTGCCGCTGTCGTTGGCGATGCTGGCCGCGTCGATCGTCGCGACGTCAGTCAGGCTGATCGTGCCGCCGGTGGAATCCAGCGCACCGCGCGTGTCCAGATCGAGCGCCCCGTTACCGACAATGCGCCCACCGCGATTGGCGATGCCGTTATCGCCGTCGATCGTCAGCGTGCCCGTACCCGCGTGTTCGATCGCACCATTGTTGTTGGTAATCGAGGACGCACGCACGGTGAGGTTGCCGCCGTTGCCGGCGATGCGACCGTTGGTGTTATCCACGGCACCGGCGAAGTCCAGCGCCTGATCGGTCGTTCCGGTCTGGACGAGCGTGCCGCCGGTGTTGTCGAGGCTGACGGCCGTGACGTCGAGCGTGCCACCCTGCAACGTGCCGGCACGGTTCTTCAGCGCGCCGCTCGCCTGAAGCGCCAGCGTGCCGTCCGTGGCGATATTCGCGTTACCGGTATCGATGTCACCCGCCGTGGCGATCAACGCGATGTCGCCGCCAGTACGCAGGCGCGAGGCGGCCAGGTCGAGGGACGCGGCACGTAACGCCAGGCGGCTGGCTGCCAGCGTGTTGCCATGCACCGCCAGCGCACCGGCCACCGTGGCGTCGAGCACGCCCGACGTGCCGAGGCTGCCGTCGGCCTGCACGCCGGCGCCGAGCACGCCGGTGGAGACGAGAGTGCCGGCGACCACGGTCAGGTCGCCCTGAGCGACGAGGGTGCCGGTATTGCTCAATTGCTGGGCCAGGGTCCAGCTGGCTTTGCCACCCGTATAAACGCTGCCGTCGTTGCTGGCCGTGGTCGCGTTGACGGTCAGGTCGCCGCCCGTGCGCAGGCTGCCGCTATTCGTCAGCGAGCGCGTCGCCAGCGTGGCATCGCTGCCGGCGTAGACCGAACCGGCGTTGTCGATAGCGTCAGTCGCCGCCACGTCGACATGCGCGGTCGCGTAGAGGCTGCCGGTCGCCGCGTTGTCGAGACGCGTCAGGGCCTTTGCGGACAGATCCGTTCCCGCCTGCAGCGTGCCCGCGTTGGTGAGCGTACCGGTGTTGTCGAGGCGGAGCGCGCCGTCGGCAACGGTCATCGCGTCCGCGGCATGGTTGACATCACGACCGCGGAGGGTCGCATCGCGTTTCGCGTAGATTACGCCCTGCTGCGTCAGTGTGCCCGCGTCGATGGCCACGTCGCGGCCCGCTTGCAGGTGGCCGCTGTTGGTTACCGCAACCGCTGCGACGGACAGATCGCGATCCGCCACCGTCGTGCCCGTGTGGGTCAGGTTTTGCGAGGCCGTCAGGCTGGTGTTGCCCACAGCGCTGACCGTGCCGCGCTGGGCGATGTCCGTCGCGATCAGCGTCGCATTGCCGGTGTCGGCAAGCAGCTTGCCGCTGTTGTCGACCGTGGTGTTCGCCGCTACAGCGACCGAACCCACCGCTTCCGCTGTACCCGCATTGCTTACCGAGCCGCCACGAAGCGAGACATCGGTCTGCGCGTAGATATCGCCCGAAGCCGCGTTGTTGAGAGCCTGACCGGCCGTCGCTTCCAGTGCACCGCCGATCGCGTACAGCTTGCCGCTGTTGGTCAGCGCACCCGACGCGTCCAGCGCCAGCTTCTGCGCCGCCTGCATGGCGCCGGTATTGACGATGTCACCGGCCACGTCGACGACAAGGTTGCCGTCGGCGCGCACGAGGTTGCCGTTGTCCAGCGAACCCGCATGCAAGGATGCATTCGTCGTCGCGTAGATCTGACCGGCATTGCTCACCTTGCCGTCGACATCGATCGTCAACGCGCGACCGGCATACAGCACCCCTTGCGCACCCAGCGTCAGCGCAGCCGTCGATACGACCAGGTCACCGCCCGACTGAATCTGGCTGTTGTTGGTGATGTTGGCGGAATGGATCGCCGTGTCGCCGCCGGTCACTATGTTGCCGCTGTTGGTCAACGCGCGCGATGCATGCAGCGACGCCTGCCCGGCAAGGCTGATGCGACCGCTGTTGTCGATGTTGGCCGCATCGAGACCGGCAGCCCCACCGGCGATGATGGTTCCGGCATTGCCGAGGCGATCGTTCGCCTGCAGGCTCAGTTCGGTACCCGACTCGACCGACGCGGCGTTGTCGATACTCCCCGCGCGCAGCGTGACGCGCTTGCCTGCGTAGACGTCACCCGCACCGCTGTTGGTGATAGCGGAGGCGTTGACGCCGAGCGATCCGCCGACGGCATAGAGCTTGCCGCTGTTGGTCAGCGCGCCAGCGGCGTCGATCGATGTGTCGCCGGTTCCGTAGATCGTGCCGCTGTTATCGAGGGCACCCGCGGTCGTCACCGCCACATTAGTGCCCGCCGCCAGCGTGCCGCTGTTCGACAGCGCCGCACCCTGTATCGCCAGCTGCCCCGTCGACGTCGTCCTGCCGGTCAGCTCGAGACGGCCCGCCTGCGTGATTGTGAAGTCACCGCCCTGCGTCGCGAGTTCGCCCGCATTGCGCACGCCGACACCGGCTTCGGTACCGACGAGGCGGATCTTATTCGCATACATGCCGCCCAGTGCGGCCACGTCCAGGCTCACGCCATCCGTGGCGCCCTCGCCTGCGATCGCCTGCGCCGACAGGTCGCCGTAGTTCACCTGGTTCGCACCGGTGACCACGTTCAGCTCATTGGCCCAGACCTTCGCGTTGGCCGCGACGGTACGCGCGATCAGGTCGAGCCGGTCCGTGCCGGTGCCATTAAGACCCGCGCCGTTGATGGCCAGCGTACCGCGCGTCACACGGAAGGCCGCGAGGCTGCCATCGCCACCGAATACCGGCGTACCCGTGACCAGCGTGCCGCGCGAGGTGTTGATGAAGCCGCAGCCGTCGCAGCTGATCCCGTTCGGGTTGGCGATGATCACTTCGGCGCGGTTGCCCGCCACCTCGGTAAAGCCGCGCAGGCTCGATGCATTCTGTGAGGTCACCTCGTTGACGATGATCCGCGCCGACTGACCGCTGGCGAGATTCGCGTTGCCGACGATGTAGCCCGCCTGTTGCGTCTGACTGACCGCGGCGCCGTTATTGAGGATCAGGCCCTTCGGGTCGACGTTGAAGTGCTCGTACTGGTTATGCGACACGCCGCCCTGCGTGGGCGCGACGATGTTGACCACCGGCGTGCCGTTGGCCGCCGTATCCACGGTCGGCCGGTGGGCCGGGTTCGCGGCGCCGGCCACCTGGGCCTGCGAGGCGACAGGCGCGCCAACGAAGGCGACGAGCAGCGCGAGGGCCAGCGTATGCGTCACGCGGCGGGCAAAGTGAGGGCGCAGTGTCATCGTGCAGTCCTTGTCAGTACTGGTAAACGAGCTGGAAGCCCGTCGCCGGTCGCATCGTGTTGAGGGCGCGACCGCCCTTGTCCGCCCAGCCGGCGAACGCGTCGAAGCTGAAACGCCCGAAGCTGCCGCGCAGGCCGACGAATTCGCCACGCAGGGTTTTCTCGGGCAGCGTGCGAATGCTCGGCCCGCCGACGTGGCCGCCGTCGATACCGGCGTAGGCCGCGATGGGCAGGTTGCCCAGCGGCACGCTGAAGGTGTTGCGCCAGTACCAGCCACGCTCGCCCGCCAGCGTCTCTTCACCATCGAACCCACGGACGGAATAGCGTCCGCCCAGCGTGATGAATTCCGAGGCGTAGAGCGTGTCGCTGCTGCGCTGGGCACGCAGTTCCGTCGTCCACTGCACCGGCACACGGCCGAGCTTGAACGGCACGTTGAGTGAGGCATCGAGCAGGTTCAGGCCGTACTGGAAGGTCGGCGCGTCTTTCGACAGGCCCGCCGCATCCTGCTGGCCGCCGAACCAGGTGACACCGCGGCGATGGGCAAGGCGCAGATCCAGCTGGGCGTTACCCAGGTACTGGCGCTGCACCAGCGCGAGCTCGGCCGTGGTGACGTCACGCTTCTGCGTCAGCAGCTCGGAGTCCTCGATAAAGCTGTGCGCCCAGCGTTTGCCGATGCGCAGTTCCAGCGAGGTCTTGCCGTACTTCGTGCGATGGAGCATGCGCTGCACGGTGATGTCCGTCGTGCGCGACTTGCCGCTGGAGGTGAAGGTCTGCTGCGAGCCTTCCACCGTCTGGTGGTACTTGTAGTCATACAGCGAAGCGGTGAACAGCCAGTCGCCATAAGGCACCGCATAGTTCGCCGTGTTGCCGCGCGTGCCGTGCCCGTCGCTGTGATAGACGTCGTGGTTGTATCCCAGCGACAGCACGTCGTTGATGCGCAGCGGATTGTCGAGTCCGAGGTTGATACCGCCCTGCAGGCGGCCGGTTGCGCGCGACCCGCTGTCATCGAGCGACGCGACCACATGCCAGGGTCGCGAGCGCTTCGCGGTGATGACCAGATCCGACTCGCCCGGTTGTTCGCCCGGGGCGATGTCGATAGTGACGTCCTGCGAAGGCACGCGCTTGAACTGCTCCAGCCCCTGCTCGATGTCGCGCAGGTTGAGCAGGTCGCCCGGCCGGGCGGCGAGCGCGGTCTGCCAGGCACCCACGGCCGTATTATCGGCGAAGCGCACCGCACGAATCGTCCCCGGCACCAGCGTGAGCCTCAGCGTGCCGCTCGACAAGTCCTGCGGCGCGAGCCCCACACGAGTAGTCACGAATCCGCGATCGATGATCATGTCCGACACACGGCGGACGATGGCGTTGACGCCCTCGTGGCCGACGCATTTACCGGCGTAGCGGTCGAGGTAGCGCTGCGCGAAGACGAAGTCCTCCACGCGCTGGCCTTCGAGCACGACATGGGCGAGTCGGAAGCATTCCGCTTCAACCGGCACATCCGTGCGACGGAAATCCGTCACGGGAGCGGAATTCAGTCGCACATCCGGCTGTTGTTGCTGCTCCAGACGAGCCTGTGCCTCGCGCTGGGCGCGATCGCGTTGCTCTTGCTGGTCAAGCGTCTGGACTTGTTGCGCCTGTGCGACGCCCGTCACAGTTAGCAGAATGCCGGCCACACGCATGGCCGTCGAGACGCCCTGCCCGCGCCTTCCTGAGATGATGCTCACGTTTTCCCCTGTTTCTGGCCGGTCCGGGCCGTGCTGCTCCGAGGTGGGGAATTTTAGAGCCTGCGCATCTCAGGGGCTGAGCTTTAGTCGTAGGATATTGCCGACACGTCGTGTAGGGGAACTCCTACAAGACGCGTAAGGCGTTCACCCATGCGGTCGCGGCAGCGCTTCAGCGATACCCACGATTGAGCTTGCTGTTCCGCACGCCATACGTGAAATACACGATCAGGCCCAACACCATCCAGATCGCAAACCGCTCGAAGGTGATCGCCGGCAGCCCCCAGATCAGCGCCAGCGAGAACAAAATACCCAGCGGCGCCACGAACCACACGGCCGGCGTCTTGAACTTCCGTTCGAGATGCGGCTTGCGCACACGAAGCACCAGCACCGAGGCGCAGATCAGGATGAACGCGCTCAGCGTGCCGATGTTGACCAGCTCCGCCACTTCACCGATCGGCAGCAGGCCGGCCACCACGGCGGTAAAGATGCCAAGGATCATCGTCGGACGTGCAGGCGTGCCGAAGCGCGGATGCACCTGCGCGAACCATGCCGGCAACAGCCCATCACGCGACAGCGCGAACCAGATGCGCGCCGCGCCGAGCATGAACGCGAACAGCACGCTGATCACACCGATGACCGCCGCGACGGCGATCACGTTGCTGAGCCACGGCAGGCCGATGGCGTTGAAGGCGTCGGATACCGAGGCTTCGCCGCTTAGCGTCCCGTAAGGAACGATGCCGGTGAGCACCAGCGACACGGCGATATACAGCACCATCGCGACCGCGAGCGAGAGCAGCACCGCGCGCGGCAGGTCGCGCTGCGGGTTCTTCGCTTCCTCGGCCGCCGTGGTCAGCGTGTCGTAGCCGAACACCGCGAAGAAGACGACGCTTGCGCCCGTCAGCACGCCCTGCCAGCCGAAGTGGCCCATGCCCTTGGCGTCGAATACGCGCGCCGGGATGAACGGGTGCCAGTTGGCGGTGTTGATGAAAAACGCGCCAACGCCGATCACCAGCGCTACGCCGATCACCTTGATACCGACGATCACGGTGTTGAGGCGCGCACCCCACTCCGTCTTGATCGACAAAAGGATGGCGACGAACAGCGAGATACCGGCGGCGATGATGTTGAAGCGGTGAGCGTCGGTCGGGCCCGGCAGCGGATTCGCGACGCTGAAGCCGACGCCCAGCTTCGCCTGCTGCCAGTAATAGTTCATGGTGTCGGCGCTCATGCTCTTCTGCGCCCACTCCGGCAGATGCACGCCTGCCGTGGCCAGCAACACCTGCACGTAGCCGGACCAGCCGATGGCGACCACCGCCACCACCAGGGCGTATTCCAGCAGCAGATCCCAGCCGATGATCCAGGCCGCGCCCTCGCCGAGCACGGCGTAGCCGTAGGTATAGGCGCTGCCGGTCACAGGGATCAGCCCCGCGAACTCCGCGTAGCAGAGCGCCGCGCAGGCGCTGCCGAAGCCGGCGATGATGAAGCTGAGCGCCACGGCGGGGCCGGCGTTGAGGGCGGCCTGCTGGCCGGCGAGCACGAAAATGCCCACGCCGATGATCCCGCCGATACCGATGGCCGTGAGCTGCCAGAGGCCGAGGACCCGGCGGAAGTCCGTACGCAGGCCGACTTCCGCCTGCAACTGCTCGACGGACTTGTGGCGGAGAAACTTGGCTAACGACATCGGGGCGACCCCTGGAGCTGGCAGAGCCCGGGATCATAGCGGGGCAAGGGCCAGGGTGTCGTCAGAAAAGCCCGACACCCCGCAGGATCAGGGGCGATCCAGCGCCTTGCGCCCCAGCGCCGGGTCGTCGGTAAAGAACGCATCGATCCCGGTCGCCACATACGCCCGGATCTCAGCCACCGAACCGGCGTCGTTCCGCGCCGCATCCCCCGCGTCGTCGCGGAAATCCGCCGCCAGGAAGTGATTCTCCGGCCGGAACGTATACGGATGCACCTCCAGCCCGGCGGCGTGCGCGTCGTGCACCAGCGGCGCGACCGGCGCCAGCTTTCCGTCCCCGGTCAGCGGAATGATGCTGCGCGTGGACGGCCCGATGGCGTCGGCGTAGGTGGCAATGGCCTTGAGACCTTTCGGGGTCATCATCGCGCCGTAGGTGGTCGACGGCTGGTCGGCCGGGTGCTGGTCGGCCAGATCCATCAGCTGGAGCAGACGGATGTTCGGGTGATCCTTGCCCAGCTTGCCGCGCAGGTACTTCAGATTGCCGATCTCGAACGACTGGATCTCCACGGGTGCGGTGCGCGTATAGGCGTGCGCCGCCAGCGTAGCCAGCACCTTGTCTTCCATCGGCAGGCCGACGTCATGGAAATACGTCGAGTGCTTGATCTCCGGAATGATGCCGATGACCCGATGCCTGGCCGACGCTTCCGCGGCGACAAACTCGATCATCTCGTCGAAGGTCGGCACGGTGAACTGGCCGTCGTAGGCCGTGTTGGCTTTGCGGATATCCGCAAGGCGCTCTCGGGCGCGCAGCGTCTTCAGCTCGGCGAGGGTGAAGTCTTCGGTAAACCACCCCGTGATCGACTCGCCATCGACGGTCTTGGTCACCCGGCGGCTGGCGAACTCCGGATGCGAGGCCACATCGGTCGTCCCCCCGATCTCGTTTTCGTGACGCACGACCAGCACACCGTCCCTGGTGGAGACCAGGTCCGGCTCGACGAAGTCGGCACCGTCCTCGATGGCCACGGCGTACGAGGCCAGCGTGTGCTCGGGACGCAGCGCACTGGCACCGCGGTGACCGATGACGAGGATCTTCGCGGCAATCGGCTTACCGGGAGCCGGGGCGGCGGACGTGGGCATCGAGAGCACTCCAAGGGCCAGGGCCAGAGCGCATGAGGATAGAGCAATCGCCTTCATCAGAAATCCGCCGACAGGGTAACGAAGCTCTGGCGCGGCGCGCTGGCATGGAACGCCAGTGCGCGGCCGTTCGGATCGGTCGCGCCGAACGCGGTCAGGTTGGTCGCGTAACGATGGTCGGTGAGGTTGGTGACGTTCAGCGCCAGCGTCAGCGACTTGAGGTAGCCGATCGTACCGAAATCGTAGCCCGCGCCGAAGTCGAACGAGGTGGCGCCGGCCACACTCTGATCGTTGGTATAGGTGTAGTAGCGCTTGCCGGTGTACTTGCCACGCAGGCTGGCCGACCAGGGGCCGTAGGTGTAGCTGATCTCGCTCGAGTACATGCGCTTGGGCGTATCCACCGTGGTCTTGCCCTTCACCGGGACGACCACACCGCTGGCGACGTAGTTGTCGTCGTAGCGCGAGCGGTTGAACGAGGCGGAGTTGTACCACTCGAAGCCACGGACCGGCTTCCAGATGAAGGTGAATTCCGCGCCGCGACTGGACACCGAGCCGACGTTGACGAAGGCGGTGTTGCACTCCGGACGCGTGCCCTGCTCGATGCTCGGGCAGGGGTTGAGGGAGAGCAGTCGATTGTCGAACTTCACGTCATACAACGCCACCGACGCTTCGTACGACTGACCGACGCTGCGGAAGCCACCATCGATGGAGCGCGACTGTTCGGGCTTGAGGTTGGCCCTGGTACCGTCGAACGCGCTCTGCGACACGGAGAGCGGGCCACCGGCACCGCCGCCCTGGAACGCCGCGATGTTCTTTGCATACGACAGGAACACCTCCTGACCGGGCGCCAGCTGGAAGGCAAGACCGGCCTGCGGCAACAGCGACTTGCCCGCCTTGAGCGTGCCGTTGGCATAAGGGCTTTCCACGCCCGGCGCTTCGACCGCCTTCATGGTCGTGTGCGGGCTCTTCACACCGACGTCGATGGTCAGACGATCGTCCATCGCCTTGAAGCTGTCCTGCAGGTACGCCTGTTTGGTGGTGATCGTATAGTCCTGCGAGAACAGACGACGATCCGGGCCGGACAGATAGAAATCGTCGTTGAACGGACCGTCCACGTAGTAGAAGTTACGCTCCACGTGATGGTTGTTCTTCTCGTACCACACGCCGCCCTCGACATGATGATTGCCGAGGTCCCACGACAGCGACGCGATCGCGCCATTGCGGTTGATCGTGTAATTGGTGCTGCGCAGGGAGATCGGCAGCTCCCCGGCGGTGCCGGGGTTGGACTTCTGACCCGGCGCCCACCAGTGGCCCTGGCCCGCGTTCTCATGGTGATAAACCTGGGTATGCAGCGTCGCGCCATCGGCCACGGCGAAGTCGCCCGCCACGTAGTACAGATCGTCGCGTCGCAGCGCGCGGCTCAGGTAGTAGGCATCGTCAGTGTTGTCGACGCCGCCGGAGTAGCCGCACCGCGAGTCGCGCACCCCACCGACCGTGTAAGCCGGCGTGCAATAGGCCGCGGCCAGGGCGCGGTTCCAGTCCGGTGCGTAGAGATTCCAGTCCCAGCCGAGGCCGCGCCTCATGCCGCTCCTGGACAGATAGGCGTAGTCGGCCTGCGCGGTCCGCGAAGTGTCCGCGAAGCCGGTGATCCGGTTGCCGTCACCGAACTCATAGACGGCCTTGCCGTTGAACTGCCTGGTCGTGGTCTTCGAGCCCGGCTGGGCCCACATGTCCGCGTCGGCCTTGATGCCGGACAGGTACATCGAAAAACCCTTGTAGTCACCCGTGTCGATGCGCGCATAGGTGCGACGGTTGTGGTCGCTGCCGAAGGTCTGCGCCGCCTTGCCACCGAAGGTCTTCGCCGGATCGGACGAGAAATACTGAATGGCGCCTCCGAGGTTGCTGGTTGACGCCGTCCCGAGCGCGCCGATGCCCTCGGACAACTCCACCGTCGCCATGTTCTCGGCGATCAGGGCGCGCGAGATATTGAGGCCGTTGTAGTTGCCGTAGGCGTTGTCGCCCAGCGGCAGACCGTCGAGGGTGTAGCCGAGGCGCGTGGTATTGAAACCGCGCAACGTGATCGACTGGGACTCCTCGTTGGCGCCGAAGGCGTCATTGGACTGCACCGAGACGCCCGGCAGGCGATTCAGGATCTTCTGAGGGCTGGTACCCGGCGGGAGCACCTTCTGGTCCTGGGGCACGATGCGCTGCACCTGGCGGGTCTCGCCCTGGCCGATCACCGAGACCGCGTCCAGATCCTGCGTCTTCGGGGGCGGCGCGTCTTCGGCGTGAGCCTGCAGGGCGATGGCGGCGGCGAGGGCGAGGAACAGGGCGCTGCGGTTGTGCTTCATCGACAGGAAACTCGTAAAACGTAAGAAGCCTTCGAGCGTGGCCGCCCAGTGTTTAGGTTTTCTTACGAAGAGAAGAACATGTGACGCGGAGTGACGCAGGTCGCATTTCGGCCGCGTCCCCGTACTGCAACACGCACGCCTCACCATGGCGCCCTTTAACCTCACGCGGAACCGATCCATGCGCCGACTCGCCCGCCTTGCCGCCCTGCTCCTGGTGATCCTGGCCGTGGACGCGCACGCCTCCCGCCGCGTCATCGTCTTCGTCTGGGACGGCATGCGGCCGGATGCCATCAGCGAAGACGACACGCCGAATCTGGCGGCGCTGGCCAGGCAGGGCACGTATTTCGCGGACAACCACTCGACCTACCCGACCTTCACCATGGTCAATGCGTCGAGTTTCGCCACGGGCTCGTTCCCGGGGACGATCGGTTTTTACGGCAACCGCTTCTGGGCTCCGGGCGCCAGCGGTTTCGATGCGAAGGGCGCACCCAGCGACTTCGCCTCGCCGGTCTACACCGAGGACTATGCGGTACTGCGCGCGCTGGACGATCACTGGCACCACGATCTGCTGGAAGCGCCCACGTTGCTGGAGCGCGCACGCAAAGCGGGGCTGAAGACCGCTGTGGTGGGCAAATCGGGCCCGGCCTTCCTCCAGGACATCCACGAAGGCGGCGTGATCCTCGATGAGAACGTGGCGCTGCCGCTGGCCTTCGCGCAGCGACTGACGAAGGCCGGCTATCCGCTGCCGGCCAATACCGTACACGCCTACGATCCGGACCGTTTCCACCTGGAACCGGACAACGGCACGCCCACGGCACCGTTGCCGCTGGTGACGATGAAGGACGGCTCGACCACGGACGCCTCCGATGGCGCCGGCGCGCCGGCCACACCGTCCAATGCGTTCCTGATGAAGGCCTTCCTCGACTACGTTCTGCCGGTCGAGAAGCCCGATATCAGCTTCGTCTGGCTGCGCAATCCCGACGGCACCGAGCACAGTTATGGTGTGGGTTCACCGAACTTCCATCTCGCCCTGCGCGCACAGGACGAACTCCTGGGCCAGCTCCAGGCGAAGCTGAAGTCGTTGGGCATGGACGCGGATACCGATCTGGTGATCGTCTCCGACCACGCGCACAGCAACGTCGCCGGTCCTGCCGACCTGTTCCCATTGCGTCAGATCGCCGATGGCCGTGTCGGTCGCGTCGATGCGGAATGGGGCTTCTCCACGTCGGGCGCGATTCGTCTCGCCGATGAGATGACCCACGCCGGCTTCAAGGCGTTCGACGGTTTCGGCTGCATCTACGCGCCGGTGATGTCCGGCGTCGAAGCGGATGGCGCGCAGCTGCATCCGACCCGCTTCGACGATGACGGCCGCGCTTGCGGCAAGCCCGGCCCGTATACGACGCCGTCGTACAAGGTACCGGCCGACTTGCCTAAGGACGCCTTCGTCATTGCCCCGAATGGCGGCGGCGAATACCTCTACCTTCCCTCGCACGATCGCGCACGCATCGTGGAAGCCGTACGTTTCCTGCAGAGCCGCGAGATGTTCGGCGCGATTTTCGTCGACGCCCGCTACGGCAAGATCCCCGGCACACTGCCGCTGGCGTCCGTGCACCTTGAGAACACGCGTTCACCCGACATCATCGTCAGCTACGACTTCAACGCCGACGCGACCGTGCAGGGTTTCAAGGGCACGGTCTATACCAGCATGTCCAACGAGCGCGGCATGCACGGCAGCTTCAGCCCGATCGACGTGCACAACATGCTGCTGGCCAGCGGCCCGGATTTCCGCAGGAACCTGCGCAGCGAGCTGCCCAGCGGCAACGTGGACGTCGCGCCGACCATCGCGGCCGTGCTGAAAATCGACCTCGGCAAGCCGGACGGGCGCGTGCTGCGCGAGGCGCTCGAAGGGCACTCGCCCGAAGGTCTGAGCGTGAAGCCCGCCGATATCGCGACCGACACCGCGACGGGCCTGGATGTGCGCCGCGTGGACGGTACGCCGATGAATCGTTCGACGTACCGCTTCGTCCTCAAGACCAGACAACTGAGCGATAACGGCAAGACCTACACCTACTTCGACCAGGCCAAGGCGGAACGCCTCCCGTAAAAGCGCGCCCCACCCCCGCGTGTAGGAGCGCGCCCCGCGCGCGAAAAGCCAACGAAGCGGCGACGCGGCACACCAGCGGCACCCCAGAGGCACACCCGCAACACACCCATCGCGCGCAAGGCGCGCTCCTACATGACCTTTTTCTGCTAGTTTTCCGCCCCGAATCTCCTTGTTCCCACCCGGATACCCTTCGATGTTCAGATCTCTCGCGATGGCCACGCTTTCGGCCGCCCTTCTCGCTGCGTGCGCCAGCGCGCCGACCGCGGACAAGTCCGGCAAAACCGGCAGCGTGAAAGATGGCGCCACGCTCGACCTCGCCATCCTCGAGACCACCGACGTCCATTCGAACATCCTGTCGTACGACTACTACAAGCAGAAGGACGACCCGAGCTTCGGGTACGAGCGTCTCGCCACGCTGATCCGTCAGGCGCGCAAGGAGTTCCCGAACACCGTGCTGTTTGATAGCGGCGACACCATCCAGGGCTCGGTACTCGCCGATTATCAGGCACTGGTCAAGCCGGTCGGTTGCGATACCGAGCTCGGCATCTACGCCGCGATGGACGCGATCGGTTACGACGGCGGCACCGCCGGCAACCACGAGTTCAACTACGGCCTGCCGTTCCTTGCTCAGGTCACCAACACCGCGATGAACGTCGACGGCGTGAAGCCGCGGCAGTGTGCCGGCCCGAAGTTTCCGCTGGTGTTGTCCAACGTCTACAGCGTTCGTGACAAGCAGCCGATCTTCAAGCCGTGGACGATCGTGACCAAAACCGTCGAGGTGAAGAACGCCGACGGCAGCACCACGCCGACCGCGCTCCGCATCGGCATCATCGGCTTCACGCCGCCGCCGATCCTCGACTGGGACAAGCGCAACCTGCAGGGCAAGGTCACTGTCGACGGCGTCGTCGAAGCGGCCAACCGTTACATGCCGGAAGTGCTCGCGCAGAAACCGGACCTCGTGGTCGCCATCCTGCACGGTGGCCTCAACACCGCGCCGTACACGCCGCAGATGGAGAACGGCGGGTGGTACCTCGCCGGTGTGCCGGGCATCGATGCGCTGCTGCTCGGCCATTCGCATACCGAGTTTCCGGGGCCGCGCTACATGGACATGAAAGACGTCGACGCGAAGCGCGGCATCGTCCGCGGCGTGCCTGCGGTGATGGGCGGCTTCTTCGGCAAGGATCTCGGTGTCATCAACATGACCATGACCCGCGAGAACGGTCGCTGGGTGGTGCAGAAGGACAAGAGCCACAGCCAGGTCCGTCCGATCTGTCCGAAGAAGAACGAGTGCGTGCCTGCGGATCCGGCCATCGCGCCGATCGTGAAGGAAGCGCACGACGCCGCGGTCGCGTACGTCAACACGCCGATCGGCGCGACCGATCACGACCTCACCAGCTACTTCGCCGACGAAGGCAACATGAGCGCGCTGGCGGTGGTCAACGCGGCTCAGGCCGACTACGCACGCGACGAGATCGCACGTGAGCATCCGGAGTGGAAGGACATTCCGGTGATTTCCGCGGCCTCCGCCTTTCGTACGGGCTTCGGCGGTCCGGACGACTACACCGATGTCGCCAGGGGACCGATGACGATCCGTAACGCGGCGGATCTGTACTTCTATCCGAACACGCTGGCGGCGGTGAAGATCGACACGGCAGGGGTGAAGGCCTGGCTCGAGAAGTCGGCGACGCGCTTCAACCAGATCGATCCGTCGAAGGAAGGCGAACAGCCGCTCACCGGCAAGCTGGTGCCGTATAACTTCGACCAGATGCAGGGCGGCATTACCTACACCATCGATATCACGAAGCCGGAAGGCCAGCGTATCGGCAATCTTCGGTACAAGGGCAAGGCGATCAGGGATGGCCAGACCTTCATCGTCGTGACCAACAGCTATCGTGCGAACGGTGGTGGTGAGTTCCCCGGCATGAACGGTGAGTCCGTCGTGCTCAACGCGCCGGACGGCAATCGCGAAGTCGTGATCAAGTGGGTCGAGGCGAAGAAGACCGTGACCGCGAAGGACGTGGACAAGCGTTCGTGGAGCTTCGTGCCGGTGAAGACCAGGGGGCCGGTGACGTTTACGGCGGCGTCGGGGAAGGAAGGCGTAGCCAAGGCGCAGGGACTGGCGATCAGGCAGCTGCGCGACAACGGCGACGGTACGGCGGTTTACGCGCTGGATCTTTCGAAGCGTTGAGGTAGTTCGCGTCGCCCGCGGGGCGGGCTCCTACCGAGGCTGCGATGGACGGGGTCGCCCGCGGGGCGGGCTCCTACAAAATTACGCAGACTTGTAGGAGCCCGCCCTGCGGGCGATTCAACCTTGCCCCTGCCCCCCCCGGCAGCAGACCCAGATCCTCCATAGGCCATCCGGCCACGTCCGACACGCTTGACAGCCCCCATCACCCGGGCATAACGTCGGGCACATGTATCCCATCACGCCAGCGCTGCGTTTCACCACGGTCTCCACGACCGGCACGCTTGCGTCCGTGACCACCACCGCGACCACATCCACTACGACCATTACCATGGTCGGAGGATCGGAGTTCGCGCGCGCCTAGTTCCTTGTCGCTGCCGGCCCCGACCTCCCGCAGGACGGGATCGGCGCCGGAACTCCCAGCCAAGATCCCCACCTGACGTGACCACGGGCCTCTCACCGGAGGCTTTGATCGTGTCCATCGCTGTCGCATTACCCCGCTCACCCTTACGTGCCGCGCCCGTGCGCGCCGCCGTCCAGCCGCTCGTCGTGCAAGTCGGTGTCGTCGGACCCGGCAAGGTCGGCAGCGCGCTGCTGAACCAGTTGCGCCTCGCGGCTCCGCGTCTGCTGCGTGACTGCAACCTCGAACTCAGCCTGCGCGCCGTAAGCGACAGCCGGCACATGTGGCTCGACTGCGACGACGACGCCCTCAACGGCCGCCAGCACGGCGCGCAGACCTGGCGTCCGGCCGAACTCGATGAGTTTGCCGCCTATGTCGCCGGGGACGGCCACCATGTCGCCGTCATCGCTGACTGCAGTGCCAGCGACCTGGTCGCCGACCACTATGCCGGCTGGCTCGGCGCCGGTATCCACGTCGTCACCCCGAATAAACGCGCGGCCAGCGGCCCGCTCGATCGCTGGCGCAAGATCGCCGCCGCGGCCGATGCGAGCGGTGCGCACCTGTACTACGAAGGCACGGTCGGTGCCGGCCTGCCCGTCGTGCAGACCCTGCGCGACATGATCGACACGGGCGATGAGCTGACGGCCGTGGAAGGCATGCTTTCCGGCACGCTGGCCTGGCTGTTCAACCGCTTCGATGGCTCGGTACCGTTCTCGGCGCTGGTCCGCGAGGCCCATGCCATGGGTTACACGGAGCCGGATCCGCGCGACGACCTCTCCGGCATGGACGTGGCCCGCAAGGTGGTGATCCTCGCCCGCGAGGCCGGCGTTGCCCTGTCTCTGGACGATGTGGCTGTCCGCAGCCTGATCCCCGCCGAGCTCGCCGGCTCCTCGCGCGACGAATTCATGGACAACCTCGAAGCGATGGATGCGCCCATGGCCGCCCTGCTCGCCGATGCCCGTATCGCGGGAGGTGCACTGCGCCACGTCGCGCGGCTCGATGGCCACCGTGCCTCGGTCGGCGTGCAGGTGGTCGACGCCGACCATGCCTTCGCCCATTCGAAGCTCACGGACAACGTGCTGCGTTTCGCCACGCGCCGATACTGCGACAATGCCCTGGTCGTCCAGGGGCCGGGTGCCGGTCCCGAGGTCACGGCCGCGGCGGTATTTACGGATCTGCTGCGCGTGGCCGGCGCCATGGGAGTAAAACGGTGCGCATGCTGAAAGAAGAATCCTCACCCCTGATCCGCGCGGATGTCGCTGTCGCCGAGGCGTATGCGAGTGTCGGCAACGTCGGCGTCGGTTTCGACATCCTGGGCCACTGCGTCGCCGGCGCGGGCGATCGCGCCGAAGTGCGCCGCATCCCCGAACGGGAGGTGCGCATCGCCGCCATCCATGGCGTGATCACCGACCTGCCGCTGGCCGCCGTGGACAACACCGCCGGCGCCGCACTGCTGTCGATGATGCGTGCGCTCGACCTGCCCTTCGGCTTCGAACTCACCCTGCACAAGGGCATCGCGCTGGGCTCCGGGATGGGCGGCTCCGCCGCGTCCTGCGTGGCCGCCGTCGTCGCCGCCAACGCGTTGCTCGACGAGCCGCTGCCGCGCGAGGCGCTCTATCCGTTCGCGCTGGATGGCGAAGCCGTCGCCAGCGGCAGCCGTCACGGTGACAACCTCGGCCCCATGCTGCTCGGCGGACTGGTGCTGGCCACCGACAAGCGCCTCGTGCGCATCCCGGTACCGGCGGCATGGCATTGCGCCCTGGTCCATCCGCATGTGGTGCTGGAGACCCGCCGGGCGCGCGCCGCACTCGCGGGCCATTACGCGCTGGGTGAATTCGTGGCGCAGAGCGCCAACCTCGCCCTCGTGCTCGCGGGTTGCTACCGCGGCGAAGCGGCGCTGGTACGCGAGGGTCTTTCGGACGTACTGGTCGAACCGCGACGTGCGCCGCTCATTCCAGGCTTTGCCGACGTCAAGCAGGCCGCGCTGGATCACGGTGCCTTCGGCGCCAGCATTTCCGGCGCGGGGCCCAGTGTGTTCGGCTGGTTCGAAGACCGCGCCTCGGCTGACGCCGCGTCGCACGACATGCGCGCCGCGTTCGCCGCGGCTGGCCACGACAGCGACATACTGGTCGCTCCCATCGACGGCCCTGCCGCCAGGATTCTCTGAGCATGCGCTACGTCAGTACGCGCGGCGGTGCCGCGCCCACGCGCCTTTCCGACGCCATCGCCGCAGGCATCGCACCGGACGGCGGGCTCTACGTTCCCGAACGGATGCCGACGGTCTCGCTGCCTTTTCGCCAGGGTGACCTCGCCGGCACCGCGCTGCGGATGCTGGAACCGTTCTTCGCAGGCGATCCGCTCGAGGATGAACTGCCTGCCATCTGTGCGGAAGCCTTCGCCCATCCGACGCCCCGTCGTCAGCTACCCGTCCACGGCGCACATGTGCTCGAGCTGTTCCATGGCCCCACGGCGGCGTTCAAGGATTTCGGGGCGCGCTTTCTCGCCGCGTGCCTCAGCCGGCTGCGTCGCGACAACGACCGGCCGCTGACCATTCTCGTGGCGACCTCCGGCGATACCGGCGCGGCGGTGGGAGCCGCTTTCCACCATCTGCCGGGCGTGCGCGTCGCCATTCTCTACCCGGACAACCGGGTATCGCCGCGACAGGCGCATCAGCTCGGCAGCTTCGGCGGCAATGTGCGTGCGCTGCGCGTGGAGGGCAGCTTCGACGACTGCCAGCGTCTCGTGAAGGCGGCGCTCGGCGACCCAGCCCTGCAATCCGACGTACCGATGTCCTCGGCGAACAGCATCAGCCTTGGCCGCCTGCTGCCGCAGATGGCCTACTTCGGCCATGCCTCGCTGGAGGCCGACGAAGCGATGCACACGATCGTGCCGACGGGGAATCTCGGTAACGCGGTAGCCGCCTTGTGGGCGCGCGAGATCGGGTTACCGATCGGGGATGTGATGTTTGCCTGCAATGCCAACGATACGCTGCCGGAATTCTTCGGCGGACAGCCTTATCGCGCGCGCGATGCGGTGGCCACGATCGCCAACGCGATGGATGTCGGCGCGCCAAGCAACTTCGAGCGGCTCTGCCATTTGTTCGGCGGTGAGGAAGCGGCGCGACGCGGCGGGCACGCCGAAAGTGTCGACGACGCCGAGATCCGCGATGTCATTCGTCGACATGCGAGTAACGACGGCGAGGTCTTCTGTCCGCATACCGCGACGGCTGTCCGCGTGTTCGAGCGGCATCGGCACGCCGGCGATCGACGCGCATGGACGATCGCGGCGACGGCACATCCCGCGAAGTTCGATACGGTGGTGGAGCCGTTGATCGGGCGTACGGTCGCGGTGCCCGAGGCGCTGGGTGCCATGCTGTCGCGCAGGGCGACCGCGGAGCCGATGGCGGCGGACGGACGGATGTTCGCGGAGTGGTTGCGGGGCTGGTAACCAGCCCCTGCCGGCGATGCGTCCGATCAGAACTGGTAAGCGATCATCAGGCGGTTGCTCGTCCACGGCAGGTTGCCGGGATTGAGATTGTTGGTCCCGCCCACCGGGTGCTCCCAGCGATCACGGATCTGCAGACCCTTCAGCACGTCGTCGAGCTTGTAGACGATGTCGACGTACAGATTGTGGCTGGCACCACGCAGATTGGTGTCGTAGTGCGCATAGGCCGCCGTGAGGCTCAGCGCATCGTGCAGCATCAGGTAGGTCGCCTTCGCCTTCCAGGCATGTCCCGGCCCCTGCTCGACCAGGCCACGCAGCATCGACGTGGTGTACAGCGGATCGGCCGAATAGCTGTTGCTGTACGGCGAGATGATCGCGCCACCGCCCACCGCGTCGTGCTGACGCTCGAGCTTGTTGTACGCCACGTCGAACCTGGCCTTGCCGACCGACGCACCCGCATCGACGCCCCATGCCTGCGCATCGACGCGGTCGCCGGCGGCACCGGTGAGCCTGGTGTGCGTCTCGACGAGCACGTTATCCGAGCCACTGGTCTGGCGAACGATCTGCGCGCCGACGAACGGCGTGATACCGCTGTCGTTCCTGAACGTGTACATGCCGTCCACGTAGCCCATCCGGCCGAAGTGCTCGAAGTCGTAGAACCACGCCTGCGCCTTCAGGCCGCCGGTCGCGTAAGTCGTACCGATCGCCGTGGTGCCGTCCATTTCCTGCGCGGTGCGCGGCAATGCGCCGTTGTTGCCGTACATCGAGTCGTGATGGTACGTCGACGGGTAATACAGGTTGTCGTCGTTGTAACCGCTGGAGGTTCGGCTTTTCCAGCGGAGCGTGCGGATGGCGAAAATGTCCAAGCCCCTGGCCGGTTTGAAGTCGAACATGGCCGCCTGATAGGAAGCGGGGATCGCCCGCGAGTCGAACTGCCCCATCCACGGCGTGTTGAGATACTGGTCACCGGCCCGTGCCACGAGCCAGTCGTTCGCATACTCGGCATAGGCCTGGGTAAACCCGCTGACCGCGTGGTTCGGTCCCATCAGCGAGGTATCGACCCGGCCCGGGTTTTCGGCACGCGTGCCGAGCGACTGCGCCGAGAACGCGGTGGCGGCGAGACTGAAGCCACCGACCTTGCCGCTCTTCACGGTGAACAGCCCCGCCAATGACGTGGCTCGCGTGTTGTACTGCGTGTCGGCATCGTAATGACGAGCAAAGCTGTACAGGCGCAGTTCGCCGTTGAACGAGCCGTCGCGGAAGAAATCATCGGCCTGGACGCCGGCGGCCGTGCATGCGAGTGCGACGGCGATCAGATAACGGGCGCGCATCAGTGCACCGCACCGGCGTAAAACGAGCTGACCACGGTTGTATCCCCTGCTTTGCGTTTCAAGCGCAATTTCAATTCAAGACCGGGGACGTCGCGGAAGAGGTACTTCGCTCGTCACCCACGCTTTTCGCAACTTCATGCGATTCGACTTGCAACAGCGCGGATGACGCGACGGGTTGCCCGCCCATTATCGGCAACCCTGTAACTAACTTGAAACAAAAATGACATTTCCGAGTTGAGGAAAATGCATGGCGGGACCCGGTTCGTGGGAGCGGCGGATGCCGCTCCCACGAGCTCCAGCCTCGACGTCAGGGCTCGTCCCGGCTCTCGGAGCGGGCCAGCAGTGCGCGGATCGCATCGCCCGTCTTAGCCACCACCCCCAGCGGCCCGGGCGAACCGACCTCAGGCAACTGGGCCGTGATCGACGCAAGCAGTAGGCCAAGCCTTGCTTCGGGGTCGTATTTCCCTTGCGCATCGATCGACGTGCCGTCGCTTCCCTGCACCCGTCGCAGCGAACCGTCGACGGCGTAGATCAGGGTGACCCGATCACCGATGGTGACCACGCGATCGTCATTGATGAGAAATTCGGACACCGACTCACGGGAGACGCCGCGTACCCGGATGCCGGCATCCTCCTCATTCACGGTCCAGCGCACGCTCCCCCCGCCCTCGGTCACCTCGCGCAAGGCGAGCTTCCCGTCCTGGTAGGCATCCGCGACTTCGCGCTTTCCGGCAACCGCCGACGCGCGCCCCGCCGCCTGACAGAACACGGGGAACATGTTGTCCACATCGAGTTCCCGGTTCGCGAAGGGCCCCATCGGCACGCCGAAGGCCATCATGTAGACCGAGAAGCCCGGCGCGCAGGACATGTAGCCGTAGCCGCCATCGCCGCTGCTCCGCCATTCGCTGTCGCCGCCCGGCCGGTCATAGCGGAACTGGTAGGTGTACGCGTAGCCGATGTCGCTGGTTCTTGCCGAGATGAGCTGGCAGTCGGGTTCGTTGAAGTGTTCGCAGCGCGCGTGCATGGCCCGGAGGCTCACCTGCATCAGGTCGGTGAAATACTCACCGGCGGCTTCGTACTCGATAAAGGGAGGGGGCGCGTCACCCGCATGGGCGAGAGGGGTGAACGCGAGGAAGGTGCATGCCGTGAGCCGCGCAAACATGCGCGCTCCGGCCGTCCGTTGCTTGGCCATGAATCGTCCTTTGGGATACGTCGACTGGAACGTGACCAGTTTAGGTGGCGCAAAAAAACACGGTCAACGTGACCAAGTGCGACCTCCGTCACACTCCCACTAACTGTCCATTTTTCTCATTCCATGAGGGCCATACCACTTGGCTGCAAGCCGCATTCCAGCGCGGCCTGCGTAGGAGAACCACGACATCGGGCGTCTAGCCGTCCAAACGTCCTAGGAAAAAAGTTTCGCGCGAAAGTGTTGACACGCGCCGACGAAGTGACATACGTTCGATGACATGACGCAGCGCACCACCCATGGCCGCTTTGACCTGAACCGCCTTCCGGCGGTCGGCAAGCTGCGTCTCGGTGGCGGCCTCCTTCTTCTTAGCCTTGTACTTATTACCTGCGGAGGTGCGGGCTGAGGGCAAGTGTCCAGGTGAATAAGCAACAAACCTGAAGACTCCTGAAGAACCCCGCACCCGGCAACGGATGCGGGGTTTTTTATTGCCCCGGGCCCGCCTCATTCACGAGCGGAGCCAGACATGAATCCAGCAAACCAGGGCAGCACCGAATCCGTCGAGAGCGACGTAGGCGGCCGCGTGCGTATCTTCGACACCACCTTGCGCGACGGCGAACAGGCCCCTGGATTCTCCATGGACCGACGAGCCAAGCTGCGCATGGCGCACGCCCTGGAAGAACTGGGTGTCGACATCATCGAGGCCGGGTTCCCCCAGGCCTCACCCGACGATTTCGCCGCCGTGGCCGAGATCGCAAGATCGCTGAAGACGCCCACGGTCGCCGCGCTGGCCCGATGCCAGCCAGGCGATATCGACAGCGCGGGCAGAGCATTGCAAGGCGCGCATCACTCACGGATCCACCTGTTCCTGTCCACCAGCCCGCTGCATCGCGAACACAAGCTGGGCAAGAGCAAGCAGCAAGTCATCGACATCGCCGCCGAATCCATCCACCGGGCGAAGGCCCTGGCCCACGAAGTCGAATTCTCCGCCGAAGATGCCCTGCGCACCGAGCCGGACTACCTCGCCGAGATCTTCTCGGTCGCCGTTGAAGCCGGCGCCAGCGTCCTGAACGCTCCCGACACCGTCGGCTACGTCACCCCCGACGAAATCACCCGGATGTTCACCTACCTGCGCGCCCACGTGAGAAACGCGGACAAAGTCGTGTTTTCGGCCCACTGTCACGACGATCTGGGCCTGGCCGTCGCCAACTCGCTGGCCGCCGTCGCCGCCGGTGCACGCCAGGTGGAATGCACCATCAACGGCATCGGCGAACGCGCCGGCAACGCCGCCATGGAGGAGATCGTCATGGCGCTGCACACGCGCCGCCCGCTGTTCAAGGTCGATACCGGCATCGTCACCCGGCACTTCTATCCGACCTCTCGCCTGCTGGCCGAAGTGACCGGGCAGGCCGTGCCGCGCAACAAGGCGATCGTCGGCGACAACGCCTTCGCGCACGAATCCGGCATTCATCAGCACGGGATGATCAAGCATCGGGGCACGTACGAAATCATGCGGCCACAGGACGTCGGGGCGAAGACCTCGCTGGTCCTGGGCAAGCACTCCGGTCGCCACGCGCTGCGGCAGCGCCTGGAAGAACTGGAGTACGACATCGACGAAACGACGCTGGACGCCGTCTTCGATCGCTTCAAGGTGCTGGCCGACAGGCAGCGCTCGGTAACCAACGACGATCTCACCGCTCTGATGAGCGCTTACGAATTCGATACCCAGGCCGCGCCCGTCGCGGTCCAGTCCTGAGGAGGATCCATGGAAGCCCCGAAACATCTCTGGCACAACGGCCGCATCACGTCCTGGCAGGACGCCACCGTCCATGTCGGCGCACACGCGCTGCATTACGGCTCCTCCGTCTTCGAAGGCATTCGCGTGTACTCCACGCCGGATGGCCCGCGCTATTTCCGACTGGAAGAACACACCGAGCGCCTGTTCCATTCCGCGCGTGTATACGACCTGGTGATGCCGTACGACGCCAGGGCGATCAATCAGGCCTGTCGCGATGTCATCACCGCGAACGGGCTGCAGTCCGCTTACGTGCGTCCCATCGTGTTCCGTAGCGGATTCACCTTCAGCCTGGCGCCGTCGCTCGACACCAGGGTCGACGTGTCGATCATCGCCTTGCCCTGGGGCGCCTACCATGGCGCCGACGCGATCGAGAAGGGTGTCGACGTCTGCGTCTCCTCGTGGAACCGCGCCGCGCCCAATACCTATCCCAGCGGGGCCAAGGCCGGCGGCAACTACCTCAACAGCCAGCTGATCGCGCGCGAAGCGATCAATGGCGGCTTCGCCGAAGGCATCGCGCTGGGCACCGACGGACTGCTGAGCGAAGGCGCGGGCGAGAACCTGTTCATCGTGCGCAAGGGCGTGATCTACACGCCGCCCGCCGCCTCGTCGATCCTGTGCGGCATCACGCGGGACTCCGTGCTGACGCTGGCACGCGCGCGCGGCTTCCAGGTCATCGAACAGCCGCTGCCGCGTGAAATGCTCTACTTCGCCGACGAAGTGTTCATGACCGGCACGGCCGCCGAAGTCACCGCCGTGCGTTCGGTCGACCGCAAGCCGGTCGGCAGCGGTCGTCCGGGGCCGATCACCCGTCAGTTGCAGGACGACTTCTTCGGGCTGTTCGACGGCCGCACCGAAGACCAGTGGGGCTGGCTGTCGCCCATCGAGGAAACCGCGGACGGGAGGGTCGCGGCATGAGCGCGCGTACCCTGTTCGACAAGCTGTGGGACAGCCACCAGGTAAAAGCCGAAACGGAAAGCACGCCCGGCGTTCTCTACATCGACCTGCACCTGGTGCATGAAGTCACGTCGCCGCAGGCCTTCGACGAGTTGCGCGCACGCGGGCTGAAGGTGCGCCGCCCTGATCGCACACTCGCCACGCTGGACCATTCCACGCCGACGCTGCCCGCCGATGCGGACGGCAGGCGCCCGTATTACACGAGAGAGGCGGAAGCCCAGGTCGCGAAGCTGGAGTCCAATGTCGCCGAGTTCGGCATCGACCTGATGGGCTGGGATAGCCCGCAACGCGGCATCGTGCATGTGGCCGGACCTGAAGTGGGCGCCACGCAGCCCGGCATGACCATCGTCTGCGGCGACAGCCACACCGCCACGCACGGCGCCTTCGGCGCCCTGGCCTTCGGGATCGGCACCACGGAAGTCGGCCATGTGCTGGCCACGCAGTGCCTGCTGCAGCGGAAGCCGAAGTCCTTCGCGATCCATGTCGACGGCGCGTTGCAGCGAGGCGTCACCGCGAAAGACCTGATCCTGCACATCATCGGCCAGATCGGTATCGGTGGCGGCACGGGTTACGTGCTCGAGTACACCGGCGAAGCCATCCGCGCGCTGTCGATGGAGGAGCGCATGACGGTGTGCAACATGTCGATCGAGGCAGGCGCACGCGCAGGCCTGATCGCGCCGGACGAGACCACCTTCGACTGGCTGAAGGGCCGCGAGCGCGCGCCGCGCGGCGAAGCCTGGGACCGCGCCGTTACCGCATGGCGTGCGCTGCCCACCGACGCAGGCGCCACCTACGACCGCGAAGTCCGCATCGACGCGTCGGCGATCCAGCCGTCGGTCACTTACGGCACCCATCCCGGCATGGTCGTGCCGATCCACGGCAACGTGCCCGCCGCCGCCGACGCGCAGGAACAGCGTGCGCTCGACTACATGAAGGTCACCGCGGGCAAGCCGATCACGGGCGAGACGGTCGACGTCGTCTTCGTCGGCAGCTGCACCAACGGTCGCCTGTCCGACCTGCGCGCCGCCGCGGAAATCCTGCGCGGCCGCACCGTCGCCGCCGGCGTGCGCATGCTGGTGGTGCCGGGCTCCGAGCAGGTACGTCGCGATGCCGAGCGCGAAGGGCTGCACGAGGTGTTCCGCGCCGCTGGTGCCGAATGGCGCGAGCCGGGCTGCTCCATGTGCATCGCCATGAACGGCGACCTCGCCCAGCCGGGCCAGCTGGTCGTCGCCACCAGCAACCGCAATTTCGAAGGTCGTCAGGGCAAGGGCGCACGCACGGTACTGGCCAGCCCGCTGGTCGCCGCCGCGTCGGCGATCGCCGGCCGCGTCGCCGACCCCCGCGATTACATGAACCAGGAAGTCGCCGCATGAGCCAGACCAGCCGCCCGCTCGCCTATGTGCATTCCCGCACGGCGGTGCTGCGTAACGAAAACATCGACACCGACCGGATCATCCCGGCGCGCTTTCTGACCACCACCGAACGTACCGGCCTGGGCAAGCATTGCTTCGAAGATTGGCGCTACGCCGCCGACGGCAGTGACGACCCCGCGTTCCCGCTGAATCAGCCCGCGGCGCGCGGTTGCTCGATCCTCGTCGCCGGCCACAACTTCGGTTGCGGCTCCTCGCGCGAACATGCGCCCTGGGCGCTGCTGGACTACGGCATCCAGGCGGTGATCTCCAGCGAGATCGCGGATATCTTCCGCGGCAATTCGCTGAAGAACGGCCTGCTGGCGATCGTGGTCAGCGAGGCCGAGCACCGCTGGCTGCTCGACAATCCCGGCGTCGAACTGCGCATCGATATCGCCGAAGGCAGCATCCGCCTGCCGGACGGCGGCACCATTCGTTTCAATCTGGACGCGTTCTCGCGTCATTGCCTGCTCAACGGCGTCGACCAGATGGGTTTCCTGCTGCAGCAGGAAGCCGACATCGCGGCGTTCGAAGCACGCATGGAGGAAGCCGCATGAAGGCCTCGATCGTCGTATTGCCGGGTGACGGTATCGGCCCGGAAGTCGCCGACGCCGGCGTCGCCGTGCTGAGCGCCATCGCCGAACGTTTCGGCCACGAGTTCACGTTCGCCGAGCACGCCATCGGCGGCGATGCGATCGATCGCTTCGGCGATCCGCTGCCCCCGCGGACGCGGGAAGCCTTACTGGCTTCCGACGCGATCCTGCTCGGTGCCGTCGGTGGTCCGAAGTGGTCCGATCCGGCTGCGAAGGTCCGTCCCGAGCAGGGCCTGCTGGCCATGCGCAAGCTGCTGGGTGTGTTCGCCAACGTGCGCCCGCTGAAGCTGCATCCGCGCACCGCGGCGCTGTCACCGCTGAAAGCGGAGCGGACGAAGGGTGTCGACCTGGTCTTCATCCGCGAACTCACCGGTGGCATCTACTTCGGTGCGAAAACGCGCAGCGAGAACGATGCGACGGATGAATGCCGCTACAGCGTCGAAGAAGTGGAACGCGTGGTCCGCCATGCCTTCGAACTGGCACGTACACGCCGCGGGAAGGTGACCTCGGTCGACAAGGCCAATGTGCTCGAGACATCGCGCCTGTGGCGCTCGGTGGCAACGCGCGTCGCCACCGATTACCCCGATGTCGAGCTGGAACATCAGCTGGTCGACTCCATGGCGATGCATCTGCTGACGCGTCCCGCCGACTACGACGTCATCGTGACCGAGAACATGTTTGGCGACATCCTGACCGACGAAGCCTCGGTGCTCGCCGGCTCGCTGGGTCTGTCCCCTTCCGCGTCCATCGGCGGTCCTGGCGCGGGCGTCTACGAGCCGATCCACGGTTCCGCACCGGATATCGCCGGCCAGTCGCTGGCGAACCCGCTCGGCACGATTCTCTCCGCCGCGATGTTGCTGCGTCACTCGCTCGGTCTGGCCGACGAGGCCGCCGTGATCGAAGCCGCGGTGGATCACGTCCTGGAGCACGCCAACCTCACCCGCGACCTGGGCGGCAGCGCGAGCACGCATGACGTGACCCGCGCCGTCCTGGAAGCCTGTCACGCCAACGCGGAGGCCGCATGAACGACAAGAAGATCCCCATCCGCACGCTGCGCAGCGATGCGATCAAGACCGGTCCCGACCGCGCGCCGGCACGTGCCATGCTGCGCGCCACCGGTCTGGACGACGACGCCATCGCGCGGCCGATGGTCGCCATCGTGCACAGCTGGTCCAACGTGTCGCCGTGCAACCTCAACCTGCGTGAACTGGCGGAAGCCGCTGCCGAAGGCGTCCGTGCGGCAGGCGGCACGCCGGTCGAGTTCAACACCATCGCCGTCACCGACGGCATCGCGATGGGCACCACCGGCATGCGTTCGTCGCTGGTCAGCCGTGAGGTGATCACCGACTCGATCGAGCTGGCCGTCGACGGTCACTGTCTGGATGCCATGGTGGTGCTGTGTGGCTGCGACAAGACCATTCCCGCCGCCGCCATGGCCCTGGCCCGCCTGAACATCCCCGGTGTCGCGCTGTACGGCGGCAGCATCGATCACGGCACGCGCAACGGCTGCGCCATCACGGTACAGCAGGTGTTCGAAGCGGTGGGCGCTCATGGCGCGGGCAAGATCGACGATGCCGAACTGGAAGACGTCGAGCGTCACGCCTGCCCCGGCGCGGGTGCCTGCGGCGGGCAGTACACCGCCAACACCATGGCGATGGTGCTGACCACGCTGGGTCTGTCGCCGGTCGGTCTCAACGATATCCCGGCGACACATCCGTCGAAGCGCGACGCCGCCTTCCGCTGTGGCGAGCTGGCGATGGAGTGCCTCAAGGCCGATCGCAAGCCGCGCGACATCATGACCCGCAGCGCGTTCGACAATGCCGCGCGCATGGTGGCCGGCACGGCCGGCTCCACGAACGCGGTACTGCACCTGCTCGCCATCGCCAACGAGGCGCGCGTTCCGCTGTCGATCGAAGACTTCGAGCCGGCCTCCGCGCATACGCCGGTCATCGCCGACCTGATGCCCGGCGGCCGTTACAGCGCCGTCGAACTGACCGCCGCCGGTGGCACGACCATCGTCGCCCGCGAACTGCGCAAGGGCGGCATGCTCAATGACACGCAGA
Organism: Luteibacter sp. 1214; assembly: GCF_031455395.1. NCBI lineage: Bacteria > Pseudomonadati > Pseudomonadota > Gammaproteobacteria > Lysobacterales > Rhodanobacteraceae > Luteibacter > Luteibacter sp. 1214. The sequence continues at coordinate 47,791 of NZ_JAVDSQ010000012.1, forward strand.
CCGTCACCGGTCGCAACCTGTTCGCCGAGCTCGACACCGCACCCGCGGCCACCGAGGGCCAGGAGGTCGTTCGCTCCGTCGACAGCCCCTTCAAGCCGCGTGGTGGCTACAGCATCCTGTACGGCAATCTGTCGCCCGAGGGCTGCATCCTGAAGCTCGCCGGCCACGGCCGCAGCAGTCACGCCGGACCGGCCCGCGTCTTCGAGAGCGAAGAGGAAGCGTTCGCCGCCGTGAAGGCTGGACGTATCCGTGCCGGTGACGTGATGGTCATCCGCAACGAAGGACCCGCCGGTGGTCCGGGCATGCGCGAGATGCTGGCGGTGACGGCCGCCCTGATCGGTCGCGGGCTCGGCAACGATGTGGCGCTGATAACCGATGGTCGCTTCAGCGGCGCGACGCACGGATTCATGGTCGGGCACATCGCACCGGAGGCCGCGCGCGGCGGCCCGATCGGCCTGATCCGCGAGGGCGATGCGATCTTCATCGATGCCTCGACGCGGGAGCTCCGCACAGACGCGGACCTGGCATCGCGCCGGGCGGCATGGCGACCGGAGCCGCCGAAGGTCACCCGTGGCGTCCTTGCCAAGTACGCACGTCTGGTCGGCTCCGCCGCCGAGGGCGCCGTGACGCAAGCCTTCGACGATGCGCCCGCTACCGCCATCGCTAACCCGCCACGCCGCGAATACGCCGAAGACGACTGCACGCAGGAGCTCATCGGCAACTGATCGTTCCGACGACTCATCAACGGGAATCGCCAGCCGACCTGGCTCCCACTCAGACAACGACGCATCAAGGAGAACACCGTGACCGACAAGCAAGCCACCACCGCCCCCCTGCAGAACGCCCGTATCGCCGTCCTCGGCTACGGCAGCCAGGGCCGCGCGCATGCCCTCAACCTGAAGGACTCCGGGCTCGACGTCGTCGTCGGCCTGCGCGCCGGCGGCCCGTCCTGGAGCCGTGCCTATAACGACGGCTTCGCGGTCGCCGAGCCCGCCGACGCCGTGCGCGGCGCCGACCTGATCGCCGTGCTGACTCCGGACATGACCCAGCCTGGCATCTACAAGGACGCTATCGAAGCCAACATCAAGGCGGGTGCCACGTTGCTGTTCGCGCACGGCTTCAACATCCACTTCGGCCAGATCGAACCGCGCAAGGACATCGATGTGGTGCTGGTCGCGCCGAAAGGTCCCGGCGCACTCGTCCGTCGCGAGTACGAGATCGGTCGCGGCGTCCCGTGCCTGTACGCCGTGCACCAGGATGCGACCGGTCACGCGACCGAGCGTGCCACCGCCTATGCGGCCGGCATCGGCGGCGCTCGCGCCATGCTGATCGAGACCGACTTCAAGGAAGAAACCGAGACCGATCTGTTCGGCGAGCAGGCCGTCCTTTGCGGTGGCGCGACCGAGCTGGTGATCAAGGGTTTCGAGACCCTGACCGAAGCCGGCTACCGCCCGGAGATCGCCTATTACGAAGTGATGCATGAGCTGAAGCTGATCGTCGACCTGTTCTACGAGGGCGGCATCGCGCGCATGCTCGAGTTCATCTCGGAGACGGCCCAGTACGGCGATTACACCCGCGGTCCGCGCGTGATCGACGCCAGCACCAAGGAACGCATGAAGGCCGTGCTCAAGGACATCCAGGACGGCACCTTCGCACGTGAGTGGACGGCCGAATACAAGGCGGGCCTGCCGAACTACAAGAAGTTCAAACAGGCGGATCTGGATCACCCGATCGAGAAGGTCGGCGCCCAGTTGCGTGCCCGTATGCCGTGGCTGCAGGCGAATCAGCCGAAGGCCCCCGCCGAAGCGGCCAAAACCGCGGAATAACCGAGAAACCCTGTAGGAGAGCGCGCTGCGCGCGATGTCCCTCAGTCGCGCGCAGGGCGCGCTCCTACACGCCGCCAAAGGAATCGATATCAACGTGAACGCGCAACTGGATACCGTCGGCGATACCCGCCGCATCGCATCGAATCACCCGCTCGCCGGCCAGGCCATGACCGGTGCCGACATCGTCGTGCAAGTGCTTGCCGACGAGGGCCTCGACGTACTCTTCGGTTACTCCGGCGGCGCGATCCTTCCCGTCTACGATGCGGTGTTCCGTTACAACGCGGAGCATACGAAAGACGACGGCAACGAACCGATGCCGCTCATCGTCCCCGCCAACGAACAAGGGGCCTGCTTCATGGCCGCCGGCTATGCCCGTGCCTCCGGGCGGGTGGGTGTGGCCCTGGTCACCTCCGGCCCCGGCGCGACCAACGCCGTGACACCGGTGCGCGACTGCATGGCCGACTCCATTCCCGTCGTCGTGATCTGCGGCCAGGTGCCAACGGGCGCCATCGGCACCGATGCCTTTCAGGAGGCGCCGATCAGCACGATCATGGGCGCTTGCGCCAAGCACGTCTTTCTGGTCACGGACGCCTCCACGCTCGAAGCCACGTTGCGTACCGCGTTCCATATCGCGCGCAGCGGCCGTCCCGGCCCCGTGGTGATCGATATCCCCAAGGACGTGCAGAACGCACCCCTCATTTTCGAAGGCCGCCGCGAATTACCCGTGCGCGGCTATCGCTCGCGGCTGCGCGCCGTGGAGTCGGCGACTATCGCCGACGCCCATTGCGCGAGCTTCTTCGACGCCCTAGCCAGGGCCGAACGCCCCCTGATTTACTCGGGCGGCGGCATCATCGCGGCGGGCGCGTCGTCCATCCTCCGTGAGTTCGCACACGCCTTCGGCATTCCGGTGGTCACCACACTCATGGGCATCGGCGGCTTCGACACCACCGACCCGCTCGCGCTGCACATGCTGGGCATGCACGGCGCGGCGTATGCCAACTATGCGATGGACGACAGCGACTTCGTCTTCGCCCTCGGCGCGCGCTTCGACGACCGCGTCGTGGGCGTGCCGACTAAGTTCGCACCGAGCGCACGCGCCATCGCGCAGATCGACATCGATCCCGCCGAAATCGGCAAGGTCAAGTCGGTGGACTGGCACCACGTCGGCTCGCTCGACGTGTCGCTCCAGCGACTGCTGGATTACGGCAGGCGCATCGGATTCAAACCCGACTACGCGGCATGGCACGACCATGTCGGCGCATTGAAGACCACACACGCGATGAATTTTTGCCGGGACGGCGAGACCATCCAGCCTTGCGCGGTCATCCAGGCGATCAATCGCATCACGGACGGCCGCGCCATCATCACTACGGGCGTGGGCCAGCACCAGATGTGGGCCGCGCAGTACTTCGATTTTCGCGAGCCCAGACACTGGCTCACCTCGGGCTCGATGGGCACCATGGGCTTTGGTTTGCCCGCCGCCATCGGCGCCCAGTTCGCGCGGCGCGACCTGACCGTCATCGACATCGATGGCGACGCCAGCATCCGCATGAACATCGGCGAGATGGAGACGGTCACCACCTATGGCCTGCCGGTAAAGGTCGTCGTGCTCAACAACAGCGGCGACGGCATGGTTCGTCAGTGGCAGAAGCTGTTCTTCAAGGGCCGCTTCTCCGCGTCGGACAAGAGCCTGCACAAGAAGGATTTCGTGCGCGCCGCGCAAGCGGATGGCTTCGAATGGGCGCGGCGCCTCGACGACCCCGCCGCCATCGACGCGACGATCGCCGATTTCCTTGCCTTCGACGGCCCCGCCTTCCTGGAAGTCGTGATCGATGCCGACGCCGGCGTCTATCCGATGGTCGGCCCGGGCGCCACCTACGCCGAGATGATCACCGGCGACTGGATCGCCAGCCGCAACCCGCCGATCGCCTCCACCGCCGAACCTACAGGGATGTTCTGACCATGCGCCACTTGATCTCCATGCTGTTGCAGAACGAAGCCGGCGCCCTGGCGCGTGTGGCGGGCCTGTTCGCATCGCGTGGCTACAACATCGAATCGCTGACGGTAGCGGCCACGCACGATGCGGACGCCTCCCGACTCACGCTGGTGATCTTCGGCGACGACGACGTGGTCGAGCAGATCATCAAGCAGTCGGCCAAACTGATCGACGTGATCGAGATCGCCGAACTCACGCGCCGCGAACACGTGGAACGCGAGCTGCTGGTGGCGCGCATCGAGGCCAGCCATGCCGCGGTCGATCTCTGCCTCGCGCAGTTCGGCGGGCGCATGCTGCAACGCGCGGCGGGTCAGTCGGTTGTCGAGTACACGGGGCGCGCCGACGAAGTGGATGCGTTTCTTGTCGCACTGCGTGTCGCGGGCGAGATCGTCGATCATGCGCGGAGCGGGATCGCCGCGATCGAAAGACCGCTGGCGATCGCCTGACGTTGGGGCGGGATGGTCTACCAGACCTTGTAGATCTTCCCCGTCTCCCGCCCCTCGACCGACCGCGAAAACGCCAGCGCCGCCCGCGCCGCGCCGACCGGCTCGAAGCCCCGAAAATACGGCCCATACGATGCCATGGCCTCCGACAGGACACTGGGGCTGACGACGTTGATGCGGATACCGCGCGGCAGCTCGATGGCGGCGCCACGCACATAACCCTCGACCGCGCCGTTGACCATGCTTGCGCACGCGCCGGCCAGGATCGGCTGCTCGGTGAGAATGCCGGTAATCAGCGTGAATGAGCCGCCGTCGTGAAGGGAGTCGACGCCGAGCTGGACGAGGCGGACCTGCCCCAGCAGTTTGTCCTGCAGGCCCTCGACGTATTTTGCCTCGGTCAACTCGGCCAGGGGCGCGAACGGTACCTTGCCCGCCGCGCAAACCACGGCGTCGAGCTTGCCCAGTTCACGGTACATGGCCTCGATGCTTTCGCTGTCACGAAGATCCACGCGGAGATCGCCACCCGAGCGCCCCGCCGTGACGATCTCGTGGCGCTCGCCGAGTTCGGCCGCCACGGCGCGGCCCAGCGTGCCACTGGCACCGACGATGAGAACCTTCATTGCACTGCTCCTTGGAGATTGCCAGCGGGAGAGGGTACTCTCGGCCGCATGAATCGTCGCGCCGCCCTTTCGCTGCCGCCACCCATGGCCGATACGTCGGCACTCGGTCGTGAGCAGGATCTGCTGGGTCTGTCCGACGAACCGTCGATTCATTACCTCGAGCACGGCTCGCGCAGCCGGCTGATCCGCTGGCATTACCACCCCGCGTACGAGCTGCACCTGATCGTAGCGACCGAGGGCACGGCTTATGTCGGCGACTACGAAGGCCGCTTCGCGCCTTATACCTTGATGCTCACCGGGCCCAACGTTCCGCACAACTGGGTCACCGATGCAGGATGCGAGCCCTCGCCGCTGCGTGACAGGGTGATCCTTTTCTCAGAAGCCTTCGTCCGTCGGTGTACTGAATTTTTCCCATCCGCCCGCCACGTGAAGTCCCTGTTGCTCGAGGAAGCCCGCTACGGTATCCAGTTTTCTTCGGAGCTGGGCAGGCAGCTCGAACCGCTGTTCCGCCGCGTCTCCGATCATCCGGGACTTCGCCGGGTAGCCAGCTTCTTCGAGATGGTGGAGGCCCTGGCCGAAGATACCGCGCGCCGGCCACTCAGCAGCCGGCCCTTTCAGGCCTCGGCCGACCCCAGCCAGTCGATGAAGCTCCACCGCGCCGTGGCCTTCATCGACCGGCATTACACCGGGGACGTATCGCTCAGGGCGGTGGCGGACCGCCTTGGCATGTCGGAATCGGCGTTCTCGCGCTTTTTCCATCAGCACACGGGCTACCGCTTCATCGACTACGTCAACCAGACGCGCGTGCAGCACGCCTGCGAGAAGCTGGTCAGCTCACCGGCCTCGATTACCGACATCTGCTACGAGGTCGGTTTCAGCAATCTCTCCAACTTCAATCGTCGGTTCCTGAGCCTCACCGGGATGACCCCGCGCGAATATCGGATGCGTCATCGGCTGCCCGTCGCCGACCTTTGATGTCGCGACGCGTCACGCGTCCGTTACTGCCGAATCCTCATCCTCGCGTTTTTACGTACTTTATTGTCGTGCAACGGGAATGCTGCATCGCAGCATAAAGCTCGTTGTATCGCCGTTTTCCCGCGTCCCTGCGAGGGCCTTTCCGCAAAAAAGTATGTATTTTCACCGGAAAACCACGTTGCGCGTATTGGTGAGCCGTCCGCGATAAAACCTATAAACGCACATCCATTTCGACGCGACGGCAGATACGTCACCGCGCGAAAGCCCGCCGCCCAGGGAGGCACGATGAGCGATTACCGGAACCGGCTCGGCGCCCTAGCCGCCTCCGCGCTGTTCGCAGCGCTGGGGATTTCCGCCGCCCACGCCGACACGACACTGACGATCGGTACCGTGAACAACGCGGACATGGTGCGCATGCAGGCACTGTCCCCCGAGTACGAGCGCACGCATCCCGGCGTGCATCTGAACTGGGTGGTGCTCGAAGAAAACACGCTGCGTCAGCGTCTGACCACGGACATCGCCACCCATGGCGGGCAGTTCGATGTCATCACCATCGGTGCGTACGAGGCGCCGCTATGGGGCAAGCAGCAGTGGCTGAAACCGCTTGATAACCTGCCGGCCGACTACGACGTCAACGACGTCATGAAGAACGTGCGCGAGCAGCTGACGGTGGATAACCACCTGTATGCCGTGCCTTTCTACGCCGAAGCCAGCGTTACGTACTTCCGCACGGATCTGTTCGCCAGGGCCAACCTGACCATGCCGGCCGAGCCGACCTGGGATCAGATCAAAGGCTTTGCGCAGAAGCTGCATGACCCGGCCAACGGCGTGTACGGCATCTGCCTGCGCGGCAAGGCCGGCTGGGGCGAGAACATGGCCCTGCTCGGCACCATCGTCAACAGTTACGGCGGACGCTGGTTCGACGAGCAGTGGCATCCGCAGATCGATACGCCCGAGTGGCACAAGGCGGTCAATTTCTACGTCGATCTGCTCAAGAACTACGGGCCACCCGGCCCGTCGGATAACGGGTTCAACGAAAACCTCGCCCTGTTCGCCGCGGGCAAATGCGCCATGTGGGTCGACGCAAGCGTTGGCGGCGGCACGGTCACCGATCCGAAGGAAAGCAAGGTGGTCGGCAACGTCGGCTTTACGCGCTCGCCGCATCAGATCACCGATCGCGGTTCGTCGTGGCTGTGGGTCTGGTCGCTGGCGATCCCGGCCAGCACGCGCCAGCCCGATGCGGCGCGTGACTTCATCCTCTGGGCGACGTCCAAACCGTATCTGAAGCTGGTCGCGGACAAGTACGGCGCGCAGGCGACGCCACCGGGTACCCGTGAGTCGACATATGCGAACGCGGGCTACATCGAGGCGGCGCCCTTCGCAAAGGTCACCTACGACTCGCTGAAAGCCGTCGATCCCTCGCACCCCACGCTCAAGCCCGTGCCGTACAAGGGTATTCAGATCGTTTCCATTCCCGAGTTCCAGGCGGTGGCGACGCTGGTCGGCCGCCAGATCGCCGGTGCGCTGGCTGGCCGCGGCAACATCGATGAATTGCTGCACACGGCCCAGGGCGCGGTCAGCCGCACCATGAAACGTGCCGGCTACTACGACAACAAGCCGGTCATCCAGAAGGAGTCGCCGTAATGAGCGCGCGCATCCGTAAACGTCCAGAACGGCTGCTCGCCCAGCCCGCGATCATCATGCTGCTGGTATGGATGATCGTGCCCCTGGCGATGACGCTGTATTTCTCGACCCAGTATTACAACCTGCTTTACCCGGGTAAGTCGGCCTTCGTCGGGCTGGAAAACTTCGCTTACTTCTTCACCTACCCGAGCTTCTGGACCTCGATCCTCAACACGATCCTGCTCGTGGGCAGTGTGCTGGTGATCACCGTGGTCGGCGGTGTGCTGATATCGGTTTTGGTGGACGAGACGTTTCCGGGCCAAGGCATCGTCCGCATGCTGCTGATCTCGCCGTTCTTCATCATGCCCACCGTGGCGGCGCTGGTCTGGAAAAACCTGCTGATGAATCCCGTATCGGGCTTTCTCGCGTGGGTCTGGAAGGCCTTCGGGGCCACACCCGTGAACTGGTTCGCCGACTGGCCGCTACTGTCCGTGATCACCGTGGTGTCGTGGGAATGGCTTCCGTTCGCCATCCTGATCTTCGTCACCGCGCTGCAGTCGCTGGATCGCGAGCAGATGGAAGCCGCACGCATGGACGGTGCGCGGGGCTTCGCGATCTTCCGTTATCTGACCCTGCCTCACCTGGCGCGCCCCATCGCCGTGGTGGTGATGGTCGAGGCGATCTTCCTGCTCAACATCTTCGCCGAGATCTTCGTCACCACCAACGGCGGACCGGGCGATGCGACGACCAACATTCCGTACCTGGTGTACACGCAGGCGCTGCTCGAATTCGACGTGGGTGCCGCGTCGGCCGGCGGTCTGGTCGCCGTGGTACTGGCCAACATCATGGCGGTGTTCCTCATCCGCCTGATCGGCAAGTCGTTGACCGAGAAGGCGTGAGGAGACAGCCATGGCCAAGAAGACCCGCAACCCCCTCGCCCGCACGCTACGCATCGTCGCTTCATGGATCGTCGCGTTCGTCATGTTCTTTCCGATCCTCTGGATGGTGCTGACCAGCTTCAAGTCCGAGCTGGATGCCTTCAGCATGCCGCCGCACTTCCTGTTCGCGCCGACCCTGGAGAACTACGAGCAGATCCTGGCCCGTGCGAATTACCTGCACTACGCGTGGAATTCCATCGTGACGGCGGGCGGCGCCACCATCCTCGGCATGATCGTGGCGGTGCCGGCGGCGTACGCCTTCGCGTACCACCCGACGATGAAGACCAAGAGCGTGCTGCTGTGGATGCTCTCGACCAAGATGCTGCCGAGCGTGGGCGTGCTCGTGCCGATCTACCTGATCTGCCGCGATCTGAACATGCTCGATTCGAAGACCGCGCTGGTGATCATCTTCGCGCTGATCAACCTGCCGATCATGGTCTGGATGATCTACACGTACTTCCGCGACATTCCGTACGACATCCTCGAAGCGGCCCGCATGGATGGCGCCAGCACCACGCAGACGATGTTCCGGGTACTGATCCCGGTGAGCCGCGGCGGCCTCGCCTCGACCGCGCTGCTCTGCCTGATCCTCTCGTGGAACGAAGCGTTCTGGTCGCTCAACCTCACCACCGCCAGCGCCGCGCCACTGACCGCGCTGGTGGCCTCGTTCTCCAGTCCCGAGGGGCTGTTCTGGGCGAAGTTGTCCGCCGTGTCGACCCTGGCCTGCGCACCCATCCTGGTGCTCGGCTGGCTGTCGCAGCGACAGCTCGTCCGCGGTCTCACCTTCGGCGCAGTCAAATAAGGAGCCACCCATGTCCCGTCTGGAAATCCGTCAGCTGCGCAAGTCTTTCGAGGGCGTCGACGTCATCAAGGGCATCGACCTCGTCGTGGAGGATCGCGAGTTCTGCGTCTTCCTCGGGCCTTCGGGCTGCGGCAAGTCCACCACGCTGCGTCTGATCGCCGGCCTCGAAGAGGCCGACGACGGGCAGATCCTGCTCGACAAGGACGACATCACCGATAAGCCGGTGGATAAGCGCGACCTTGCCATGGTGTTCCAGAGCTACGCGCTCTATCCGCACATGACCGTGCGCGAGAACATGTCGTTCGCGCTGAAGCTGGCGAAGACGGACCAGCGCGCGATCGACGAGAAGGTGGCCAGGGCGACGAAGATCCTCGCCCTGGAACCGTACCTCGACCGCAAGCCGTCCGCACTCTCCGGCGGTCAGCGCCAGCGTGTCGCGATCGGTCGCGCCATCACCCGCGAACCGCGCGTATTCCTGTTCGACGAGCCGCTGTCCAACCTCGATGCCGCGCTGCGTGCGGCGACGCGCCTCGAGATCGCCCGGCTGCACACCGAACTCAACGCGACGATGATCTACGTCACCCACGATCAGGTCGAAGCCATGACGCTGGCGGATCGCATCGCGATCTTCAGCCACGGGCGTATCGAGCAGATCGGCAAACCGATGGCGCTGTATCACAAGCCGGTGAACAAGTTCGTCGCCGGGTTCCTCGGCATGCCGCAGATGAACTTCCTCGAGGCGACAGCCGAAGGCGGTACGTTCCGCCTCGCCAACGGCAATACCGTCAGCGTGGCCGGCGTCGAAGCCACCGGCAAGGTCACTATCGGCATTCGCCCGGAACACCTTCGCGTGTGTGACGGCGACGGTAGCGGCGAGACGATCAACGGCAAGCTCAGCGTCGTCGAGCGGCTTGGCAGCGAAACCTATGCTTACGTCGACGTGCCGCAGGTCGGCTCGATCACGGTGCGCGCGGAAGGCGACTTCGAGCGACGCGCCGGTCGCGACATCTGCATCCGCCTCGACCTGACGCACGCTCACGTCTTCGATGCCAACGACGTCGCCATTCATCATCCTCCACGAGTCTGACCATGGCCTTCCCCCTCCGTAACGACTCGCTCGACCGCCTTCCCCAGGGCGTCGACGCACCGCCTTTCGACCGCACGAAGGTCACCGCCGGCATCGCGCATATCGGCGTCGGCGCGTTTCATCGTGCGCACCTGGCGATCTATACCCATCACACGCTGTCCGATCCCGCGATGCATACGTGGGGCATTCTGGGCATCAACCTGCTCGAGCACGACCGCCCGCTGGCGGAGGCGTTCAAGGCCCAGCAGGGCCTGTATTCAGTCAGCGAATACGATCCACGCGGCGAGCGGACGACGCACGTCGTCGGCGCCATGGTCGACTACCTTTATGCGCCCGATGACGGTACCAGGGTGCTCGACCGCCTCGCCGACCCGGCCATCCGTATCGTCTCGCTGACGATCACGGAAGGTGGCTACCTGATCGATGAGCACGGGACGTTCCGGCTCGACGATGAGACGGTGGCCTATGACCTGAAGCATCCGGACACGCCGAAGGGCGTATTCGGCTTCATCGTCGGCGCGCTGGAAAAGCGCCGTGCCGCCGGCGTGGACGCGTTCACCGTGATGTCGTGCGACAACCTTCGACACAACGGTGCGCAGGCGAAGCGCGCCGTGCTCGCGTTCGCGAAGGCACGGTCGGACGAACTGGCGGACTGGATCGACCGGGAGGTCGACTTCCCCAACGCCATGGTCGATCGCATCACGCCGGCGACCACGGCGAAGGTGCGCGACGAACTCAATGCCGCGACCGGCCTCGACGATCAGGCGCCCGTGGTCTGCGAAGACTTCATCCAGTGGGTACTCGAGGACAAGTTCCGACACGGTCGGCCATCGTGGGAGAAGCACGGCGTGCAGATCGTCGACGACGTCTCGCCGTACGAGGATGCCAAGATCCGGCTGCTCAACGGCTCCCACCAGATGCTGGCGTATCCGGCCTTCCTGGCCGGCCACCGTCGGGTCGACATCGCCGTGAAGGATCCTCTGTTCAACGCGTACCTCACCGCCTTTCTCGACGACGACGCGGGCGTCTGGCTGAAGTCGCTGCCAGGCATGGATCTCGGGCCCTACAAGAAGAAGCTGCTCGACCGGTTCAGCAACGCGTCGATCGCGGACCAGCTGGACCGGCTGTGCCTCGATGGCGGCTCGAAGATCCCCGGGTTCCTGGGGCCGACGATTACCGCGTGTCTGGAAGACGGCAGAGATGCCCGCCGCGTGGCCTTCCTGCTGGCGACCTTCGACCGCTATGTACGCGTCGGCAAGGACGACAGCGGTGAGACGTATCCGTTGCGCGAACCGAATGCGATGCGTCTCGTCCAGCCGCTGATCGACAGCGGTTCGAAAGACGCGCTGATCGAAAGCGTCGAACTGGTGGGTCCGTTGCCCGCCAGCGACAAGCGATTCCGCCGGCAGTACGACATTTACGTGGAATCGCTGGAAAAGCAGGGCGTACGCAAAACGTTGGAGAACCTCGACTCCCTCGTCGACTGAGGTTTCATGGGGCGATCTCAGGGACTTCACTTACCCGATCCTACGGTGGTCCCCCGACCTCGTAGCAAGTGGAGTCCCCACCATGCCCTACAATCCGACCAACCCGCAGCCGCCCTTTGCCGAACCGGGCAAGAACCGCCCGGAAGATGAGATCCGCCAGCCCGGCAGCTATAAGCCGGAGCGCGACGCGGACCCTGAGCCGCCAGTCAACGATGATCCCATCGAGCCGCTGGAACCTTGATCGACCCCGGGCGCCGAGAGGCGCCCTTTTTTTTGACTCGCTTCTGTGTGACGCAGTCCCGCCGGCGAATCCCCGCGAAGCGATGACGCGGTCACCGCTTCAGCGGCTAGACTTCACGGCATGAGTCCGACACCGAAGAAGCCAGCCCCGCGACGCAAGGCGCCGACCACCGCGCGCAAAGCAGTAGCGCCCGCGCCCGACGTAGCCGCACGCCCCGCCGACGCGTCCACCAGCGCCGAACGCGTGCTTGCCTTCCTGCTCAAGGGCTTGCCCGCGGCCCGTCGCGAGAAGATCCACGCCTATCTCGTCCTCACCCGCATGGACCGCCCCATCGGCGCGCTACTGCTCCTGTGGCCAACCTGGTGGGCACTGTGGCTCGCCGCGAAAGACTTCCCGCCGGTCGGCCCGTTGATCATCTTCACCCTCGGCGTGTTCGCCATGCGCTCCGCCGGCTGCGCGATCAACGACTACGCCGACCGCAAGCTCGACCCTCAGGTCGCGCGGACGGCCGGACGGCCGATCGCCAGTGGGCGAGTGACGCCGCGCGAAGCGCTCTACGTGTTCGCCGGGCTTCTCGTTTTTTCTTTCGTGCTGGTCCTGTTTACCAACATGCTGACCATCCTGCTGTCATTCGCCGGCGCGGCGCTCGCGGCGGTGTACCCGTTCTCCAAGCGCTACACCAACCTGCCCCAGGTGGTGCTCGGCGCGGCCTTCGGCTGGTCGATCCCGATGGCGTTCGCCGCCGTAACCGACACGGTGCCGCCGGTGGCGTGGCTGCTCTTCATCGCCAACATCATCTGGTCGGTGATTTACGACACCGAGTACGCCATGGTCGACCGCGAGGACGACATCAAGGCCGGCGCGAAATCCACGGCCATCCTGTTCGCCGATGCGGACCTCGTCATCATCGGCATCCTGATGGGCACCTTCCTGCTCGCCATGTTGCTGGTGGGCACACGTTCGGGGCTGGGCTGGCCGTACTGGCTAGCGCTCGCCGCCACGACGGGGCTCTTCGCCTGGCAGCAATGGATCATGCGCGACCGCGATCGCCAGGCGTGCCTTACGGCGTTCCGCCAGAACAACTGGGTGGGCCTGGCGTTGTGGGTGGGGATCGTGGTGGCGCTGGCCCTGTAAGCGGCATGCCCGGCGCCGGCGTGCGCGCCAGGGCCCACACATCCACCCGAGGGATGCCGGCTTCGATCAGCAACTGCGCGCATTCGCCCAGCGTCGCGCCGGTGGTCATGACGTCATCGAGCAACGCCACGTGACGTTGCGGCGGCATGCGCCTTACGTCGAAGGCGCCGCGTACGTTACGCGCGCGCGTGAGCGCGTCGAGTTCGGTCTGCGCCGCAGTCCGCTTCACCCGGCTGAGCACGTCGTGCCTGACAGGAATACCCAGATGCCTGCCCAGCGGACGAGCGAGTTCGAGCGCCTGATTGTAGCCACGGGAGCGCAGGCGGGACGTGTGCAACGGCACGGGCAGGATGAGCTCGGGCATGGTCGGCGGTTGGCCGGCGGCTAGCCACGCGTCAGCGAGCACCCGCCCGGCGACAAGGCTTCCCGCGAACTTGAAACGGGCCTCCAGCACGTCGATCGGCCAGGTGTAGACGAACGGCACCCAGAGATCGGCCCACGGCCTCTCGCGCTGGCGGCACGCATCGCATTCGGCCACGGCTACCGGAAGCGGGACAGCACACCGGCCGCAGCAGACGTCGTTACGGACCAGGCCGGAACCGCACGCTCCGCAAAGCGCCCGGCCATCCATCCCGTCGGCCTCGCAGACCAGACAACGCGGCGACAGGAGGAATCGCGTCGCCGCGTTCAGCCACGGACGGTACCGGGACGCATCCATGCGTCGCAGGCCGCGTCAGTCGCGCCGCCGGAACATCGCGGCGTCGACGATCGACCACAGGTGGATGATCCAGCCGAGCCAGACGATCCAGAGGAGGGCCGCCAGCACGAACATGATCAGTGCCTTGAAGACGCGGCCCTGGACCAGCTGACCCAGGCCCGGGATAAAGAAACTGCAAACGGCGGCGATGACGTTGCCGCTGCTGCCTTGTCCAGCGCTCATAGATGGTCTCCGCGAAGGTCGTTGTCCCCATCGTACGGCGGCACGCGTCGTCCGACCGTAAACCCGCGAATAGCCGTTAAGGTTGACAGTGCGAGCCGACCTTTCCACACTGCGCGCCTTCGTCCCCGGGATCCCACCATGACCGCAGCCCTACGCCACGACTGGTCCCGCGAAGAGGTCGAGCACCTTTTCGCCCTGCCGTTCAACGACCTGCTCTTCCAGGCGCAGAGCGTGCACCGTGCGTATCACGACCCCAATGCCGTGCAGGTTTCGACCCTGCTCTCCATCAAGACGGGCGGCTGCCCCGAGGACTGCGCCTACTGTCCGCAGGCGGCGCGCTACGCCACCGGCGTCAAAGCCGAGAAGCTGATGAGCGTCGAGGCCGTCGTCGCCAGGGCGCAGGCCGCCAAGGATGCGGGGGCCAGCCGCTTCTGCATGGGCGCCGCGTGGCGCTCGCCGAAGGATCGGGATGTGGCCAAAGTCGCCGAAATCGTCGGCGCGGTGAAGGCCCTGGGCCTGCAGACCTGCGCCACGCTGGGCATGCTGACCCAGCCGCAGGCCGATACGCTGAAGTCCGCCGGCCTCGATTTCTACAACCACAACCTGGACACGTCGCCGGACTTCTACGGCGAAATCATCCACACCCGCGAGTACCAGGACCGCCTGGACACGCTGGAGCATGTGCGCCACGCCGGCATGAAGACCTGCTGCGGCGGTATCGTCGGCATGGGTGAATCGCGCGCCCAGCGCGCCGGCCTGCTGATGACGCTGGCCAACCTGCCCGAACATCCGGAGTCCGTGCCGATCAATCGCCTGGTGCAGGTCGCCGGTACGCCGCTGGCGGGCACCGAGGCACTGGATCCGTTCGAGTTCGTGCGCAGCATCGCTGTCGCCCGCATCCTCATGCCGGCCTCGGTCGTCCGCCTTTCGGCCGGCCGTGAGTCGATGGACGACGCTCTGCAGGCGCTGTGCTTCGCCGCGGGCGCCAATTCGATCTTCTATGGCGAGAAGCTGCTGACGACCGGCAATCCCGATGTGGAGCACGACCGTCGGCTGTTCGAGCGCCTCGGCCTGAAGCCGATGGAAGTCGAGATCGAGCTGGGCACCGTGCACGCGGACATCGTCGAACGCGCCGACGCGGCGTGAACCGGCCGGGCCTCCTCGTCCGACTGGAGGCCGCGCGCGCGGCCCGCGAGCAGACCGGCCTGCTGCGACGCGCGCGAACCTGCGAAAGCCTGGGCGGCGCCCGTCGCATGATCGACGGGCGCGTGCTCATCGATTTCTGTGGCAACGACTATCTCGGGCTGGCCGGACATCGCGACCTGATCGCCGCGATGTCCCGCAGCGCCTTCGCTGAAGGCGTCGGCACCGGAGCCGCGCACCTCGTCTCGGGGCATCGCGGCGAACATGCGGCGCTGGAAGAGGAACTGGCCGACTGGACGGGCCGCGAACGCGCCGTGCTCTTCTCGACCGGCGTCATGGCCAACCTCGGCGCCCTGCAGGCCCTGCTCGGTGCCGGCGCGATGCCCTCGCCGGGCAAACCGGCGGCCCTATGCGTCCAGGACCGCCTCAACCACGCCAGCCTGCTGGACGGCGCCCATCTCGCCGGCGCCGAGCTGCGCCGCTATCGCCATGGCGACGCGCAGGCCGCCGCACGCCAACTCGATACACGCCCGGACCTGCCCGCCCTCGTGGCGACCGATGGCGTGTTCAGCATGGACGGCGATATCGCCCCGCTGGCCGAACTGGCCCGGGTCTGCCACGCGCGCCAGGCCACGCTTTATGTGGATGACGCGCACGGCCTGGGCGTGCTCGGCCCGGAGGGCGCGGGCTCGGTGGCGGCGGCGGGGCTCGATGCGAGCGCGGTGCCCGTCCTGATGGGCACGCTGGGAAAGGCCCTCGGCAGCGCCGGGGCTTTCGTCGCCGGCGACGCCGCGGTCATCGAGGCGATCGTTCAGTTCGCCCGGTCTTACATCTACACGACGGCGATGCCCGCGGCGCTCGCGGCCAGCACGCGAGCCGCGCTCCGACTGGTCCGCAGGGATCCGGAAGGCCGGCGCGAGCGTCTCCGGGAGAACATCGCCCGTTTCCGGGCGGGAGCGGCCCAGATCGGGCTGTCGCTCATGCCCTCCCCCACGGCGATCCAGCCCCTGCTGATCGGCGGGGCCGACGACGCGATGGCCGCCGCGCGCGCGCTCGAGGCCGCCGGCTTCCTCGTGGTGGCGATTCGCCCGCCGACGGTGCCTCGCGGAGCGGCGCGCCTGCGCATCACGCTGTCCGCGACACATACGCCCGACCGCATCGACGGCTTGCTGGATGCCCTGGCGGCGCTGCCCCGCCCCCGGCAGGACGTGGCCGTATAATGGACGACCGCACGCCCCACGCCATGCCCATGTCGATCCTCAATATTTCCGCCTACAAGTTCGTCGCCCTGGACGACCTGGAAGACCTGCGCGCGCACTTTGTCGCGCGCTGCGACGCCCTGGCGCTGAAGGGCACGATCCTGCTGGCGCCGGAAGGGATCAACCTGTTTCTGGCCGCGCCGCGTGAGGCCATCGCGTCGTTCATGGCCTGGCTGCACGAGGACGCCCGCTTCGCGGATATCGCACCGAAGGAGAGCCTTTCGGACGACGTGCCGTTCAGCCGCATGCGCGTACGCCTGAAGAAGGAAATCATCACCATGCGCGCGCCTGCGATCCGCCCCGGGGCGGGCCGCGCGCCGCATGTCCTGCCGACCGATCTGCGCCGCTGGCTCGATCAGGGCCATGACGATGACGGCCGTGAAGTGGTGCTGGTCGATACGCGCAACGATTACGAAGTGGCGGCCGGCACGTTCGAGAACACGGTGGAGTACGGCATCGCCAGCTTCACGGCGTTTCCCGACGCCGTCGCCGCCGACCGCGCGCGCTTCGATGGCAAGACGGTGGTGTCGTTCTGCACGGGCGGCATCCGCTGCGAGAAGGCGGCCATCCACATGGCGGGGATCGGTATCGATCGCGTCTTCCAGCTCGAAGGCGGCATCCTCAAATACTTCGAGGAAGTCGGAGGCGCGCACTGGCGCGGCGACTGCTTCGTCTTCGACGATCGTGGCGCGGTCGACCCGGGCCTGGCGCCGAGCCCCGCCGCATGACCGGCCTGCATATCGAGACGCATGGTGCCGGCCCGACGCCGCTGGTGATGATCCATGGCTGGGCCATGCACGGCGGCATCCTCGCGCCACTGATCGAAGCGCTTGCCGACCGTTTCACGATGTATGTCGTGGATCTGCCGGGCCACGGTTATTCCCGCGACTCCGACATCCCGCTCGAGCCGCTGGCATGCGCGCGCGCCATCGCCGAAGTCACCCCGCCCGCCGTGTGGCTGGGCTGGTCGATGGGCGGACTGGTCGCGCTCGTGGCGGCACTCGACCTGCCTGAGCACGTCCGCGCCGTGGTGCCGGTGTGCTCCACGCCGTGCTTCGTGAAAGACGAGAACTGGCCGCATGGCAACGATGCAGCGATGGTGCGGAAGCTGGCGGCGGACCTCGATGCGGACTACCGCGCGACGGTCGAACGCTTCATCGCACTCGAAGCCATGGGTAGCGCCGACCCGCGCGCGGAGGCGCGACGCCTGAAGGACGAGGCGTTCTCGCGCGGCGAGCCCGATCCGCGCGTGCTGATGGAAGGCCTGCGACTCCTCGAGGCCACCGACCTGCGACCGCGCCTGCACGAGATCGCTCGCCCGAGCCTCTGGATAGCCGGTCGTCGCGACCGCATCGTCCATCCCGACACGATGCGCTGGTCCGCGGAAGCGGCCGGCGGACGGTTCGAAGAAATCGCCCATGCCGGGCACGCCCCCTTTATCGGACACGCCGCCGCCGTGGCGGAAGTCCTCACGCAGTTCACCGACGCGAATCCATGAGCGACTTCCATTTCGATCGACGCCAGGTCCGACGTAACTTCGGCCGTGCCGCAGGCACCTACGAAAAACACGACGCGCTACAGCGCGAAGTGCAGTCGACGCTGGTCGAGCGCCTGGAGATCTTCGAGCAGGTGCCCGAGGTCGTACTCGACGTGGGCGCCGGAACGGGACGCGGCAGCGCCGCCCTGAAGAAGCGTTACCCGAAGGCCCAGGTGATCGCGGTCGACCTCGCGCTGCCGATGCTGAAGCAGGCGAAGCAGCATGCCAGCTGGCTGAAGCCGTTCGGCCGCGTCGTCGCCGATGCGTACACGCTGCCGGTGCCGGATCGAAGCGTCGATATCCTCTTCTCCAATCTCTGTTTTCAGTGGTGCGAGGACCTGTCGCGACTTTTCGCCGAGTGCGCGCGCGTGCTCAAGCCCGGTGGCCTGCTCACCTTCTCGACGTTTGGCCCGGACACGCTGACCGAATTGCGTGCCGCCTGGGCCGAAGCCGATCAGCGCGCCCATGTGGCACGCTTTCTCGACATGCACGATGTCGGCGACGCGATGCTCGCGCAGGGACTGAAGGACCCGGTGCTGTTCGCCGAGCGCTACACCCTGACATACCCGACGCCGCGCGCCGTACTCGACGAGCTGAAGGGCCTGGGTGCCAACAACGCCGATGCCGACCGTGCGCGCGGCCTCACCGGCAAACAGCACTACAAGCGCATGATCGACGCGTACGAAGCCATGCGAAGCGACGGCGTCATTCCGTCGACCTGGGAAGTCGTTACCGCGCACGCATGGGGTCCGCCCGCGGGTCAGTCGCGCCGCGAAGGCGGCGGTGAGATCGCAAGCTTTCCCATCGAAAACCTGCGTGGCTCACGGCGGAAGACTCCGTTCTGATCGCGAGCACTCGCACCGCGCCAGGTGGTCGTTGACCATGCCGGCGGATTGCATCAGCGCGTAGCAGAGCGCGGTACCCGCGAAGCGAAATCCACGCTGGCGCAACGCGGCGCTCATCCGGTCCGACGCTTCACTGCGACAGGGGACGTCGCCCGCCCGCTGCCATGCATGGATCACCGGCGCGCCGCCGACAAAGTCCCACAGGTAAGCCGACAGCGAGCCGGCGTCTTCGACAATACGCTGGCATCCACGCGCGTTGCCGCGCACGGATGCGAGTTTCAGGCGATGTCGTATCAGTCCGCGGTCGAGCGCGAGGGCCGCAAGCTCGGCGTCGCTCATCCCGGCCACCCGCCCGATGTCGAAACCATGGAATGCGCGGCGGTAGTTCTCACGCTTATCCAGCACCAGACGCAGGGCGAGACCCGCGCGCGCGCCATGAAGCGTCAGATGCTCGAAGAGGCGCGTGTCGTCATACAGCGGCACGCCCCACTCGGTGTCGTGGAACCGACGCTCCACCTCGCTTCGCTCCGCCCAGTCGCAGCGCATGTCCCCACCTCACGGTTCGTCCGAAGGGGGACAAGCATATGAAGCCGGACGCACACGACGATGTCCGCGAACACAGGCTGGGAACGTGCGAATGCGGGGAACACCATCGAAGTGCATCCGCCCGCACCGACACTGGGCGTCTCCGTCAGTCTGTGGGCGGGACGGCGGTAGCTACCAGGGCAGTGCGTCGAGATCGACATTTCCGCCGCTAAGCACGACGCCCACACGACGTCCGGCGAAACGGTCGGGATAACGCAGCATGGCGGCGAGCACCGTGGCGCTCGACACTTCGACGACGATGCGCAGCTCCGTCCATAGCAGCTTCATGGCGTCGATCGCTTCGCCGTCGCTCACGCGCAGCACGCTGACGCCATGCTCGCGAAGGACATGAAAGTTCGGTTCGCCGATCAGCGTGCGCAAGCCATCGCATACCGTCTCCGGAGTGAACGGCCCGACCCGCCGTCCGCTCTCGAGCGAACGCGCCGCGTCGTCGGCACCTTCCGGTTCGGCACCGAACAAGGCGATGCCTGGATCAATGCCGTGCGCGGCGATCGAACATCCGGAAGCCAGACCGCCACCGCCGACGGGAAACAGGATGGTGTCGAGGCCAGGTGCCTGACGGAGCAGTTCGGGCAGCAGCGTTCCCTGGCCCGCCATCACGCGCGGATCGGCATACGGGTGCACCAGTTCGGCGCCGGTCCGCGCCTGTATCTCGGCGGCCGCCGCTTCGCGCGCCGCAGTCGTCGGCGCACAACGGTGAATGATCGCGCCCGCTGCGGCGATCGCATCCACCTTGGCTTTCACCGCGCCCTCAGGCACGACGACGTGGGCGGCCATGCCCCGGGTGCGTGCCGCCATCGCCAGCGCATTGCCGTGGTTACCGGACGAATGCGTCACCACGCCGCGCGCTGCTTCCTCGTCACCGAGTGACCAGACGGCGTTCGTGGCGCCACGAAATTTGAACGCACCGCCGCGCTGCAGGTTTTCGCACTTGAACACGATCGATGCACCCACCAGCGCGTCGATGCGGTCGCTGCGCAGCACCGGTGTCACGAGGGCATACGGCGCGATACGCGCGGCGGCATCACGCACATCCGCGAAGGTCGGCCCTGTCACGCGTCGAACTCCACACCGCAGATGAAGCGACGTTCCTCGCCCGGCGCCAGCGTGATCAACGGCGCGCAGTCATCGCGATTGAAGGCATCGGGCATGCACTCCATCGGTTCGAGGGCGACGGATTTACGCGCGTCGCGCTCCGCCGTATCCGAGGTGAAGACGAGCATGACGCCCTTCTCCTGCCAGACCGCGATCGCCGCGCCCGTCGCCGGATCGCGCAGGCGCGTACGCGCCTTGCCGTCGGTGCCGAGCTGAAGGTCGGCATAGGTATGATTCAGCGCCGTCGCGCCGATGGCCCGCGGTTTGCGGAAGTCGAACTGACGATCCGCCTTGTCCACGGACTGCCACGCACGCGTACCCGGCAACGGAATGAAGCCTTCGTCCGTCGCGATGATCTTGTCGGCGGGCAATTCGAGCTCCCAGCCTTCGATCGGGTTGTCCGACAGGCGGAAGTACGGGTGCCAGCCGAAAAAGGTCGGCGCCGCGTTGTCACCGACGTTGCGCGTACGCGCATCGACCGTCAGGCCGTGCTCGTCGAGTGTAAAGGTCACGCTGAAGTCGAGCGAGAACGGATAGCCAGGCTGCAGGTCCGGAC
This sequence comes from Luteibacter sp. 1214, assembly GCF_031455395.1. Taxonomy (NCBI): domain Bacteria; kingdom Pseudomonadati; phylum Pseudomonadota; class Gammaproteobacteria; order Lysobacterales; family Rhodanobacteraceae; genus Luteibacter; species Luteibacter sp. 1214. The sequence continues at coordinate 68,944 of NZ_JAVDSQ010000012.1, forward strand.
GGATCACCGGGGTGGCGAACGTGACCGACGCTTTATCGTCGTCACCCTGCTCGTTCTGCACGTCGAAAAGAACGCCGCGCAGAAAGCCGTGACGAGCCGCACGGTCGGCACCGACGGCACCGGGCTGCAAATCGTAAGATTTTCCTTCAAAGGTGTAGCGCGAGTCGTTCACGCGATTCGCGAAGGGCGTCATGATCGCGAAGCGCGAGCCCTTGTGGCCCACCAGCTCGTTCTCGTCCCGAAAGCCATCGGCGATGTTGCGCTGCACGCCGCCTGCGCGCGTGGTGATCGACAGCACGGTGGCGCCACGGCGCGCGATGCGGACTTCGCGATCCGCGTCGGCATCGACCAGCACAACCAGTTCGTTGGCGCCCAGGGTGGAGCGCGTCACGGTGAAACGGGACATGGGTAGGCTTCCTTTTGACGGATCTGGCCGCATGTTAGCCTGCCTGTCAGACAAGAAGATGTGTTGTGCCAGCCATGAGCGATCGTTCGGACGCCCCCACCACTGTCATCCGCCTGGCCGACTACCGGGCACCCGCCTGGACGGTCGAGCACACCGCGCTGACCTTCGATCTCGGTATCGACCGGAGTGAGGTCACCGCGACGCTCGAGCTCCGGCGCCGCGCCGACGAACCGGTCCGCCTCAATGGCGAAGGCCTCGAACTGCTCGAACTGACGGTCGACGGACGCCGTCTGGTCGAGGGTGAGTACATCCTCGCCAACGGCCTGCTGGAGATCGCAATCGAAGGCGATCGCTGCACGATCGGCACACGGGTCGCCGTGCGGCCGGCCGAGAACACGGCCTTCGAGGGTCTCTACCTTTCCGGTAGCCGCGAGAAGGGTTTTCTTCTCACTCAGTGCGAAGCCGAGGGGTTCCGGCATATCACCTTCTTCCCGGACCGCCCCGACGTCCAGTCGAAGTACACGGTGGAACTGCGCGCGGACAAGGCCCGTTTCCCCGTACTGCTCGCCGGCGGCAATCCCGATGGTGCCGGTGATCTGCCCGACGGGCGGCACTGGGCACGCTTCGTCGATCCGCATCCGAAGCCGAGCTATCTGTTCGCGCTCGTGGCCGGGCATCTGGAGCGGATCAGCCACGACTACACCACCGCGGACGGCCGTGCCGTCGCGCTGCACATCTGGGCCGAGGCCGATGTCATCGACCGCTGCGACTACGCGATGGATTCGCTGATTCGCTGCATGAAATGGGATGAGCAGACGTACGGTCGCAATTACGATCTGGACGTGTTCCACGTCGTCGCCACGCATGACTTCAACATGGGCGCGATGGAGAACAAGGGCCTCAACATCTTCAACGCGAAATACCTGCTGGCCGATCCGGATTCGAGCACCGACGACGAGTACCGTCACGTCGAGGCCGTGGTCGCCCACGAGTATTTCCATAACTGGAGCGGCAATCGCGTCACCTGCCGCGACTGGTTCCAGCTCAGCCTGAAAGAGGGCCTGACGGTTTTCCGCGAGCAGAACTTCTCCGCCGACATGAACTCGGCGCCGCTCAAGCGCATCGAAGACGTCGCCCTGTTACGCCGCGCGCAGTTCCCGGAAGACGCCGGCCCCTTGTCGCATCCGGTACGCCCCTCGCAGTACAGCGAGATCAACAACTTTTACACCGCGACGGTGTACGAGAAGGGCTCGGAACTCGTGCGCATGCTCGCCGGGCATCTCGGCGCGGCCGGCTTCCGCCGGGGTATGGATCTGTACTTCGACCGGCATGACGGTCACGCCGCGACCATCGAGGATTTCCTCGCCGCGCTGGGCGAGGCGAACGACACGGATCTCTCGCCCTATCTTGCATGGTACGGCCAGGCCGGCACGCCGCGCCTGACCGCCGAGGGCCGCTACGACGCGGCACAGCGACGCTACCGCCTGACGCTTCGTCAGCGTACGCCGGCGAGCGCGGGTCAGCCGACCAAGCAGCCGCTTCCCGTGCCTGTCCGCCTGTCGCTGTTCGATCGCTCGGGCAAGGCCTTGCCGCTCCGCCTGGAGGGGGAAGATGCCACCGGCGAGACCGAGCGCACGCTGGTGCTGCGGGACGCGGAGCATGCCTTCGTCTTCGAGGACCTCGACGCCGTTCCGGTGCCCTCCCTGCTGCGCGGCTTTTCCGCCCCGGTCATCCTGGAATTCGATTACGCGCCGGATGAACTGGCCGTGCTGCTTCGTCACGATGTGGACGGCTTCAATCGCTGGGAGGCGGGCCAGCAACTGGCCGGCCTGGCCTATGACGATGTCCGTGACGGTCGAACCACGGGCGCCGCCATCGGGGCGTGGACAGCGGCGCTGGCCGACCTGTTCGCCGACCCGGCGATGGACGATGCGCTGCTCGCCGAACTGCTCACCCCGCCCGGTGAGATCGAGTTGGTGGAGCGTCAGGCCGAACGTGACCCCGACCGGATTCGCGAGGCCCGTCAGGGCATGCTGCGCGCACTGGCGACGCGCATCGGCGCATCGACGCTGCGGACGCGCTACGACACCCTGCGCGCGGCGACCAGCGCCAGTCTCGATTCAGTCAGTCAGGCCCGACGCCAGCTCAAACGGCGCGTACTCGACCTGCTCGGCCTGGTCGACAAGGACACCGCCGCAAAGCTGGCACGCGCTCAGTACGACGAGGCGCCGGGCATGACCGACCGTCTTGCCGCCCTGAGCACGCTGGCGACCCTGGACCCGGCGGCAGCCGCGTCCGCCATCGCCCACTTCCGTCAGCGCTATGAGGGCAATGCCCTTGCACTGGATAAGTGGTTTGCCGTGCAGGCGCAGTTGCCCGGCGATGGCGCGTTCGCCCGCGTTCAGGCCATCGAGCACGATGTCGCCTTTACGCTGAAGAACCCCAACCGGGTGCAGTCGCTGATCGGAACGTTTGCCCGCGCCAATCCCAGCGGCTTTCATCGCGCCGATGGTGCCGCGTACCGCTGGCTGGGCGATCGCCTGGTCGCCATCGACGCGCTCAATCCGCAGGTGGCCGCTCGCGTGGCGACGGCATTCAATGGCTGGAAGCGGCTGGAGCCCGTACGACGGGAGGCTGCCCATGCGGTCGTGGCCGAACTCGCGGCGCGCAAGGATTTGTCGCGGGATCTTACCGACATCCTGGCTCGGGTGGCCATGGGCTGACGCGGCGCCACGTAAAAAACTGACGCACCGCGTCACCAATTGCCGAAACAGAGCACTTGGTTGACGAAAAAGTCACACACAGTTCATTCGAACGGTGTAGATTCTCACCCAACGAAGAAAGCCGCAGCTGATGCCGCGGCTCTTTGTGCCAGTCATACGGTTTCTGGCGCCCGGCAGCACGGTCATCCTGGATTCCCCCTGTTCCTGAGACCGCCGGGCGCCAGATCTCATTCGATAAGTCGAATGGGGCATCCTTGCCCACATCCCGCTTCCTCCCTCCGGCACACGACCAAACCCCTGTCGTTCGGTCTCGGCGCGCGTGTTATCGCGCAGCGTCTGCCCAGGTGAAGTGCCTGACTTAGAAAGCATAACGCGTGCCAACCTACACGGTCTTGCTGGCGTAAAATGCGGGCAGGCCTCGCGCGAACCATTCCCATGCTGCATACAGAAACCTACGACGTCATCGTGGTCGGTGGCGGACACGCCGGCACCGAGGCGGCGCTTGCGTCCGCACGCGCCGGCGCACGAACCCTGCTGCTCAGCCACAACATCGAAACGATCGGGCAGATGAGCTGCAATCCCGCCATCGGCGGCATCGGCAAAGGGCATCTGGTCAAGGAAATCGATGCTCTTGGCGGCGCTATGGGGCATGCGGCGGATCGGGCCGGTATCCAGTGGCGGACGCTCAACGCGTCCAAGGGGCCGGCCGTCCGCGCGACGCGCTGCCAGGCCGACCGTGCGCTTTACCGCGCCGCCATGCGCTCCATCGTCGAGACGCAGCCCAATCTGGTGCTGTTCCAGCAGGCGGTCGACGACCTGATCCTGGTAGATGGCCGGGTGGCCGGCGTACGTACGCAGATGGGCCTGGACTTCCACGCGCCCGCCGTCGTGCTTACCGCGGGCACGTTCCTCGCCGGCAAGATTCACATCGGCAGCGCGCAGTACGCTGGTGGCCGTGCGGGCGATCCGCCAGCCTCGACGCTGGCCGCGAAGCTTCGCGAGTTGCCGGTCGCCGCCGACCGCCTGAAGACCGGTACCCCGCCGCGCATCGACAGCCGCAGCATCGACTTCTCGCTGCTGGCCGAGCAGCCGGGCGACGATCCGATGCCGCACTTCTCGTACATGGGTTCGGCGGCGGAACATCCGCGCCAGGTCAGCTGCTGGATCACGCACACGACCGAGGCGACGCACGACCTGATCCGTGGTTCGCTGGACCGGTCGCCGCTGTACAGCGGACAGATCGAGGGCGTAGGCCCGCGGTACTGCCCGTCGATCGAGGACAAGGTCGTTCGCTTCGCGGACAAGACCTCCCACCAGATCTTCGTCGAGCCCGAGGGCCTCGACACGTTCGAGATCTATCCGAACGGCATTTCCACGTCACTGCCCTTCGATGTGCAGTACGCACTGGTCCGTTCGATTCCCGGTTTCGCGAATGCCCACATCACGCGCCCGGGCTATGCGATCGAATACGACTACTTCGACCCGCGCGGCCTGCATCCCTGGCTGGAAACCCGGGCCATTCCCGGCCTCTGGTTCGCCGGCCAGATCAACGGCACCACGGGTTACGAGGAAGCGGGGGCTCAGGGCCTGATCGCCGGCATGAATGCCGCGCTGAGCGTACGCGGCGACGCGCCGTGGTATCCGCGCCGCGACGAGGCTTACATGGGCGTGCTGATCGACGACCTGACGACCAACGGCACGATCGAGCCGTACCGCATGTTCACCTCGCGGGCCGAATATCGCCTGCATCTGCGCGAAGACAACGCCGACCTGCGTCTGACCGCGCAGGGCTACGCGAAGGGCGTCGTGTCGGAAGACCGCTTCCGCCGTCTGGAAGCCAAGCGTGACGCCGCCGAGCGCGAAACCGCCCGCCTGCGTGGACTCTGGGCCGCACCCGCCAACGCGCTTGGCGCGGCCGTGCAGCGCTCGCTGGGCATCGCCGTGAGTCGCGAGACACACGCACTGGACCTGCTTCGTCGGCCGGAGATGGACTACGCGGCGCTGACCGCCGTTCCCGAACTGGGTCCGGCGGTAGACGACGCCGAAGTGGCGACCCAGGTGGAGGTCCAGGCCAAATACTCGGGTTACCTCGAGCGCCAGCGTGAGGAGATCGAGCGCCAGCGCCGTCATGAGTCGACCAGCATCCCCGAGAGCTTCGACTACGACCGCGTGCGTGGGCTGTCGGCTGAGGTACTGCTCAAGCTGAAGCGCTCGCTGCCGGCGACCATCGGCCAGGCCTCCCGTATCAGCGGCGTCACTCCCGCGGCGATTTCGCTGCTGCTGGTGCACCTGAAACGACGAGCCGCCTGAGCCCGGGCGAGACCACCGTGGCTTTCAGCAGGCGGCGGATGACGCACCCATCTGGCATCATCGCCTCATCGGTTAAGGCGGGAAGACAGCAGCATGCAAGTGTGGATCGGACGAAACGGCGAGCGGTTCGGGCCTTACGCGGACGACGAGATCCGTCAGTGGCTGCGGGACGGCACCTGCCGTCCTGAGGAACTCGGCTGGTACGAGGGCATGAGCGACTGGCGCCCCCTGGGCGAGCTCTTTCCCGACGACCGCCCCGCGCCCGGCGTCGTGCCGCCCCCGCCGCCGCCCTTCATGGGAATCAACGAGGCCGCCGTGGAGCCGGAGTACGCCGGTTTCTGGCTGCGCTTCGGCGCCTGGGTGATCGACTACATCATCCTCATGGTCCCCTTCACCGTCATCAGCCTGATGATGGGGCTGGGCAGCTTGATGGCGTCGATGATGGCGCAGTTCGAACACGATCAGGCCGGCGCGATCAAGGCGTACGCCGAGGCCGTGCAACCCATCTCCTATGTGCTGCTGGTGATCGGTTTCGCTTACTACGCCTTCTTCGAAAGCTCGAAGTGGCAGGCCACGCCCGGCAAGCTCGCGTGCGGCATCCGCGTGACCGACGCCAGCGGTCAGCGCCTGACGATCGGTCGCGCCGCCGCCCGCAACGTGGTTCGCCTGTTCAATGCCGTGACATTGCTGGTACCCATGGTGTTCTACGTGGTCGCCGCCTTCACCGAGCGCAAGCAGGGGGTCCATGACCTCCTAGCCAGCACCTACGTCGTACTGGGTCGCGCGGACAAGGCCGCCGTGCAAGCCCCACGCGCCGGGACGAACGGCAGCTTCGACGCCTGATTGCCCGACCTGCCCCGGCCCGGAGGCCGGGTTACCACCTGTGCTTGCTATCATCGGCGGCCCGGCCCGACATGCCGGCCGGCTGAGTCAAAGCACAGGAAAGTCATGCAGAGCATCGAACAACGTATTGCCCAGGACATCGCCGCGAAGCCCGAACAGGTGCGCGCGGCGGTGGAACTGCTCGACGGTGGCGCCACGGTGCCGTTCATCGCCCGCTACCGCAAGGAAGTCACCGGCGGTCTCGACGACATCCAGCTTCGCCTGCTCGAAGAGCGCCTGCGCTACCTGCGCGAGCTGGAAGACCGTCGCGCCGCGATCCTCGACAGCGTCGCCGAACAGGGCAAGATGACCGACGCCCTCAAGGCCGACATCCTCAGCGCCGACACCAAGGCCCGCCTGGAGGATCTCTACCTTCCGTACAAACCCAAACGCCGTACCAAGGCACAGATCGCTCGCGAAGCCGGCCTCGAGCCCCTCGCGCTCGGCCTGCGCGACGATCCCACGCAGGACCCGGAAACCGTCGCCGCGGCCTTCGTGGACGCCGACAAGGGCGTGGCCGACGTAAAGGCCGCACTGGACGGCGCGCGCGCCATCCTGATGGAAGCCATCGCTGAAGACGCCACCCTCGTGGGCGAGCTGCGCGACTGGCTCTGGGAGAACGGCCAGATCCGCGCCACCGTCGTGCCCGGCAAGGAAAACGAAGGCGCGAAGTTCCGCGACTATTTCGATCATGCCGAGTCGGTCTCGAAGATTCCGTCGCACCGCCTGCTCGCGCTGATGCGCGCCCGCAACGAAGGCGTGCTCGAGATCGACCTCAACCCCGCCGTCGATGCCGATCAGGGCCATGCCGAGGGCGAGGGCCGCGTGGCCGCACGCGCCGGCATCGTCAACCAGGGCCGCGCGGCCGACGCCTGGCTGCGCGAGACCGTGCGCCTGACCTGGCGCGTCAAGCTGCATCTGCACCTGACGCTCGACCTGTTCGGTCGCGTACGTGAAGGCGCCGAGGACGAGGCTATCCGCGTCTTCGGTGAAAACCTCAAGGACCTGTTGCTGGCCGCTCCGGCCGGCGGCAAGACCGTGATGGGCCTCGATCCGGGCATCCGGACCGGCTGCAAGCTCGCCATCGTCGACGCCACGGGCAAGCTGCTCGCGTACGACACCATTTATCCGCACGAGCCGCGCAACCAGTGGGATCAGTCGGTCGCGCGCATCGCGCAGCTCAGCAAGCAGCATGGCGTCAACCTGATCGCCATCGGCAACGGAACCGCCTCGCGCGAGACCGACAAGCTGACCGGTGAAGTGATGCGCAAGCACGCTGACCTCAATCTGTCGAAGGTCGTCGTCAGCGAAGCCGGCGCGTCGGTGTACTCCGCGTCGGAGCTCGCATCGAAGGAATTCCCCGAACTCGACGTGTCGATCCGCGGCGCCGTGTCGATCGCACGCCGCCTGCAGGATCCTCTGGCGGAACTGGTCAAGATCGAGCCGAAGGCGATCGGTGTCGGCCAGTATCAGCACGACGTCAACCAGGTGAAGCTGGCGCGCGCACTCGACGCACGCGTCGAAGACTGCGTCAACGCCGTAGGCGTCGACGTCAACACCGCGTCCGCCCCGCTGCTCGCGCGTGTCGCCGGCTTGTCCAGCAGCGTCGCCGAGAACGTCGTCAAGCATCGCGATGCGAACGGCCCCTTCCCCAGCCGCAAGGACCTGCTCAAGGTACCGCGCCTTGGCGACAAGGCCTTCGAGCAGTGCGCCGGCTTCCTCCGCATCAGCGCGGGCAGCAACCCGCTCGACGCCAGCTCCGTGCATCCCGAGGCGTACCCCGTCGTCGAGCGCATCCTCAAGCAGTGCGGTCGCGAGGTGAAGCAGGTGATCGGCGATACGTCGTTCCTGCGCAGCCTGAAGGCGGAAGACTTCACCGATGAGAAGTTCGGTGTACCGACCGTGCGCGACATCCTCAGGGAACTGGAAAAGCCCGGCCGCGATCCGCGTCCCGAGTTCGTCGCGCCGAGCTTTGCCGAGGGTGTCGAAGACCTGAAGGACCTCACCGTGGGCATGGTGCTCGAAGGACGCGTGACCAATGTCGCCGCCTTCGGCGCGTTCGTCGATATCGGCGTGCATCAGGACGGTCTGGTCCACGTGTCGGCGCTGTCGCATACCTTCGTCAAGGATCCGCGCGATGCGGTGAAAGCGGGCGACATCGTCAAGGTGAAGGTCATGGAGATCGACCTGCCGCGCAAGCGCATCGCACTCAGCATGCGCCTGGATGATGTGCCGGGCGAAGCGCGCGGTGGTCGCCCCGGTCAGCGCGACGACGCCCCTGCGGGTGGCGGCAATCGTCGCGGCGGGCAGGGTGGCGGTGCCCGTGCGCCCCAGCCACCGAAGCAGGCTGCCGCCCCGTCCAACAGCGCGTTCGCCGACGCTTTCTCGCGCGCGCTTAAGAAATAACGCAACACCGCTCCGCGCCTCGTCCGAGGCGCGGAGTCAGGGGACCACCCATCCGCAAGATCCTAGTGCGCCGCAGCATGCGCTGGCGTATGGCTTCGATTACCGTAACGTTTCTCTAACGCCCCACACACGGAGTGATTCCACATGCGTATTCGTCATCTTGCCGGTGCCATCGGCGCCGCCCTTCTCTTCAGTGCCGGGGCGCACGCCGACGGTTTCACGCAGGTGGTGTCCTTCGGTGACAGCCTGAGCGACAACGGCAACGTCTCCACGCTGATCCGCTCCCCTGTCGCGCTCCGCTTCACCACGAACCCGGGCACGGTCGCGGTCGAGAACATCGCGTCGTACTACGGGCTCTCGCTCACCCCGTCACTCAAGGGCGGAACCGACTACGCGTACGGCAACGCGCGTGCCGCCACGGTCAACCCGGTCACCGGCACGCCGCTGACCGTCCCGCCGACCTCGACACAGATTCAGACGTATCTCGCGTCCACCGGCGGCAAGGCCGACCCGAACGCGCTGTACACCATGTGGATCGGCGCCAACGACCTGCTGGCGGCACTGAACAACCCGGCCACGGCCCAGGTGACCGTCGCCACGGCCGCCACGAACGAAGTCGGCCAGATCAAGGCACTGCAGGCGGCTGGCGCGAAGACCATCGTCGTCTTCAACCTGCCCGACGTCGGCAAGACCCCCGCAGCGCTGGCTCAGGGCGCAACGGCCGCCGGCCAGATCAGCCAGCTGTCCCAGGTCTACAACGGCATCCTCTCCGGCGGTCTGGCCCAGGCCAACCGCGGCATCGTGCCGATCGACACCTACGCGCTGCTCAACGAAGTCATCGCGAGCCCGAGCACCTACGGCTTCACCAACGTCACCGTGCCGGCCTGCACCACGGCCAGCTCGCTGACCTGCACGCCGGCCACCCTGCGCGACCCGAACGCGGCATCGACCTACCTGTTCGCCGACGGCATTCACCCGACCACGGCGGCTCACGCGATCCTCGGCCAGTATGCGATTTCGGTGATTACCGCCCCGCAGAAGATCTCGCTGCTCGGCGAAGCCGGTCTCGCCTCCGACGCCGCGCATGTCCGTGTGCTGCGTAACCAGATGCTCGCCGATAACTTCGGCGCCGACTCCCGCGTGTTCGCGGCCGTCGACTACGGCCAGCAGAAGTTCAAGACGACCGACACTTCGCCGAAGACCGACAGCGACAACGTCAACCTGACGGTCGGTGCGGATGCCAAGGTCAACGAGAACGTCTCCGTCGGTGTCGCTCTTGGCCTGTCCCAGAACAACGCCGACTTCCAGGGCGGTGGCGGCTATAAGATGCAGGACGTCGCCGGTTCGGGTTACGCCTTCTATCACCAGGGCGGCGGTTACGGCGGCGCGTTCGTCACCTTCGGCCAGCTCAGCTTCACCGACATTGATCGCCGCATCGACCTCGGCGCCGCACGTCGCACCGAGACGGGCAAGACCGACGGCTCGCACGTGGGCGCAGGCCTGCAGGGCGGCTGGTGGTTCGGTAGCGACACGCTCAAGACCGGCCCGTTCGTCAGCGTGGAATTCGAGCAGCTGCGCGTGTTCGGTTACACCGAGCGCAGCAACACCAGCACCGCGATGACCTTCGGCAAGCAGACGCGTAACGCTCGTATCGAAACGGCAGGCTGGCGCCTGCAGGGGTCGATGCAGGCCGGCAGCACCATGCTCCACCCGTTCGCCGAGGTGTCCTACAACCACGACGGCCGCGCCGATGATCGTTACGTCACCGCGGGTCTCAACAGCATGGCCGGCAAGTTCGAAGTCCAGGGTTTCACCCCGGACAAGACCTGGGCCACGGCCGACCTCGGCGTCACCGCCGACTTCAGCCAGACCTGGAGCGGCTGGGCGAGCTACAGCGGTCGCTTCGCTGACGACACGCAGCGTTACAACAGCCTCAACCTCGGACTGAAGATGTCGTTCTGATCGAGCGACGTTGGTAAGAATGAACAAAAACGCCGGCCCTTGGGTCGGCGTTTTTTGTCGAGAGGATTACGGGTTAGTCCAAGTCCAACCCTTATCTTCCAGCATTCGCGGCTCTGCGACGCCGACCGGTTCGCACTCCGCGATGCTGCACGCGGTAGCAATCGGCAGAGAACCCGGCAACGTGTAAGCCGTGATGATCGTGTTGGCCACGATATAGCGAGGCTTACGGTCGGATCCGCAATTCACTTCTTCGGTAATCGAATAAGCGGTGTGGGTATTACCGGCCTGGTATGTCAGGGCTTCACACGTACGGATATCCTGACCGACCAGAGCCCCGGTTTCATCGAAGTACTTGTGAGAACTCGCGGTAAGGGCAAGCGCCTGGGCCGTACCGACAAATCCGAGGAGAGGCAGCGCGAAAACGGCGAGCTTGGGGAGGAGGTGCTTCATCTTTCGTATCTCCGTGAGGCGGAAAAAGATTCCGCGTTTCATGCAGTACGGCCTAGGCCGGACATCAGCCGTCCGTAGCCGTAAGCCGACGATCCCGTCGTTGGGACTCACCAAAAATGCGCCGGTACTCGCCTCAAGTCTGTAGGAAAAACCTTACACGGCAGCTTTTAGCGCCTTCGTTGCCGAATATCGCCATCTTTTCGCAAAAAAAAACGCCGGCACTAGGCCGGCGTTTTTTTACATCCGAGTGGACGTCTTACTTCTTGCCGCCAGCCTTCGCGTACATCGCTTCGGCCTGGCTCTTCAGCGCGGCCGCCGCGTCGTCGCCAAGGACGTCGACCTTGCCGCCAGCCTCGTTCTGCTTGAGGACGAGTTCGCCGGCATCGTTCCAGCCAGCACGCTGAGTGGAGGTCGGCTTGCCGTCCTTGCTCGGCTTCTTCTCCTGGACAATCACCCACGGCTTACCGTTCTTGTAAGCGTAGTTCGTCGAGGTGAAGCCCTTATCGCCGTAATCGACCAGCTCGATAACGAACTGCACGTCGTTACCCTTCTTGAAGATCTGCCAGCCGCGCGACTCGCCTTCCTTCAACGCGGTGCCCTGCGTCATCTTCAGGCCGCCGATGTTCTTCTTCAGCGAGTTGTAGCCGCTGAGCTCTTTCTCGCCCGGCGTCGCTTCGCCGACCAGCTGAATGTTGGCGACGTTCTTCGCGCCCTTGGTCAGCACGGGGGTCTTCAGCGGAGCCGAATAGTGACGCTCGCCGTCCTGCAGGGACGCTTCGACGATGTACATGTCGTTGGGATTGAGGTCGGCGGCATTGAAGTCCAGCTGGAACTGCTGCGGCAGGGTCACCGGCTGCACCGTCTTGGTGGCCAGCGGCTGCGAACCCTGGGCGCTGACGTCGACCAGCTTGAGGTCGAGCTTGGCGTCCGGCGACAGCTGGGCGCCGGCGTCACGCAGGGTGACGGTGCCGGTCACGGCGTTGGCGGGAGCGGCATTGTCGCTGCCACCGGCGGCGGCCTGCTGGCCGTTGTTGTCGGAGCCGCCACCGCAACCGGCGAGCGCCAGGGCAGAGACAGAAGCGAGCGACAAGAGGATCCTGCGCATGGTCAAACCTCGTATGGAACGGAATGGTTTTGGGGTCACGGACAATACGCGCGCGCATGGCGCTGCAACATGTCCGGGGGGACCTTGGAGCATACCGAGAAATGCGCCGATGTAAAAGTCAAGGGTGAAACTACCCGACTTGGCGGAAACGGGAGCGGGTTGGCAAGCTGACGGTCAGGTTTGCCGGAAAGGAACATATCCAAAAAAAACGCCACCCGAGGGTGGCGTTTTCGTTACACGACCCGACGAGTCGGGCCGTGCTCACATTACATCAGCGATCAGTAGTCGTAAGTGACACCGAAGCGGAAGTAGCGCGGGGTCTGGAACGCGATCGGCGAGTTATACGTCGGCAGCGGAGCGCTGCTGGTCGCATAGTACGGGTACGACTGGGTCTTCTTCTGTTCGTTGAACAGGTTGAAGACTTCGGCTGTGAAGCCCAACTTGCCATCGGCGAACGCCGGACGGTAAGCCAGTGCAGCCGACACCGTGTGCGTCATCGGGTTGCGACCAGCCTCGCCCGGGGGCGACGGCTCGCCACCGCACCAGTGGTAAGCGGTCGTGCCGTAGCCGGCGTCGACCTGATCCGGACCGAAACCGCCGTAGCAGTTACGCGGCGCACCCGAGACGATGGCGATGTTGCCCGAGACCTGCCATTCCGGCGTGATCTCGTAAGCACCGTAGGCCTTCAGCGCATGGGTGTGATCGTTAGCCAGCTTGCCGTTCGAGTACACCATCAGCGGGGCGTTATCCCACGCCTGAGTGACCGACGGATCGCTCCGCGTACCGGCATCCGAATCCGTCTGGCCTTCGCTGTTGCCGTACAGCTTCGAGTAAACGTAGCTGACGTTGCCCCACCACTTGCCATCACCCTTCTCGTGCTGCAGGTGCAGCTCGAGGGCGTAGTAATGACGCTTCAGGTGCGGGAAGCCGAGTTCGGCGTTGGTCGCGTGGACGCTGTCGTAACCACCGGCGGCATTCGGCGCGAGGAACGTGTTGGCACGGCCCGGGTTGAACAGGTAGCAGCTTACGCCCGCGTCTGCGAGGTTGACAGCCGAACCACTAGCCGTGAACAGCTCCTGCAAACGGCCGGCCGGGTCGCTACCCGTGTCGCAATAATCATCGATCGCGTTGCCGAGCTTGCGATAGGTCAGCTTGGCGCCGTAGACCCAGTTGTCGCCCCAGGTCTTGTCGAAGCCCGCGATGAACTCGTCCTGGTACTCGGACTTCAGGCCCTTGGCGCTGACGATGTTCGGATCCTTCGCCTGGCCGTACTCGTTGTTGGGCGAGTAAGGCTGGCCAACACCATTCACAGTGTTGAGCGCGGTCAGGCCGAGCGGGTAACCGGTCGCCGGATCGATGCCGGTGTACGAGTAGTACGTGTTGGTCTGCGTCGAGCCCGACGCACCACGGAGGGCCGGCACCAGCGGCAGCGCGAGGTAGTAACGACCTGCGTTGGCGTAGACCTTGAACGTGCTGTCACCGTAGACGTCCCAGGTACCGCCGAGGCGCGGAGCCCACTGCGGCTTGGTCTGCGTGATGTAGGCTTCGTTGCTGCCGTTGTAGTTGGTGAACTGGTCGTTACGCAGGCCAAGCGACAGCTTGACGGTGTCCGTCACCTGCCACTGGTCCTGGATGTATTGCGCACGCTGACGCACGCGGACCGACGCAGCGGTCTGCTGACGGTACTGCGACACGTAGTACGGGGAACCAACCGGGGAATCGACTGCGCCATTAGCAATGCCGCTGCCTTCTTCGACCGTACCGTAGCTCCACTCGTAACCGGAGTTGTTGTAGATCGACTCGCCGTCGTTCAGATCCTGGGTGTTCTGGTTATCGATACCCACCGTCAGTGTGTGATCGCCCAGCACGTACGACAGGTCGAACCGGTAGTTGGTGACTTTGCTCTCGTGCGTCGGATCCGGAACCGTCGTCAGATTCTGCGCGTTGGTGATACCGTTCGGGAAGCCGGCGGTGTAGGCCGGGTTCTGGCTGTCCGCACCGAGGATCGGGATCAGGTTCGGATCGGTCGTACCGGTCTGCGTGAAGAGCTTCGTATCCTGCTTACCGTACTGAGCCGTCAACGTCAGGTTGTCGGTGATGTAGCTGGTGTACTTCGCGATCCACATCGTCTGCTTCGTACGCGAAGCGGTGTCCGGCGAGATGAAGCTGCCGTTCTCACGCGTGACGTTGTTGAAGTTGTACACGTCGCCGGTGTAGTCGTGCTTGTAGCTGGCGCCGGTGACTTCGAGCAGATTGTTGTCGTTGATGTTCCAATCGAACTTGGCATACATCTTCGGATCTTTGTACGTGTACTTCGTGTTGCGGTTGGCAGACGCGTTGGAGACGCTGTCGCCTTCGCGCTTGGCACCTTCAACCGCGATGAACCCGAACAAGGTGTCCTTGATCAGCGGGCCGCCGGCGTAAGCCGAGTAAACCGCCTCCCAATCCTTGTTGAGGTTACGGTAGCGGTAGATCTGACCATCGCGCGAGGAGCTGGCCGGGTACTTCGCATTGATCGGGTCCGCCTTGGCGAACGCCGGCGTCCAGAGGACCTGGCCACCGAAAACGAAATCGTTGGTACCGCGACGGCCGACGACGCTGATCACGCCACCGTCCGAACGACCGTACTGCGCACCGTAACCGCCCGTCAGGATTTCCTGCTGGTCGATGGCGCCATACGGGAGCGTCATGCCGCCGTAACCCGAGATGGGATCGGTCGTGTTCATGCCGTTGATGTAGTACGCATTCTCGGTCACCGACGAACCGCCGAACGATACAAGCGACTGGCCGGTGGGGCTGGCGAAGCCGGAACCGGTCGCGCCCTGTGCAACACCCGGAGCGAGCAGCGCGATCGCTTCGGCCGAACGGCCGAGCGGCAGCTGCTTGAGCTGGGACTGGGTGATCACGGTGCGCGAGTCGACCGATGAAACGTCAATCGGCGGCAGCGCGGTGCCGACGACGGTGACGCCTTCGAGGGTCGAAGCGTTCTGCGCATTGGCTGCGCCGCCAGCGGCGAACGAGACGTCCGTACCCGCATTGACCTTCAGCTCCACGTTGTCGCGCGAGTCGACAGTAGCGCCGCCCTTGATCAGGCTGACCTTGTAGGTGCCGAGCGGCAGGTTGCCGAAGGTGTAACGGCCGTTTTCGCCGACCGTGGTGGAACGGGTAACGCCCGTGCCGCTGGTGATCTGAACGGTATCGCCGGCTTCAGCCGAACCGAACAGGCTACCCGTGGTCGCCTGGGCGAACACGTTGCCGGTAAGGCCCATGCCCATGGCCAGCGCGAGCGCCAACGACGAACGACGCAGGACGGAAGCCTGCCGGATGCTGCGAGAACTCATTGCAAATCTCCCCAGATCGACCCCAACGGGCCAAAAAAAACGAGCAAAACCGACCAAAGGCCGGAAAAAATGGCCTTGCCGTTGCTCGGATCCGAGGGGTGGTGTTCTGGCGCCAACTCCTCCCAGAGTCGACTGCCTCCCCCGACCTGCTCCCGACAAGCCCTGACTAGTACCAAACCGAGACGCCTTCGCAGTTCACGAAAGGCTCAGTCGGGTGTCGCCGATGCCGAACATAGGCGTGACCTTACTGCCGTGTCAACAAATTATTTACACGGTGTAGGCGTTTTTCCTAGTGCGGTGCTCGTTCAGGATTCCCGGCCAACTCCCGGAAATCAGGGGATTTTTGCTTGAGAAATAAATGCTTCCGAAAAAAAAGCCCTCGTCCGCGGGACGGAAGAAGGCGATCTGGGGAGCGCATTTCGTGACCGTCGGGGGGCAGATCCCTGCCCCCCTCGGCTTTTTCTTGTTGTGCGATACGCGACGCGCTATCAGAAGTCGTACGTGATACCGAAGCGGGCGTAGCGCGGCTGGGTCTGGTAGAGCGGCACGTCGTAACGCGGGTTGAGGCTCGCCGCGCTGCCGTGGATCGGATAAACCTGCGTTTCCTTGCGCTGGTTCAGCAGGTTGAACACGGTGACGTTGAAGGCCAGCTTCTTGTCGGCCCACTCCGGACGGTACTCGACGCTGCCCGTGACGATGTAGGTCCACGGATTGTGGCCTGCCTCACCCGGGGGCGACGGCTGACCATCGCACCAGTGGTAGTACGAGCCGTAGCCGAGGTTCGGGTTGGTCTCGTTCGGGCCGTAGAAGCCCAGGCAGCTCCTCGGCGCACCCGAAGCGATGTTGATGTTGCCCGAGACCAGCCACTCCGAAGCCAGCTGATAGGAGCCGTAGATCTTGAAGTTGTGCTTGCGGCTGTTGGCGAGCTCGCCGTTCGAGTACTGCATGACTTCCGCGTAATCCCAGTCCACCGTCGCCGAGACGTTGTCCTGACGGATGTCCGAACGGACCTGACCTTCCGAGTTGCCGTAGCTCTTCGAGTAGACGTAGTCGAAGCGGACCTGGTACTTGCCGTCCCACGCGTGATCCAGGTACAGCTCGAGGCCGTAGTAGTTACGCTTGGAGTGCGGGAAGCCGAAGTCCTCATTGTTCATGTCGACGCTGTAGTAGCCGCCGTTGGTGTTCGGGATCAGGAAGGTGTTGGCACGACCCGGGTTGAACAGGTAGCTGCCCTGGATGTCGCCGATGGTGTCCGGATCGATACCCGAGCGTTCCATCTTGCGCAGGATCGCCCCGCTGTCGCCGACGTCGTCGATCGCGTTACGCAGCTTGCGCACCGTGGCCTTCGCACCGTAGGTCCACTTGTCGGTCAGCGCCGCATCGAAACCGAGGATGAACTCATCCTGGTATTCCGACTTGATGTTGGTGGCGGCGGCGGTCTTCGGATCACGCGGGATGCCGTACTCGCTGTTCGCCGAGATCGGACCGCCGGTGCTGCTGAAGATCGGGGTCAGGCCCTGCGGAATACCGTTGGCGTCGATACCGGTGTAGTTGAAGTACTCGCGGGTGTAGAGCGAAGCACCAGCGGAACGCAGCGCGACGGTCGCCGGCAGCGCGAGGTAGTAACGACCCGCGTTGGCGTAGATCTTCAGGCTGGAGTCGCCGTTGACGTCCCAGGTGGCGCCCAGACGCGGGGCCCACTGCGGCGTGGTCAGCCTCAGGTACGGCTCGCCGTCCTGGTTGTAGTTGGTGAACTGGTCGTTGCGCAGACCCACCTTCACCATCCAGCGGTCATTCACCTGCCAGGTGTCTTCGATGTACTGAGCGCGCTGCGTGGTGCGGACCGACGCGGCGGTGCCGTAGACGTAGCGGGCGACGTAGTAGCCACGGCCACCCGGCGGGGCGACATAGGACGCGTCCGTCGGGGCTTCGCCGATGATCGGCGTGCCGGCGTCGGTCTTGTTGTACTCCCACGCGTAACCCGGACCGGTCGTGCTGTCGCCGTCGTTCTTGTCGAGCACCTTCTGGTTATCGATACCGGCCACGATCGTGTGGTCGCCGATGTGATAGCTCAGGTCGACACGGAAGTTGGTGTTGGTCGAGGTGTGCTTCGGATCCGCGGTGGTGGCCGACGGGTTGGCGTTGGTGATCGGATTGCCGCCATTGAGCAGCGGATCCTGATTCGTCGCGGTGAGGATGGACGGCAGCGACTGGTCACCGCCGGTGGCGGTGTAGTACGTGCCCTTCATCTTGCCGTAGAGGGCCGTCAGGGTCAGGTCGTCGGTGATGTAGCTGGTGAACTTGGCGCTGTAGAGATCCGCGCCCGACTTGTTGTTGACCGAGTTGTCCTTGCCGACGTAGTCGCCACGGGTCTTGGTCGGATAGTCATACTCGTAGATCGAAGCGTCGTAATCCTGCTTGTTCGACGCGCCGGTGATTTCGAGGATGTTGCTGTCGGTGATGTTCCAGTCGACCTTGCCGTAGAACTTCGGGTTGCGGTACGACTGCTTGTAGACGAACGGCGCCGCGACGCTGGTCGTCTGCTCGCCCGAGCGGCGCTCCTGCTCAGCGGCGACGAACACGTACAGGGTGTCCTTGATCAGCGGACCACCGGCGTACACGGAGTACGTGGTGCGGTCGAGCTTGTCCTTCTTGTTGTCGTCGTACAGCTGACCGGCCTGTGCGCCGACCTGACGGTAGTAATTGATCTGGTTGGCCTTGGTGCCGTTCGGCTCCCACAGGACCTGCGCACCGAAGTGCCATTCGTTCGTACCGCGCTTACCGACCTGGCTGATCACGCCGCCCGAGGAACGGCCGTAAGCAGCGCCGTAACCGCCGGCGAGGATTTCCTGCTGGTCGATGGCGCCGTACGGCAGGGTGATACCGCCGAAGCCGCTGAGCGGATCGGTCGTGTTGAAACCGTTGATGTAGTACGCGTTCTCGGTGACGGCGCTACCGGCGATCGAGACCAGCGGATTACCGGTCGGGCCGGTGAAGAACGAGCTACCGGCCACGGCGCCCGGCGCCAGCAGTGCGATGGCTTCAGCGGTGCGCGCCAGCGGCAGCTTGGACAGCTGCTCGGAGGTGATGACGGTGCGCGAGTCGACCGCGCTGACGTCGATCGAGGGCAGCGCATTGGCCGAGACGGTCACGCCTTCGAGGCTGGAGGCGGCCGTGGCCGACGCGGCGGCGTCAAAGGCCACTTCTGTACCGGCGCCGACGCGCAGGCTCACGTTGGAACGCGAATCGACGGCGGCACCGTCCTTGTTCAGCGTGACCTTGTAGCTGCCGAGCGGCAGCGACGTGATGGAGTAGCGACCGGCGGCATCGACGTTGACGGTGCGGCTGACGCCCGTCTCGTTGGTCGCGGTCACGGTCTGGCCCGCACCTGCCGGCACCTGGCCGAAGATGGAACCGGTGGTGGACTGTGCGAAGGCGGCACCGGACACAGTACCCAGGCCAATGGCCAGGGCCAGTGCGGTGCGACGGCCCAGCATGGCGGCGCGGTTGTGGCGCGAATTCATCTTGCATCTCCCCGATTAAAATTCCGCCGACGCAAAAACCTGCGCCGAGCGGCAAGCCGACCCCGGCCCGGCTAGCGCCAGGCTTCTTAGAGATCGGAGTTTAAAAATCCCCTTTAAACAGCAGGATCCGTGAAAGGATCCCGCGCCCCGAAACGCCACTGCGTGTGACGTGGAACACATATATCCGCAGCGGTCACCGGACTGCAATACGAAATTCTCACGGTAATTTTACAAATCTAGGCAATTACTTCCGAAGCAACTGCCGGGCCGCAGAAAAATAGCCGGCTGCACAAGAAGTTACAGATGTGACTTTTGGCATTTGCCGGCGTCCTATGACTCGCTCCTAGGAATCATTCCTAGAAAAAAATGCCCCCGTCCGGGGGGACGAGGGCGATCTGGGGAGACACTTTTTGTCGCCCCGTGGCGAATCCTTTCACCCGGGACTCTTGTTGTTGGAAAGTTTTTGCCGGTACGGCGGATCAGAAGTCGTAGCGGGCGGTGAAACGGACGGTACGCGGATCGGTGAAGTTGAGTTCGCGGTCGTAAAGCGGGCTGACGGTGGAGCGCGACGACGCATAACGGGGGTTGTACGAGGTCGGTGTCTGCTTGTTGAACGCGTTGAGCACGTCGACCTGCAGCGTCAGGTTCTTGTCCAGCCAGCTCGGGGTGTATGCCGCATTGAGGTTGACGATATAGGTCCACGGCGTGTTGCCGTGCGAGCCACGCGGTGAGCGCTCGTAACCCGCCGTGCCCGGCAGACCGCACCAGTAGTAGAACGCACCGTTGTACAGGCCCGCGTCGGCGGTCGGGTAGAAGCTCGTGCAGTTCTTCGGACGACCCGATGCGATGTTCAGGTTGGCACCGAAGCGCAGATCGTCGGTGGCCTGGAAGTAACCGAAGGCCTTGATCTGATGCGTACGGTTGTTCGGCAGCTTGCCGTTCGCGCCCACCATCAGCTGCGGCAGATCCCAGTCCTGGGTCACCGAGACGTCAGCCTGACCGCCGTTGCCCGTGTCCAGGTCGGATGCCAGCTGACCTTCCGTGTTGCCGTAGCTGCGCGACCACGTGTAGTCGATGCGGCCGTACCACTTGTCGGCGAACGGATGCTCCAGGTACAGATCGACGGCGTAGTACTTACGCTTCAGGTCGGGAAGCTGCAGGGCGTCCTTCGAGTAATGCACGGCGACGAACGAGCCGTCGTCCTGCTCCTGCAGGAAGGTGTTGCCGGTACCCGGGTTGAACAGGAAGCACGCGCCGCCCAGTGCGGGGGTGCAGGTGTCGTCGATCGCGCTGCGCAGCTGACGCCAGGTCAGCTTGGCACCCCAGTTCAGGGTGGGCGTGATCGCCTGATCGAGACCGGCGATGTATTCGTCCTGGTAGTGGGACTTCAGGCCCTTCGCGGCGACGGTACGCGGATCCGGAGCCACGCCGCACTCGAGGTTGGCCGAGACCGCGTTGGTGCCGCCGCACGTGTAACCGGCGGCCTGGTTGACCGGCACCGGTACGAGACCCGTCGGCGCGCCAGTGACCGGATCGGTTCCCGTGTACGTGAAGTATTCGGAGGTGCCCAGCGAGCCGGACGCCGCACGCACGGCGACGTTGTTCGGCATGGCCAGATGGTAACGACCGGCGTTGGCGTAGACCTTGAGGGTCGAATCACCCATCACGTCCCACGACACGCCCAGACGCGGCGCCAGCTGGTGACGCTGCTTCGCATACACCTCGTTATTGCCGTTGAAGTTCTTGAACTGCTCGTTGCGCAGACCCGCGTAGACCAGCCAGCGATCGGTGACCTGCCAGTGATCTTCGAGGTACTGCGATTCCTGCACCGTTTTCACGGTCGCGGAGGTGGTCGTGTAAGCGCGGGTCACGTAATAGCCCTGCGTACCGAGACCACCCGCCGAGGCGGGCGAGCCGACACCGTGACCGGCGTCGATCGCCTGGGCCGCGTTGTTCTGCTGGTTGTATGTCCAGCTGTAGCCACCCGGCAGGGACGTGCCGGTGAACGACTTGGCCTGCTGACGATCGGCACCGAACTTGATGTCGTGATCGCCGAGGCGATACTCGAGATCGAGGCGCCAGCCGTCGGTCGCATCGTTCGCGCCCGGTACGCGTACCGACGTCGCGGTGGTCTGGCAGCTGCCGTAATTGATGCCCGGCGCCCGGGAAGCGGCACTGGCGATCGAGATCAGGGGGCAGTTCGCGTTGTAGCCGAACGGCGTCTGCACGTGATCGACGCGTTGCTGGCCGTACAACGCCGAGACCGTGAAGTTATCGGTGATGTAACCGGTGTACTTACCGACGTAGAGGTCGCCGCCGTCCTTCGTGTACGAGCCACCGTTCTGCACGGCGCCGTGGGTCTTGCTGGCGTAGTTGAAGCCGTAGGTGGCGGACGTGTATTCCGTCTTGTCGGACACACCGGTCAGCTCGATGTGGTGATCGTCGGTGATGTTCCAGTCGAGCTTGGCCAGCCAGCGCGGGATCTTGTACTGGTAGTCGTTCCAGCCGTTACGGCCGACGGTGGCGGAGGTGACGGCGCCCGCTGTCGTGCTGGACTGCACGCCGGCACCTTCGCGGCGGTTCATTTCGGCGTCGACGTAGAAGAACAGCTTGTCCTTGATCAGCGGGCCGCTGGCGTAGGCGCCGACGGTCGAGCGCCAGTATTCGTTCTTCTTGAAGTACTGATAGACCGTGCCGTCCGTCGTCGGATAAAAGCCCGTATCCGGATAGTTCGAGTTACGCGGCGAGGCGCGCGTCCCCGAGGGCTCCCAGATCGTGTACACGCCGGCGTGCCATTCGTTGGTACCGCGCTTGGTCACGATATTGATGACACCGCCGGTCGAGCGGCCGAATTCCGCGCCATAGCCGCCGGTGAGCACCTGCTGCTGGTCGATGGCGTCGAAAGGAAGCTGAGTCAGGCCGATCGACGTCAGCGGATTGGTCACCGCGTAGCCGTTGATGAAGTAGGCGTTCTCGGACGACGCGGAGCCACCGAAGCTGGGCACCGGATTGCCGAGCGCGTCCTTGTAGCTGGAGTTCCCGATCACGCCAGGCGCAAGCAATGCCGCGGCGAGCACGTCCCGGGTAATCGGAAGCTTGTTGAGCTGCTCGGCGGTGAGCACCGTGCGGGTATCGACCGACGACACGTCGATCGACGGCATCGCCGATGCGGAGACCGAGACGCCCTCGAGCGTGGCGGCTTCGGTGGTCGATGCCGACGAGCCGAACGAGACGTCGGAACCGCCCGAGATGGTCACGGTCACGTTGTCACGCGTGCTGACCACCGCGCCGTTGTTTTCCAGCGAAACCTTGTAGTTGCCGGGCG
Organism: Luteibacter sp. 1214; assembly: GCF_031455395.1. Lineage (NCBI taxonomy): Bacteria > Pseudomonadati > Pseudomonadota > Gammaproteobacteria > Lysobacterales > Rhodanobacteraceae > Luteibacter > Luteibacter sp. 1214. The sequence continues at coordinate 91,378 of NZ_JAVDSQ010000012.1, forward strand.
GCAGCGCGCTGAAGCGATAGCGGCCGTTCGCGTCGACGTTGATCGTGCGTGAGAAGCCGGTGTCGGCGCTGGACACGGTCACCGAGGTGCCCTGCTGATTTACCGAACCGAAAATGGAACCGGTGACGTTGGACTGTGCCAATGCGGCGCCGGAGACGGTGCCCAGACCGATAGCCAGGGCAAGCGCGGTGCGGCGACCCAGCGACACGGCGTGATGATGACGCAAATTCATGTACTGCCTCTCCCCTAGAAAGCCCGAACCGTACGTTGTTGCGATTCGGAGCAAGCCGATCCCGCCCCGGCTGTGGCCAGGTTGACTTGGGTCATCGACGACGTTGTTATCCCTTATGCCACGCCGCGTGATGCCAGCGGCGCGCCCCCGGAGTCGCCCTGCTGAGCGACCCGCGACCAGATATAGCGAAACTAATTGCGAATTCGCAACATGATTTTTTCACCTGAGCTTTACATGTCGCGACGTCTGAGGATCCGTTTCGTCATGACCTGTGCAAAAAATCACGTCGACACAAACCGTTACGATTTCGAGACACGTGACTTATGGCCTATATAGGACTTGAGCCTAGGAAACATTCTTAGGCAGAACATCGATTTAGATGCGCCCGTCGCATGTTCTGAATCGCTTTTGGACGACTCGTTTACGAAACTTCTCAACGGAAAGGCTTTCGAAGGGAAGTTGCTGTACACCGAATGCAGGCTCCGCGCGTTGGATCGCGGGATGGCCGGGGGGCGATCTACTTAGAAACGAGGTTCCAAGCGCATGAATTACAACTCAAGGGGCTCCGTTATGGCCGATGCATCTGGCGATAGCCTGGAGTCCGCACGAATCGACTCGACGCCTATCGCGTCATCCTTCGCCACTCGCGTACGGGCAGTCATCAAGATGTCGGGTAGCGTGAGCGAAATCGCTCGCCGGTGCGGCTTCTCCGAAGGCGTGGTGCGCAGCTGGCGCGATGGCAACACCGATCCTTCGCGGGGCCGTTGCGTCACGATGGCCAAGACGCTGGGCCTTTCGCTGGTCTGGCTCGCCGCTGGCGAAGGCCCGATGATGCTGGACGGATCGGGCGACGATGCCGTGGCCCGTACCGAAACCACCGAGACCGCGCGCGGTCGCGACGGGCGCGAGGGTACGGTGTCGTCCGCACTCGACGCATCCCGCCTCGCGGCGGCGATGAAGCTGCTGCAGTCGGATATCGAGTTGACCGGTAGCCGGTTTTCGCCGGTGCGTCACGCCGATCTGGTGGCCGAGATGTATTCGATCCTCGGACGTTCAGGCGAGTCGGATTATGCGGACCGGATGATCGCGTTCCGTCACACGCTCATGTCGCGCGTCGCAGACGATCAGTCCAGCGCCGCGGCCTGACCGGACCGAACGCCTCGCCAACCGGCCTGGCGTCCTCCCATCAGCTCGGCCGCCAGTGGCCCCTGGCTGATGGGAGTCCGTCCGTTCGGCGATCGATCGCGCGGGGAAGCCGCGCGATATCGGTTAAAGCCGCGAGATGTCCGCGATGGCGCCAAACGCCGCCTTGAGCTGCGCAAGCAGTGCGAGACGATTGGCGCGCACCGCCGGATTTTCCGCGTTGACCAGCACGTCGTCGAAGAACGTGTCGACCGGCCCCTGCAGCGCCGAGAGGCGCGCCAGCGTTCCGGTGTAGTCACCGGAGGCCAGTAGCCCCTGCGTGTCCGCGCGGGCGGCAGCGAGCGCCTCATGCAGGGCACGTTCGGCGTCGGACTCGAAGTGCGCCGGATCGACCGTCGACGGAATGGGTGCCGCACCCGCTTCCTCGGCCTGCTTGCGCAGGATGTTCGCGACACGCTTGTTCGCGGCGGCAAGGCTGGCCGCCTCGCTGCGACGGGCGAACTCGCCCACCGCACGAAGCCGGCGATCGAAATCGGGCAACGTCGCCGGGCTCACCGCGATCACGGACTCGAACTGGTCGGCCGAGAAGCCCTGGTCCGCGTAATACCCACGCAGGCGTTCGAGCACGAAGCCATGCACTTCGTCGCCCAGCTCGCGGCGACGGGCACCGATGTCCACGACCGGCGCCTTGCCATCCTTGCCCGGCTTCACGCCGGCCACGAATGCCGCCTCGGGAACCAGTTCGAAGGCCTCGGCCAGCGCGGCGCGCAGATCGATGTCGAGCCCCCCCTCGATAAGGGTGCGTGCGAGGCCAAGTGCGGCGCGACGCAACGCGAACGGGTCCTTGTTGCCGCTCGGCTTGAGCCCGACGGCGAAAATGCCCGCGAGGGTATCGAGGCGTTCGGCCACCGCCAGTACCTGGCCGACCTTGCCCGCCGCGATGGCATCGCCACCGAAGCGCGGCTGGTAGAAGCTGTCGAGGGCATCGGCCACGTCGGCCGGAAGACCCTGGCGCGTCGCGTAGTAGCGACCCATCACGCCCTGCAGTTCGGGGAATTCACCCACCATGCGGGTCAGCAGATCGCACTTGGCCAACGCCGCGGCATGCGTCGCCTGGCCGGCGTCGACGCCGACGCGGTTGGCGATGACGCGCGCCAGCTCGGCCACACGGACCGTCTTGTCCCAGAGGCTGCCCAGCGACTGCTGGTAGGTGACGTTCTTCAGGCCTTCCTGATGATCGGCCAGCGGCGTCTTGAGGTCGGCGTCCCAGAAGAACTTGGCGTCGGCGAAGCGTGGGCGGATCACGCGCTCGTAGCCCTTGCGGATCTCCGCCGGATCGAGACTCTCGATATTGGCGACGCCGATGAAGTGCTCGGTCAGGCGACCGTCTTCATCGAACACCGGCACGAACTTCTGATTGGTCTCCATCGTGGTGACCAGCGCTTCGGGCGGCACATCGAGGAACTCACGTTCGAACGTGCAGGCGATGGCGACCGGCCACTCCGTGAGGTTGGCGATCTCGGCGAGCAGGCCCTCGGACAGGCGGGGCACGCCGCCGGTGGCCACACGCGCCACGTCATCGACCACGCGCTGGCGGCGCTCGGCCGGATCGGCGAGCACATGCGCGCCGCGCAGCGCGTCGAGCCAGCTGTCGGCGTCGGCGACATGCACCGGCTTCGGGTGATGAAAGCGGTGGCCGTTGCTGAGGCGGCCGCTGGTCAGGCCCAGGATCTGGCCATCGACGATGTCGGCACCGTGCAGCATGAGCAGGGTGTGCACCGGGCGGACGAAACTGTCCTCGCGGTTGCCCCAGCGCATGGCCTTGGGAATCGGCAGCGCCTTGAGCGACTCGGCGACCACCTCGGCCAGCAGGGCGGCGGTGGGCTGGCCGGCCTTCACGGCACGGAAGACGAACCACGCGCCCTTGTCGGTCTCGAGCTTCTCCAGCGCGGCGACGTCGACGCCGCACGACTGCGCGAAGCCGATCAGCGCCTTGCTGGGCTCACCGTCGGCGCCGATGCTCGCCGCGATGGCGGGCCCGCGGCGTTCCACGGTCTGCTCCGGCTGGGCGACGGCCACGTCGGGGATGTAGACGGCGAGGCGGCGAGGCGACGCGTAGGTCTTCGCGGCTTCGTAGCCGCCGGCGACGCCGCGCTTCTCCAGGCCTTCGACGACGCCGCGCGCGAACGCGCCAGCGAGGTCGTCCAGGGCCTTGGGCGGCAGTTCTTCGGTGCCCAGCTCGATCAGGAGGGGCAGGCGCTTATCAGCCATTGACGGCCTCCTTGACGTTCTTCAGGCCGGGAAAACCGAGTTTTTCGCGCTGCGCGACGTAGGCCTCGGCCACGCTGCGAGCCAGGGTGCGAACGCGCAGGATGTAGCGCTGACGTTCGGTCACGCTGATGGCCCGGCGCGCGTCGAGCAGGTTGAACGCGTGGCTGGCCTTGCAGACCTGCTCGTACGCGGGCAGCGGCAGGCCGGCTTCGATCAGTTTGGCCGCTTCGCCCTCGCACACGTCGAACCAGTGGAACAGCTCCGGCACGTTGGCGTATTCGAAGTTGTACGTGCTCTGCTCCACCTCGTTCTGGTGGAAGACGTCGCCGTAGGTGACCACGCCATGCGGCGCGTTGGTCCACACGATGTCGTAGATGCTGTCGACGTTCTGCAGGTACATCACCAGGCGCTCGAGGCCGTAGGTGATCTCACCCGTGACGGGACGGCATTCCAGGCCACCGGCCTGCTGGAAGTAGGTGAACTGGGTGACCTCCATGCCATTGAGCCAGACCTCCCAGCCAAGACCCCAGGCGCCCAGCGTCGGCGACTCCCAGTTGTCCTCGACGAAACGCAGGTCGTGCACCAGGGGGTCGATGCCCAGCGCCTTCAGCGATCCGATGTACAGATCGAGGATGTTGTCCGGGTTCGGCTTCAGCATCACCTGGTACTGGTAGTAATGCTGGAGGCGGTTCGGGTTGTCGCCATAGCGACCGTCCGTCGGCCGGCGGCAGGGCTGCACGTAAGCGGCGGCCCAGGGCTCCGGTCCGAGCGACCGGAGAAAGGTCATCGGGTGAAAGGTGCCCGCGCCGACTTCGGTATCGAGCGGCTGGACCAGCACGCAGCCCTGCTCCGCCCAGTAGCGGTTCAGGGTCTGGATCACGTCTTGGAATGTGGGCGCGGACATGGTTCCCGAGTCCTTGAGAAAGCGGGCTAGTATAGCGGCGTAGCATTGAACACGGGGTTGGACCTGATGGCAGTGAATCCGCAGCACGCCGCCCTCCTGGGCCGTCGTGGCCGGCTGGAGCTCGACGAGGTGCTCGCCTCGCTCATGGTGGACGGATACCTCGGCGCCGAGGATGCCAAGCGCGTCCGGATGGGTTCGCGCAGCGGAAAGTCGGCCATTGAATTGCACCCCCTCGTGGTGGTCTCGAGCGCCAAGGTCGACAACGCCCGCGAGCCGGGTCGCCCGCTCAGCCTGGAAGTCCTCGTGGAATGGCTCGCCGGCAAGGCCGACCTCGACTACATGAAGGTCGACCCGATGAAGGTGAACGTGGCGCAGGTCACCCAGGTGGTCAGCAGCGCGTACGCGCAACGTCACCGGATCCTGCCCGTGGCCGCCACCGCGAGCGAGGTGGTGTTCGCGACGGCGGAGCCGTTCGACACCAGCTGGGCGACGGACCTCGGCCATATGCTCCGCCGCGACATCCGTCGCGTCGTCGCCAACCCGATCGATATCAACCGCTATCTGCTGGAGTTCTACGGCGTACAGCGCTCGATCCAGCTGGCCGTCGATGCCAAGGGTCAGGACTCCGCCAACAAGATCATCAACTTCGAGCAACTTGTCGAGCTGGGCAAGGGCGGCGAGCTCGGCGCCGACGACCGCCACGTCGTCCACATCGTCGACTGGCTGCTGCAATACGCGTTCGAGCAACGCGCGTCCGACATCCACCTCGAGCCCCGTCGCGATGCCGGACAGATGCGTTTTCGCATCGACGGCGTCATGCAGAAAGTCTTCGAGCTGCCGCCGCCGGTCATGACCGCGGTCACCGCACGCGTAAAGATCCTCTCGCGCATGGACGTCGCCGAAAAGCGCCGTCCGCAGGATGGCCGTATCAAGACGCGCTCCGCCGGCGGACGCGAGGTGGAACTGCGTATCTCGACCATGCCGACGGCGTTCGGCGAAAAGGTCGTCATGCGTATCTTCGATCCCGATCTGGTGATGAAGGATTTCTCACAACTCGGCTTTTCGGAGGAGGAGGGGCGTATCTGGCGGGGCATGGTGGAACGCCCTCACGGCATCGTCCTGGTAACGGGACCGACAGGCTCGGGCAAAACCACCACGCTGTATTCGACACTCAAGCATCTGGCCAAGCCCGAGCTCAACGTTTGCACCGTCGAAGACCCGATCGAAATGGTCTCGCCCGATCTCAACCAGATGCAGGTGCAGGCGTCGATCGACCTGGATTTCGCCGCCGGCGTGCGCACGCTGCTCCGTCAGGATCCCGACATCATCATGGTCGGCGAAATCCGCGATCTCGAAACCGCGCAGATGGCGGTGCAGGCATCACTTACGGGCCATCTCGTCCTGTCGACGCTGCATACCAACGACTCGCCCAGTGCCGTGACCCGCCTGCTCGACCTGGGCGTACCGCATTACCTCATCCAGTCCACGCTGACGGGTGTCGTCGCGCAGCGACTGGTGCGTACGTTGTGCCCGCATTGCAAACGCGCGACCGCGCAGGATCCCGACGAGTGGAGCGTCGTGACGCATGGGTGGGATGTCCCGCTGCCCGAGCGCGTCTTCGAACCGGTCGGTTGCCTGGAGTGCCGCAAGACCGGCTTCCTCGGGCGTACCGGCGTTTACGAAATGATGCCGATGTCGGGGCGCCTGCGAAGCCTGATTTCGGCCGAGCTCGATCTCGGCAAGTTCGGCGCGGCGGCGCTACGCGAAGGCATGAAGCCCTTGCGCATCTCGGCGGCGGCGCAGGTGGCGGCAGGCCTGACGACCGTGCGCGAGGTACTCAACGTGCTTCCCCCCAGCGATATCGAAGATACTTCCGCGTCATGAAACCCTTGCTCATCGTTCGCACCGGCCGCGCGCCCGACGTAATCAACGCGCGCCACGGAGACTTTCCACGCTGGTTCCAGCTGGGCCTTCGTCTGCGTTCGCCTCATCTCGCCGTCATCGATGTCGAGAAAGGCGACACCCTTCCGCCGCCGGAATCCGTTGCCGGCGCGGTGATTACCGGTTCGGCTTCCATGGTGACGGAGCGGCATGCCTGGAGCGAACGCACGGCGGGATGGATCCGCGACGCGATGGATCGTGAACTTCCGATGCTTGGCGTGTGCTACGGACATCAGCTGATGTCGCATGCGCTCGGTGGGCGCGTGGACTACCTGCCCGGTGGCCGTGAAATGGGTACCGTGCCGCTAACGGTGCACGACGGTGCGGGGCATGACGCGCTCGCCGCATCGTTGCCGCCGACCTTCGATGCGCACACGACGCATGAGCAGGGGGTGCTCGAGCTACCGCGCGGCGCGGTGTCGCTGGCAAGCTCGCGGCAAGATCCCCATCATCTGGTCCGCTACGGCAGGCACGCGGTGAGCACGCAGTTTCATCCGGAGTTCTCGACCGAGGTGATGCGTGCCTATATCCGGCGCCGGCATGACGTGCTTGACCGGGAAGGACTCGCCCCTGCGGCCATGCTGGACGCCGTGGTGCCGACGCCGCATGCGACACGGCTGCTGCGCGGTTTCGTCCGCGAGCACCTGCGGGCCGCGCCCGCCGGAATGTCAGTTGCGTAGACGGCGAACGATCGCACCGCGCGAGAAGAACGCGAAGACGATGCCGAAGAGAAACCCGCCGATGTGTGTCCACCAGACCACCGCGCCGTAGCTCGCACCGGCGTAGCTGAAAAGCAGCTGCACCAGGGCCCAGATACCGATCAGCACGAAGGCCGGTACGCGTACGAACTCGAGGAAAAGCCCCAGCGGAAGCACGAGCCCGAGCCTGGCGCGTGGGAAGAGCGTGACATATGCACCCACGACCGCCGATACCGCACCGCTGCAGCCGATGATCGCCACCCGCGCACCGGTGAGCGAGATCGCGCCGATCAGATTGGCGACGACACCACCCAGCAGGAACAGCAGAAGAAAACGCGGCGAACCGAGACTCCGCTCCGCTGGCAGACTGAAGATCACGAGGAAGAGGAGGTTGCTGACCAGATGCAGCCAGCCGCCATGAATGAATGTGGCGGTAAACAGGCGAAGCAGGGCCGGATCGCTTACCTGTTCCCACAAGGGCAAGCCGGTCCCGAACAGGTGGGCCGGCACCGTACCCCAATGCCTCATGATGTCGGCACGCTCGTTGTGACCCGCCAGCGCCAGACCGACAAAGATCACTACGCACGTGATGACGATCAACATCGTCGCCCAGCACAGCCGCGACCGGCGTCGCGTATCCACCTGCACGAACATCATCAGGGGATGCCGCGGGCGAGGTGCGGACCATCGGCCTCGAGCGACGAAAGGGCGAACATGGTCTCCGGCCCGACGACGCCATCCGCCGCGATGCCGAAGCGCTGCTGGACGGTGACGACGCGCGACAGCACCGCGCGATCGAACGTCGTCGAGGGGGGCCCTCCGGCGGGGTCCGCCGGCAGATGACTCATCAGCCAGGACATTCCCTGGCCGGAATCACCGCGGGCCAGTCTGGGAGGCATCGACGGGTCGACACGGAACACCGCGTAGAAGCGGCCGTTCCATACACGTTCGAAGACGTCACGTGTGAGTTCGACGTATTTACCACCAAGGTAGAGGCGGACGTCCTGATCGCCGGCGCCTACCAGCAAGACCTCCTGCTTCGCGTGCGCATCGTCCAGCTCGAGAATGAGTGGCCGATCGAAACGACGCAACTGGTCAAGCGAGCCGCGACCGCTGACGCAGGCGAAACCCGGAAAAATAACCGCATCGCAACTGATCGCGTTGGCGACCGATGTCTCTTTCGACGTAACCTGCCACCGTGCGAGCAGTTCGCTCCACACGCGTAGCTTGCCCGTGTCCGGCGGGGGAAGCGCGTCCTGAAATTTGGCCAGGGCCTGCTCTGGCGTCGCGGTGGCGAGATTTTTGGGACGCGATGGGCTACGCCCGGAAAGAAACCACGTGGCAGCACCACCCACGAACAGGATCGCCAGCATGGCACCGATCGCCAGAATCGGTTTGCGATAACGGCGCAGCCAGTACCGGGCGTGTTGCGGCAGGACCTCGCGCGCCACGAAACCCAGCGCGCGCTCACCGATCGAGCGCTCGCCTCGCTCCGCCGCACGCTCGAGCGCCCGATGGGCGAGCGTATTGAGTCGGCGTGGATTCCCTTTGCCGTCGTCGCGCAGGCTTCGAAGCCCCAACCGGCTGAAAGGCATCTGCGTCGTGCCGGCGACATGCAAGCGATGTCTCACGTAGCGCTCGCTTTCCTCCGGGGTGAGCTGGGCCAACGGCAAGCGACTACGGACATGCGCGGCCAACGAAGGCGCCCCGGAGCCCTCGAGGCGCTCGCGCAGCGCAGGCGATCCGACCAGCACGATGTGGAAAGGCGCATTGGCATTCTCGCACGCGAGTAGAAGGCGCTCGACGATGGCGAGATCATGATCGTGGAGCGTGTCCACATCATCCAGGATCAGCAGAAAGCGATGGTTGACGTGATGTGCCAGGCGCCCGAGCCCTGCGGCCAGGCCATCGACCAGATGATCTTCGGTGTTGGCTTCCGCACTCAGCGGAAGCGGCAAGCCGAATCCCGCGTACATCGAGCGTAGCCAAGCCGTCGTGCCCAGCGCGTAGTCATCCGCACCGCGGCGAACGGGCCGCACGCCATGGTGGGATGCATCGGCTTCCATCAACAGGCACAGAAGGCTCTTGCCCGACCCGGCCTCACCAGTAATCAGGGTCACACTGGAATCGTCCGAACCGGACTGGTATTCGACGTGCTCGAGAATCTCGCGTTCGCGCGCAAACAGACACGCGAAGCGCGTATCCGGTGCATCGCCAAACGGCGGTTCGCGCAGCCCGAAGGTTTGTAGATACATAGGCCTAATGTATCCGATTCCGGCTGGATCCAGCCTTTCGGCGGAAGGCATTCGGCGGCAATCGTTGCGGGCGTGGATCGCGGACGTGGCGATCAGCCGAACGTCGGCGGGAATCCGGTGGTAACGGCCCCGGTGTGGTCGCGGAATTGCGCGCAAAAGAAAACCCGCCCTCTAGTGAGGACGGGTGTTTCAGGATAAAGCCCGTGGCGTTGACCTGTTGCGGGTCGCGCTGCGCGCAAGAGCGCGTTCGAGGCGGAATGTCGGGCAAAGAAAAACCCGCCACGATAGCTCGTAGCGGGTTTTTGGGATAAAGCCCCTGGCGGTGACCTACTCTTGCATGGCTTGAGCCACACTACCATCGGCGCATGCGCGTTTCACTTCTGAGTTCGG
>NZ_JAVDSQ010000013.1:0-76553 GCF_031455395.1 Luteibacter sp. 1214
CCTCGGCTTTGACCGCTGCCGGAATTTTTCTATGAGCCATGATTCACCTCGCAGGAGATTTTGCTCCTACTTGGTGGTCCTGAAAAACCCGGCCACTACAGGCGCGCTCCTACGGGGTCTTATCTCAGAACCGGTTCGGTCCCGCGATGTGGCATTTGTTGAGCTCGGTCTTCGCCGACGCGGCGCCGGCCTGATCGTTCGCCTGCAGACGCATCTCGACGACCGTCTGCCAGTTACGTGCGCAGAGGCTGCCGGACTTCGGGCCCATCTCGAACGACTGTTTGGCCAACTGCTCCGCGCGGGGGAAATCCTGCATGCGCACGGCGATTTCCGCGCGGTCCTGGATCAGCTCGGGCGCGTCCGGCGCGCGCTTCAGCGCTTGCGCCAGCTTGGCGTCGGCATCGGGGTAATTGCCCGCGCGCTCGTCGGCCGAGGCGGCCTGCTGCAGGCCCTGGACGCCCGGATCGCGCAGCGGCGCGACTTCGATCGCCGACTTTTCACGCTCACCCGCGGCGCGAATCTGCGCCACGATGTCGTAAGACGGCTTGCTGGGGCGGGTGGCTTGCGGCGGCGCCGGCTGGCTGCAGGCGGCGACGAAGGTGACGGCGGCAATGGCGCAGAAGCGAAAGCGATGCATGGGTCAATCCGTAGGATTACTGGGAACGGGCGGCGCGGGCTGGGCAGCTCCGTCACCGCCGCCGAACATACCCTTGAATCGCTGCCAGAAACAGCCCTCTTCCGCTTCCGGCACGTAACCGGATACGAACGGGAACTGACGCGCGCCTTCGCACGACGGGTCCGTGCGCTTACCCGTCTGCGGATTCACATAGGCCATTTCCAGGCCCTCGCCCGGCGCCGCTGACAGCGGACGCGTCGGCAGCTTGCGGAACAGCTCCTGCCAGACCTTCATGCTGCCGGTGGCGCCGTAGAGGCCGGTGGGCTTGTTGTCGTCACGGCCCATCCAGATCACCGCGAGACGGTCGCCCGTAAAGCCGGCGAACCAGGCATCGCGCTGGCTGTCGCTGGTGCCGGTCTTGCCCGCCGCGTGCAGGTAGGCGAGGTTCGAATTGCCGATGGCCGCGGCCGTGCCGCCGTTGACCACCTGCTGCATGGCCCACGTCGTGAGACGCGCGGCGGTCTGGTACTCGCCTTCGCCCTCCTTCACTTCGTAGCGCTTGATCGCCTGGCCCTTGCTGTCCATGACGCCGCGCACGGCCACCAGCGGCAAGGCGTGCCCGTCGGCGGCGATGTACTCGTACAGCTGCGCCACCTGCAGCGGCGAGATGTCGATGGCGCCGAGCAGGAGCGACGGACTGGGATTGACGCCTTCGAGCCCGAACGACTCGAGAAAGCCCTTCACCCGGCCGACGCCGACCTGCATGCCGAGGTTGACCGTCGCCAGGTTCCACGAATGGACCAGCGCGTCCAGCATCGGTACCTGGCCGTGGACCTCGCGGTCATCGTTCTGCGGCGTCCATGGGGTACCGTCGGGCTGACGCATGTTGATCGGCGAGTCGTCGACGATCGACGCCAGCGACCATTTGGACGGCTGCGCCAGCGCGACGAGATACACCAGCGGCTTGACCAGCGAACCGATCGAGCGACGGGCATCGAGCGCACGGTTGAAACCCTGCTCGCCCGGATCGCGCGAACCGACCACGGCCAGCACGCTGCCGTTGGTGGTATCGGTCACCACAGCGGCGGCTTGCGCGGCGGCGCCCCGCTTGCCGAGGCTCTTCATGGTCGTGACGATGGCCTGCTCGGTATAGAGCTGCGCCGTCGGATCCAGCGTGGTGAAGATGCTCAGGCTGCCGTCGCGCAGCGCGGCTTCGTCGAAGTCCGCCGTGATCTGCGACCGCACCAGTTGCATGAAGGCCGGGAAGCGGTTGTGCGGCAGCTGTGCGTTGGGCGCGATGCCCAGCGGCGCGGCCTGCGCCGCCCTGGTCTGCGCGTCGTCGAGCAGGCCGGTGTCGTGGAACTGCTGCAGGACGAGGTTGCGACGCGACAGGGCACGGTCCGGATAACGACGCGGATCGTAATAGCTGGGGCCCTTGACCAGGCCGATCAGCAAGGCGATCTCCTGAGGACGCAGGTCTTCAAGACGGCGGCCGAAGAAGAACTCGCCGCCGGCGGCGAAACCGTGCACCGCCTGATTACCCTGCTGGCCCAGGAAGACCTCGTTGACGTAGGCCTCGAGGATGCGTCCCTTCGGATAATGCGCTTCCATCAGCAACGAGAGAATGGCCTCGTTGACCTTGCGCAGCATGTTCTGGTCGCGGTCGAGGAACAGGTTGCGCACCAGCTGCTGGGTCAGCGTGGAGCCGCCCTGCACCGTGTGACCTGCGCGGATGTTGGCGACCGACGCGCGCGCGATGGCCGAGAAATCCAGACCGATGTGATTCTTGAAGTCGCGGTCCTCGACGGCCTGCAGGCCCTGCACGAGCAGCGGCGGCACGTTCTCCAGACGCACGATGCGACGCTCTTCCTGCTGCGCGCCATACAACGTCGCGATACGTGCGGGATCCAGATGGATCGACTTGATCGGCTTGTCATTGGTGTCGTCCACCACCGAGGCGACCTGACCATTGGCCAGGACGACACGGATGCGGTGCGGCAGCTCGCCGCCATCCGGACCGAAGTAGCCGTGCGATGCGATGATGAAGCGCGAGCCGTTCTTCGAGTAGCTGCCCTGGACCTTGCCGGCTCCTTCGGTGGTGTAGCCGGCAAAGGTCAGTTCCAGCTCCAGGGCCGCCGGCGTCAGCGCCCTGCCCGGTTCCAGTGGCAGCGGCCGCGCATAGACGCGGGTGGGGACCGCGAACACGAGGTCGTTGAAGCGCTCCTGCAGGCGCGCATTGAGAATCAGCGTGTAGGGCAGCAGGAAGCCGAACAGCAGTCCCATCACCAGCCAGAAGGGAATACGCAGCCACGGCCAGGCCGTGCGCAGGAGGGAGCCAAGACGATTCAGGAAAGCCAACGCGGGAAAGTCCTGCGAGAGAGGTCGGGGACCGATGATAGGGGCAGTTCACCGGCGCCCATCTGAACGGATGAGGGCAAAGTGAGGGCGATACGGATCAGCGGACCGGCTGCCAGGTTCCGGGCTGCGGCCGGAAAGGCCGCGGATGCACACCGAGGATGGCCTCCAGGTCCGTATTGTCGGCAATCAGGTCGGTATCGAGCCGGTTCACCGGTCCGCGCATGAGCGGCGACACGGACGCGGCTAGTTCGAGCACCAGACGAGGGACCGGGAGCGGCACGACGAAACCGCCCGCGCTCCGCTGCGTCCGCCGGAACATGTCCGCGGCCGTGAGCCGTTCACCGCCGCCCATGGAGAGGGTGCGGCCGCGCGCCGCCGGTGTCCGCAGAGCGGCGACGACGGCCGCGGCGATATCGTCCGCGTGCACCGGCTGGCGCTGCCCCCGACCTGCCGGCAGCGGAAAGATATGGCGCCGGCGGGCGGATGCCACGATCGGCGTCAGACTCTTGTCCATGCCGGCCCCGTAAATAAGCGTCGGCCGGAAGACGGTCCAGGGCATGCCGCGCGATGCGCAGGTCGCGATCAGCATCGTCTCCGCATCCCGCAGGCGGCGCGAGACTTCCCGCTCTTCGGGCACCTGCGATTCGCGCTTGGTTTCGGCGCTCATCGACGACGTGGCGACGATGTGGGGAATGCCCGGCAACCGCATCTCGGCAAGCCACTTTGCCAGCAGATCGATGGGCCCCAGCGAGACGACGGCCTGCAGCGGCGGCAGCTCCGGCATGCCGTCCGGAAGATGACCGGACCGCCAGCGAGGGTCGTGGCCCGGCGGGCGCCGGCTGACCGCCATCCATGCATATCCCTCCGCCTCGAGTCGCGGAAGAAGAAAGTGCCCGATCTGACCGGACGCGCCCATCACCAATACCGTCATCGTGCTCAGCGTCCTGTCGCGATGCGCTCATACGCACTTTGCAGTCGCGGATCGTCCGGCACGTAGCGTCGTGCGTGGTCGAGCGACTGGAAGGCGCCCTGGCGATCGCCGCTGGACGCGCGCTGCAGCGCGTTATCGATGAGGGCGCTGCCGAGGCGATGACGCATCTCGCCCTGGGAAGCATCGCCCGGCGCCAGGTCCGACAGGGTGCCGTACAGATCTTCGGCGCGCTTTACGTTGCCAGCGGCGACGGCCTGCTGCATCTGCTTCTCGACCTGTGCGGGCAAGCCCTGCAGGCCCGCGCGAGCGGTCGGGTCGTTGCCGTCGATCGCCAGGGCGTTTCGGTAGAGGTCGTAGGCGCTGTCGCCCGGGGGATCCATGATGTCGCCGCGCGACGCCGCGGCCTGTGCACGACGAACCAGATCGGCGACCTTGGCTTTCTGCTCCGGACTGACCGCGAGCGAGGCTTCCGGTGCGTTGTCGTCACCTGCCTGCGCGCCCGCCACGGGCGGGACACCAGCGGCCGCATGCCCGTCGCCACCACCCAGTCGTGCGCGTGCGGCGGCGAGTTCGGCGGATTTCGGGGCGAGCTTCGTCGCCTGATCGAGCAGCCTCGCCGCCTGGGCGTCGTCATTGCTGTCGAGGGCGGCATTGGCTTGCACGATCAGCGCCTGCGCCACCTGGCCGAGCCCGGCCTTCGCGCCCGCGTTGTCGGGGTCCGCGGCGAGCGCGGCGTTGAAGCGTGCCAGCGCGGTGTCGTCGCCCTCACCGGTGAAGCGCCCCGCGCGCATCGCATCGTTGCCCTGCTGGATGAGCGTGGCGATCGCCTGGTCGTCCTGCTTGCGTGTTTCCGCCAGCGAGGCACGCAGCGACGGAAGGTCGCTGTAGCCGGGCACGAGGATGGCGATACGATCGACCAGCGCATTGGCCCTGGGGCGATCGTTGTCGGAAATCGCCTGCCTTGCCTGCGCCGCCAGCGCGTCGCCCACACGATCGAGACCGCGTGCCGCCACCGTGTTGTTTCGGTCGGCGTCGAGCACCCGGCGGTAAAGCGCCCCCGCACCGTCGTCACCGTCGAACTTGCCGGCGGCGAACGCCGCCTGCGCACGGTCGATCAGTGATTCGGTGTGGCCCTGCGGATTACGCGCCTGCGACAGCTGCTGGGTGAGGCGTTCGACGTCGCTGCCACCCCCGAGCAGTTCGCGGGCGACGTTGAGCGCGGCTTCGGCTTCGTCAAGGTTGCCCGCGCTGAGGGCGGCGTCGGCGCGAGCCACTTCCGCCATGCCGACGCGGCGCAGGCCGTCGCGCGCCTGGTCGCTGTCGGGCTGCTGGTCACGCGCCTTTTCGAACAGTTCGCGGGCGCTGTCACCCGCCGTGCCATCGAGCTTGCCGGCCGCGAGGGCCTGGTTGGCCTGACCGAGGAGATCGTTGAGCTCCGTCGCCGGCATCAGATTGCGCAGCCGGTCCTGCTGCAACCACAGGCCGGTGACGCCACCGATGAGCACGAGAACCAGCACCGGAATGAGCCAGCCGCGTTTGCGCTCGCGCCGTGGCGGCGGTGGCGTAGGTCCACCCGTACGCCGACGCGGCTCGTCGACGACGATGTGAGGCAGGCCGTCGTCCACCGGCGCGGCCGGACGGTCGAGGTCATCCAGCCGGCCGAGCGTCGGCTCGGTGCGACCGCGATGGTCGTGATCGTGGTTGTCTTTGCGTCCGCTCATGGGCGTGGGTCTTCCCTAGGAGCGGAGCAGCTTAACATTCAGGCGTGAACGGCCGTTGTAGGCCGCGCACGTCAGATTTCGACGCGGATCCGGCTGGCCGCGCGCTTGGCCTTCTCGAGGGCCTCGTCGACCGTCGCGGCGCGCGCCAGCGTCACGGCCATGCGGCGACGGCCGCGCACTTCGGGTTTTCCGAAGATACGCAGCATGGTGCCGGTCTCGGCCAGGGCTTCCGCCACGCCGTGGTAGGTGGGCGAGTGCCCCTCCCCTTCCACCAGCACCGCGCAGGAGGCGGCGGGCGAAAAAGCGTGAATCTCCGGCACAGGCAGACCAAGGATGGCGCGGGCATGGAGGGCGAACTCGGACAGATCCTGCGAGATCAGGGTGACCAGGCCGGTATCGTGCGGCCGCGGGCTGACTTCGGAGAAGATCACTTCGTCGCCACGGACGAAGAACTCCACCCCGAACACCCCCCAGCCACCGAGCGCGGCCGTGATCGCGTCGGCCTGGCGTTCGGCGGACGCCCGCGCGGTATCGCTCATTGGCTGCGGCTGCCACGACTCGCGATAGTCGCCGTCTTCCTGGCGATGGCCGATGGGCGCGCAGAACGACACGCCGTCCCGGTGGCGTACCGTCAGCAGGGTGATCTCGTAATCGAAGTCGATGAAGCCCTCGACGATGACCCGGCCCCGGCCGGCACGGCCGCCGGCCTGGGCGTAATCCCACGCCGCCTGCGCATCGGCGGGCGTGCGCAGCACGCTCTGACCCTTGCCCGACGAGCTCATCACCGGCTTGGTGACGCACGGCGTACCGAGCACCTTCACCGCCTCGACGAACTCCTCGTAGGTGTCGCAGAACCGGTAAGGCGAGGTCGGCAGGCCGAGCTCCTCGGCGGCGAGGCGACGGATGCCCTCGCGATCCATGGTCAGCCAGGCCGCCTTCGCGGTGGGGATGACCCTGAGACCTTCCTTCTCCATCTCGATCAGCGTGGGCGTGTGGATCGCCTCGATCTCCGGCACCACCAGATGCGGCTTCTCTTCCTCGATCAGCGCGCGCAGGGCCTTGCCGTCCAGCATGTCGATGACGTGGCTGCGGTGGGCCACCTGCATCGCCGGCGCATTGGCGTAGCGGTCCACGGCGATCACCTCGACAGCGAAGCGCTGCAACTCGATGGCGACTTCCTTGCCCAGTTCGCCGGAGCCCAGCAGGAGCACCTTGAGGGCGGTATGGGAGTGCGGCGTGCCGAAGGTTTTCATGCGGGGGAGGTCCAGGAAAGCGTGATCGCACATTCTAGGTGTCGCGCCACGGGGGTGCCAGCGGGCCTTACATGAAGGTTTGCATCATTGACACGACAGCTAATCGTGCTTTCATGCGATCTGGCCTTACAACGTGGATGTATGCCCATGCGTCGTCAGATCGTCGCGCTCGCGCTCCTGTCGAGCCTCGCCACCGCCCATGCACAAGATTCGAAGACCTGGATGAGCGTGATGCTCGACGGGCGCAAGGTCGGCAAGCTGGTCACGGAACGCTCGGTCACCGGCGACACCGTGACCACCCGCCAGGCCATCGATCTGCGCGTCACGCGTGGCAGCACGCCACTGGTCACCCAAAACGAAGCGGTCGCGACGGAGAGCCTCGACGGCAAGCCCCTGGCGTTCCACGCCAGCAAGACCGGCTCATCGCAGGAGAACGCCGTCGACGGCCAGCCGCGCCCCGACGGAACGTTTCAGGTGACCACGCGCGTCGGCGACGATGCGCACGTCAGCCTGCTGGCGTGGACGCCAGGCGCGGTGCTCAGTGAAGGACAGCGGCTAGCCATCGTCGCCGGCGGCTTCAAGGCGGGCAGCCACTACCCGCTGAAGACCTTCGACGCCATGAAGCAGGAGGTCGCGACGCTGGACGTCGAGGTGATCGGCGACGAGATGATCGACCTGCCGGGCGGCACGGAACGTCTCCATCATCTGCGCCAGCGGCTGGCCGGCGGCAGTGGCGCACAGTCGCTGGACATGTGGGTGAACGACCGCGGTGAAGTGCGTCGCGGCATCTCGCCACTGCTCGGTTTTCGTATGGAAGTCGCCGCGTGCGACGAAGCCTGCGCGACGGCGCCCGACCAGGACATCGACGTGCTTCGCTCGGCCATGCTGCAGTCGCCACGGATCATTCCGAACGGGTCGCAGGGTCAGGCGATGACGTATCGCTTTCACCTGCGCGACGATCTGCCGGCACCGTTCGTCAACACGGACGAGCAGCAGGTGAAAAAGCTGTCGAACGGCGATTACGAGATCACCGTCGGCCATCCGCAGAGGCATGACGACGAACCCGGCCCGACGCCTGAAGACACGGCGTCCAACCCCTGGGTGCAGTCGGACGCACCCGAGGTGATCGCGCTGGCGAAGGAGGCCGTCGGCAACGCATCCAGCGATCTGAACCGGATGCGCCGCCTGCGCAGTTTCCTGACCAGTTATATCGACCAGACCGGTCTGGAAGTCGGCTATGCCTCCGCACTGGAAACTATCCAGACGCGCCGTGGCGACTGCACGGAACACGCCGTGCTGCTGGCGGCCATGGCGCGATCGCAAGGCATTCCGACGCGCATCGTCACCGGCCTCGTCTATGCACAGCGATTCGCGGGCGCATCGCGGGTTTTCGTCCCGCACACCTGGGTGCAGGCGTGGATCAACGGGCGCTGGGAAAGCTTCGATTCCGCGCAGTCGCGCTTCGACGCCACCCATATCGCTCTCGGCGTCGGCAGCGGCGATCCCTGGCGCTTCTTCGCGTCGATGGCATCGCTGGGACGCATGCAGGTCGCCGACGTCAAGATCTCCGGATCGATGCCCGATTTCATGCAGGGTCCGGCGCCGTCGCAGCAGCCCGCGACCCCATCGTTCAACCCGGTGGGCCCTGTCGGCCAGACGGGCGGCCGTCGCTGATCCGGGCATGCCCCCCGACCCACGGGGGGCTTGACTGTGACGGCAAAAGTGCTGTGATGGAGCCGTCCCCGCCCATCCGGACGTACGCACATGAGACGGTATCCAGTCGTTCTCGCCGTACTGCTGTGTCTCCTGCCCGCGTGTGCGCTGGCGACGGAGACCTGGATGACCGTGTTGCTCGACGGGCGCAAGGTCGGCAAGGTCCGCATCGAGCGTGACGTCGTCGGCGACCGGGTGACTACCTCGCAGAGCCTGGATTTCCGCCTCACCCGCGTGAAGACGCCGCTTGCGATGCATACCGATGTTCGCTCGGTCGAGACCATCGCCGGTGCTCCCCTCGCGTTCTACGCGCGTAGCAAGATGTCCGCGCAGGAGAACACCGTCGAGGGCACCGTGCGCGACGACGGGGCCTTTCAGGTATCCAACACCGTGGGCGGCCAGTCGAAGGTAAACCTGCTGATCTGGCCGTCCGGGGCGGCGCTGATCGAAGGCCAGCGGCTGACCATGGCCACTCATGGTTTCCAGCCGGGCACGACGTACCGTATGCGCAGCTTCGATGCGGTGAAGCAGCAGGTCGCCACCGTCGACATGGAGGTGATCGGCGACGAGATGGTCGACATGCCGCTGGGGCGCGAATCGCTGCACCACCTTCGGCAGACCCTGGCCTCGGGCAAGAACAACCCGTCGGTCGATCTGTGGGTCGACGACCAGGGCTTCGTCCGTCGCGGCATCGCACCGTTGCTCGGCTTCCGCATGGAAATGACGGCATGCGATGAGGCCTGTGCCAGTGCACCCGACCAGGACGTCGACCTGCTGCGCGCGGCGATGATCGGCGCACCCCGCCCCATGACCGCCAACCTTCGCTTCGCACCGGTCCGATATACGATCCTCGTGCGCGGCGGTTACACCAGTCCGTTTGTGCAGACCGACGAGCAACGCGTCACCCCGATCGGCGACGGGCTCTACCAGCTGGACATCGGCTTTTCCCAGTCGCACAGCGGCGAGCCCGGCCCGCTTCCGGAGGACACGGCACCCAATCCCTGGGTGCAATCCGACTCGCCTGAAGTACTCAGTATGGCGCGATCGATCGTGGGCGACGCGGCGACCGATATTCAACGCATGCGACGCCTGCGCTCCTACCTCTCGGACTACATCACGGAGAAAGGGCTGGACGTCGGTTACGCCTCGGCGCTGGAGACGATCCAGACCCGGCGTGGCGATTGCACGGAACATGCGGTGTTGCTTACCGCCCTCGCCCGCTCGCTGGGCATTCCCACACGCGTGGTCACCGGCGTCGTCTACGTCGAGCGATTTGGCGGCGTGAACCGGGTCTTCATCCCGCATGCCTGGGCACAGGCGTGGATTGAAAACCGGTGGGTGAGTTTCGACTCCGCGCAACGCCGCTTCGACGCCACGCATATCGCACTGGGCGTGGGTGACGGCGAACCGTGGCGCTTCTTCTCGTCGATGTCGGTCCTGGGCAGGGTCCGCATCGAGCGCGCCATCCCGGCATCGTCGCTGATGGACATGCCGGCACCGAGCATGGGTGACATGGGCGGCGGAGCTGGCAAAGGCGGGTGATGGAGACGCTCTTGCAGGGAGCCGGCCCTGCTGGCGATCCTACGGCGCCCGCCGCAAGGACAGCCCGACCGCGATCCACGCAACGATAAACGCCACCCCGCCGAACGGCGTCATCGCCCCCGTCCACCGTGGCGCCCCCAGTGCCAGCGCGTAGAGGCTCCCCGAAAACAGCACGATGCCCACCGCGAACAGCGCGACGGCGACCGATCGCGCCCGTCCCGGCGCCAGCCCGACCACCGCGACGAACATCGCCAGCGCATGCCAGAAGTGATACTGCACCGCGGTGTGCCACACCTGCAGCCCGGCATCGTCGACCACGCCACGCAAGGCGTGCGCACCGAAAGCCCCTAGCCCCACGGCCGAAGCACCGGCCACGCCGACGAGGAGAGCATGGGCACCACTGACAGGTTGTCGCATTCGGTTCGTTCCGGATAAGGGCGTGCCTGGGAACCGGCACGGGTGTCGTATCCTGCGCAGGATATCCCGCGGAGTGTCGCATGAAGCCGTTCCTTGCCCGCCGGGTCATGCTGACCCTGCTCGCCCTCGTCTCACTGGCTGCGCTGAGCGCCTGCCAGCACGAGCCTCAGCCCGAGTGGCGACTGAACGATGTGTCGGGCCACCTTCCCGACCTGGACTTCAGGCTGACCGACGACAACGGCAAGGCGGTGACCGGTGCCGACTACCGTGGCAAGGTGACGCTCATGTACTTCGGCTACACCCACTGCCCGGACGTCTGCCCGCTGACCCTGACGCAGCTGCACGTGGTGCTCGGCCGCCTCGGGCCTGCCGCCGACAAGGTCCGCATCCTTTTCGTCAGCGTGGATCCGGCGCGCGACACCCCGCAGATCATGCACGACTACGTCAACGCCTTCGACAAGCACGCCGTGGGCCTGGTCGGCTCCGATGCCGATGTGGAAGCGCTGGCCAAGCGCTATCGCTCCGCATTCACCCGTGAGCCCGACAAGGGCGACGGCGCTTATGATGTCAGCCATAGTTCGGCCATCTACTTCTTCGATGCCCAGGGCAAGGCACGCCTGCTTGCCACACCGTCGGCGTCACAGGACGACATGGTCCACGACCTGACCCTGCTCACCTCGCTGGAACCCCACGCATGATGCTTCGCTCGCTCGCCGCCGCTCTGCTCGTTTTCGCCACGACGGCGCATGCCGCCGATACCGCGCCTGTCGTCGACGCCAGCGCCGCATGGATCCGCGTCCTCCCCGGCAGCCTGCCCGCCGGCGCGTACGTGACGTTCGAGAACCGGTCGACGACCGCACTGAAGATCGTCGGTGCGGAAAGCGCCGACTACGCCGAAGCCATGATCCACCGCAGCAGTACCGAAGGTGGCATGGGGCGCATGGAAATGGTGGACAGCGTGCCCCTGCCCGCGAATGGCAAAGTCGAGTTCAACCCGGGCGGCTATCACGTGATGCTGGAGAAGCCCAGGCATCCGGTGAAGGCGGGCGATACGCTGACCATCACCTTCGATTTGTCCGACGGGAAGAAGCTGCCGGTGACGTTCATCGCGCGGCCGGCGAATGCCACGGGCCCGAAGGACTGAGGCGCGCTCCTACCGGATGAGGAAATCCACGGGCGCATCGTGCGCCCCGATGTCCTCGCGATACATCTCGTCCACCCGCGCGTGTTCCGGCCCGTCACGCAGCCAGACCTCGAGCTGGTCGATCGCCGCGGCATCACCGTACGCGACCACCTCGACGCTGCCATCCGGCAGATTGCGTGCATGGCCGGTAAGCTTCAGCGCCACGGCCCGCTCGCGCGCCGAAGCGCGGTAGAACACGCCCTGCACCTTGCCTCTCACGATGAAGCGTGCGGCTTTCATCTCATGACCCCCTGGCGATGGCCTCGCTCAGTTTCTCGCCCGTCACCGGGCCGACGAAGCGCTGGGCGACGTGGCCGTCCGGCGCGATCAGGTATGTGGTGGGCAAACCCTTGGGCGGGTCGAAGTCCTTCGGCGGTGCCGTGACGTCGAGCTGAGCGATCGGGTAGACCACCGGGTGCTTGTCGACGAAGGCCTTGATCTCCTTCGCGTCGGTGTCCTCGAAGGCGAGACCGATCGCCACGACGTCCTTGCGGCTCTTCACGAACGCGGAAATGTCGGGCATCTCCTTGATACACGGCACGCACCAGGTGGCCCAGTAATTCACGATCACCCACTTGCCGTGCTGAGCGGAAAGATCGAACGGCTTGCCCTCCAGCGTGGTGACCTTGAGCTCGGGTTTGGCGGCGGTGGCCGCCATCGCGGGCGTGGCGAGTGCCAGGGCGACGACGGCGAGTGTGCGCAGGATCATGCGGGGAAATCCTCGATGGAAACGGGTGCGGGTGTCGGAGGGAACAGCTGGTCGAGTCGCGCACCGAGCGTGGCGTCGAGCGCCGCCGCCAGGTTGTCCAGCAACACCAGCAGGTCGGGCGGAAGGTAGATGCCCATGCGCTCGACCTGCTCGCGCGGACGCAACGGCAGACGGTACTGCGTGCAACGGTACACACGCAGGAGTTCGGTCGTGTCGAGGCTGCGACTGAGCAACCAGCCACCGGCCTCGCCACGCTGAATCATGTCGGCGCGCTGTAGGTCTTCGAAATAGCAGGCAATCGCGCTGGATGGAAGATACGGCTCGCGCAGGCGGATGATGGCCGGATCGACGCTGTCACCGCGACGCTGCGCCTCGACGAAATGCTGCAGCACGACGAGCAGACCGATGAACTCCGCGCCTTCCGGCAAGGCTTCGGTCGGTACGACGTACTCGAAAGCGGAAATCGACGCGGCGATGGAGGCGCCGAGGATCACGATGATCCACGACAGGTAGATCCACAGCAGAAAGATCGGGATCGCGGCGAGCGCGCCGTAGATCTCTTCGTAGTTGGGCGAGTTGCGGATGAACTGGGTGAAACCCCAGCGCGCGAACTCGAACAGGATCGCCCCCAGCAGCGCACCGATGGCCGCATGCCGCCACGAGATGCGGCGGTTGGGCACCATCGTGTACATCAGCACCAGCGTCACGAAGGTGATGACGAAGGGCAGCAGGCTGATCAGCCGGAACTGCGAGGCGATCTGATCGGCCGCCGCGTGCAGCAGCGGAAACGCGGTGATATAGGACGACAGGGCCAGACCGCCGACGACGAGGATCGGCCCGAGGGTGAGGGCCGCCCAGTAAAGCAGCAGCCGCGAGGTCCAGCCGCGCGGCTTGCGCACACGCCAGATCCGGTTGAGACGATCCTCAATGCTGATCATCATCGAGACCGCGCTGAACAGCATGACCAGGATGGAGATGCCGGTCAGCTGGCTGGCCTTGTCGGCGAAGGCCAGCATGTACTCCTGGATCTTCATGCCGGTGGCCGGCACGAAGTTCTGGAAAGCGTAGTTGGCCAGGGAGCCGCGCCACTCCGCGAACACGGGGAAGGCCGAAAGGATGGCGAAGATCGCAACGGTCAGCGGCACCAGCGAGACCAGCGTCGTGTAAGACAGTGCGCCCGCGGTCTCGAAGCATTTGTCGTCGACGAAACGCAGCCAGGTGAAGCGGGTGAAGCTCAGGGCGCGGTCGCGGTCGAAGCGCAGCGGCATGGTGGTCCTTGAATCCTGGTCCCGGTGGTTTGGGAACGTAAACAGTTCTGCGAGACTAGTGCCTTCGCAAAGGCACTCATCCATGTCCCACGACGTTCTCGTACTCTACTACAGCCGCACTGGCCACACGGCCCAGCTCGCTCGACTCGTTGCCCGCGGCATCGAGGAAGTCCCCGGCATGCGCGCCCGGTTGCGCCAGGTACCTCCCGTGGCCCCGGTGACCGAAACCGCCATGCCGCCGGAACCCGAGGAAGGCGCGCCGTACGTCAGCCGGACGGACCTGGTCGAGTGCGTCGGTCTGGCCATGGGTAGCCCGACCCGCTTCGGCAACATGGCGGCCCCGCTCAAGCATTTCCTCGACACGACGGGCGCCGAATGGGCATCCGGCGCGTTGGCCGGTAAGCCCGCCGCGCTGTTCACCTCGACCAGCACCATGCACGGCGGGCAGGAATCGACCCTGCTGACCATGGCCCTGCCCCTGCTCCACCACGGCATGGTGATCGTCGGCCTGCCCTACACGGAGCCGGCGTTGTCCAGCACGACCACCGGTGGCACGCCGTACGGCGCCAGCCACGTCGCCGGCTCCCGTGGCGACAACGCGATCAGCGAGCACGAACGCGACCTTGCCCGCGCGCTGGGCAAGCGTCTGGCCGACATCGCGCGGCGGCTCGGCACCCCGGCATGAACGAAACGCCACAGGGCACGGGCGGCTCAGCCGGGCATCGCACGGCGCGCACGGGCGGGATGAACGGCCTCAGCGCCAGCCAGAAGACCGGACTGGCCGCCTGGGCGGCACTGATCGTCATTCAGCTGCTCTGGTACTCGCTGTATCCGCCGGTCTCGATACCGACGTGGGTGGCCTTCGCGATCACCGTTCCGCCGCTGCTGCTCCCGCTGATGTCCCTGCCCCGCGTCACCCGCGCGCTGCTATGGGTGGGCATCCTGGCGCTGTTCTACTTCTGCCACGGCGTGGCGGAAACCTGGAGCTCCGCGAACGATCGCTGGCTCGGCATCCTAGAAATCGTCGTGACACTGCTGCTGATCGGCACCCTCGGCGCAGGTGTGCGCCGTCGCCGATAAGGTCCAACCAGGCGTTATGCTGCTCCGCGTATCGACGCGGGCGTCCGCAGGATGCAGGCTTGGCTATCCGATCGACACGCCAAGGACGTCACGATGGCATTCGTGCAGCACGCGCCGCAGCTGGCGCACCCGTTTCAGCATGATCGCGTGCTCCAGGCATGGCTCGCGCAACGGCTTCCCGCGGAGCGCGCCACGGCCGTGCGCCCGGACCTCGATGCCCTCGGCGACTACGCCGTCATGGCCTGGGAACGGCGTAACCGCACCCCCCGCACCGAACCGGTGCTCACCTCGTGGGATGCGTGGGGTAACCGCGTCGACCGGATCGCCCTGACGCCGGCGTGGGAAGAAGGCCCGGCCATCACCACACGCCACGCGGTGCTCGCTTCAGGTCACGAAGCCTCGCCCTGGGCGCGCGTCGAGGAGTTCTTCCGGGTTTACATCTACCACGTGTCGAGCGAGTTCTATTGCTGCCCGCTGGCGATGACCGACGGCGCCGCCACGGCGATCCGCGCCTCCGGCAACGCGGCGCTGATCGAGCGGGCACTGCCGCACTTCCTCAGCCGCGACCCGGCCTCGTTCTGGCTCTCCGGCCAGTGGATGACCGAGACGCCCGGCGGCTCGGACGTCGGCCGTACCGAGACGGTCGCCCGGCAGGACGCGAACGGTCAGTGGCGGCTTTACGGCCGCAAGTGGTTCAGCTCCGCCGTCGTCGGCGAGGCCGCGCTCGCCCTTGCGCGCCCCGAAGGCGCTGGGCAGGGCACCGCCGCGCTGGGGCTCTTCTACGTGGAAACGAAGGACGACCACGGTGCGTGGCGTGAGATCACCATCGACCGGCTCAAGAAGAAACTCGGCACCCATGAACTGCCCACCGCCGAGATCCATCTGAACGGTCTGCCGGCCATCCCGGTCGGCCCCGTCGACCACGGTGTGCGCCAGATCGCACCCATGCTCAACGTCACCCGTACCTGGAACGCCGTCTGCGCGGTCGCGAGCATGGCCCGCGCGATCTCCCTGGCGCGAGACTACGCGACACGCCGATACGCTTTCGGCGCGCGTCTCATCGACCACCCGTTGCACGCGCGCACGCTGGCCGACATGCAGGCCGAATACGAGGCCGCCTTCGCCCTGACCTTCCACGTGGCCGAATTGCTCGGGCACGTCGAGCACGGCCAGGCCGGCCCCCTGGACGCTCCCCTGCTCCGGCTGCTGACGCCGCTGGCCAAACTCTGGACGGCCAAGGTGTCCATCCGCGTCGTCTCCGAAGCGCTCGAGTGTTTCGGCGGCGCGGGCTACATCGAAGACACCGGCCTGCCGCAGCTCCTGCGCGACGCGCAGGTCTACGCGATCTGGGAAGGCACCACCAACGTGCTGTCGCTAGACATGCTGCGCGCGCTGGGCAGCGTCGGCGTCGCCCCGATCCGCGGCGCGGTCGCCGCGCTGGCCGAAGAAGGGAGCCCCGAACGGCGCGCCATCGACAGGACGCTCGATGCGACCGAAGCCCTTCTGGGCGACGTGGCGGCCGACCGGGCGTCCCTCGAGGCGTCGGCGCGAGGCATCGCCTTCACCCTCGCGCGCTGCATGGCGGCGGCCCTGCTCGCCCGTGCCGCACGGGCAGGCGATTCGGCCGGCGACGCCCGCCCGGCAGCCGCTCTCCGCCGGTTCGTCGCCCGCGGCCTCGATCGTCTGGCTCTTCCCGACAACGAGAGCGACAGCCTGCTCGCCGGCAGCATGTAAGATAGGCGCCCGTTTCACCCGGCTTCCCAGGTCAACCATGCAGCAGCTCACCATCGTCACCACCGGCGGCACGATCGACAAGGTCTACTTCGACGAAAAGTCGGATTACCAGATCGGCTCCCCGCAAATCGGCGACATCCTGACCCAGCTCGGCGTCGCGTTCCGCTTCGACGTGATTCCGATCCTGCGCAAGGACAGCCTGCACGTGACGGACGAAGACCGTGCGCTCATGCGCAGCACCATCGAGGCCCAGCCCCATCGTCATGTGCTGGTGACCCACGGCACCGACACCATGGTGGAAACCGCGCGTGTACTCGCCGGCATCCCCAACAAGGTGATCGTGCTGACCGGCGCCCTGAATCCGGCTCGTTTTCAGGGGTCGGACGCCGTGTTCAACATCGGCTGCGCGGTCGGCGCGGTACAGACGCTGACCGATGGCGTGTACATCGCCATGAACGGCCGCGTGTGGAATCCGGAAAGCGTCCGCAAGAACCGCGACGCGAACCGCTTCGAAGCCATCTGATTCGAAGCGATCCGATACGCCGGCCTGAACGCGCCGGTCAGGGCTTGCCACGATCTTCGACGACGGCGTCCACCGTGGCGCCCGCATCCATCAGGCCCGCACCACAGCCTTTCGGGCAGGGACCGGGTAAAGGCCGCGCATTGTCGACGAGCTGACGCGTGATCGCTTCCACACCGATCGCCGGATCCGCCGATCGCATCAGGGCCACCAGCGCGGAAACCTGGGGCGCTGCCATGGATGTGCCCGCGTAGTACTTGAGAAGAGGCCTGCCCTCACTGCCGCGCTTGCCGCCGTCGACGGTCGACAGGATGTCGT
This sequence comes from Luteibacter sp. 1214, assembly GCF_031455395.1. Classification (NCBI taxonomy): domain Bacteria; kingdom Pseudomonadati; phylum Pseudomonadota; class Gammaproteobacteria; order Lysobacterales; family Rhodanobacteraceae; genus Luteibacter; species Luteibacter sp. 1214. The sequence goes on from NZ_JAVDSQ010000013.1 coordinate 17,364, forward strand.
CGGCACCGAATGTCGTCAGCGAGCCGCCCGGCGCAGCCAGGGTGACGCCGTCGCCGTGGTTCGAGTACCAGGCCATCGATCCGTCGCGTGCCAGCGCATTCACGCTCACGACGCCCGCGCAATTGGATGGAGAGACCGCGGAGGCACGGATGCCGTCGTTACCTGCCGCCGCTACGACGGCGACACCACGCGAGCGCGCCTGTGCGATGGCCGTCGCCAGTGCCATCCCGCAGGCACCGGGCGTCCTCAGGCTCAGGTTGATGACGTCGGCGCGGCGGGCGATCGCGGGAACACCTGGCAGTTCACCACCGCTCGCCCAGACGATCGCATCCGCCACATCCGAGAGACGGCCCCCGCACTTGCCCATCACCCGCACGGGGATCACCTTCGCCTCGGGCGCGACGCCCAGCATCCCGCGACCATCGGGTGACCTCGCCGCCACGAGACCGGCGACATGCGTGCCGTGCCACGATGATTCGGACGCCGTTGACGAACCACACTCGCCCGCGTCGCTCCAGTCGCCTTCGTCCGCGGGATTCGCATCGCGCCCGTCACCATCGCGTGCCGCGGCGGCATCGCTGACGAAGTCGTAGCCCGGCAAAAGCTGACCGACAAGTTGCGGATGCGGTGCGATGCCGGTGTCGAGTACGGCCACCACGGATCCGGCGCCTTTCGTGTAACGCCAGGCCACCTCCGCGTCGATGCCGACACGAGGATCGTGCATGTACCACTGGCGATGCCATAACGTCGTAAGGCGGCCTGCGGGCGTGACGATGCGGTCTTCTTCGATATCGATGACACCCGCCATCGATGCGAGCACACCCGGATCCAGGCCGTGCACGTCGAAAACCTCGCCGCCCGCCGCAAGGGTGCGCACATGCACGGGCTGGGCGATGCGCGTGGAACGCGCGTGCGATACACGTGGATGCCTTGCGGCTGCCGCACTCACCCTGTCGCTGAAGTGCACGATGTATCGATCGGCGGGCATCTCGCCAGCCATGGCGACAGGTACGGGCACGCAGGCCGCGGCGGCGAGTAAAGCTAAACGGGGATACGTCATCGATCGCATCTCGGACACCCTGGGAAAACGCGGCGACGCCGCAGTCGCTACAACGTAGGCCGATCCGTTCCCGGCCAGTACGCGCCGACGCTCATCAAGGCATGTAGGCGAAATGGGGATGCACGTTAAAGGGTTTGCGAGCAGCGAAGTGTGCAGACAGGCATCCTCCCGACGCGGGCACAAAAAAGGGCCCGGACGTTTCCGTCCGGGCCCCGACGCAGCAAGCGAGAGGGGTCGCTTACGGCGTCCAGGTTGCCTTGAGCGAGACGCCCGAGAACGTCGAGTAACCGCGGACCTTCACGTAATACGTGCCCGCCTGGGTGGTGGCGAAGGTGCAGGTTTCGTTGTTGCCCGAAACGTACGGACGGCAGTTGTAGCTGGAGGTGGTCGGTGCGGAACCGAACTTGACGTAGAGATCCGCATCACCGGTACCACCGCTGGTCACGATGCTGAGGTTCTTCGCGCCAGCCGCCACCACGACGGTGTAGCTGAGTTCGGTACCCGAGCTGCCGGCAAGGCCGGTCTTGGCCACACCGTTCTGCAGCGCCGTGCCACCGGTACCGCCACCGCCGCCGGTCGAGCAGCTGACACCCACGCCGGTGAAGGCGGTGGCGACATCCGTCGCGGAGTAGCCGAGATCGGTCGCCGCGCTGGCGACACCGCAGGCACCGGAGTTGAACGTGGAGCTGGCGGTCCAGTACAGGGCATTGGCGCGGGCGAACACCTTGAATGCCTTCACCGTGTCCCAGCCACTGGTCTTGGCCAGCAGGCAGAACGCCTTGTTGTAGACACCCGACGAGTAATGCACGTCGAGACCGCTGTAGTAATCGGACGCATTGTCGATCGAGCCACCGTCCTGCGACGGCGTGCACATGTAGCGCAACGCGTTACCGATACCGGCGCTGGTCTTGACGATGTCGGCACCGACGAGGAAGTCGTTGCTGCCGCGGTCGTAGTATTCGGCCGCTTCACCGGCGATGTCCGAGTAGGCCTCGTTCATGCCGCCCGACTGTCCGCTATAGGCCAGGTTGGAGTGCTGTTCGGTGTAGCCATGGCTGATCTCGTGCGAGGTCACGTCCAGGGCGACCAGCGGGTAGAACGTGCTGGCACCGTCGCCGAAGGTCATCGAGCTGCCGTCCCAGAACGCGTTCTCGTAGGAGCTGCCGTAGTGCACCTTCATGATCAGAACCTGGTTCAGCGGTGCCGCGCCGGTGTACGAGGTGTACATGTCGTGCACCACGCCACCGAAGTGGTGGGCGTCGTTGATCGGGCCGTACGCGCCGTTGACCGCGTCGCCACTCGATCCGGCGCTACAGGTGAAGCTCCACAGCGTGCCGGTTCCCGACGTCGCCTTCTTCATGTTGTACGACTTCACGTAGGCGTTCTGCGCCGTGCAGGTCGTGCCGGATTGCGTAACGCGCAGCGCGGGCTTGCCGCCGGCGCCCCAGGTGTACTGTCCGGTTTTCTGATTGCCGCCCGGACCGGTCGCATCGATCTCGGCGTAGGTCAGGCCTTCCCACTGCTCGATGATCTCGCCGGTGTTGGCGTCGATCAGGGCGGTCGGGCGGGTCGGATGGTCACCGCCGGAGAAGAACGAGGTGAGATAGACCAGACGCGCGGGAGCGCCGTCGCCCGGATAGATGTACAGATCCGCCTTGACGTTCTCCGGTTTGACGGTGGCGACGCCGGCCAGCGACGGCGCCTGCTTGCTGAGCAAGGCGACGGCGCGCGTACCGTCCAGCCTGGGGGTGACCGAGGCGATATCGACCTGCAGGTCGGACGTGACCGCACCATTGGCGACCAGCGCATTCCCCTGCGTGTCCTGCTCGACGGCGATGCTGCGGCCATAGACCGGCACGCCCTTGAAGGTCTGCTGCATGCGGACGGTCTGCGTGCCCTTTACCGTGGGCAGCGAGGCTTGTGCGACGAATCCGTTGTCGGCGGAAAGTCCCAGTTTTGTCGCCAGCTGGTTGGCCGGTACGGCACCCAGGCTCTGCGCACGCAGTGCCTGTTCGGTAGCCGCCGATGCGACCGAGGTGGCGGCGATCCCGAGGGATGCGACCAGGAGTTTCAAGCGAACATGAGTTGCCATTAACGTTCCTCCTCCAGGAATGGGCCGCACTCCGCCATGGCGGACCGTGAGGACCACACTCCGAACGATTTGAATTCGCGCCGCGGCGCGATGCCCGTTTTATGTCGCGACGACCGGTCCCCCAACCGGAAGTCCTCACCAACCTAGCGCAAGAATTCGCGACCGACTACCTAGGGATTTCCCTAGGGCGGCAAAAAACGCGATGCTACGCACGAATTGCGAACACGAACTTGCGGAGGGGGCGACGCATGGCGCGATTACCGGATCTGGACCTTGACCTGCGTCGACTGACGCCGACGGTGCGCGCGGCGTTCCGTCTCACGTCGGAGCGGCACACGCTGGATCATCTGCTGAGAGAGGTCGGCATCGAGGGTGCCGTCACGTGGCAAAAGGGCGAAAGCATCGCCTCGACGGCGTTGCAGCGGCGGACCAACGGCTGGTGCTTCGAGCTGCCGCCGCAACGCACCTACATGCTGGATGACGCGCTGACGCAGCTGTTGCACGCGCTTGCGCCGCATCGCGACCAGATCGTCGCGCTGTCCAGAGCACTCGAACTCGACGCACACGTCGCGCTCGACACCGACATCTACGAAGACCGTGTGCCGACCGGCTACCTGTCACCCGCCAACGTCAAAGCCATCGCGACATACGGTGCGTCGCTCGGCACGGAAATTCATCTCGCCGAGCCGAACGGCTGAGGACGGCGTCGCCGGGATCAGAGCATCCCGGTTTCGAGCTTCGCCGCATCGGACATCATGGAGTGATTCCAGGGCGGGTCGAATACGAGGTCGACATCGGCCTCGACGATCGTGGGAATGAGCTCGACCTTGGTGCGGACATCGTCGACGAGGATGTCGCCCATGCCGCAGCCCGGCGCGGTCAGCGTCATCTTCACGTAAACGCGGCGCGAGCCCTCTTCGGTGGATTCGAGGCTGACGTCATAGACCAGACCCAGTTCCACCACGTTGATGGGGATCTCGGGATCGAAGCAGGTGCGCAGCTGCTGCCAGACCAGCTTCTCCACGTCGTCGTCCGTCGCGCCGTCCTCGAGTTCGATCGGGCGCGGCGGCTCCTTGCCCAGCGCGTCGGCGTCGTCGCCGGCGATGCGGAACAGGTTGCCTTCCACGTAAACGGTGAAACTGCCGCCGAGGGCCTGGGTGATGTAGCCGATCTGCCCGGCGGGAAGCGTCACCGTCTCACCCTGCGGCACCATGACTGCCTGGCAGTCACGTTCGAGGGTGAAGGGCTCGCTGCTGAGGCTGAAACCGCTCATTGCTGTCCTGTAAAGGCCGCGCCGCGGCCGCAAAGTCGTCGATTATGCGCCTGCCCGCGAGGCGGGGGTAGGCACCTACCGGCTTAACGTCGGGGCGCGCGCGTCGGGGCACAAGAGCGCCCGGCCGCTTGCCCCGCTATGATGGCCCCCTTTTTGCCGCACCCGGGATCCCATGCGCGACCTGACCGAAATCCATGCCGGCTGAGCGCACAGGCCTTCCCGGTTTCCTCTTCGGTGCACTCTGCGCGGCCATGTTCGGCCTCGCCGCGGGCGCCGTCTGGATGCTCCCCTCGATGATGTTCGGCCGCGCCCTCCCGGCCCTCGTGCTGCCGGTGGGCTGGGCGCTGGGTCTCGTCGTGCGCCGCTGGCTGCGCTTCCGCGGTCCTGTCGGCGCCGTCCTGGCCGGCGCGGCAACCCTGCTGGCGGCCCTGTACACGGCGTGCCTGGTGGTCGCCGCCACGATCTCCGGGATGATGGGCATCGGCTTCGGCCAGGCCATCGCCGACGCCGGACCGGCCATGCTGCTGGACCTCGCCCGTCTCGCGCAGCGCCCGGTCGACCTGTCGCTCTACCTGACCGGAGCCCTGATCGCGGCCCTTACCGCCTGGCCGCTGGGCCGGCGGAAGCCGCGCGGCGACTGACTTTCATAAGCGGTAAATCCCCCTACGGGAAAGATGTTGCGGGGAAGTAACAGTCAACCGGCGGTCGATGACCGCGTTTACCGGAGTGAACCTGGCGATATGGAGCACGAGGATGCGAAACACGACGATGCGGAGAAAGCCGTGAACGGCTCCCTCGCACTCGACAGCGCATCGCTCGAGGATCTGCGCGAGGTCCCGGCGAACATGGACGCCTTCCTGGCGGGTATCGAGCGACGCGCCTGGCGTATGGCCGAAATCCACCTGGGCAACAAGGACGACGCCATGGATGCCGTCCAGGACGCCATGCTGCGACTCGTCAACCATTACGCGGGTAAGCCCGCCGGTGAGTGGACGCCGTTGTTCTGGGGCATCCTGCGCCGACGCATCGTCGATCTGCAGCGGCGCCGCAAGGTCCGGTCCATCGTCGTCAGCTGGATGGGCGGCGGTCGCGACGACGAAGGCGACGAACTCCCGATGTGGGAGCCGGCGGACGACGCGCCGGATCCCTCGGCCCGGTTGCAGGACACGCAGGCCTACGGCGACATCGTGACGGCCGTGCGCAAGCTGCCCCGGCGCCAGCGCGAAGCGTTCACGCTGCGCATCATGGAAGGCCTGGATGTGGCCGAGACGGCCGCCGCGATGGGCTGCTCGGACGGCAGCGTGAAAACCCACCTTTCGCGCGCGATGCATGCGCTGCGCGATCAACTGGAGGCTTGGCGATGAGCCAGCACGATCGAGAACTCGAACGTCGCGCCCGGGACCTGTACCTGCGGGCCAGCCGCGACGTGGATCCGGCCACCGCGGGCCGCCTGCGCGCGGCGCGGCGCACCGCGCTCGCCCGTCCGCAACCGTCCATGACGCGACGCCTGCTACTCCCCGCAGGTGCCTTCGCCGTGGTCGCTCTCGCTTCGCTGATGATCTGGCAGCCGCGGGTATCCCCCTCGGACATGCCGGTGGCCACCCAGCAGTCCGCCGAGGCGGAGCCCAGCGATCTGCCGCCCGATGCCGACAGCGCGGACCCCGCGCTGTACAAGGACATGCAGTTCTACAGCTGGCTCGCCTACAACGACGCGCCCTCGTCCCCGTCCCGCAAGTGAGCCCCATGCGCCGCCTTCCGCTCGTCCTCGCCCTGTTCATGGCCTTCGCGGCGCCGCTGACGGCGAGCGCGCAGGATCGCCCCCCACCGCCGCCCGGCGGTGAGATGCCGCTGCCGCCGCCCCGTCCGTGGAGCGCGCTGTCGGCCGACGAAAAGGACATCCTCGCGCCGCTGGCGCATGACTGGGACACGTTCCCGCCGCAGCGCCAGTCGCGGATGCTCGAGAAAGCCCAGCGCTGGCGCGGGCTGCCGCCGGATCGTCGTGCGGAAATCCGCGACCGCATCGAACGCTGGCAGCACATGACGCCGGAGGAGCGAGCCGAGGCACGCCGGAACCAGCAGAAGTTCCAGGACCTCTCTCCCGACCAGCGTGCCCGCCTGCACGACGCCTTCGAGCGTTTCAGGAGCCTCACGCCCGACCAGCGGCATGCGCTGATCGAAAAGTGGCGCAACATGACACCCGATCAGCGCCGCGACGCGGTGGACCACGCGGGCCCGAACGACATCGTGCCCCCGCCCCACGGCGGTCCGGGCGGCCCCGACGGCCCGGGCGATCGCCGGCCGCCTCCCCCTCCGGGGGAGTGAGCTAAACTGGGGCAATGACCGAAAACGACCTGGCTTTCCTCAACGACCGCCGTTCGGTGCCTTCGCGCCAGCTCGGCGAACCCGCCCCCGATGACGCCACGCTGCGCCGCCTCCTCGAGGCCGCGATCCGTGTGCCCGACCACGGAAAACTCGAACCCTTCCGCATCCGCGTGCTGCGCGGCGAGGCCAAACTGGCCTTCGGCCGCAAGCTGGCTAAGCTGGCGGTCGAAGCCAATCCGGGCCTGTCCGAATCCAAGCGCGAGAAAGAACAGCGCCGCTACGAATTCGCCCCGCTGGTCCTGGTCGTTTCGGCGAAGATCGACACCGACAGCAAGGTCCCCGAGCTGGAGCAGGACCTTACCGCCGGCTGCGTCGCATACAACATCCTGCTCGGCGCGCAGGCGCTCGGCTACGGAGCGCAGTGGCTCAGCGGCTGGGCCGCCTACGACCGTGAGGTTGCGAAGCTGCTCGACATGAAGAAAAGCGAACACATCGTCGGCTTCATCCACATCGGCACGGCCGCCATCGACGCGCCGGAGCGCGATCGTCCGTCGTACGACGACATCGTGAGCGTGTGGTCGCCGTGAGCGACGACTCCCTCGTCCACCTGGTCGACGGCAGCCTGTATGTGTTCCGGGCATGGCACTCCATGCCCGACGAATTTCACGACCACGAAGGCGAGCCGGTCAACGCCGTGCACGGCTTCACGCGATTCCTCTGCGAGCTGCTCGAGCGCAGCCGTGCGGAGCACATCGCGGTGGCGTTCGACGCGTCGCTCACCACCTCGTTCCGCAACACGATCTATCCGGCGTACAAGGCCAACCGCGACCTGCCACCGCCCCATCTGGTCCGTCAGTTCGGGCTGTGCCGCGAGATCTCCGCGGCCCTTGGCCTCACCGTGCTCAACGATCACCAGTACGAGGCCGACGACCTGATCGGCAGCGCGCTGTGGGGCCTGCGCTCGCATGGCTTCCGCGGCGTCATCGTTTCCGCCGACAAGGACTTCGGTCAGTTGCTCGGCGAGCACGACGAGCAATGGGACTTCGCGAAGAACGTGCGCTGGGGGCCTTCCGGCGTCTTCGACAAGCTCGGCGTGCATCCACACCAGGTCGCCGACTATCTGGCGCTGTGCGGTGACGCGGTCGACAACATCCCCGGGGTACCTGGCATCGGTGCGAAGACCGCGGCCGCCCTGCTCGCCCACTTCGGTAGCCTGGACAACCTGCTCGATCGCATCGACGAGGTGCCGTACCTGCGCATCCGCGGCGCCGCGGCCTGTGCGGCTCGTCTGCGTGAACATGCGGAACAGGCGCTGCTGTGCCGTCGCCTTACCCGCATCGCGCTGGATATCGCCGTCGCCGAGACCGCCGATGCCCTGAGCCGCCGTCAGGGCGAAGCCGCCACGATCGACGAATTGTGCGAGCGCCTGCGCTTCGGACCGCTGACCCGGTCACGCCTGCGCGCCTTGATGTAATACGTCACCCAGTCGATATACCCTTGGTCGGATATTCCCTATATCCCTCCAAGGAACCCGCCATGCAGACCAGTCCGCTGCCCCATGCCTCGCCGATCCCCGATGACGCCAGTGCGCCGGAAGAGGTCCTGCACAAGGCGAAGTGGCTGACCCTGAAGAAGCGCGGCCGCTGGGAATACGCCGAACGCAACAATCCGGGTGGCGCGGTGATCATTCTCGCGGTGACGCCCGACGACAAGGTCGTCTTCGTCGAGCAGTACCGCGTGTCGATCCTGAAGAACACCATCGAGATGCCCGCCGGCCTCGTCGGCGATCTTGCCGGTGCCGAGGACGAGGACGTACTGCTGGCCGCTCGCCGCGAACTGGAAGAAGAAACCGGCTACGCCTGCGGCAGCATCGAGTTCGTGCATGAGGGCCCGTCGTCGGCCGGCATGAGCACGGAGATGATCGCCTTTGCACGCGCCTGGGACCTGTCCAGGGTGGGCAAGGGCGGCGGTGACGAGACGGAAAACATCATCGTTCACGAAGTGCCACGTGCCGAAGCCGGCAAGTGGCTGTTCGACCGTGCGAAGGAAGGTTTCTCCATCGACGCGAAGCTGTTCGCGGGGCTCTGGTTCATCGAGCATCCCGAAGCGCACATGCGCTGACAGCGACCGGCAAACCCACTCCGGCCGGGTGGCCGGAGTGGGTGACGATCAATTCGCCGCGGTCGGCTGGACGCTGACGTGCACGTTCTGGATCGACACCGAGCCGCCTTCCATCCACATCTCATGGCCTCCCGGCGTCGAGAGCCGCTCCTCCGACTGGATGTCGACATACAGGAAGTTGGGATCGAACCCGACGTTCTGGCCCGGCACGGTGAAGCGGAACGTGCCGACGGCATCGCCGCCGAACGTGGCCTTTTTCTCGCCAAGCTCCAGTCGGTGACGCCCCTGATCGTCACCCAGCCAGAAATTCACTCGCAGCTTGCCGAGCGCGCCGCCCTGGACCTGCGTGAGACCTGCGTTGAACTGAACGGTGTAACTGACGTCGCCGCCGTAATACGTCGTACCGAGGGGCGTAAACCCACGGACCGTCATGGTCGGAGCGCGCCACGCCGGGCCTACGCCTCCGTCGATCTGCTCGCCAGGGTGGCCGAACGATTGCCACATCGAGGTCCGATCGAATAAGCCGTGGTCGGTCTTCAGTCGGCAGGCTGCCTGTGCCATGGCATCGATCGAGCCGCTGCAACCGGGGAGATTTTCCAGTGACGGAGCCGCCAGCGCGTGACCGGTGAAGAGCAGGGTCGCGATCGCCGCCGTGGCGACCCACCGACGGTGAGAAGGGTGCTTGCGCATGACTTACATTCCTTTGTGAGTGATGAGGGGTAGTACGGACACTGGCGCCAGGGCGAGGGAGGGGGATAGCTCAGGCGCCAGCCGACGGGATTGTCGGCCGATTGCCCAGGAAACTGTGGCCTACTGACAGGCCTGACGGCATAGGCCGCAGCAACCTCGCGGCGACCGCCTACACGGACCCGCTATATCACGTGCCGAGGCCGCCAGATGGCTGCCCGGCGGACAAATCCGTCCTGTCAATTCTTGTCCCCGCCCCCTTCCCGGCGTAGCCTTCCCTCTGCTCTGCCCGGCGCCGCCCATGTCCGTTCGTTTCGCCCATCTCCACCTGCACAGCGAGTACTCGCTGGTCGACTCGACCATCCGCATCAAGCAGCTGGTCGCCGCCTGCGCACGGGCGGGTATGCCCGCCGTCGCGCTGACGGACGAGAACAACATGTTCGGGCTGGTAAAGTTCTACAAGCAGTGCACGGCGGCGGGCATCAAGCCGATCGGTGGTTGCGACATCTGGGTCTCAAGCCCCGATGATCCGCGCCCCTGGCGTCTCACGCTGATCTGCCAGGATCGCGACGGCTACCTCAATCTCTCCCGGCTGGTTTCACGCGCCTGGCGCGAAGGCCAGGGTACCGGCCGCGCGCTCGTCGATGCCGCCTGGATGCATCCGGAGAGCGTACGCGGCCTGATCGCCATCGCCGGTCGCGAGAGTGAAGTCGCGCGCGTCGCGCTGACGGCGGGTCTTCCCGCCGCGACCCTGCGCCTCGGCTTCCTGCAGCGCCTGTTCCCCGACCGTCTTTACCTCGAACTGACCCGCACGGGCCGTGAGAACGAAGAAAACTGGGTGCGCGCCGCCATGGCGCTGGCAGGCGATCACGAACTGCCCGTAATCGCGAGCAACGACGTGCGCTTCCTGCTGCGCGAAGACTTCGATGCGCACGAAGCCCGCACCTGCATCAACCAGGGCCGCGTCCTCGCGGATCCGAAGCGCCCGAAGGATTACAGCGAAGAGCAGTACTTCAAGTCGCCCGAGGACATGGAGGCGTTGTTCGCCGACATTCCCGAGGCGCTGGAAAACACGGTCGAACTGGTCAAGCGCTGCAATCTCGTGCTCGAGTTCGGCACGTATTACCTGCCCAACTTCCCGGTCCCCGAAGGCCACACGCTCGACACCTTCATCCGCGATCTCGCACAGAAGGGACTCGAAGAACGCCTCAGCCAGCATCCCATCGCCGCCGGCAAGACGCTGGAGGATTACCAGGCGCGCCTGGATCGCGAAGTCGACGTCATCATCCGGATGGGCTTCCCCGGCTACTTCCTGATCGTCGCGGACTTCATCGGCTGGGCGAAGGACAACGGCATTCCGGTGGGCCCGGGCCGAGGCTCGGGCGCGGGCTCGCTCGTGGCGTGGGTGCTGAAGATCACCGACCTGGATCCGCTGCAGTTCGAGTTGCTTTTCGAGCGCTTCCTCAACCCCGAACGCGTGTCGATGCCCGACTTCGACATCGACTTCTGCATGGATCGCCGCGACGAGGTGATCGACTACGTGGCGCGCAAGTACGGTCGCGATCACGTCAGTCAGATCATCACCTACGGCTCGATGGCGGCGAAGGCCGTGCTGCGCGACTCCGGTCGCGTGCTCGGCATGGGCTACGGTCAGGTCGACCGTCTCGCCAAACTCATTCCCAACCGTCCGCTCGACCTCACCCTCGGCGACGCGCTCGGCCGTACGGAAAAAGCCAGGAAAGAACCCGATCGCGTCGTCAAGGAATTCTGCGACGTCTACGATCAGGAAGAAGAGCCGCGCCAGCTGATCGATCTGGCGCTCAGCCTCGAAGGTCTCACCCGCAACGCCGGCAAGCACGCGGGTGGCGTGGTGATCGCGCCCACACCGCTGACCGACTTCGCCCCGCTGTACTGCGAAGCCAGCGGCGAAGGCGTCGTCACGCAGTACGACAAGGACGACGTCGAGGCGGTCGGCCTGGTGAAGTTCGACTTCCTCGGCCTGCGCACGCTCACGATCATCGACTGGGCGGTCAAGGCGATCAACAGGCGCCGGGCGAAGGAAGGCACGGACGCGCTGGTGATCGAATCGCTGCCGCTGGACGATCCCAAGGTCTACGACCTGCTGAAGAAAGCGCAGACCGTCGCCGTCTTCCAGCTCGAGTCGCGCGGCATGCAGGGCATGCTGAAAGAGGCCCAGGCCGACCGTTTCGAGGACATCATCGCGCTGGTGGCGCTGTACCGCCCCGGCCCGATGGATCTGATCCCGAGCTTCTGCGCGCGTAAGCATGGGCGCGAAGCGGTGGAGTACCCGGATCCGCGCGTCGAACCCATCCTGAAAGAGACCTACGGCATCATGGTCTATCAGGAGCAGGTGATGCAGATGGCGCAGATCGTGGGCGGTTACACGCTCGGCGGCGCCGATCTGCTGCGCCGTGCGATGGGTAAGAAAAAAGCCGAGGAAATGGTCAAGCACCGCGCGACCTTCCGCGAAGGCGCCGCCAGGGACGGGATCGTGGGCGACAAGGCCGACGCGATCTTCGACCTGATGGAGAAGTTCGCCGGCTACGGCTTCAATAAGTCGCACGCCGCTGCGTATGCGCTGGTGTCGTATCAGACCGCCTGGCTGAAGGCGCACTACCCCGCCGAGTTCATGGCCGCGACGATTTCGTCGGACATGGACAACACCGAGAAGGCCGTCACCTTCCTCGAAGAAACGCGGGCGATCGGCATCAAGGTGCTGCCGCCCGACGTCAACGCGTCGGACTGGATGTTCGAAGCGGTGGAACCGCGCGTGGTGCGTTACGGCCTTGGCGCGATCAAGGGCGTCGGCCAGGGTATCTGCGAGGAAATCGTCGCCGAACGCAAGGCGAAGGGGCCGTTCCGCGGACTGGTCGACTTCTGCCAGCGCGTCGGCTCGAGCAAGCTCAACAAGCGCACCATGGAAGCGCTGGTCCAGTCCGGCGCGCTCGACGCGCTCGGCGAGAACCGCGCCACCCTGGTCAAGCACATTCCCGAAGCGATGCGCGCCGCCGACCAGGAAGCGAAGAACCGCGCTTCGGGACAGGTCGATATCTTCGGCAACGCGTTCGGTGAGGCGGAAGCCCCCAGCATCATCGAACTCTCCGGTTCGGTGCCGGAGTGGCCACTCGAACAGCTGCTGCAGGGCGAGCACGACACGCTCGGCCATTACCTGTCCGGTCACCCCACCGACCCGTGGAAGGCCGAACTGGCGCAGCTGGGCAGCTGTCCCATCGGCGAGATTCCGCAGCGCTACCAGCCGCCCAAGCCGCGCCGTAACGACGACGACGAAAACGCCAACCGCTTCCGTCGCGGCCCAGATACGCCGTGGACCGTGGCCGGCATGGTGGTGGGCATGCGCAAGCGTGGCGAGAGCGATGCGTTCGTCCAGATCGAGGACGCGACGGGCGTGCTCGAGACCAGCTTTTTTCGTGACGTGTTCACCGACGCCGCCCCCCTGCTTACACGCGGAAGCATGATCGTGGTCGAAGGGGGCCTGCGTATCGACGACTTCGCCGGCGGCTATCAGCTGCGTGCCCGCAAGGCCTACGCGCTGTCCGATGCCATGGAGCACTTCGGCCGCCTGCTCACGCTGAAACTCAACGGCGTCGGTCCGGACTTCCCGCAGCACCTGCGTCAGGCCCTGATGGGTTATCGCGGGGGACGTACCCCGCTGATGCTGGCCGGCTACCGCAACGCGGAAGGCCAGGCCAGCCTGGAGCTGGGCGATCAGTGGCGCGTGCGCGCCCTCCCCGACCTCGTGCGCACCTTGCGGACGATCCCCGGTGTTCTGGGGACCGAGCTGCGCATGGTACGGCCGGCCGACTGAGCGCCGGCCGCTCCTGCCGGCCGGGCGATACGCCGCCTATTCGGACGCCGACAGCTGGACGGGAATCTGGCCGGGGTAGGAACGGACGACGACGACATCGTCCGCCTTGATCGCACCGACGCCGTCGACTTTCTGGATCCTCACGCCGATATGCCGGACATGCGAGCCTGCCGGGACGAGGACGCTGTCGACAAGTTCGCCCGAGGGCCAGCCCCCCGAGTTCAACTCGCCCTTGATGGCCTGTGTCTTATGCGCCGCGTTCCACTTCTTGTCGCCGTCGTCGAACGCGGTGGCTATGAGGACCGTGGCACCGCCCTGCTCGGCACCGACATGCGCGTGGACGGTGTAGACGAAATCGTCGGCGTCGGCGGGCGGGAGGGCGACCCACTGGGTCACACTGTCTTCCGGCTCCGCCAGGCGCACCGTCCGATAACGGTTATTCGCCGTGTCGTAGAGCGCCAGCGACGCGTTGTACCTGTCGGCGCCAGGTCCTTCGAAGACCCAGGGCGCCAGATGATCGGCCATCGCGTGGCGCTTCGTGTTGAACCCGAACCACTGGTACTCGCCATGCCAGAAGGCGTCGTTTACGCCTTCAAAGTCACCGTTTGGCACGGTGAGCCGGCAGATCTGGCCTTCCGCGGCGATGTCGCACTCGGGCATGCGATGGATCGCGTAGGGGCCGGGGATCTCGGCGAACGCCACGTTCGCCCCGGAGACGCTGGCGACCAGGCCGACCATCAGAAGCGAGAAGCGGCGGCGTTTTGCGATACGGTGAATTGCACCGGGCATGATGATTCCTTTCGTCAGAAGAGGTGATCCTCCCGTCGACGCGAAGGTCGAGGCAGGGCCGCGGGCAGCCGTGCCCGCCGACGCATTGAAGCAAAGATCACACGTCCCGGGGGACCGCCTCACAGCGGCGCCAGTCGTACCTACATGAATTTCGGGCAATTCTTACCTCCCGGGCCGACCGTACCCTCGCGCACACGTCCCCGGGCGCCACTGGGTATAATCAGCGGTCTTGTCCGGATGCTTCGTATTCATGAATCCCAACTTCCTCGATTTCGAACAACCCATTGCCGAGCTGGAAGCGAAGATCGAAGAGCTTCGTCATGCCAGCAGTGGGCAGGCTTTCAACATCGACGAGGAAGTGGGCCGTCTGCGTGAAAAGCTGAAGATCAAGACCAACGAGATCTTCCGCAATCTCACCCCGTGGCAGATCAGCCAGGTATCGCGCCACCCGGCACGTCCGTACACCCTCGATTACATCCAGGCGATGTGCGAGGAATTCCACGAGCTCAAGGGCGACCGCATGTTCGCGGACGACCAGGCCATCGTGGGCGGCCTAGCCCGTATCAATGGCCGCTCGGTCATGGTGGTCGGTCACCAGAAGGGCCGCGACACCAAGTCCAAGGTGAAGCGCAACTTCGGCATGCCGCGCCCCGAGGGCTATCGCAAGGCGCTGCGGCTGTTCAAGATGGCCGAGCAGTTCAGGATCCCGGTCTTCACCTTCATCGATACGGCCGGCGCGTGGCCGGGCATCAATGCGGAAGAACGCGGTCAGTCCGAAGCCATCGCCCGCAATCTGCTGGAAATGGCCGAGCTGCGTGTGCCGATCATCTGCACGGTGACTGGCGAAGGCGGCTCCGGCGGCGCGCTGGCCATTGGGGTAGGTGACCGTACGCTGATGCTGCAGTACTCGACGTACTCGGTCATCACGCCCGAAGGTTGCGCGTCCATCCTCTGGAAGAGCGCCGACAAGGCCAAGGATGCCGCCGAGGTCATGGGCCTCACCGCGCCGCGCCTGCTCGAGAACGGCCTGATCGACAAGATCGTCCGTGAGCCCCTGGGCGGTGCGCATCGCAGCCCGCAGTCGATGGCGGTTCGTCTCAAGGCCGTGCTGCTCAACGAGCTGGATGCCCTGGAAGCGCAGCCCGTCGAAGCCCTGCTCGAAAACCGCTACAAGCGCCTGCGCGGCTACGGCGCCTTCACCGAGGGCTGATCGTCCCGGCATTGCGGTTACCATCGGCGCATCTCCCCAGCGGACATGCGCCATGGCCGACGTCCTCGTCAAACTCGCCGTCCTGATCGACGCCGACAACGCCCGCCCCGCCATCGTCGACGGCCTGCTCGCCGAAGTGGCGAAGTACGGCACCGCGCACGTGAAGCGCATCTACGGCGACTGGACCGGCCCCAACCTCAACGGATGGAAGGCCGCCCTGCTCGATCATTCGATCCAGCCGATCCAGCAGTTCGCCTATACGTCCGGCAAGAACGCGACGGACTCCGCGATGATCATCGACGCGATGGACCTGCTGTACTCCGAACGCTTCGATGGCTTCTGCATCGTTTCCAGCGACAGTGACTTCACGCGGCTGGCGTCGCGTATTCGCGAGGCGGGGCTGATCGTTTACGGCTTCGGCGAACTGAAGACGCCCAAACCGTTCGTCTCCGCGTGCGACAAGTTCATCTACACCGAGGTGCTGGTGGGCGCCAGCGAAAACGAGGGCGATGAAGCGCCCGCACCGAAGTCCGCCAGCGAACTGCGCGGCGATACCAAGCTTGTCAATCGCCTGCGCAACGCGGTGGAAGCCGCTTCCGATGAAAATGGCTGGGCCGCGCTCGGCGGCATCGGCAGCATCCTCAGCAAGCGCTCACCCGACTTCGATTCACGCAATTACGGCTACGCCAAACTGAGCGGCCTGATCAACGGCATCGGCCTGTTCGACGTGGACGAGCGTCAGTTCGGCAACGCCAAACACCTTTACGTGCGCATGCGAAGCAAGGGCAAATGAGTCGTTCCCTGACCGATCACGTGGCGAGCGCTCTCAGTGACGCTCCCAGGGCTGCGCTCGTCGTCGCGTTCAGTGGCGGGCCGGACTCGAGCGCCCTCCTGCACGCCCTGGCGACCCATTCCCCACGCCCGCCGTTGCGTGCGTTGCATGTGGACCACGGGTTGCATGCCGAAAGCGGCGCGTGGGCTTCGCACTGCCGACGCTTCTGCGACGGTCTGGAAATACCTCTCGAGGTATCCCGTGTCTCCGTGGATCTCAGTCGCGGCGAAGGGGTCGAATCCGCCGCGCGACGTGCGCGGCACGCCGCCTTCGCTGCATCGCTGCGTCCCGGCGAGCGCATGGTGCTGGCGCATCATCGGGACGACCAGGTCGAGACCGTGCTGCTGAAACTTCTGCGTGGCGCGGGGCCCGACGGCCTGGGCGGCATGCGTCCGCTGCGTCCGTCAGGCGCGGGGATGCTCTGGCGGCCACTCCTCGACCTGCCGCGCGACGCGCTGCTCGAGCATGTCGCCACGCATGCCCTGTCGACGATTCACGACCCGTCCAACGACGACCCGTCGATCGCCCGTGGCTACCTGCGCGGCAGCGTGCTTCCCGTGCTTCTCGAACGCTGGCCTCAGGCTGGCACCAGCATCGCGCACAGCGCGCGGCTATGCATGGAAGCGGCCGACAGCCTGCGCGATGCCTGGATGGATGCACTGGAAACCGTGCGCCGCCCCGAGAGAACGCTGGATGCCGAAGGCTGGCTCGCGCTTCAGCCGGCGTGGCGGACGCCACTGCTCGAGCACTGGCTGCACACGCAGGGCCTGTCCGCCCCCACGACCGGACAGCGACTGCAACTGGAACGCCAGGCCCGCGAAGGCGGCGCCGAAAAGCTTCCGCTGGTCGGCTGGCTGGATACGGAGGTGCGTGTCTGGCGCGGCCGCCTGTGGGCCATGCGGCGCCTGCCCTCGTTCGATACCGAATGGTCGGCCATGTGGTCGGGTGAGCCGCTGGCGCTGCCCGGTGGGGGCACGCTCACCCTGGGCTCCGCGCGACTCCGGGAGCCGCTACAGGTGCGCTATCGCTCCGGCGGCGAAACCTTGCGTCCCGAGGGGGACCGGCACACCCGCGAACTGCGTGACCTGTTCCAGCAGGGCGCGGTGCCGCCGTGGCGCCGTCCGCGCATGCCGCTGCTGTGGTCAGGCAAGGAACTGGTCGCCGTCGGATCCCGCTGGATGAGCGAACGCGGCCGACAATTGTTCCAGGAAGCGGATGGGGTCCTCACGTGGGATGAGGACGCCTGATTCGCCGCGCGATTGATCAAAAAGCCTATGTGAGCTAGTTTTGCGGCCATGCCGAAGTCGTCCGCCCCTGTCGCCGCCACTCCCTCGATCGCCGAGTTCGAGCATTCGCTCGACGAACTCGAGCAACTCGTCACACGGATGGAAGGCGGCGAACTCAGTCTCGACGAGTCCCTCAAGTCCTTCGAGCGCGGCATCGGCCTCTATCGCCACTGCCAGACGGCGCTGGAGCAGGCCGAACTGCGCGTGCGACTCCTGCTCGATCCCGAAGCCCCCGAAACCGCCGAAGCCTTTGACTCCCGCACCGACTGACCTGCCCGCGCCGCTCAAGGCGCTGGTCGGCCGTGCAGACGACGCGCTCGCGCGCGCGCTGCCCGCCGAAGACCTCGCCCCCACCGAACTCCATCGCGCCATGCGCTACGCGGTGCTGGGCGGTGGCAAGCGTCTGCGCCCCCTGCTCGTCTACGCAGCGGGCCATGCCCTCGGTTGCGACGGCGGGATCCTCGACGCGCCCGCGAGTGCCGTGGAGATCATCCACGCGTATTCGCTCGTGCACGACGACCTGCCGGCCATGGACGACGACGACCTGCGCCGCGGCCGCCCGACCTGCCACATCGTCTTTGGCGAGGCCATGGCGATCCTCGCCGGGGATGCGCTGCAGGCGCTGGCGTTCGAGATTCTGGCCACGCCGTTCGGCGCCGATGACGACGCCATGGCACGGATCGCCATGCTGCGCACCCTCGGTGCGGCCTGCGGTGCCGAAGGTATGGCCGGCGGCCAGGCCTTCGATCTTTCGGCGGTGGGTACCCGGCTGTCGCTCGATGAGCTCGAGCGCATGCACGCCTACAAGACCGGCGCCCTGATCCGCGCCTCGGTTCGCCTCGGCGCTCTCGCGGCCGGGTGCCGGGATGACGCCTTGCTGCAACGACTGGACCGTTACGGCCATGCCGTCGGACTGGCGTTTCAGGTCCGCGACGACATCCTCGATATCGAGGGCGAATCCGCCGTCATCGGCAAGACCGCCGGCAAGGACGCGGCAGCCGACAAGCCGACGTTCCCGTCGATCATCGGCCTCGACGCCTCGAAGGCACACCTGACCGCCCTGGTCGACGATGCCCTCGACGCCATCGCCCCGCTCGGTCCTCGTGCCGAATGGCTGGCGGACCTCGCCCGCTATTCCGCCAATCGCGGCCACTAACCGCCCACGGCGCGAGGCAACGCGACGGTGAGGCCCAGCCCTGCCGCCGAACGAAAAAAACCCGCCTGAGCGGGTTTTTTTCTTTCCGTCACAACGGTTCGAATCAGCTCACCAGCCGCAAGGCGAACGGATACCGATACGTTCCCGTCTGACTCACCTTTATCGCGGCGAGGATGCAGAAGACGATGTTGACGATCCACAGAACCAGATGCAGGAAGGCACCGATGAGGATCACCGTGAGGATCCAGCAGATCACGTAACCGATAAGCACGGTCAGCTGAAAGTTCAGCGCTTCCTTGGCCTCGGCCACCAGGTAGCCCTTATCCGCCTTGTCCTTGTTGATCAGCCAGACGACGAGCGGCACGATGATGCTGAGGATCAGCCCGGACAGATGCGTGAGCATTGCCAGGTTCTTGTCGTCGTTGGTGTGCGCGGAGGCTGGCGGCACCGGTTCGTACGGCGGGGCGCCATACGGGGGCGGCGACGGCGGCGGAGGTGCAGGCGGCGGTGTCGGCGGGATGTGGTCGGACGGCGTACTCATGGCGCTGCTCCGTAAGATGTCGCGCCCACTGTCGGAGAGCGCCGTGAGCCTGTCAAGCAGACTTCCGGCAGGGTCGGGCCGTCCGTCACGACCGCCCGGACCCGGTCATTCGCCGGCGATGGTCATCTTCTCGATGAGCCAGGACCCGGTCAGCACGTGCGAGCGCCGGTCCACGTCGGCACCGACCGCCGCCAGGCCGGCGTACATGTCACGCAGATTCGCCGCGATGGTGATCTCTTCGACCGGGTAGGCGATTTCGCCGTTTTCCACCCAGAAACCCGACGCGCCGCGGGAATAATCGCCCGTCACGATCGACACACCCTGCCCCATCACCTCGGTGACGAGCAGGCCGGTACCGAGCTGGCGCAGCATGCCGGCGAGGTCGTCGTCACCCGTCTTCACGACCAGGTTGTGCACGCCACCGGCGTTGCCGGTGGACTGCAGACCCAGCTTGCGTGCCGAATAGCTGCCCAGGATGTAACGCTGCAACACGCCATCCACGACCAGCGGCGACTCGACCGTGGCGACGCCTTCGGCATCGAAAACGGACGAGCCCAGACCGCGAGGAATGAGCGGTTTCTCATCGAGACGGAACCACGACGGCAGGATCTGCTTACCCGCGTGGTCGACGAGAAAGCTCGACCGGCGGTACAGCGATCCGCCGCTGATCGCGCCGAGCAGGTGCCCGAGCAGGCCGCGGGCGACTTCCGGTGCGAACAGCACCGGCGACTGGCGTGTACCGAGGCGACGCGCATTCAGGCGCGACAGCGTGCGCTCGGCGGCCTTGCGACCGATCTCGGCGGGGTCCATGAAGTCCTGCGCGCGGCGGCCGCTGTCGTACCAGTAGTCGCGCTGCATGGCGTCGTCCTCGCCCGCAATAAGCGCGACGGACAGCGAATGGCGCGTGCCTCGCTCGCGGCCGAGAAAGCCGTGAGAGTTGGCGTAGACCGACAGGCTCCGGCCCGTGTTGACGCTGGAACCGTCGGAATTGGTGATGCCCGCCACCTCGCGACCGCCGTCCTCGATGGCCTGGCCCAGCGCGATAGCCTGGTCCACGTCGAGGTCCCATGGGTGCCAGAGGTCGAGGTCGGGGAAGCTCGTGGCCATACGGTCGGCGTCGGCCAGACCGGCCGCCGGGTCTTCCTCGGTGAACCGGGCGATGGCGCAGGCCTGCTCGATCGTGGCCTGGATCGAGTCCGGATTGAGGTCCGCCGTACTCGCGGAGCCCTTGCGCTGGCCGAAGTACACGGTCAGCGAGAAGCCGCGGTCACGGGTATGCTCGACGGTCTCGACCTCGCCCAGACGGACGTTGACGCTGAGTCCCGTGTCGATGCTGGCGGAAACCTCCGCTTGGCTGGCGCCGGCCGCGCGGGCCCGGCGAATGGTGTCCTCGGCAAGGGTGGCGAGGCGGTCGAGGTCCTGCTGGCTGCTGTCGGCGGTGGAAACGAGGCTCACTTAGGGCTTCCCGGAGGGCTGGGTTAGAATGACGGGCCGCACGCGGCCAACCCATCGGATATGGGGCCGCGTGACCCGATCAAAAGCAACGCAGCGCACCGTCCATGGTGCCATGGAACCGTTATGAGCATCCGTGTCGGCTACTACCGCCACTTCAAGGGCATGCCCTATCGCGTGCTGGGCACCGCCCGGCACAGCGAGACGATGGAAGAACTCGTCGTCTATCAGGCCCTCTATGGCGAACACGGCCTCTGGGTACGCCCGGCCAGCATGTTCGCCGAGACCGTCCAGCACGACGGCAACACCGTACCGCGCTTCGCCTTCGAGCGTGACGCCACCGATCCGCTCGCCATTCAGGAGACCCAGGCATGAGGCCGCATGACGACCGTCCGCGCGCGGACGAGGAAGAAGAAGACTTCGGCCCCAGCCGCAGCGAACTGCGCCGCAACGCACTCGATATGCTGAAGCTCGCCGGTCAGCTGATGGACCTGCCGCCCAGCCGCATCCCCAAGCTGAAGCTGCCCGACGACATCGTCGACGAGATCGGCCGCACCCGGAAAATCACGGCGCACATCGCCCGCAAGCGTCAGCTCGCCTACCTGGCCAAGCAGATGCGCCGCCACGGCGACGCCGCCTTCGTCGACGCCCGCGCCGCGCTCGGTGAAGACCGTGATCGCCAGCGTCAGGAAGCCGCGCACATGCATCGCCTGGAGGCCGCACGCGAAAAGCTGCTGACCGGTGGTGACGAAGCGCTCGGCGAGCTGTTCGACAAGTATCCGGATCTCGATCGCCAGCACGTACGATCGATCGTGCGTCAGGCACGCGTCGAGCGCGACGCGAACAAGCCGCTGCATGCGTTCCGCGAGATTTATCGGCTGTTGAAAGAGCTCGAAGCTTCGCAGGCGGACGACGCTGCGGAATGAAGAGGAGCCCGGCCGATGCCGGGCTTTTTCTTTGAGGTGTTCGTGTATTGGTTTCATGCATGACGGCATGGATAGCGCCCTGACTTCGGGGCAATTCCGAAAAATGCGGCTGAGTTTAGGGGCTGCGGCAATCCCGTGTCGCGAGCAGGCTCGCTCCTACAACAGCGGTAGCGGGTGCGCGGTGGCGGGCGGGCGGTGGCAGGCGGACGGCCGCAGGTGAGCAAGTGGTCGCTTTCGGCTCGGTATACCTCACCGATCAGAGGTGACGTCGGTTGCCGTTCCTGGAGCGCTTCCGCACGAAGGCGAAGGCCGTAGGAGGACTTAGCGACAGGAATGGCAGCCGGCGGCGCCCTCCCTCAGTGCGAACGCTTCGAAGCGAACCGCGATGGCGAAGCCGAGCCATCCCGAGAAAGACAAACAAAAAGGGCGACGGATCACTCCGCCGCCCTTTTCCTTTTTCACGTACTCAACTTACCAACCAATCCCCAGATCCAGATGCTCCGGCTGGGTCTCGATCAGCGTCGAGCTCTGATCCGACACATCGTCATACGCAAAACCGTACGCCTTGCCGTTCACCCCATGCAGGTGCCAGAAGCGCGCGTAGTAGTTCGCCGGCGACTGCAGGTAGAACGCGCCGGCGTCCTTCCACTCGCTGTTGTCTTCCATCACGTGACGGTTGAACGCCGCACAGATCTGCGCCTCAAGCTGGCCTTCCACCCCCCACGGATCGTTCGATCGCGCCAGCGTGCCCTTACCTTCGAGCACATCCTGCGTGGTCGGCTTCTGCACGTTGAAGAGCATGCCCTGCGGCTCGTCCGGCTCGTGCGTGTCCGCCCAGTTCGTGTGTCTGAACACCAGCACGCCATCGACCACGGAACCTTCGAACTGCTTGGCACCGATGCTCATCTGCAGCACGTGGGACTGGTAGTACGTCCACGACTGGTCGATGTAATCGTCGAAGTAATGCTCCTGCGGCTTGCCCACATCGAACGCCGCCTTGCCCGGGGCCAGGATCCGGATCGGATCGGCATCGGCGATCTGGAACTCCGCCGGCACCTCCTGGTTGTACTCGGCGAAGATCTGCGCACGTGTCTGCGTGATACCCGAGTTCACGTGACGGGTCTTGTTACCGCCATACACATCGAGCGACAGCGGGATGGAGAACTGATCCACCTGCGTCGTGTTGATGAAGATGGCATCGTCGTTCCAGGTGAACTCATACCAGTCGTAGTACACGTCGATGTTCGGGTCCGTCGCGTTAAGCGGGTTGGGACCGGCGAAACCGATGGTGTTATCGGCCGCCTTGAGCACCTTGATGTACATCGGCTCGCCGACCGAGACGAAGATACGCCCCGAACTCAGCTTCGGCAGCTTGAGCAGTTTCGACTGCGCGAGCGTGAAGAAGTAGTTCGGATAGTTCTGTCCGTTCTTGGTCAGGTGACCCGTAGCATCGTTGTCCTCCACGGCGAGCGGCACAGTCGTGCCGTCCGGCTTCACCCATGAGAACACGTTGGTGGTCGGGTCGCGGCCGATGACGGCGACGAACACCTTGTCGTCGGGCCACTTGCCGTTGGTCGCGTTGCGCAGCTGCGTGCCGATGAAGCCCGGGTACACGTCGTAGTCGAAGCCCGTCGACGGATCGTTCGTGCCGGTGCCCGGATTGGACGGATCGGTCGGCGTCGTGCCTGCATCCGCACCGTACACCTCGAACTCCCACAGCGAGTAGCCGTACTGCGTGGAACGCGTCTGGCCGTGCATGCGCACGTATCGGGCCGAGACGGCCGGGAAGGTCAGCGTTTCGACCCCACCCGTGCTGCCGGCCTTCGCGTACGCGGTGCTCCAGGACTGGCCATCCATCGACACCTCGATCAGGTACTTGATGGCATGCGCGTTCTCCCAGTTCAGTACCACCTTGTTCACCGACTTCACCGAGCCGAGGTCGACGCGGATCCATTGGTCGTCCGTGAAGCCCGAGGACCAGCGCGTACCGGCGTCACCGTCGTTGACGTTGGCTGCCTTGAATGCCACGGCGTTCTCGGTGTCCGATGCCAGCACTGGTCGATTCAGTGCCAGGTTGCCACTGGCCGGTGCCGGGTCCTGCGAGGCGACCGGCTGCTGCACCGTCAGCGTCGCCGCGCTGCTGGTGACGCTGCGGCCCGACGCATCGGTGACGACCACATCGTAGCTACCCGCATCCGCGGTCGTCGCGGTGAAGCCGAAGGTCGCCGATGTGGCGCCGGCCACCGAGGCGGCGTTACGTCGCCACTGATAGCTGACCGCGCTACTCGCCTTGACGCTGACGCCGAAGCTCGCCGCCTGCCCCGCCGTCACGCTCTGCGACTGCGGCTGGGTGATGAACGACGGCGGAGGCGCGGCGGCATACACCTCGAACTCGAACATCGAGACACCGTAGCCGGTGTTGCGCTTCAGGCTGTTCATGCGCACGTACTGCGCCGTCTGCACCGGGAACGTTTGCGTGTCGACGCCACCCTTGCCCACAACCGGACCCACGATGGTGTTCCACGACTTGCCGTCGCTGGAAACATCGATGGTGTACTGCGCCGACGACGCGTTCTCCCAACGCATGATCACGTGGTCGAAGCTCTTCACCGACCCCAGGTTGACCACCAGGTCGACCGGATCCACCTGCTGCACCGAACCCCAGCGCGTATCGAAGTCCCCATCGATCGCGGCGGACGGACTCAGGTCCGGACGCTCCGTACCGAGGGACGACGACGCGGACGCACCGGCGGAAGCGAGCGCGATGTTCACGCCCCCCTTGCCGTCACCCGGCTGACCTGGGCTGGCCGGATTGCCACCGCCGTTGTCGTTGCCGCCACCCGGCTGCGTCACCGGACCGGCCCATGCCGGCGGATCGAAGCCGGCCGTCGAATTATCGACGGTCAGCACGACGTTGTTGCTTGCCGCGGTGATGCCCTGCGCGCTGACGACATTGACGCGATACACCGTGCCATTCTGCGCGGCCGTGAGGGCACGCGTGGCATAGGTACCGTCGGCCGTGCTCGAGACGAACGTGAGCACGTCCTGGTCGTTGGCGTCCCTGGCCACCGTGTACCAGTCGTAGCTGAGCGGACCCACGCCCGTCGCCGTCACGGCGAAGTGCGCGGAACGACCGACACCGGCCTTCTGGGCGCCCGGCTGAGCCGTAATCGTCGGCGCGACCACCTTCGTACCCTTGACGCAGAGCACATGACCCGGATTGTTCTCGGCCACTTCGCGGCGGATATCGCCCAGCGAACTCACCTGGAAGGCGAACGTCGCGTCGGTCGGGTCCTTGCCATCGGTCCACGTATTCCATGCGCCCGGGAACGCGGCGCTGGAGTAATGCTGGCCGCTGATGGCCAGCGCTTCGTCGACGGTCGGCAGACGCATCCCATCCTGCGCACAGGTCTGGATCGCGACGGATTGCGTGAACTGCGCACCCTGGTCGGCGAAGCCACGCTGCACGCGATCCCACTGCAGGCTACTGAGGTTGTCCGTCACCAGCGTCGAGCCCGTCGCGGACGTGTAGCGATCCGTGATGGCGCAGCAACCGGGCGAGTTGTACACCTCGAACTCGTAGAGCGAGTAACCGTAGTCCGTGGCACGCTTGACGCCCTGCATGCGGACATAGCGACCCTTCACCGGGTGGTCGAAGGTGAAGTCCTCGGTGCCACCGTTGCTCGTATCGGTGTGATACGCGTCCTGGAAGCCGCCGTCGGGGCTGTCGGAGTACTGGATCTTGTACTCGCTGGCGTGCGCGTTTTCCCACTTCAGCACGACGCGGTTGAAGGTCCGTGACGAGCCGAGATCGACAGTGATGTTCGCGTTGTCGTCGCCGACCTTTGAACCCCAGCGGGTGGTCTCGTCGCCATCCACCGCCTGCCATGCGGCGGTGCCGTTGACGTTCTCCACTTCCGTGGACGAGGTCGCCTTCTCGCGGGCGAGATTCGCGCCCGGCGGTGCCAGTGTGAGCTTCGCCGAGGCGGTCGCGACCACGCCGGTGATGTTGGTCACCGACACGGTATACGTGCCGACATCGCTCTGCTGCACGGAGGGCAACGTGAGCGTGGGCAGATCGTCGCCCACCGCGACGCCACCGACCGACCACTTGTAGTGGAACGGCGAGGTGCCCGCTACGAGCGTGGACGCGTCGAACGTCGCCGGCTGACCCGGGTTGGCACGCACATCGGCCAGCGCACCGGTAAACACCGGCGGACGCGCGGCATTCACCGTGAGGTGAGCGGGCACCGACGACGCATTGCTGCCGAAGTTCCTGATGACGACAGCG
The DNA here is from genome assembly GCF_031455395.1 of Luteibacter sp. 1214. Lineage (NCBI taxonomy): Bacteria > Pseudomonadati > Pseudomonadota > Gammaproteobacteria > Lysobacterales > Rhodanobacteraceae > Luteibacter > Luteibacter sp. 1214. Next base: position 43,249 of record NZ_JAVDSQ010000013.1, read on the forward strand.
TAGTTCACGTTGTTGTCGGCCACGGTCAGGCTCGGCGTGACATAGCTCGGGCCATTCGCACCCGGGATCTCCGCCGCGCCTTTCATCCACTGGTAGCTGAGCGTGGGCGAACCCGACGCGACCACCTGGAAGTGCGCCTGCTGGCCCTCGTCGACGTTCTGCGCGATGGGCTGCGTCGTGATGGTCACCGGACTGAAGGCAAACACCTTCAGCAGCGCGGGGGCCGACTCCTGATCCGGGCCCTGTCCGTGCACGACCACCGTATAGCTGCTGCCGTCATCCGCACGCGTCGACGCCGGTGTCACATAGCTCGCGCTGGTGGCGCCCGCGATGGCGACGCCGTTCTTCTTCCAGGTGAACGTGAGCGGCGGCGTGCCGGACGCGGTCACGGAGAAGTGACCCACATCGCCCTCGGTCACGTCCTGCCCGATGGGCTGCGCGATGATCGACGGCGGACCCGAAGCATTCGGAGCCGCGGGAACGTCGACGATATTGAACGTCGCCGTGCCTGCCGTGAGGCCGGCCGCCGTGGCGGTGACCGTGACCTGGCCGGCGGTGAACTTCGAGCGCAGGGCGATCTTCTGCAGGCCACCTTCGAACTGCAGCTCCGGCGAACCCGGTGAGTGATAGCTGTGAATCGGCTCGGGGATGCCGCCATTGTTGTCCGGCACTTCACCGGCGCTGTAATCCACGTACTGCTGCGTACCGCCCTGATAGGTCACGATGGACGCGCCGCCGGTGACTTCGAAGGTCACCTTCTGCGCCGCCGTCGGTACGACGACGCCGTTCTTGTCGACGACCTTCGCCACGATGAACGCGGCGTCGGAGCCGTTGGCGGTGACCTGGAAGCGCGAGCCATCGGGCTTGACCACGTTCGGCACGACGTCGAGCTCGATGTGATCGGCGGTGCCTGCCGTGGTCAGCGTATCCTGCACGGACTGACCATTGGCATCGGTGCGCACGTTGCCCAGTGCGTCGAGGCACTGTGCGGTGGCGGTACCCGACTGCCACGTGAGGTTCCAGTGCACCTGGCCGGGCAGCTTCGTGGTGGCCTGCGCCTTGTCGGCACCGACCATCTTGCCGGTTTCTTCGTCGACCGGGCCGTTCTCGAGCGCGTAAGACGCTTCGTCGATGGTGTCCCAGGTATTGGGCACCTGATCGCTGACCTGCGGCACGCCATTCACCAGCAGGCGCACCTTCGGGCAGTTACTGAATGCATTCACCTGGATATTGCCGGAGCGATTCCAGTGATTGGCCAGCTTGACCACCGGCCGCAGTTCGTACGGTACCCACACCGATTCGTAGATGTAGTACAGCATGCGCGGAAAGCGGTTCGCATCGGTCATCGATGCGTTGTTGCCGCGCACGTTGTGGCGGAAGCCCTTGATCGGCTTGCCGTCGGCGTGCGTCGCGATACTGCCGTCCGGGTTGCGCTGGTAGGTCCAGTGCGTCGCGTCCTCGAGACCTTCGACCATCTCGATGACTTCGCCCGGCGTATCCGACATGTACCACTGCGCCATGCCGAACGTACCGACCTTGCGCGCCTGCGAATACGGCACGAGGTAGTTGAGCGCGAAGGCCAGCTCGTAGTCGTACGAATGACGCAGCGTACCCGGACCCCAGTATTCCGCGCCCCAGGCCGGTTTGTTCGGGAATTCGTTCGAATGCAGGTAGGTTTCGCAACCGGCCTTCGAGCAGCTGAGGATGTCGCCATTGGCGGCATCGGGCGTGCGGTCCGCCGCGGCGCGCGGTGCGATGCTGTCCCACGTGCGTGCCAGCGCGCGAAGTTCCACCGCGAACGGTGTCGACATCACGCCATTGTCGTGTTCCCACGCGAGGATCGACGGGTGGCTGCGATCGCGGATCACGATGTCACGATGGACCTCGCGCTTGATCGTCCACATGTCGTTACACGCCCGGTCGCCGGTCGCGCAGGGCGTGGCGAAGCCGTTCTCGCCGTCGCCGCTGGGCTGCACGATGAATACGCCCAGCGCATCCGCCGCCTCGACGAATTCGGGACTGGACGGCGAGTGACCCGGGCGCCACAGGTTGCCGCCACCGGCGGCCAGCTGCTGCAGATCGCGCCATTGCTGTTCTTCCGGCACGGACGAGCCGAGCGCGGGGTAGTCGTAGCGGCCGGAGCCGCCCCACATGTATTGCTTCTTGCCGTTGATGTACGGGAAGTCCTTGTCCCAGGTGATCACGCGAATGCCGAGCGTGCTCTGCTTCGCATCGACCACGACGCCGTCGATACTGACCGTGTGCAGCACCTTGTACAGGTACGGCTTGCCGTCCAGGCTGTTGTTCGGAAACCACAGGTGCGGGTTGCTCACCTGCAATGTTTCGTCGAAAACGGGCGTCTGGTCGCTGGGCACGTAGTTGGCCGGCAGCGACTTCTGCTGCTGGTCCGACGTCACGACGTTGCCGTCGGCGTCGACGATCTGGGTCGTCAGCGTGACCGTCTTCGCGGCGGCGGTTTCGTTCGCGACGTTGGTCTGCACGCGTACGACGGCCGAGGTGTGGTCGGCACTCAGGCTCTGCGTACCGACGTAGGTACCCCAGGTGTTCTGACCCGCGTAGACGTTTTCCGGGATGTGCACGAAGTTGGTGACGTGCAGCTTTACCGGGCGGAACAGGCCCGCTTCGGCCTGGCCAAAACGGAAGGAACCGGAGAAACCCGGGTCCTCGAAGAAACCGCCGCCGCTGCGGCTGACCTTGACGGCCAGCACGTCGGTGCCGTCGAATTTGAGGAAAGGCGTCAGGTCGACGATGTGCGGCACGAAGCCGATGACGTGGGTCGCCTGCGCGTCCTTCTGGCCTGGCTGGTTGAGCACGCCGGTGCCGGGAACGAAATGGCCGTTGATGTAGACACGGTCACCCGTGTGCGCACCTTCGAACTCGACCATGACCTTCTTGCCGGCGAACTTCGCCGAGTCGTCGAGCCTGACGCGATACCAGCTGGTCTCGCCGTCCAGGCTGCCCTGGCCACCGCCGGACTCCTGGTTGATGAAGGTGGTGAAGTCGTTGGCCGCGTGCGGGATGCCGACGGTCAGCCACGCGCTGTCGTTGTAGTTGACCAGGGCGCCGTCGTCGCCGTTGGGCAGCGGCGCGTAGGTCACCGGATCATTGGGGTTGGTGATGGCCTGCTTGGTGTATTTCCAGGGCCGGGCACCGAGATTGATGTCCTGCCGGTCCGAGGGCGCGAGCGTGACGGCTTGCGCCGTCGCGGTCACGCCCAGGAGCGCGATGACGAGCAAGGCGGACAGCCTCGCCAGCCTCGGCGTACCGTGGGGTGATGTGGGTTGTCGCTTCATGGACGAGGGGTCCCCTGTATGTGCCACGTGTGAGGTGAGCCGCGTGATCGACAGCACATTCCCAGGCGCGCACGAACGCCTGCGCCAGCGCATGTCGCGCCGGCGGTCTTCGTTCGTTTCGCGGTGAGTGGAGGCGGACCCGCCTTGCCCCGGGCTTTAGCCATCCATACGCTGTCAGCGCGGATCTTCCGCTTGCTGAATGTCACTCACAATACTAGAGGGTGCTCGAAGCACGACTTTTCGCAGAGTGAGTTCGCATTCCGTGACGGGCGTCCGGTTTGCCCGGCAGAGGATAGCTTCGATCAAGACCGGAACGCATGTTGCATGCGTTCCTTGGTGACATACCTCTTGCGAGGTATGTCACGAAAACGTTCCACGTCAACGTATTGGCGGTCAGGCCGCGGTGCCGCCGACGGTCATGCCATCGACACGCAACGTCGGCTGGCCAACACCGACGGGCACGCTCTGCCCGTCCTTGCCGCACACGCCCACGCCTTCGTCGAGCGCGAGGTCGTTGCCGATCATCGAGACGCGCGTGAGCACCTCGGGGCCGGAGCCCACCAGGGTGGCACCCTTGACCGGACGCGTGACCTTGCCGTCTTCGATGAGGTAGGCCTCGCTCGCCGAGAAGACGAACTTGCCGTTGGTGATGTCGACCTGACCGCCGCCGAAGTTCACGGCGTAGAGGCCACGCTTGACCGACCGGATGATCTCCTCCGGCTCACGGTTACCGGCGAGCATGTAGGTGTTGGTCATGCGCGGCATCGGCAGCTGCGCGAAGGACTCGCGACGACCGTTACCGGTGGACCTGACGCCCATCAGCCGCGCGTTGAGCTTGTCCTGCATGTAACCCTTGAGAATGCCGTTCTCGATCAGCGTGGTGCATTCGGTCGGCGTGCCTTCGTCGTCGATGCTCAGCGAGCCACGGCGACCCGGCAGCGTGCCGTCATCGACGATGGTCACTCCGTCGGCCGCGACACGCTGGCCGATGCGACCGGTGAAGGCGGAACTGCCCTTGCGGTTGAAGTCACCTTCGAGACCATGGCCGATGGCCTCGTGGAGCAGCACGCCCGGCCAGCCCGGGCCAAGCACGACGGTCATGTTGCCGGCCGGCGCATCCACCGCTTCGAGATTGACCAGCGCCTGGCGCACCGCTTCCTCGGCGAAGGCGTGGGCGCGACCGTTCTCGATCAGTTCGCCATAGCCGTAACGACCGCCGCCACCGGAATGACCCTGCTCGCGGCGGCCGTTCTGCTCGGCGATGACCTGGACGTTGAGACGCACGAGCGGACGCACGTCGGCGGCCAGCGTGCCGTCCGAGCCGGCGATGAGGATCGTGTCGAGCGTGGCCGCCAGGCTGACGATGACCTGCCTGACGCGCGGATCGCGCGAACGCGCATAGGCATCGACCTCGCGCAGGAGCGCGATCTTGGCTTCGTTGGGCAGGCTCTCGACCGGGTCGATGGCCGGATACAGCCCGCGCCCGGTCGCGATGGCCAGCGGTTTGCCGGCACCCGCTCCGCCCTGCGCAATCGCGCGCGCGGCACGGGAGGCTTCGAGCAGCTGCGGAAGCACGATTTCGTCCGAATAGGAGAAACCGGTCTTCTCACCGGAGATGGCGCGCACGCCCACACCCTGCTCGATCGAGTGGCTGCCATCCTTGACGATGCCTTCCTCCAGCACCCACGACTCGCTGCGGGAATGCTGGAAATACAAATCCGCCGCGTCGATCGACGGCCCCATCAGCTGGGAAAAGACGCGATCGAGGTCGGTGGAAGCCAGGCCGCCGGGGGTGAGCAGGCGCCGTTCGGCAAGGGAAATCAGGGAATCCATCAGGTTCGCCGGTAGAGATGGGGAACCCCACAGGTGGGGTCGGATGGGGTCAGCTTAAACCCTGGTCCCTCCTGCGTCACCGGCGGCGGACGGCCCAGGCAACCCCCAGGCCGGCCGGGTGCTAGGATTCGTCCAGACTCACCGGAACGGAGCCTCCATGAGCAGGGGAAAGAAGCGGGCCATCGCCCGTCGTGTCGCGACGGCGCCTGTCCGTCGTGCGGAAGCGGTCGTCGACGAAACACGCGACCTGCTGAACAAAAGCGGTCACCTCGACCCCCGCAAGGCCATGGTCAGCACGGCGATCGCGCTGTCGCTCGGCTTCCTCTGCCTGTTGGCCGTCATTGCCTTTCATTTCCCCCAGTACCTGACCACGCCCGATCTGCGGCACAAGTATTCGGTGGATGTCCTGCGTCAGGCACTGCTGGGTGCGCTGCTGATCGCCGGCGGCCTGTCGCTGGCGAACGTCATCCTCGGCCGCCGCCGCAACCTCAATATCGCCGCGTTCGCCATGGTACTCGCCGCCGTCGCGCTCGGCGGGTCGCGCGTGCCGGTAGGCGCATTTCCCGACCACACGCCCTACATCGGCCTCGACTGGTTCATCCTCGACCTGCTCGGCTCGACGGTGTTGTTCGTCGTGATCGAAAAACTGTTTCCGCTTTACCGTGGCCAGTCGGTGTTTCGCTTCGAGTGGCAGACCGACATGAAGCACTTCGCCGTGAATCACTTTGCGGTGGGCCTCGCGCTGCTCGTGGTGAACTTCCTGATCCACCACGCGTTCACCTGGCTGGTGAACAGCGACTTCCAGCGTATGGTCGCGAGCATCCATTTCGTGCCACAGCTGTTGTTGTGCATTCTCGTCGCCGACCTGGCGCAGTATGCAACGCACCGTGCGTATCACGAGGTGCCTTTCCTCTGGCGCTTCCATTCCGTACACCACAGCGTGAAGACGATGGACTGGCTGGCGGGTTCACGCCAGCACATGCTGGAACTGCTGTTCACCCGCGTCTGCGTGCTGGCTCCGCTTTACGTGCTGGGTTTCAGCGAAGCGGTAACCAACGCGTACATTCTGGTGGTCGGCTTCCAGGCGGTGTTCAACCACGCCAACGTGCATCTGCCGTGGGGTCCCTTGAAGTACGTCCTCGTGACACCTGATTTCCATCACTGGCATCACGCGTCGGACGACGAAGCGATCGACAAGAACTATGCGGCGCATTACGCCTTCATCGACTATGCGTTCGGTACCGCCGTCAAGTCGACGAAGCAGTTTCCGGAGAAATACGGCGTGGTGGGTGACTACATGCCGGATGGGTTCGTGAGGCAGCAGCTGTTTCCGTTCAGCAAAACGAAGACCTGAAGCGCGTCCGGATCCGGCATGCTTTTCGCGCGCAGGGCGCGCTCCTACAACGGCTTGGTGGCCGTGGAGGGCTCGCCCTTCTCGATCGGGGTGAACACGGGTTTATCCCAGCTGCCCGTGACGTGGTATCGCTTGCGCGCCGCCTGGTTCAGACCGCGGCCCAGGATGCCCTGAACGGCGAGACCCGCCGCGGCGCCGACGGGACCGCCGGCCAGCGCACCGACGACCGGCAGGCTGTTGCCGAGGTGCGGCACCACCAGCACCTCCTGATCGTAATCACGAGCCTTCAGGCCCGCCCGGCCGGTGATGGTGATCTCCGCGGCGGGGCCGCGAATCTTGAGGTTGCTGGTGCTCGCGTCACTGTTGGCGAAGCGGAAGTCGCCGGTGATCGAATCGAACGCGAAACCCTTGCCGAGCACGTCACCGAAATCCAGCGCCATGCGACGCGGCAGATCGGTCACGGATACCAGTCCGAACAGACGACCGACGCCGGGCTGCACTTCGAGGATCCGGCCCTTGGCCACGTCGACCTTCAGCGTGCCGTCCATGTTCGCCAGCGCAAGCGCGGAAGGGCCACCGGGCCACGTCGCGTCGAGCCGTGCCGACGTGCGCCCGCCCTGCAGGATGCCTGCGAAACCGAGCGCGTCGAACATGCGCGCCACGTCCTCGGAGGCGAAGTCCATCGCCAGATGCGTCCTGCTGCGCTTTTCGTCACCGTTCCAGTCACCCGACGCGGTGATCTGTACGTTCTTCGACTGCGCACGCAGCTGGTCGATGTGCATGCCTTCGTCCGTCGGCCAGGTTTCCAGCCGGGCTTCGCCGAGCTTCGCCTTACCCAGACGCATATCGCTGACCTGCAGATGCATCGGTGGCAGGCTGGACGGAGCGACACCCGCCTCGTTCGCATCGGCCGGCTTCCTGGCGGCAGCGGCATTGTCTTTGGCTTCTTCGGCCCTGGCCGCCGTGGAGGCGACCGTAGCGGCCGCACCCGCGGCGGCCTTGCCCTTCTTCGCGGCGTCCGCGGCATCGTCGGCCGATGGCCACCAGATGCGATCCATCCGTGCCGTGATGCCACGGCGCCGCATTTCTTCATTAGGTACGGTCATCTGGCCGGCGAGGGCCTCACTCTCGACTTTGAGCGCCAGCGCCTGCGGACCGGGATTGGCGACGATATGCATGTCGGCGAAATGCTGGCCGAAAACCTCGGCGTCGTCGGTCACCAGGTCGAGCGAACTCAGTCCCGGCCCTGTCCCGCCCGTCGACAGGCCCACGACGTACTGCACCCATCCGGATACGTCGAGCTTCGCGGCATGTCCACCGATGAGGTAACCCTGTGCAGGCAGGGCGGCGGGCACGCTGGTGCCGAGATTGAAGGCGGCGGCGATGGGAACCTTGTCGGTGGGCAGACGCAGGCGCCCGCGCACGACATCGCCGATGGCGACATCGAGACGCGCACCGTCGACCGGCAGACCGACGCGCACCGATAGCGGCTGGGGCACGCTGGCGGCTTTCTTCACCGGCGTCGGCATCAGCAGCTCGACGCCGCGCAGGTCGGAGTCGACCGTCAGGGTCTGCGCGGTGGCATCCCCCTCCCCTGTCTTGCTGAGGTCGAAACCGACCCGGAACGTGCCGCGGCCCCTGGCGATGTCCGCCAGCCATTTGAGGTTTTCGTACTGACCTACCAGTTCGTCCATCGTGAACGCGCCCGTGACCGTCGCGTCGACGATCTTCGCCGGATCACCGGTGCCGCCCGCGATGGCGAGGTCCAGATTCGCGGGCTGGCCGCGGAACAGCGTCTTCAGACCCTGCGCCGTGAACCCCTTACCGTCGAAGCTCATGGGGCCGGTGATCTTATCCAGGCGCAGCTTCCACGCGTCGGCGACGAGATCCGCATCCTTGATGGTCGCCCTGCCGTCGAGGGTAAAGTCCTTCGTGTCCTTCAGCGGCAACAGCAGGTTGAATCCGAATTCACCGGTGCCACCGAGCTTCATCTTGTCCAGCGTTTCGCGGCTGCTGGTGCCGACCGGACTGTTCTTCACGAAATCGAGGTAGCTGCCACCTGTCCCGGCGCCGCTCAGCTTCAGATCGAGCACGCCCTCACCGAAGTCGGCGATCACCGCCGATGCCGCGCTGATGGCATTGCCGAGCGAATGGCCTTCCGAGGCGTCGATCGACATGCCGTTGTCGACAAAGCTCGCGACGGCGGAAATGCCTTCGGCACGTGGCCAGCCCGTGCCGTAGTCGAGCACGGTATCGTCGATGACGGCGCGACCTTCGAATCGCCCCTCGTGATTCCTGAACGGAAACTCGCGCAGGTTGCCCCGAATGAGGGCCGAGCCGCTTTCGATACGCCCGGAAACGATCGCGCGGTTGAGCCAGTTCTGCGAGCCTTCCGACATCGAGTGAATCGGCCAGAACAGCTTCGCCGCGGCCACGTCGCCTTCGCCCAGCGCGACGTACATATCCATGAAAGGCCCCGTGTCGGCGGCGGGCAGAACGAATTCCCCCCGCGCCTGACCGCCGAAGCCTTCGCCGCGAAAATCGAGCGGATCGAGACCGATGTGCCAGTCGCCCTCGTCCTTGTACACGGCGATGTCGCCGCCCAGTGACTTCATGACGAAGGGCTTGCGGAAGATGCCGGTGGCGTCGATCGTCGTCGTCTGCGTCGGCAGGCTGAGCGACATCGCCTCGGCGTCGCCAAGCACTTCGCCCTTGAGCGATGCGATGCCGGGCAGCGTGCCGCTCGCGTCGATGCCCAGGCCGGAGAAGCCGGCACGGACGAATTCGATACCGTCGATGGAATTCCAGTCGGCACGCAGGTCGTCGAAGCGACCGCGCGGGTGCCCTTCGCCAAGCCATCGGGCGAGCGAGGGAGACATCTGCGGAAGGATGCCCGCCCACGGCAACAGCGGCGCGAGGTCGACACGGCGCCCCGCCAGGGTGCCATCCGTCCGGTCGCCGACCGTGTTCAGCAGCAGCGCGAGATCGCCACCGTCACGCCCCGCCCAGTCCACGCGCTGACCGTTGGCCGTGCGATGCAGGCTGACGATACCGTGCAGGCCTGCCGTGGTCACCGTGCGCGCAGGGCCACGTACCGCGAGACCATCGAGATCGATACGCGACGTCATGCGCACGACCCTGGCGTCGCGCCAGTCCAGCCATGTCTCGATATTTCCTTTGCCGCCGGCGAGTGCGTAGCCACCGGCCTCGAAGTCGCCGGTGAGCGCGGCAAAATCCACGTCCGCGCCCTTCACGTACACCCGGCCATGCGAACCGTCGGCGGCGAACCGCCCCGCGGCCGTGAGCACCGTGCTGACGTTTTCACGGCGCAGGGTGCCGCCGATGCGCAACGCGTTGTCCTCGAGACTGACACGCAGCTGATCGGCGATCAGCCCGTAGTGTCGTCTCGTGGTCTCGTCGTTTATGTCGAGGCGCAGGTTGCTGAGCCACAGGTCCGCTGAAAGGTTGTCCAGCGAGACCTTCTGCGTGCCGCCGCCGGTGGCGAAACCGTCGATGCTCCAGCGACCGTCGGGCGCACGGCGCAGCCCCAGTCGCAGATCGCGGAGCCGCAGGTTGATCAGATGACGCGACGGAAGGATGAAGGCGCCGAAATCGAGTTTGACCGCCGCCTGGGGCAGACGCAGCGGCTCACCGCCATCGGTGGGCGACACCGTCACATCGCGCATCACGAACAACGGGCCGGAAGGTCGCCAGAACCCTTCCAGGGACGCGAAGTGAACCGGCCTGTGCAAGGCGTCGCTCAGCATCGCTGCGACACGATCGGGATACCGCGCCGCCAGCGGCAGCAGCAGCTGGCCAAGCGCCATGATCAGCGCGAGCACGACCAGCACGCTCGCGACCAGACCCAGAAGGAAGAACCGCAGGCGTCTCAGGCGATGGCGCCAGCCGGCACTCACCGGCCGACGTTCCGGCGACGATCGCCGGGCTTAAAGAAGAACGACATCGAACTGTTCCTGCGAATAGTGTTCTTCCGCCTGGAAGCGGATGCTCTTGGCGATGAATTCCTCGAGCTCGGCCACCGCCGCCGATTCTTCTTCGAGAATGCGGCCGACGACTTTCGGGCTGGCCATGACGAGCAGCTTCTGCGCATTGAACTGGCGCACGGCGCGGGTGATCTCGCGAAAAATCTCGTAGATCACGGTCTCGGCCGTTTTCAGCGTACCGCGGCCGCTGCATGCGGGGCATGGTTCGCACAGCTGCCGCTCCAGGCTTTCCGTGGTGCGCTTGCGGGTCATCTCGACCAGACCCAGCGCCGACATCGGATAGACCGTGGTCTTGGCGTGGTCTTTGACCAGGCCCTTTTCGAGCATGCGCAGCACCTGCCGCTTGTGCTCGTCGTCGATCATGTCGATGAAGTCGATGATGATGATGCCGCCGAGATTGCGCAGGCGCAGCTGGCGCGAGGCCGCCTGCGCCGCCTCGAGATTGGTGCGGTACACCGTTTCCTCGAGGTTGCGGCTGCCGAGGTAGCCGCCCGTATTGACGTCGATGGTGGTCATCGCTTCGGTCTGGTCGACGATCAGGTAACCGCCGGATTTCAGCGGGACTTCCTTGCGCAGCGCGCGCTGGATCTCGTCCTCCACGCCGTAGAGATCGAAGATGGGACGCTCGCCCGCGTAGTGCTCGATGCGGTCGGACAGCACCGGCATGAACTTGGCCACGAATTTGACGGTTTTCTCGTAGGTTTCGCGTGAATCGACGCGTACCTTCTCGATGCCGTCGTTGAGCGAATCGCGCAGTGAACGCAGCGGCAGCGAGAGTTCCTCGTAGACGCGCTCGCCGACCTTCGCCTTCTGAATGTTCTCCTGCACGACGCGCCAGACCTTGCTGAGGTAGGTCACGTCGAACGCCAGCGATTCTTCCGACTGGCCTTCCGCATTCGTCCGCACGATGTAACCGAGGTGGTTCTCGCCGATCAGTGGAAGGATGATGTCCTTCAGCCGCTGGCGCTCGGCTTCTTCCTCGATGCGCACGGACACGCCCAGCGTGCGTGAATGGGGCAGCAGTACCAGGTAACGCGACGGGATGGAGAGATGCGTGGACAGCCGCGCGCCCTTGCTGCCGATCGGATCCTTGACCACCTGAACGACGATTTCCTGGCCTTCGTGCACCAGTTCGCTGATCGGCGGCACCGGACCGTGTCCGTTGGACTTGCCTTCGGTGGCATCGGTCGGCGGCAGCGACGGACGGACGATGTCGGAAGCATGCAGGAACGCCGCGCGCTCCAGTCCGATCTCGACGAACACCGCCTGCATGCCGGGCATGACGCGCTGCACCCGGCCCTTGTAGACGTTGCCCACATAGCCGCGCTTGGTCGCACGTTCGACGTGGACTTCCTGCAACATGCCGTTTTCGACAACGGCCACGCGCGTCTCACGCGGCGTGACATTAATCAGGATTTCCTCGCTCACCGCGCGCCCTTTTCCTTGAGTCATCGTGCTTTATAGCCCGCGCGTCCCGCGCCTGTCACGGTCCGCGAAGCAGTCGGGACGTTTCGAACAAAGGCAAGCCCATGACGCCCGTGTAGCTTCCGGAAAGATGTTCCAAGAAAGCGGCGGCACGTCCCTGGATGGCATACGCGCCGGCTTTGCCGAAGCACTCGCCCGTATCGATGTAGGACGCGATATCGGCCTCCGGGAGCGCCGCGAAGCGCACCGTCGATACCGACACCACCCGACGCTCGCCGACAGCCTCTACGAGCCACACGGCGGACACCACACGGTGCTCGATACCCGAAAGCCGCCTCAGCATGTCGGCCGCGTCGGCCGCATCGCGGGGCTTGCCGAAGACGTCGTCACCGAGCACCACTTCGGTGTCGGCGCCCAGGACACGGGCGCCCGCCTCCGCGGCCACCCGCGCGAAACCGGCACGGGCCTTGTCCAGCGCGACGCGGGAGACGTAATCGTCGGGCGATTCGCCGGACTGACGGATTTCTTCGACATCGACGTCGAGGGTGCGGTGGGATTCGCCGATCTGCGCGAGAAGTTCCCGACGGCGCGGGGATTGCGAAGCCAGGTACAGCACGGCGATTCCTTCAGGCCCGGTGGTAAGGGTGACCGGCCACGAGCGTGGTCGCGCGGTAGAGCTGCTCCGCGAGCACGAGGCGGACGAGCATGTGCGGCAGCGTCAGCGGGCCGAGCGACCAGCGCTGGTCGGCCCGTGCCAGCACATCGGGCGCGTGGCCGTCGGGACCGCCGATCAGGAAGGCCAGATCGCGACCGCCCATGCGCCATTGTTCGAGCTGCCGGGCGAGGTCTTCGCTGGACCACGTCCTGCCCCGGCCATCGAGTGCGACGACGTGGATGTCGCGCGGCAGTGCCGCGAGGATCGCCGCGCCTTCGTCGAGCGTGGCACGCACGTCATCGCGGCCCTTGCCACGCGTGCCGGGTTTGATCTCGGTCAGATCGAGGGGCAGCTCGTGGGAGAGCCGCTTGCGGTATTCGGCGAAGCCCTCCGCCACCCAGGCCGGCATGCGCTCGCCGACGGCGATGAGGCGGGCCCGCACGACCGACTCAGGCGTGGTGCGAGGCTTCGTAGCCGTCGTCGCCGACGGTCCACAGGCGCTCGAGGCCGTAGAACTCGCGGATACGCGGCATCATGACGTGGACGATGATGTCGCCCAGGTCGACGAGGACCCACTCGGCCTCGGTCTGGCCTTCGACGCCCAGCGGCATGACGCCCGCTTCCTTGGCGAACTTGATGACTTCGTCGGCGATCGACTTGACGTGACGGGCCGAGGTGCCCGACGCGATGAACAGGATGTCGGCGATGGAGGTCTTGCCACGGACGTCGATTTCGCGGACGTCCTTGGCCTTGAGGTCTTCCAGGGCCGCGACCACGCGCTGGCGGAGGTGCTCGTTGCTGACGGTGGACTTGGCCTTACGGGATGCGGACGAACTCAAGATGCGAAAACCTCGTACGGCGGAATGCCGGCGCTGGGGCGGAGTATACCTCCGCCGGGCACGGGGCGCGTCAAATGCCTTGGCAGCTAAAGCAGCGCCGGCGGGGCCCAGCTGGCGGGCGATCAGCGCCCGAGGGCACGGTAAGGTGCCAGCAACGCGTCTTCGGCAAAACACTCCGACGGCATCAGAAAGCGCGGTTCGTTCCCCCCCGCGAACGACTCCCGGATCGCCGTCGCGGCGATATCCAGCGGCGTGATGGCGATATCGAGCACCCGTCCCGCGGGCCCATGCGGCCGCGGAGCGCGGCGATCGGCGATAAACGCCGAGAGTTCGGCCGACGGCTCATGCGTGACGCCCGGCCGGTTGAGCACCCCGACATGCGCCAGCGTGAACAACTCACGCCAGAGGTGCCACGACGCCAGACCGGCGAAGGCGTCGGCGCCGACAAGCAACACCAGCGGACGATCCGGGCCGATCTCCGCGCGCAGCGACGCCAGGGTGTCCACGCTGTACGAGGGACCGTCCCGGTCGAGTTCGCGGGTGTCGATGCGCAGCCGGTCCTGACCGGAAAGGGCCGCGCGCAACAGCGCCACGCGGCCGGCCGCATCGGCCACCGGCGGCGGACGGTGCGGCGGCGTGCGGGCCGGCACGAGACGAACCTCGGCATCCAGGGCCTCGGCGGCCTCCCAGGCGGCACGCAGGTGACCGTTATGGATCGGGTCGAACGTGCCGCCGAGAATGGCGAGCGGTCGCGCCTCGCTCATGCGAACGCCACCGCGGCGCGCGGCTCGGCGATGGCCGCGATGAGCCGCTCGGCCTCGAGCCAGGGATTGCCCTGCTCGCGACCCTTGGCCATGCGGTCGATCCGCGCGGCACGGGCAAGGCAGGCCATCCAGTGCTCGCGCGGCGCACGACGCAGCGCCTTGCGGAACAGTTGTTCGCGCGCGGGCCACAGGCGCTCGACCTTGGCCTGCGCCGCGAAATCGCGGGCATTGGCCAGACGCAGCGCCAGCTGCAGCTGATTGACGATCCAGCCCATAAGGGCGATCAGCTCGTCGCCCTCGGCATGCAGGCCGGCGAGAATGCGCAGTGCGCGCCCTCCCTCGCCCGCGAACGCCGAATCGGTGAGCTTGAAGGCATCGAAACGAGCGCTGTCCGCGACCAGGCTTTCCAGCGCGGCGGCGTCGAGACGCTGATCGCCGGCGAGGACGACCAGCTTGTCGATCTCCTGGGCGGCGGCGAGGAGATTCCCCTCGACACGTTCGGCAAGCAGCGCGACGGCGTCAGGACTGGCCTTGACCCCGCGCGAGGCAAGACGATGGCCCACCCATTGCACCCATTCGTTCGGCCGGGGCGCATTGAAGACCACCTGGATGCCCGCCTGGTCCACGTTTTTGGTCCAGACCGCCTCGTGCTTGGTGCTCCACTCGGTAGCCGTGATGAGCAGGGTCGTATCCGGCGGCGGATGGCCCGCGAATTCGCTGATCGCCGCACTGCCGTCCTTGCCCGCGCGGCCGCCGGCCAGACGCAGGTCGAGCAGACGCTGCGTAGCGAACAGGGACAGACCCGCGGACGAGCGGGCCAGATCGTCCCAGTCGAAGCGGCTGTCCGCTTCCAGCACTTCGCGCTCGCTGTAGCCCAGCCTGCGCGCCATCGCGCGCACGGCATCGGCCGCCTCGAGGACGAGAAGCTCTTCGCCGGCGAGCAGGTAGACCGGGGCCATCCGGTCGCCTGCAAGATGTTTCTGCCACTGGGCCGGGTTGAACGGCACGTCGCTACCCGGTCAGTTCGACGATGCGGGCGCGGCCGGCGCACCCGCGGCTGCCGCCGCCGGATGCACGGTGGCCGCTTCGAGCCGGAACAGGATGGCCTGGACCATGTCGCCGATCAGGCTGCGCTGCAGTTCTTCGGTCTGGCTGGCGGTGCCGATCGTATTGGTGGCGTCATAGCTGAATTCACGGGACATATCGACACCCTGCGGCGCGATGATCACCGTGCCGTCGCCCGCCTTCGCATTGAAGTCGACGTGGTAACGGACAGCGTATTCCGTGACACGCGCGGTGCCGCTGACGGTGAGCGAATCCGTGCGGAAGTTGTTCGACGTGATCGCCAGCTCGGCCGCGTCGACCGCCGCATGGTCGACTACGGTGACGTCGGCGTTCGACAGGGCGCGGGACAGTTCGCGCTCGAGTCGGCCGCCACCGGCCACCGTCAGGTGGATCTTCTGCATGCCGGGCGGCAGCGCCGCGGACTGTCGCAGGTGGAAACCGCAGGCACTGAGCGGTCCCACGATGGCGACAAGGGCGGCGACACGAAGCAAGCGAAGCGGGTTCGGGCTCATGATTATCCTGCGACGATGTTGACGATCTTGCCGGGCACGACGATCACCTTGCGCACGGTCTGCCCTTCCAGCAACCGCGCCACGGCGGGCTCGGCGCGGGCCATGGTCTCGGCCTCATCCTTCGAGGCCGAAGCCGGCACCTCGATGGTAGCGCGAAGTTTGCCGTTGACCTGCACCGCGTAGGTCAGGGAGTCGCGGACCAGGGCGGCCGGGTCGACGGCGGGCCAGCCCGCGTCCTCGACCAGGGTCTCGCCGTGACCCAGCACCTGCCACAGCGCATGCGACAGATGCGGGGTGAACGGGTTGATCAGCTGGACGATGGCCGTGAAGGCCTCCTGGCGAAGCGCGCGACCGGCGACACTGGCATCGTCGAACTTGCTCAGGGCGTTCAGCAGCTCCATCAGCGCGGCGATCGCCGTGTTGAAGGACTGGCGACGGGCGATGTCGTCGGTGACTTTCTGGATCGTTTCGTGCAGCTGACGACGGACGGTCTTGCGCACCGACTCGCCGGCCGGGTTATCGCCCTGATCGCCAGCAGCGGCCTCGGCGTGAGCCGAGACGTCCCGCCACAGGCGGCGCAGGAAGCGCGCCATACCTTCCACGCCCGCCTCGTTCCACTCCAGCGACTGGTCCGGCGGCGCGGCGAACATCGAGAACAGACGCACCGTATCGGCGCCGTACTTCTCCACCATCGACTGCGGATCGACACCGTTGTTCTTCGACTTGGCCATCTTCTCGATGCCGCCGATCTCCACGGGCTCGCCATCGGTGCGCAGGATCGCGCCCACGATGCGCGCGCGCTCGTCGCGCTGCACGTCCACGTCCGCCGGGTTGAACCAGGTCAGACGACCGTCGTCCGCCTTGCGGAAGTAGGTTTCGGCGATGACCATGCCCTGGCAGAGCAGGTTGGTGGCCGGCTCGTCGCTGTTCACCAGGCCCTCGTCACGCATGAGCTTGTGGTAGAAGCGGAAATACAGCAGATGCAGGATCGCGTGCTCGATGCCGCCGATGTACTGGTCGACCGGCATCCAGTAATTGACGCGTTCGTCGACCATGGCGTCGGCACCCGGGCTGGTGTATCGCGCCGGATACCAGCTGGATTCCATGAAGGTATCGAACGTATCCGTCTCGCGCTCGGCCGGACCGCCGCAGTTCGGGCAGGTGGTCTTGCGCCATTCCGGGTCCGCCTTGATCGGCGACTGCACGCCGGAGAACGCGACGTCCTCGGGCAGCACCACGGGCAACTGATCCTCGGGGACCGGCACGGCGTCGCAGTTCGGGCAGTAGATCACCGGAATCGGGCAACCCCAGTAGCGCTGGCGGCTGACGCCCCAGTCGCGGATGCGCCAGTTGACCCGGCGCTCGCCACGACCCGCCGCAGCCAGCTTCGCCGAGATGGCTTCGAACGCTTCCCTGAATTCCAGGCCGTCGAACTCGCCCGAGTTGATCAGCGTGCCGTAATCCGTATAGGCGCCGGCCGTCTGGATGTTGGTTTCGAAGGTCTTGATCGTCTCGACCGCGGCCGCGGACTGGTAAGCGTCCGACGAACCGCCGTCCAGCGCGTTCTGCACGGTGTCGGTGCCGTCGGCGGCGAGGTCGCGCCTGAGCTCGGCGACGGCGTCGACGACGCCACGATCCACGACGACCATCTTGATCGGCAGCGAATACTTCTGGGCGAACTCCCAGTCGCGCTCGTCGTGACCGGGCACGGCCATCACGGCGCCGGTGCCGTAGCCCATCAGAACGAAGTTGGCGACCCACACGGGCACCTTCTCGCCCGTGAGCGGATGCGTGGCATCGATGCCCGTGTAGTAGCCGCGCTTTTCCTGTGTTTCCAGCTCGGCCTCGGACACGCCGCCGGCCTTGCAGCTTTCGATGAATTCGGCGAGGCCGGGATTGCCCTCGGCGGCGCGCGTGGCGATCGCGTGCTCGGCGGCGACCGCCAGGTACGAGACGCCCATGAGGGTATCCGGACGCGTGGTGAACACCGTCAGCGGCTCAGCCTGACCGTCGACGTCGAAGGTGATTTCCAGGCCTTCGGAGCGACCCAGCCAGTTGCGCTGCATCGTCTTGACCGCGTCGGGCCAGCCCGGCAGCGTGTCCAGGCCGTCCAGCAGCTCCTGCGCGTAAGCGGTGATCTTCAGGAACCACTGCGGGATCTCGCGTTTCTCGACCACGGCGCCCGAGCGCCAGCCCTTGCCGTCGATGACCTGCTCGTTGGCAAGCACGGTCTGGTCGACCGGGTCCCAGTTGACGACGCTGTTCTTGCGATACACCAGGCCTTTCTTCATCAGCCGGGTGAACATCTGCTGTTCCCAGCGGTAGTACTCCGGACGGCAGGTGGTGACCTCGCGGGTCCAGTCGTACGCGAAGCCCATGCGCTTGAGCTGCTCGCGCATGTGCTCGATGTTCTTGTACGTCCACTTCGCCGGCGCGGTGTTGTTCTTGATCGCGGCGTTTTCAGCGGGCAGACCGAACGCATCCCAGCCCATGGGCTGGAGCACGTTCTTGCCCTGCTGGCGCTGGAACCGGCTGATCACGTCGCCGATCGTGTAATTGCGGACATGGCCCATGTGCAGCGCGCCGGAGGGGTACGGCAGCATCGAGAGGCAGTAGAACTTCGGCTTGCCGGCGTCTTCGACGACTTCGAAGGCACGCGTTTCATTCCAGAAGTGCTGGGCGGCGGTCTCGACGGCGGCCGGCGTATAACCGCCCTGCTCGCGCGTGCCCTGGTCTTGGGTGTCCTGCATGGTGTTCGGTACCGGTCGGATGCTCAGGTGGCCGCACGAAAAAGCGCGGCGCTCAATCGCGGGAGACTAGCTTACGGGGGGTGTTCAAGGCAAAAGCGCCTGGTGCGTCGGGACTGAGGCAAGGGGGGGCGTGGGCTGCCATTCCTGTCGCTAGGTCCTCCTACGGCCTTCGCCTTCGTGCGGAAGCGCTCCAGGAACGGCAGCCCACGCCCCCCTTCCGGCGCTACAGCAGGTTGCGAGGCGAGCAAGGCACGATGGGTGCCTCGCCCGGCGGCGACGAGCGCGGCTCCGGCCTGAGGTCGTCGCAATCCCAGAGCGCATGAGGGCCCTGCGCCCGTCAGCTTTTCGACACGAAACGACACCGGTCGGAGGGTGCCGCCGGGTGTCGTTCTCGGAGCGCTTCCGCACGTAGGCGAAGGCCGGAGGAGGACTTAGCGACGAGAATGGCACCCGGCGGCGCCCATGCCTCGACGCGAACGCTTCAAACGCGATGGCGCAGCCGAGCCCGCCCGCTTATTGGCAAGCCCCCGCCTGCCCCGCCGCCACGGCCCTGACGGCCGCTGCGACCTGGTCGGCGGCCTTGGCCAGCGCGCGCTGGTGGGCGTCGACCAGGCTGTCGTAGGTGCTGCCGGCCGGCTCGCTGACGCGGGAAGCGCACGTGCTGGCGGCATCGGCGGCGCGGACCGACCAGCTGGCCTCGAGGGTGGCATTGCCGCCCACCTCCGAATCGAAACGACGGACATCGAACTGCACGCGGACGACCTTGCTGTCCTTGGCGCGCGGCAGCCCATGGACATCGTGGGTACCGAGGCGCGTCGACAGGTCGGCCGCGAGGGCACCGCGGATTTCGTCGCCCAGTGGCGACGCCCAGCGTTCGCCGTCGAGCACGGCGATGCCGCTGGCACCCTGACGGAGCACCAGGGCCGGCTGGTCGACCTGCGGCGGGACGGCCACCGCCTGTACGTCGATGACGAACGGTGCGGCGGCGGACGCCAGCGCCGCGGACGGCGGGATCAGCGTATGGAAATGCGTGGGCGCCGAAGAGCACGCGGCTAGCGTGCCCAGCAGGGTGACGGCGGTGGCGAGGCGGAATGTGCGGATCATGGCTGTACGTCCTTGCCCTGCTTCGGAGTCGACGGGAGGATGACCTTCGGCGGCGCATCGGCACCGCGTCCGCGCAGCAGCGCTTCCGGGTGACGGCCGAGGTAGTCGGTGAGGGCGCCCACGGAACGTACCGTGCGCTGCAACTCCTCGAGCGTATTGGCGATGTTCTGCTGCAGCGGCGAGTCTTCGGACAGCGCGTCGTTGGCCGTGCCGACCGTCTTGTTCACACCCTGCAGGGTCTTCTTCGCCTCGGGCAACAGCTCGCCGTTGACCTGCTTCAGCGTGCCGTGCAGCTCCTGCAGGCTGCCGTCGAGATTCTTGCCGATCGAGTCGAACGGGATCTTCTCGACCTTGTCGACGATGCTGGATATCTGCTCCTGCAGGTGATCGAAATCGCCCGCCATCGTGGGTACTTCGAGCGGCTTGGTGCTTTCGTTGAACGCGACCTTCGGCGCCTTCTTGTCGAAGTCGATCGCGATATAGAGCTGGCCGGTGAGCAGGTTGCCGGTGCGTGCCTGCGCACGCAGCCCGTGGTCGACCATGCCGTGCAGGATGCGCGGCATCTGCTGCTCCTCGTTGCCGCCCACCGCCGCGCGGAGTTTCTCGTCGGCCTTGCCGAGGCGCTGCGGGTATACCAGGGCACCCACGACCACCGGGAAGGTCTTGTTGACCGGGTCGTAGTCGAGATTGACCGACACCACGCGGCCGACCTTCACCCCGAGGAATTCCACCGGCGCATCCGGTGCGAGGCCACGCAGGGAGTGCTGGAAGGTCATCCGGATGTAGAGCGGCTTGCCGTCGGGCGGTGCCAGCGCGGTCTGCTGGTCGTTGAAGAGGGTGAACTCGGCCATTTCGTCGGCCGGCGTCTCGTCGTGCGGACCCGGTGCGGACTGGAAAGCCACGCCGCCCGCGATCACCGTGGCGATCGACTGCGTGTTGAGCTTGAGCCCGTCGGCGCCCAGCGACACGTCGACACCGCTGGCGTTCCAGAAACGGGCATCCTTGCTGACGAAGCGATCGTTGGGACCGTCGATGAACAACTGCAGGGAGACGCCCTTACCGTCCTTGTCGAGCTCATAGGAAACGATGCGGCCGACCTGGATGCGGCGGTAATAGACAGGTGAACCGATATCCAGCGAGCCCAGATCCGAGGAATGAAGCACGAAGCGACGGCCTGGCGCGCCGTGGGTCACCGCGGGCGGCGTTTCGAGGCCGGTGAAATCGGCCTGGTCTTCCTCGGAGTCGCCCGCGTCGGCGCCGATGAACGCGCCGGAAAGCAGCGTGTCGATGCCCGACACGCCGCTGGCCCCGATACGGGGACGCACGACCCAGTAGCGGGTGCCCTTGGTCGCGAAGGCCTTCGCATCCTTCTCGAGGTCGATTACGACCGAGATATGCGTGCGGTCCTTCGACAGGCGCATCGTGGTGACCTTACCGATCACCACGTTCTTGTACTTGACCTGTGTCTTGCCCGCTTCGATGCCTTCGGCGGTCAGAAAGGTCACGGTGATCTGCGGGCCGGCGGACAGCGCGTGGCTGACCAGCAGCGAGATACCGACCAGGGCGGCCACGATCGGCACCAGCCAGATGAGCGAGAAGCCCAGCTTGGACTTGCGCACCTCCGGCTGCGGAAGTTCGTCGGGAGACGGCATGTTTCCCTCGTGGGTGTCGCTCATTGCGATTTCCTTTTGTCCCAGATCAACCTGGGATCGAAACTCATGGCCGCCAGCATCGTCAGCACGACGACGATGCCGAAATACACCACGCCGGGCAGGGGTTCGACGCGGCTCAGTATCTTGAAATGCACCAGCGCGGACAGGATCGCGACGACGAAGACGTCGAGCATCGACCAGTACCCGATCAGCTCGACGAAGCGATACAGCTTCGACCGCTGGCGGGCCACCATGTCGCTCGATCGCTGAACCGAGACGAGCAGGTAGCCCATGATGATGAACTTGAGCATGGGGACGATGATGCTCGCCGTGAAGACGATGACCGCCAGGCCCGGCGACCCGGCCCGCCACAGCTCGATGATGCCACTGAGGATGGTGTTGTCGTCCTTCGAGGACAGGCTCTGCGTGCGCATGATCGGGAAGATGTTGGCCGGGATGTAGAACATCGCGGCGGCCAGCAGCAGGGCCCATGACCGGGAGACGCTGGCGTGTTTACGACCGTGCAAAGGGCTGCCGCAACGAGGGCAATGGGCGTGCTTGTCGTCGGTATAGGCGGTGACCAGTCGGCAGACGTGGCAGGACATGATGCCCATGTCCACGGCCCGGGGTGGCGCGTTCATGCGTTGGCGTCCTTCGTGACATCCCACAGGTGGCGCGGATCGTGGGTGGAGAAGACCGTGATCAGCAGGGTGAGGAAGCCAAACGCCCAGATACCCGGCCCCGTGACCACGTCGAAATAGGTGTGTGCCTTGACCACGGCGACCAGCGTGCCGAGCATGAAGACCTCGATCATGCTCCAGGGCTTGACCCGGACCAGCGACGACATGGCCCGGGAGAACCCCGGCGCCCTCCGACCGTCGCGGGCGAAGAACAGCACCCAGCCGAAGATCGTGATCTGGGCCAGCGGGAAGAAGAACAGGGTCAGCGCCGTCAGCACCGCGACGATCTGCGCCCCATCCTGCCACATGGCGATCACCGCGCCCCATAAGGTGGTCGCGGCGGTCATCCCCGAAAGACCCAGGGTAACGATCGGTGACACGTTGGCGATGACGAAAACGATAAGGGAGGCGACGATCAGGGCGAACTGGCCATCCACGCTCAGCCACTGATGGCGATCGAGCACGGCCCCGCAGACGACGCAGTCGGAAACCTGTCCACGGGCCAGCGGACGCTTCCGGTAAACGGAGTCGCAATGCTCGCAGATGATGAGGTCCTGACCCTTACGCATGCCAACCCGGCGGTTCCGGGCCGGCTGGCCCACCGGCGTATGATCGCAAATCCGCGTAAACGGCGCATGACGAGCGCCCTAGGTCTGATCCTAAAAGCGCGTGCGACCTTGATATGCTCCCGCCCTTCCCCGATCTTGGGGGCATCGACATACCGTCCCAGGAGTTAGCCCGTGAGCAGTGCCCCGACCCGCAGTGAACACGTCTTCGACGCGACCACCGCCGGTTTCGAGACCGACGTCATCCAGGCCTCGCTCGAAACGCCGATCCTCGTGGACCTCTGGGCCGAATGGTGCGGCCCCTGCAAGTCGCTGGGCCCGATCCTCGAAAAGCTGGCGGGCGAGTTCAACGGCGCTTTCCGCCTGGCCAAGATCGACGTGGACGCCGAGCAGCAGCTGGCCGCCATGTTCGGCGTGCGCAGCATCCCCACGGTGATCCTCATCAGCGGCGGGCAGGTCGTCGACGGTTTCGCCGGCGCGCTGCCGGAAGGCCAGATTCGCGAATTCCTGACCAAGCACGGCGTCCAGCCGGCGGAAGCCGCCAATGACGACGTCGCCGCGGACGTGGCCCCGCCGGAAACCGCCGAGGACGCGATCAACCGCCTGCAGCAGGCGATCGCCGCCGAGCCCGACCGCGCGGAGCTGAAGCTCGATCTCGCGCTGGCCCTGATGCGGGCCGGTCAGGTGCAGCCGGCACAGGCGGAGCTCGATGCCCTGCCCGCCAACCTCGCCACCGATGCCCGGGCCGTCCGCCTGCGCAGCCAGCTCGAGCTGGCTCGTGCGCTCGAGGGCGCCCCGCCGCTCGAGGCCCTGCGCGAGCGCGTGCAGACCAACGACAACGACTGGGAAGCCCGCGACCTGCTCGGCGTGCGTCTGCTGATCGAAGGCGATAGTGCCGCCGGCCTCGACCAGTTCCTCGACATCCTCAAGCGCCAGCGCGACTGGCAGGACGGCCAGGCGAAGAAGCGCCTGCTCGCCGCCTTCGCCACCCTCGACGACGCGGCGCTGGTCAGCGTCTACCGGCGGAAGATGGCGTCGCTGGTCTTCTGATCGACACCCGCGCGGCATTCGCCGCGCGCTTCACGCCAATTGCGCTTCGATGGCCGCCTTGTCGATCACCGACCAGACCTCGACGATTCGGCCGGCCTCGAATCGATAGAAGACGTTTTCGTTGAAAGCGATTCGCCGACCATCGACCGCGACGCCCATGAACCGGCCCGCGGGCGTCACGTCGAAGCGCAAACGGCAGGCGATATGCGGTGGCTCCGCCATCACGAACGCGATGTCGAACCGCAGGTCGGGGATGTCGCGAACGTCGCGCTCGAGCATCGCGCGGTAGCCCGGCAGGCCGACGCACTCGCCGTTGTATCGCACGTCGTCATGCACGTGTCGACCGAGTTCGGGCCATGCACGCCGATTGAGGCAGTCGATGTACGCGCGATAGAGGTCGCGAAGCGCGTCGGATTCACTCATGAGCACGACGCCGATGGGAATATCGACCGAGCGTAGCTCAGCGCCGCTTGCGGCGCACGTACAGTTGCTTGCGTACAGTAGCGACCAGTTCGCCCGACGCGGTGCGGATATCGGTATCGAACCAGCGCAGGTGCTTCTCGCCGTCGGCGGTCATCTCGCGGATCTCATCGAGCAGCGCGTCGTCGACGCGGAACTCCGCGAAGACATCTTCCCGACCGGGCGCGACGAAGCGGATTTCCCCGGCCTGGTCCCAGACGATGTATTCGCTCCCCAGCGACTTGAGCACCATGATCATCCAAAACGGATCGGTCATCGAGAACAGGTTGCCGCCAAAGTGTGTGCGCACGTAATTGCGGTTGTACCAGGCAAGCCTGAGCTTCACCCTGACGTAGCGGTAGTCGTCCATCTTCACCACGCGGATGCCGGCGAACAGGAAGGGCGGCCAGGCATTGAAGATGCGGCGCAGGGTCGATGCTTTCATGGCGCCATGCTAGCCGCGGCTGAGCGGTGGGCGAAGTACCCCGTTTAAAACAGGTATGACCTTTGGCACAGGTCGCTCCGGAACGCGGCCCCGACTATCGGGCGACAACGATCTCGTCCGCCAAGGGGAACCCAGAGCCATGCGCCTGCCGCTTCGTCGTGCCACCCTCGCCGCCGCCGTCTTGTCGGCGATGGCTATCTCCGCCGCCGCATCCGCAGCCCCGGCCGTTTCGCCACCCATTCCCGCCGCCGTGGACAAACCTTACGCCGGCAATCTCACGCTCAACGTCGACCTGTCCGACGCCGCGAAGAACATCTTCCGGGTGAAGGAAACCATCCCGGTGACCGCCGGACACGTGGTGCTGCACTACCCGAAGTGGATCCCGGGCGTGCACGGCCCTTCGGGCCCGTTGTCCAACGTCGCCGGCATCCAGGTCACCGCCAACGGCAAGAAGATCCCGTGGCGTCGCGACCTGCAGGAAATGTATGCCTTCCACGTCGACGTACCCGAAGGCACCGACAAGCTCGAGCTTTCGTTCGTTTATCTCGCCCCGGCGACGCCGAACTACGTGCCACTCTCCTTCAATGAAGTGTCGTTCTATCCGGCCGGCTACTACGCGAGCCAGATCAAGGTCGATCCGAGCGTGACCCTGCCTGCCGGCTGGAAGTACGCATCCGCGCTGGAGACCGCGTCTCAGAGCGGCAACACAGTCAGTTTCAAGACCGTGAGCTACGAGAACCTGGTCGACTCGCCGGTCATGAGCGGCAAGTACTTCAACCGCATCGACCTCGCTCCGGGCCAGGAAACGCAGGTGCACCTCGACATCACCGGCGATACCGCCGCAGGCGTCAAGGCCACCGACAAGCAGATCGAAGTACAGCGTAACCTCATCGTGCAGGCCAACAAGCTGTTCGGTGCGCACCACTACGGTCATTACGACTTCCTGCTGGTGACCTCGGATCACACGGGCCATTTCGGGCTCGAGCACCACCAGTCCAGCGACGATCGCCTCTTCGCCAACTTCCTCACCGACGCCGACGTCAACGTGGCCGCGGGCACCCTGCTTCCGCACGAGTACATCCATTCGTGGAACGGCAAGTTCCGTCGTCCGGCGGACCTGTGGACGCCGACCTTCGCCGAGCCCATGCAGGACGACCTGCTCTGGGTCTACGAAGGCCTGACCGACTACTGGGCCGGCGTGCTGACCGCCCGCTCGGGCATCTGGACCACCGACCAGTGGCGTGACTCGCTGGCCGGCATCGCCGCCGACATGTCCGCACGCACGGGCCGTTCGTGGCGCTCGCTGCAGGACACGGCCGACGGCATCCCGCTGTCCTCGCGCGGCGGCAGCCCGGGCTGGGGCAATCTGCGTCGCAGCTCGGACTATTATCCGGAAGGCCAGCTGCTCTGGCTGGACGTCGATACGAAGATGCGCGACCTGTCCGGCGGCAAGCACACGCTGGACGAATTCGCGAAGGCCTTCTACGGCATGGACAACGGCAGCTATACGCCGAAAACCTATACGTTCGAGGACGTCGTCTCGACACTCAACGGCATCCAGCCGTTCGACTGGGCGAGCTTCCTGCGCCAGCGCCTCGATTACACGGGCGACACCCTGCCCGAGCACGGCATCGAGGGCGGTGGCTGGAAACTCGTCTACGACGACAAGCCGACCGCGTTCGCGAAGACGGCGGAAAAGATCCGTAAGTCGGTCAACCTCGCATACTCACTCGGCATCGTGGTTAACGACAAAGGCTCGGTTACCGACGCGCAGTGGGACGGTGTAGCCGCGAAGGCCGGTCTCGTGCCGGGCGTGCAGCTGGTCGCGATCAACGGCAAGGATTACTCGGCGCAGGTCCTGAAGGACGCCGTGACCGCGGCGAAGGGTACGAGCACGCCGATCGAGTTCCTGATCAAGAGCACCGACGACTACGCCACGATCAAGGTCGATTACCACGAGGGGCTGAAGTATCCGCATCTCGTGCGTGGTGAGGGCAAAGACCTGATCGGCGCGATCGCTACGCCCAAGAAGTAACGAGGCGCGCGGGGAGACATAGGGTCGGAGCGAATGGCGGCGTATGTTCCGCCATTCGCTCTGGCTTTTTTTGTGCCGCTGGTGGCGTTTTTGAGGGCTCGGCTGTCGCCTTCGCGTTTGGCTTTGTCGCGGCGTGTGGTGGCGCGTTGGAGAGCCGGCGGGTGCCACCCTCGCGTCCACGCCTGCGGCGACCCCATAAGGAAAGGCCGCTACCGCGGCCGTGTATCAATGGCCTTCGGCCGGGTCGGGCTCCGACTGGGGGTTTTCGAGTCGGCTGTCCCTGCCTCCCCGAAAACGGCCGGTCATCCCTGACCGGCCCCCTGCGGGCCTCTTCCAGTCGGAGCCCTCGCCTGCGGCTACCGGACGCGAGGGTGGCACCCGCCGGCTCTTTGGGGGACTGAGGTTGCGTGGGGTCGAGCGCGGGTTTGCTTCGTTGGTTGGGACCGCTCGCTTGCCTGGGGTGCATGGCCTCGTTCGCCTTAGCCTGGCTGAGGGTTCGCGAACAGGGTTCGCTCCTACCGCACGGCGACCGCAATGGTGGGATACAGGCGGCCTGTAGGAGCGCGCCCTGCGCGCGAAAAGCCAACGAAGCGAAGAAGCCACACCCCGCTCGACCACCAACCCACCTCGGTACACCAAAGAGACGGCGGGGGTGACCCTCGAGGCCGGTAGCCGCAGGCGAGGGCTTCGACTGGACAAGGCCGCGCAGGCGGGGCCGGTCAGGGATGACCGGCCGTTTTCGGGGAGGCAGGGACAGCCGACTCGAAAACCCCCAGGCGAAGCCCGACCCGGCCGAAGGCCATTGATACACGGCCGCGGTAGCGGCCCTTCCTTGAGGGGTCGCCGAAGGCGTGGCCTCGAGGGTCACCACCGCCGGCTCTTAACGACCACACCGCACGCCGCGACAAAGCCAAATGCGATGGCAAAGCCGAGCCCTCAGCTCTCGCGCGCCGCCTCAAAGAGGAACCACACGCGGCGCTCCGTCTGGTCGATCCAGTTTTCGATCAGGCTGGCCGTGGCGACGTCGTTGTATTCGTCGCACAGCGCATGCGTCTCACGCATGAAGCCCGTGAGGCGCTGATTGTCCTCACGCAACTCGGCCAGCATGTCCTGCGGCGTGACGAAATCGGCGTCGTTGTCGGACAGACGTTGCAGACGGGCGATGTGTCCGATCGAATGCAGCGTGGTGCCGCCGAGCTTGCGCACACGCTCCGCCAGATCGTCGGTCATGGCGAAGATCTGCTCGCCCTGCTCGTCGAGCAGCAGGTGCAGGTCGCGGAAACGCGGGCCCGACATGTGCCAGTGGAAATTCTTCGTCTTCAGGTACAGCGCGAACGTATCCGCCAACAGGGCATTCACCTCGGCGGCGATGTCACGTGTCGCGTCGGCACCCAGACCGTTGGGCGTGCGCAGGTCGGCCTTGCGAAGGTTTTTGGTCGCTTGCGGGTTCTTCATCGGAGCGCTCCTTGGACAGGGGCTACGAGTATGCGCCGGGGTTTGTTAGCAGAATTGCACGGATCTCCTGTCGGTCAGGCCGCCGGGAGCGTCACAACGACGCGCAGGCCTGACCCGCCATGGCGATCGAGCAGTTCGATGGACGCGCCATGGAGTTCGGCGGCGCGCTGCACGATCGACAGGCCCAGGCCATAGCCCTCGCCGTGGGTGTCCACGCCCCGCTGGAAACGGGTGAACATGGCCGCGCGGCGGTCCGGCGGGATGCCGGGGCCATCGTCGACCACCTCGATCCGCGCCATGCCGTCCACCGAACCGATGGCCAGTTCCACATGACCGCCCTGCGGCACATGGCGGAAGGCATTCTCCAGCAGGTTACGCAGCAGGGCACCCAGAGCGACGCCGTAGCCCTCGACGAACAGGTGGTCGGGCAGTTCGCGGACACTCATCTCGACACTGCCCTTGCCGACCAGGGGCGCCAGTTCATCGATCACCTCGAGGGCCAGTTCGCCGAGATCCACGCGACTGCGCGGGCCGGACGCGGCACCCACTTCCAGGCGCGCCAGCGCCAGCAGCTGCTCCGTGCGCCGGGCCAGCGAGACCAGACAGGCGCGTGCGGCCTCCAGCGCGGAGCGCGTAGCCTCGTCCGGTTGTGCGGACGCCATCGCATCCTCGAGGTTGATCATGGTCGAGGCGAGTGGCGTACGCAGTTCGTGCGCCACGTCCGCACTGAAGCGGCGTTCGCGATCCAGCGCGCTTTCGAGCCGACTGATCTGGTCGTTGAGAGCCGTCAGCACCGGCTGCAGTTCGGTCGGTGCGTCGGACAGGTGAATGGGCTCGCGACTGCCGGGCTCGCGTCGGGCAAGCGCACTGGCCAACGCCTCCAGCGGTCCCAGACCGCGACGGATGGCCCAGCCCACCAGAATCGCCAGCAGCGGCAGACCGAGCAACGTGGGCAACCCGTGCTCGATCCACAGCGCGCGGGTAATCTCGTGACGGCTGTCGTAGCGCTCGCCGGCACGGATCGTGATGTCTTCGTTTTCCATGATTAGCGTGAACACACGCCACTCGTGATGCCCGGTCTCGACATCCTCGAACGCGCCATCGGTGGCGTGCGTGTTGGGCAACCCGGCGAGATTCTCGGTACCCAGCAGCAGATGGCCGTCATGATCGAAGACCTGGAAGCCCACTTCGGATTCGAACGTGCGCCCCTGGACGGTGAGTTCCTGCGGATGATTCGACACGCTCGGGACGAGTAGCCGCGCATCGCGCTGGCTGCGCAACTGATCCACACCGATGCGGCCAACCAGCACCTCCAGCGTGCGGGCCGCCTGCGCGAGACGACCGTCCGATAGTTCGTCCACTTCTTCGAGTGTGCGCTTGGCGCTGAGTACACCCAGCGGCAGCAGCACGGCCGCCAGAACGATGACGATCAGGATCAGCAGCCGCGATCGGAGACTCAGCGGCGTCAAAGCGGTTCCCGCGGAATCATGTAACCGAAGCCTCGCACCGTCTGGATCGCCTCGTGGCTCAGCTTACGGCGCAGGGAGTGCACGAGCACCTCGAGTGCGCTGGTGCTCATCGCACTGTCCGGCCCATACAGCGAGGTCTCCAGCGACTCGCGACGGACGATCCGGCCCGCCCGCTCCATCAGCGCCTGTAACAGCGCGAACTCACGCCGGGTCAGTTCCACCTTCTGTCCGTGCCAGACCACATCGAACGTGCCCAGGTCGAGGCTCAGAGCGCCGGCTTCGAGTTTGTTCACCGCCGCGCCACGCACCCGACGGGCCAGCGAACGGATGCGCGCCGCCAGCTCATCGAGATGGAACGGCTTGATCAGGTAATCGTCCGCACCCGCATCGAGCACCTGGATGCGCGAATCGAGGGCATCGCGCGCCGACATGACGATCACCGGTGTGGTGACGCGCAGACGACGCGCCTCGCTGAGCACGTCCATGCCATCGCGCCCGGGCAGGCCCAGATCGAGCAGGACCAGGTCCGCGTCGTGGTCGCGCAGCGCGGACAGCGCCTCGTTGCCGTCGCGGTACCAACTGATCGTATAGGCCAGTCGTTCCAGCGCGCGGCGGATGGCATCGCCCAGCTGGGCGTCGTCTTCGACGAGGATGATGTGCAAGGGAGAGCCTCCGTATGGGCCCAAATTATCCCTATGCCCGGCTTAGCGCCAGCTTATGGATCCGTTGTCCTTGCCCGGGTCGCGACCCGGTCACCCCAAACGAAACCGCTCGATCTCGTCCAGCCGCTCCTGCGCCCGCCGTACCGCGGAACCTTCCGGCTTTCCGTCCAGTCGCGAGACCACGATGAAGACGCCGAGGCACACCACCGCCGTGAGCAGCTGCAAGCCGACGAAGGCCGGATTCGCCGCCACCACATCCACGCCCAGCAAGCCAAACGCCCAGATCACCATCGCGACCCACATGAAACACCCGACCA
Source organism: Luteibacter sp. 1214 (assembly GCF_031455395.1). Taxonomy (NCBI): domain Bacteria; kingdom Pseudomonadati; phylum Pseudomonadota; class Gammaproteobacteria; order Lysobacterales; family Rhodanobacteraceae; genus Luteibacter; species Luteibacter sp. 1214. The sequence goes on from NZ_JAVDSQ010000013.1 coordinate 73,658, forward strand.
CACCGAACCAGCGGCCCTCGCGGATGCGCCACGCCCGCAGGTCGGCGATCCGCGCCTGCAGCGTCAGCACGGGCAAGGCCTCGTCCACCCGGGCTACGAGGACGAGAGTGCGGACGGCGGCGACGATCATGGCGACGCCATAAAGATGCAGCAGAACGCCGGTCACCAGAAGGCTCGGCTGCGCCCGGTGATCGACCCAGAACGACCCGGCCGCTACCGCCAGCATCAGGCCCGCGATCAGCTGTATCAGCTGCCAGGCCACGAGCGCGCGCAGTTCCGACTTCACGCCTCGGCGCCGGCCCGACACCACGACGGCCGCCTCGATCCGGTCCAGCCGCCGGTCGAGCTCCGCCCATCCCGCCTTCAGTTCGTCGAGTTCCATGATCAACTTCCTCTCGTGGATGCCCGGCCGGTCATATCCCGGCGCAGGCGTTGCTTCAGGCGCGCGATACGCGTGCCGACGTTGGACTCGCCGATACCCAGCACCGCCGCGATCTCGGCATGCGGCAGCTCGTCGAGGTAAAGCATGGCCAGCGCCCGGTCGAGTGGCGCGAGTGCTTCGATGGCCCTGGCCAGCAGCGCGAGCCGCTCGTCCGGCTCATCGATGGGGGTACCGCCACCCAGGGTGTCGATCAGCGCTTCGTCCAGCGGCTGGGGCCGCTCGCGTTCGCGCCGGGCATGCGAAAGTCCGACGTTGAGCGCCACGCGATACATCCACGTGGAAAACGGGCGGGCGACGTCATAGCTGGCGAACGAGCGCCAGACCTGCAACGCGATCTCCTGAGCGAGGTCGCGCCGGTCCTCCTCGCCGCGGGCATACACCGCCGCGACCTTGAACAGGATTTTCCGATGGGTGTGGAGCAGCGCCTCACACTCGCGCCGCCTCGCCTGATCCGCCATGACGCCTCCTCTTTCCCCCATGATTCGCCGTGGCGCGAAAAAAATCACACAATGACCCGATTCCCTTTCCGAAGGCTGGCCTGACCGTGACGCTTCAAGCACGACTTCTCCTCGCCCTGATCGCGGTGACCCCGATGACGATCCACGCGAAAGACACCTGGACCACGCCCGCCGAAGCATCCTCGTTCCGGACCACGCCATCGTATGCGGAGACGCAGGCGTTCCTGCGCCGGCTGGCCCGCGCCGCGCCGGACACGATCCGTCTGGAGACGTTCGGTACCACGCCGGAAGGCCGCCCGATGACGGTGGTCGTCGCCGGCAAGGACGGCGACCTCACACCCGAGCGCGCCCGCGCGGCGGGCAAGCCCATCGTGCTGCTGCAGGCGGGCATCCACCCGGGCGAGATCGAAGGCAAGGACGCGGGGCTGATGCTGCTGCGCGACTTCGCCACCATGGGCCGCCTGCCCCATCTGCTCGATCACGCCGTGCTGGTTTACATCCCGGTGTACAGCGTGGACGGGCACGAGAACTCCGGCCCGTATTTCCGCATCAACCAGAACGGTCCCGAGGAAATGGGTTTCCGTGGCCAGTCGCAGTACCTCAATCTCAACCGCGACTACGTCAAGGCCGACGCGCCGGAAACCCGCGCGTGGCTGACACTGTGGAACGCATGGAAGCCCGACCTGCTCATCGACATCCATACGACGGATGGCGCGGACTATCAGTACGACCTCACGTGGTACGCGGAGGATGCACATAAGCTGCCACCGTCGATCGCCGCCTGGCAGGCGAAGGCCTTTGCCGGTCAGACGATGCCGCGCTATGAAAAGCTCGGTCATCTGGCTTCGCCCTACCTCGAGTTCCGCGACGGGCGCGATATCACCAAGGGCATCGAAAACTTCGGCTCGGGTCCGCGCTTCTCGACCGGTTACGCGGCGATCCGCAATCGCGCCGGGTTGCTGATCGAAACGCACATGCTGAAGTCATACGAAGTTCGCGTGCGCGCGACGTACGACGTCGTGCGTAGCATGCTCGAGGTCATCAATGCCGATCCTGCCGCGTTGCTGCAGGCGTCGAAGGATGCGGATCGCTGGGCGTCGTCACTTTCCGCGCAGCCGGGTGCTTCGTTGCCGGTCACGTTCAAGCTGGACCCGACGCCGAAACCGTTCCAGCTTAAGGGTTACGCGTTCACCCAGACAAAGAGCGACATCTCCGGCGACCTCTGGGTCCAGTACGACCCGAAGACCAACAAGACCTACGACATCCAGAGCTGGAACGATCTGCTGCCGGATGTCTCGGCACCAATCCCTGCCGCATGGGCGATTCCGCCGCAGTGGACCGACATCATCGAGCGGCTGGATGCGCAGGGCATCCCTTATACGCGTACGACCGCCGCGACGAAGGTCGCCGTGACGCGCGACGAGCTGACGCAGCCGAAGTGGGCGGATAAGCCGTTCGAGGGTCATCACATGTTGAAAGACGTCGTGGTGACGCCAGCGAAGGAAACCGTCGAGTTACCCCCGGGTACCGTGATTGTCCGCGCGGATAACGTCGATGCGGTGCTCGCGCTGAACCTGCTCGATGCGCGCGCGCCGGACTCGGTGCTGCGCTGGGGGTATCTCAATGGGATCTTCGAGCAGAAGGAATACGGCGAGCCTCGTGTGCTCGAGGCCCTGGCGAGGAAGATGCTGGCGGAGAATCCTTCGCTGAAGGCGGAGTTCGACGCGAAGGTGAAAAGCGACGCGGCGTTTGCCGCCAGCCCGCGCGCGCGGCTGACCTTCTTCTACGAGCGCAGCCCGTGGTACACGGTTCAGAAGGTGGGTGCTTATCCGGTGTTGCGGCTGGATGCTCCCGCGCTACAACAGCTCGCCCATTGATTGTAGGAGCGGGGGGGGGGGGGGGCGGGGGTGATGAGGGAAGCTAAGGCGGGGAAGCGGGCGAAGGACACCACACAAACGCCAGGGCGCCAAAGCTATAGTGCGCGGTGGCCAGCGGG
>NZ_JAVDSQ010000014.1:0-64017 GCF_031455395.1 Luteibacter sp. 1214
CGTGCGGTAGGAGCGAACCCTGTTCGCGAACCCTCAGCCTCACTAAGGCGAACGAGGCCATACCCCCCAGGCAAGCGAGCGGTCCCAGCCAACGAAGCGCACCGCCGCTCGTCCCACCCGCAACCTCAGTCCCCGAAAGAGCCGGAGGGTGGCACCCGCCGGCTCTTACCGATGCCTCGCGAGCGCGGCAAGCCAAACGCGATGGCGAAGCCGAGCCCGAGCCGAACCCGCCAAACAAAGCCCCATCTCACCTCAGCAAAACCCCTGCTGACCTCTCACAATCCGCTGCAGCTTGTCCGGGTTCCTCTGGACATGAATGCTCTGGATCGTCCGTCCGTCGGTGACGTACGTCTGCGCCGATTCGAGCTTCCCTTCGATGTAACGCAGCAACGCCCACTCGCCGTTAATGCGCGTAAGCTTCACCGTCACCCGATCGCCATAACGAAGGTGGGCGGCGTAAAACACCTGCGCGATCCGCTGCGCACCCAGCATGGGCTTCGGGAAACTGTTGACCTTGCCGCCGCCATCGCCGGTGAGATCCGCATCCGGCGCGAGCATCGAACGAATGGCGGGAAAGTCGCCCGCCGTGAGCGCACCGGCGAAGCGGCGCATCAGGTCGAGGTGCTCGTCGCGGGGCAACCCGGCGCGCGGGCGTGCGTCACGCAACTGATCCTTCGCCCGGTGCACGAGCTGTCGACAGCTGGCCTCGCTCTTTCCGATGGCGCGCGCGATCTCCGGGTAGTCCTCGTCGAAGACCTCGCGCAGCAGGAACGCGGCGCGCGCGTCGGGAGACAAACGTTCGAGCACCAGCAGAAAGGCGACTGAGACGTCGCCATCCAGTTCGTGGAGATCTTCCGGCGAGGTGCCCTCGTCCGTAAGAATCGGCTCGGGAAGCCATATGCCGACGTATTCCTCGCGGCGCACCCGTGCGGCGCGCAGGCGGTCGATGGCGCGGCGGGTCGTTGCCGCCACCAGCCACGCTTCGCTGTTACCGATCGCGGCCTGGTCGGCGGCATTCCAGCTCAGCCAGATATCCTGCACGAGGTCTTCGGCCTCGGCCACGGAGCCCAGCATGCGATAGGCGATGCCGTGGAGGCGAGGGCGCAGTGTCGAGAACGTAGTCGTGGCCTGGTTCATACCCATAAGACGGCGCACCCCGGGCGTTTGTGACATCGCCCGGAGTGTCGCACGCCGAGTCGCGCCGGATGCGTCAGGCGGCCACGGCCGGCGCGTCGGAAAGGCCGGCCTTGTCGAGTCCCCAGGCCTTGTCCATCGTGCCCGGCACGGTGCGGAAGGCCACGTTGAGGCGGTTCCACGCGTTGATCGCCGCGATCACGAAGGTCAGGTCGGAAACTTCCTTCTCGGAAAGCTGGCCGCGCACACGCTCGTAGAGGTCGTCCGGCACGCCCTGCGCGGGGATCCGGGTCAGCGCTTCGGTCCAGGCCAGGCTGGCCCGTTCGCGAGGCGTGAAGAGGTTGGACTCGCGCCAGATGGCGACGTGGTGCAGGCGCAGGTCGTGCTCGCCGTGAATGACGGCCTGCTTCACGTGCATGTCCACGCAGAAGGCGCAGCCGTTGATCTGCGACGCGCGGATATGGACGAGGAGGCGGAGGGATTCTTCGATCGAGCCCTTGCCCTCGGCCATGCTGAGTTCGGTCAGCTTTCTGGTCAGTTCCGGGGACTGCTGCTGGTAATCGAGACGCTGGGTCATGGCGAAATCCTTGAAGTGAGTGATGGAGGCCGAACGGATCGGCTTCACATGTCAGACGAGATCGCCATGCGTTTTGTGACGGGCCCTAAGACCAACGTAGGGTGGCGGGCACCCGAAACCCGCTTAAGATGCGATCCGGGGCAGTACCACTTCAACGGCAGGGGACACACATATGGCAACCGGTGGCTTGCTTGCGCGTGAGCGCACGATCGCGGGACCGACGTTCAATCGCTGGCTGGTTCCGCCCGCGGCGCTCGCCATCCACCTGTGCATCGGTATGGCGTACGGGTTCTCCGTGTTCTGGCTGCCGATGACCACGCTGGTGCCTGGGGCCGACGCGGGCGCGTGCGCGACTCAGGGCTTCCTCGACCAGCTGACCACCACGACCTGTAACTGGACGGTGCCCTCGGTCAACCACATCTTCGAAACGTTCATCGCCATGCTGGGCCTCGCCGCCGCGATCTGGGGCGGCTGGCTGGAGCACGCCGGGCCACGTAAGGCGGGTTTCATCGCCGCGTGCTGCTGGGGTGGCGGTCTGGTCATCGGCGGCATCGGCGTGTCGATGCACCAGCTGTGGCTGGTCTATCTCGGTTGTGGGTTCCTGGGCGGCGTAGGGCAGGGTCTGGGTTACATCACGCCGGTCTCCACCTTGATCAAATGGTTTCCGGATCGTCGTGGTCTGGCCACCGGTTTCGCCATCATGGGCTACGGCGGCGGCGCGATGATCGGTGCGCCGATCGCCGTCAAGCTGATGAGCGTGTTCAAGGATGGCGACATTGCCGGCGTCTCGAAGACGCTGATCTGCATGGGTGTCATCTATTTCGTGGCCATGACCCTGGGTGCGTTCGGATTCCGCGTCACACCGAGTGGCTGGAAGCCTGAGGGCTATCAGTCCGTCGCCTCGAAGGCCACCCTGATCTCGCATGGCCACGTCCACCTCAGCCGCGCGTGGAAGACGCCGCAGTTCTGGCTGATCTGGGGCGTGCTGTGCATGAACGTGACGGCGGGTATCGGCGTGCTCTCCATGGCCAGCCCCATGCTGCAGGACGTGTTCGGCGGTCGGCTGCTCGGGGTCGACCCCGGCACCGAACTGAGTACGGCGCAGAAGGCGGCGATCGCCGCCGCAGCCGCCGGTCTCGTCGGTCTGATCAGCCTTTTCAACTCCGTCGGCCGCCTGGCCTGGGCCTCGGCGTCGGATTTTCTCGGCCGCAAGAACACCTACTGCGTGTTTTTCATTCTCGGCATCATCCTTTACTGCACGCTGCCGACGCTGGGGCACATGGGGCTGGCCGCGCTGTTCGTCATTACCGTCTGTCTGATCCTCTCGATGTACGGCGGCGGCTTCGCCACCGTGCCCGCCTACCTGGCGGATATCTTCGGTACGCAGATGGTCGGCGCCATCCACGGACGTCTGCTCACCGCCTGGTCGGTCGCCGGGGTCATCGGTCCCGTGCTGATCGCCGGGGTCCGTGAGGCGCAGCTGAGCGCGGGGGTGGCGAAGAACCTGGTCTATGACCGCACGCTCTACATCCTGGCCGGGCTGCTGCTGATCGGCCTCATCTGCAATCTTCTCGTTCGCCCGGTGGATCCGAAGCTGCACATGACCGAGGACGAACTGCGGCACGAGCGGGCGTTGCAGCACGAAGCGCAGATCACCGACGCCAGCGTCGCGTCCGCGGCGCGCGGTTCGTTCGGCATACTGGGTGTGCTCGCGTGGCTGGCGGTCGGGATCCCGTTCCTGATCGGCGTGTGGATCGCGCTGCAGAAGGCGGCGGCCCTGCTATAACGGCCGTCTGGACGCATACCGGGGGGAGCGCGCCATGACAGGAACGGAAGAGCCGCGCGGCAGTCTTGTCTGCGTCGGTGTGGGCATGACGCTTGGCTCGCACCTCACGCCGCTGGCACGCAGTGAGATCGATCGCGCCGATGTCGTCTTCGCGGGCGTGTCCGATCCTCTCGTGGAGATGTGGCTGCGCGAGATGCATGCGGACGTGCGCAGCCTGCAGCCGTATTACGCGGAGGGTCGATCCCGTAGCGACACGTATGCCGACATGGTCGAGGTCATCCTCGCCGAGGTGCGACAAGGCAGGCGTGTCTGCGGGGTGTTCTACGGTCATCCGGGCGTCTTCGCCCTGGCCCCGCACCGGTCGATCGAGCGCGCACGTAGCGAGGGCTTCGACGCACGCATGGAGCCAGGGATTTCCGCGGAGGACTGTCTGTATGCCGATCTGGGTATCGATCCCGGTACGTACGGCTGCCAGCACTTCGAAGCGACGCAGTTCCTGTTGTACCGGCGGATGATCGATCCATCGGCCTGGTTGTTCCTTTGGCAGGTGGGACATGTCGGCGACCTGTCGCTTGCCCGGCGCGGCACCGGGCCCGGCTATCGCCGGGTGCTGGTCGACGTGCTGTCGGAGCACTTTTCCGTGGACCATGAGGTGATTTTGTACAAGGCGCCGACGCTGCCGATCGAATCTCCCTCGATCCGGCGCCTGCCGCTTTCGCGCCTGGCCGAAAGTGCTATCAGCACCTCGGAGACCCTGGCGATTCCCCCGGGACGCGCGCTCGATCCCGCGCCCGGGATGCGGGCGCGTCTGCAGGCGCTCGATGCGGACGAGGCTGCCGTTCCCCTCCCGGCGCCGCCTGCGTCACACCCCGCGTGACCCGGCCACGCGGCCTACTACAACCCGTGCTGTCATAGGGATATCATCCGGTCCAGGCGCCTCGAGGGGAGGATCGCCGGACATCGGCCAGGGGTAAGGCCTCTGCGCCCAAGGGAATCGCACATGGGCAGTGTTGTCGGCTGGTTGGCGCGCGTCGGGGGAGACGCGTCGTTGAGGCACGCGACGGCGGAAACGCTGGCGCTCGCCATGAATGAAGAAGATCTCGGTGACGACGTTCGCGAACCCCTGGGTGCGCGTGACGCCGACGCGCTGCGCGCGGTGATGGGGCAAGGGATCTACTTTTCGAGCCTGATGCCCATCCAGCCGGATCACGAGGAAGAAGAAGGCGAAGACGAAGACGGCGATGAAGACGAGGGTGACGGTAAGCCGCGTCCTTCGAAGATCCCGCTGGGCGGACCCGGGGCCTGATTCAATGAGATGGAACACCCGTCGCTGGGTCGCCGTGCTGCTGGCCGTTTTTATGGCCAGTGGCACGTTGCGTGCCGCCGACGATGCGCAGGACGCGACCACGGCCCAACTTTCCGGGATCACCGACAAGCTCAACGAGGCCGATGCGGTCAAGATCCGGGATTTCGGTCGGTATTCCCGGTTGCTCGACGAGGTCGAGCCCTTCGAGTCGAAGCTCGATGACGAGCAGCGCGCCATGTTTCACTTCCTGCGCGGATGGCGCGCCACGTGGGTGGGTGACTACGAAAACGCCAAGGTGGAACTGGAGAAGGTGGCCGATCAGTCGGTGAATTCCGTGCTCCGCCTTCGCGCGTTGTCGACCCTCGTCAATCTGCTGGGTGTCGGTCACCGTTATGAGGACGCCTTCAAACGGCTCAACGAACTCCAGGAACTGATGCCGTCGGTCCGTGACCGGAAGGCGCGCTTCCAGGCGATGGGTGAGGCTTCGCAGTTGCTTAGCTCGGCAGGGCAGTTCGAGCAGGCCGAAGCGTACGCCAAGGACATGATGGCCGAGCCGCCGCCCGGCGAAACGGTATGCAAAGGTGCGCAGCACCTGCTGCGCGCGCGGCGTGAAGCCAACCGGCTCGACACTATCGACCCGATGTTCCTCGATGCGATCGAGCAGTGCGAGGCCAGGGGCGACGATGTCTTTGCCGACAGCATGCGCGCGGACATCGCGGCGTTTTATCTTTCCCATGGTCAGCCCGAAGAAGCGGTGAAGCTTCTCACCGAGCACCGGGACAATCTGCGCACCCTCAATTATTCGCAGCTGCTCGGCGAGTTCGACTCGCATCTTGCGCAGGCGTACCTCGCGCTGGGTGATTTGTCGAACGCACGGCGCTTCGGGCTTTCAGCCGTGGCCGGGGCGATCCGTGACGAGTTCACCGATCCTCGTCGAACCGGATACCTGGTGCTTTATCAGGTCGAGCAGCGCCTGGGACACGCGCAGCAGGCGTTGACGTTTCATGAGCAGTACATGGCGGCGGACAAGGCGTACCTGGATGACATCAGTGCGCGCAGCCTCGCGTTCCAGATCGTCGATCAGCAGTTGCTGGCGCGCAAGACGGAAGTCGACGCGCTCAACAAGCAGAACGAAATCCTCCGCCTCAGTGGCGTGCTCGACCGCAAGGAAGTCGAGACCGGACGCTTGTACATCTTCATCCTCGGCCTCGCCCTCTTGGCGATCGTCTGGCTGGTGCTCTGGCTGCGGCGCTCGCAGCTGCGCTTCATGAAGCTCGCGCGCCGCGACGGCCTTACGGGGATCTGCAATCGTGAGCACTTCGTCGAACAGGCGGAGCGGGTGCTCGCGTACGGTGCGCGATCCGATCGCGGACTGTGCCTGATCCTCTTCGACCTGGATCACTTCAAGAACGTCAATGACACTTACGGCCACGCGGTGGGCGACGAAGTGCTCAAACGAGCGGTGGACGTATGCCGCCGCTCGCTGCATGCCTGCGACGTGTTCGGGCGTCTGGGTGGCGAGGAGTTCGCCGTGTTGTTGCCCGACTGCAGTCCGGCACAGGCGCGTGCGCGTGCGGAACAACTGCGGCTGTCGATCGCGGCTACCGCCGCTACGCCTTCACGGCCGGAACTGTTGGTGACCGCCAGTTTCGGTGTGGGGTCGACGCTGCAATGCGGGTACGAGTTGCACCGGTTGCTGGTTGTGGCGGACGCGGCGCTTTACCGGGGCAAACGGGCGGGGCGCAATTGCGTGTTCATGGGAGATACCGGGGATATTCCGGATTCGCCGTATCTGACGGAGGCGCGGGGGTAGGAGGCGTGCGGCGATGCCGCTTCAAACCGGGCAAACGTCCATAAAAAAAGGCCGCTTTCGCGGCCTTTTTTACAACCCGTCTGCAGCTGATCAGCGCTGACGAGCCTTGAAACGCGGGTTGCTCTTGCAGATCACGAACACTTTGCCGCGACGGCGTACGACTTTGCAGTCACGGTGACGCGACTTCGCGGACTTCAAAGAGGAAAGCACCTTCACGGCCAGCTCCTGAAACTTTAAGGACAAGGAAAAACGGAATTGTAGCCATCCGGCCTGCTTAACGCAAGCGCTCGGAAAGATTCGGGTTTCAGCCGAGGCCGAGCTTACTGCGAGCCTGGCGGACGGTGCGCAGGAAACTGTCGAGCACCGGGGACGTATTGTCCACGCGTGAGGCCACCGCCAGCAAGAGGTGGGCCTCCGGGTCGTCGACGGGAACGAAGGCGATACCATCCAGGTGGACCGCGCGCAGCGATGCCGGGACCAGTGCAAGACCCAGACCGGCAGCGACCAGAGGCAGCAGGGAAGGGATCTGCTGCGCTTCCTGGCGAACGTTCGGTCGGAAGCGCGCCTTGTTGGCCAACAGGTTCAGGCGATCGATGAGGGTGGCCGCGTGCGCACGTGGCGGCGCGACCCAGCGCTCGGACGCCAGTTCATCCATGCGCACCGACTTCCGTCGGGCGAAACGATGGTCGAGGGGCAGGGCGATGACCAACGGCTCGTGGTCGATCACTTCCACATTCAGCTGGCGCGCGTTCGCCACGCCTTCGGGGTGGGCGCGCAGCAGGCCTACGTCGATCTGGCCGCTGAGGATCGCGTCGTACTGGGCACCGGTGAGCATCTCGCCGAGGTGCAGGCTGACGCCGGGCGCTTCATGTGAGAACCGCAGCAAGGTTTCCGGAAGCGCGGGATGAAACGATACGGAGACCGCGTAGGCCAGCCGGAGCTGACCGGTGAACCCCGCCGCCGCCTCGCTGACCACGGTGCGCGCGCTCTCGGCGCGAGCGAGGATGGCCTTGGCCTCGACGAGAAAGAGACGACCCGGTTCGGTCAGCGCCACGCGGCGACGGTTGCGATCGAGCAGGCGCACGCCCAGATCCGCCTCGAGGGCCTGGATCTGCTGGGACAGCGGGGGCTGCGAGATATGCAGTCGCTGCGCCGCCTGGGTGAAGCTCAGGGTTTCCGCCACTTCAACGAAGTAGCGCAGTTGCCGCAGATCGAACATAGTCGAATTTCATATAAGTGATCGCTGAAAGATATATTGGCGAGAATTTCCTAGGAAATCTATGCTTCGTCTCGGCCTACCACCAACCCCTCCCCCTGGGTCGGTAGGTCCCTCGCCCCGTAGCGACGCTAATCACCGATATCTGGCCTACCTCCCCCCCCGAGGCCCATATCGAGGCGTTTGCTCCGGGGCGACTTTCTTTGTGCGGCCGGAACGTGGCAATCGCGCGCAGGGCGCGCTCCTACATGGGGCAGAATCGCGCGCAGGCGCGCTCCTACATGGGGCTGAATCGCGCGCAGGGCGCGCTCCTACCTGTAGGAGCGCGCCCTGCGCGCGAAGCTCTTTTTATCCCACCCGCGACACGAAATCGCACTCCGTCGTCGCCCGGATCTTCGCCTCGTCCACACCCGGAGCCAGCTCGATCAACGCGAGCCCGTCCGGGGTGACGTCGAACACGGCCAGGTCGGTGATGATCCGGTCGACCACGCCCTTGCCGGTCAGCGGCAGCGAGCACTCGGTGAGGATCTTCGGGGTGCCGTCCTTCGCGGTGTGCTCCATCACGACGACGACGCGCTTGACGCCGGCGACCAGGTCCATCGCGCCGCCCATGCCCTTGACCATCTTGCCGGGCACCATCCAGTTGGCGATATCGCCCTCGGCAGTGACCTGCATCGCGCCGAGGATGGAGATGTCGACGTGGCCGCCGCGAATCATCGCGAAGGAGTCGGCGCTGGAGAAGTACGACGCTCCCGGCCGGGCGGTGACGGTCTGCTTGCCGGCGTTGATCAGGTCGGCATCGACTTCGTCTTCAGTGGGGAAAGGACCGATGCCGAGCAGGCCGTTTTCCGATTGCAGCCAGACGTCCACGCCATCGGGCAGGTGGTTGGCGACCAGGGTCGGCAAGCCGATACCGAGGTTGACGTAGTCGCCGTCAGAGAGTTCCAGGGCGGCGCGCTGCGCCATCTGTTCACGGGTCCAGGCCATGGTGTTCTCCTCAGGCGCGCACGGTGCGCTGTTCGATGCGCTTGGACGGCGCGGGGTTGTGCACGATGCGATCGACGTAGATGCCCGGCGTGTGGATCTGGTCCGGGTCGAGTTCGCCGACCTCGACCATGATCTCGACCTCGGCGATGCAGACCTTGCCGGCCGTGGCGGCCATCGGATTGAAGTTGCGCGCGGTCTTGCGATAGACGAGGTTGCCCGACGGGTCCGCTTTCCACGCCTTGACCAGGGCGACGTCGGCGACGATCGAGCGCTCCATCACGTACATGTTGCCGTCGAACTCGCGCGTCTCCTTGCCCTCGGCCACCTGGGTGCCGTAGCCGGTGCGGGTGAAGAACGCGGGGATGCCGGCGCCGCCGGCGCGAAGCTTCTCGGCCAGCGTACCCTGCGGGGTGAAGTCGACTTCCAGCTCGCCGGCCAGATACTGACGCTCGAATTCCTTGTTCTCGCCCACGTAGGACGAAACCATCTTGCGGATCTGCCGGGTCTCCAGCAGCAAGCCCAGACCCACGCCGTCGATGCCGGCGTTGTTGGAAACGGCGGTCAGGCCTTTGACGCCGGAATCGCGCAGCGCCTCGATCAGCAGTTCGGGAATACCGCAGAGGCCGAAGCCACCTACGGCGATGATCTGTCCATCGGCCACGAGGCCGGCCAGCGCCTCGGCGGCGGTGGCGACGCGTTTGTCGCGGGAAGGCGACTTCACCTGGTTCATGCGTGTCGAGTCCATCCGGTCGGGCCCGCCGCCGGTTCGCCGCCCATCATAGCCGAGGGTCGTCACGTTCCGTGGTACGCGAGGGGGTCAATCTCCCAAGGGTGCCGGGGCGGACGCCACCATCGGATCGTGCAAGAACCCGCGAGGATCGGGCGCTTTGATGGCTTACGGTGCGCCCCCAGTTTTCCTGTGAACCCGAGCCTGGAGTATTCCGACGTGAGCAAACAGAAGATCGGCGTGATCGGTATGGCCGTCATGGGCCGCAACCTCGCCTGGAACATTGAGAGCCGCGGCCACGCGGTGTCCATCTTCAATCGATCCAAAGAAAAGACGGACGACGTCATGGCCGAGAGCGAGGGTAAGCAGCTCGTGCCGACGTACAGTCTCGAAGAATTCGTCGATTCGCTGGAGAAGCCTCGACGCATCCTGCTGATGGTGCAGGCTGGCAAGGGTACCGATGCGGTGATCGAGCAGCTGCGCCCCTTGCTGGACAAGGGCGACATTCTCATCGACGGCGGCAACACCTTCTACAAGGACACGGTGCGCCGCGGCGAAGAGCTGGCGAAGGACGGTCTGCACTTCATCGGCACCGGCGTCTCCGGCGGCGAGGAGGGCGCGCTGAAAGGCCCGTCGATCATGCCGGGCGGCCCGCGTGAGGCCTATGACCTGGTGTCCCCGATTCTCACCGAGATCGCCGCCAAGGCGCCGGACGGCGAACCCTGCGTGATCTACATCGGCCCGGGCGGTGCCGGGCACTACGTCAAGATGGTGCACAACGGCATTGAATACGGCGACATGCAGCTGATCGCCGAGAGCTACGCGGTACTCAAGCATGTGCTCGGCTTGTCCAACGACGAACTGGCCAATGTCTACCGGGAATGGAACGAGGGCGAGCTCGACAGCTTCCTGATCGAGATCACCTCGAAAATCTTCACCCGGAAAGACGACAAGACCGACAAGCGGCTGGTCGACGTGATTCTGGACCGCGCCGCGCAGAAGGGCACCGGCAAGTGGACCAGTCAGAGCGCGCTGGATCTCGGCGTGCCGCTGACGCTGATCACCGAGTCGGTATTCGCACGCGTGCTCTCCTCGATGAAGGAGGAGCGTGTCGCGGCGAGCAAGCAGCTGGCGGGCCCGAAGGCGGAAAAATTCAGGGGGGATCGCAAGGCGTTTATCGAATCCGTGCGCCGTGCACTGTACCTGAGCAAGATTATTTCGTATGCGCAGGGCTTCGCCCAGCTGCGCGCCGCGTCGGACGAGAACGAATGGAACCTCGACTACGGCGCCATCGCGAAGATTTTCCGCGCCGGTTGCATCATCCGTGCTCGCTTCCTGCAGAAGATCACCGACGCGTACAAGACCGACAAGGCACTGAAGAACCTCCTGCTCGATCCGTACTTCAAGGACATCGCGCAGCAGTATCAGGTGGCACTGCGCGAGGTCGTCGGCGAAGCGGTGCGTGTCGGCGTGCCGGTGCCGGGCTTCTCGGCGGCGGTGGCCTACTACGACAGTTACAGGGCCGAAACGCTTCCGGCGAACCTCATTCAGGCTCAGCGTGACTTCTTCGGTGCTCACACCTTCGAGCGCGTGGACGAGAAAGGGAGTTTTCACGCGGAGTGGGCCGAAGGCTGAACGACGCGTTCAAGGCGGAAACCCCGCGCCATGGGGGTTTCCGCGCCCTGAGCGAGGCTTTTGAGCGGACCGGCGTCACGGGTCTGTAGGGGAACGCTGGCGCTTTGTAGGATGCTCCCTTTAGAGTTGGCGGAATAAGTGCAGCACCAGGGGTCGGTGCTGCGCGCCGCGTCCAACGAGGGAGTACGTTGTTCCATGCTGAGAAAGCCCCTGATCGGCGCCACGGCGCTGGCGGTCGCACTTGCCGGATGCCAGTCGCTGCCGCAGCCGCGTGACGATGGATCGTTGCAGCGCGAGGCGCTGGCCGGCACCGAACTGCCCGCGCCGCGGCCCCGCATCGCTCCGTCGACCAATCCGGCCACGCCAGCGGTCGCCCAGCCGCAGATAAGCACGGGCACGGGCGAATTCGTCAAGCCGGTGGGTCTGGCCAGGCCGAAGCCGGTCGCCGAAGGTGCGGGTACGGTGACCTTCAATTTCGAGAACCAGCCGGTCGAGTCCGTGGTGAAAGCCATCCTGGGCGATCTGCTGCACGAGAACTACTCGATTACGCCGGGCGTGCAGGGCAATGTGTCCTTCTCGACCTCGCAGCCGGTGACGGCCGAGCAGGCCCTGCCGATCCTCGAAACGCTGCTGTCATGGACCAGTAACGCGCTGGTCCACAGCAACGGACGCTATGTGGTCATGCCAGCCAAGGATGCCGTCGCCGGCAACCTCGTTCCCAGCCTTGGCGCGAGTGCGCCGGCCGGCGGTCTGCAGGCGCGCCTGTTTCCGCTGCACTTCATCTCGGCGACCGAGATGCAGAAGCTCATCAAGCCGTTCGCGCGAGCCGATGCCACCTTGCTCGCCGATCCGACACGCAACGTCATCGTCATGGCCGGTACGCCGACGGAACTGGATAACTACCAGCGCACCGTGTCGACCTTCGATGTCGACTGGCTGCGCGGCATGTCGGTGGGCGTCTTCAGTCTCCAGCGCGCGGAGGTCAAGGACCTCACGCCCATGCTGGACAAGCTGTTCGGCGACAAGGGCAATACGCCCATGGCCGGTCTGCTGCGTTTCATCCCCATCGAGCGGACCAATTCGCTGGTGGTGATCAGCCCGCAGCCGGCGTATCTCGACGAAGTGCGCAGCTGGATCGATCGCATCGATCGCGGCGGTGGCAACGAGCCGCAGCTCTACGTCTATGACGTGCGCAACGTGCAGGCCTCCGATCTGGCCGATTACCTTTCCGACATCTACGGCGGTGGCTCCGGCGGCGGCGGGTCCAGCGACCGCGGCGGCAAGGTGGGCCCGGGACTTTCGTCGGGCACGCTGGGGGGCGACAGCGATTCCGGTAACCGTAATGGCTCCGGTCTCGGCAGTACCACGGGTACCTTCGGCAACACCTCGTCGTCCGGTTCGAGTCTCAACAATGGCTCGAGCGGGCTGGGTGGCAACTCGTACGGCTCGGGCAGCGGTTCCAGCTTTGGTGGCGGCGGTTCGATGGGATCCAGTGGCAACGGCCTTGGCGATGACGAGTCGTCGCGCCGCCAGCGCAACGGACCGATCACCACGGACGACGGCGTGCGGATCACCTCGGTGGATTCGAACAACCAGCTGATGGTGCGCGCGCGTCCGTCGCAGTGGACCGAGATCGAGCAGGCGATCAAGCGCCTCGACGCCGTGCCGCTGCAGGTGCAGATCGAAACCCGCATTCTCGAAGTGGCGCTGACCGGCAACTATCAGTTCGGTGTGCAGTGGTATCTCGAGGGTCTTGTCGGAGGCACCAACGGATCCGTCGGCCAGCCTGGCAACAAGCAGCAGTGGGCGCTCGGTAACGGCGGCAACACGTATGGCGGCGAGAGCTTCTTCTACTCCTTCGTCAACAACAATCTTTCCGTGGCTTTGAAAGCTATGGAAACGAGCGGAAACACGAAGACCTTGTCGGCGCCGTCGCTGGTGGTGCTGAACAATCAGAAGGCGCACATCCAGGTCGGCGACCAGATCCCCATCACGCAGACCTACGTCAACACCACGGCGAACACCGATAACACGATCGGCCAGGTGGAGTACAAGGACACCGGCGTGATCCTGAACGTGCGGCCGCGTGTGAACCCCGGTGGCCTCGTCTATCTCAACATCAATCAGGTCGTGAGCTCGCCGGGTCAGAAGGACGCCGCGACCGGCAATTTCCCGATTCAGCAGCGTGAAGTGGCCACGCAGGTGGCGGTGCAGAGCGGGCAGACCGTGTTGCTGGGCGGTCTGATCAAGCAGGACGAAGGCCTGACCGACACCGGTATTCCGGGGCTGAACCGCATCCCGGTGTTTGGCCGGCTGTTTGGTTCGACCACGCGCAGCCGTAACCGCACGGAGCTGATCGTCCTGATTACGCCACGCGTGATCACCAACGGCGACGAGGCCAAGCAGGTCACGGACGAGTACCAGCGGAAGTTCGAGTCACTGCAGCCCTATCGCGGGAAGGCGGCTACGACGACGGAGCCGGCGGGCGTGACACGGACGGGGAACGGGGAGCCGACGGTGACGGTGCCGTTGCATCCCTGAAACGATCAATGCGCGGGCACGAGCGGCGTCGGATAGCTGAGCCTCGGTCGATAGGGCTGGACTGAACTACCCAGGTTCGGCCCCATGCGATGGCCGAGCGCGGCCGCGTTGTACAGACCCAGTCGATTGGTCGGGCGATCGCGGACGCCCGCGTCCAGGCTTATCGGCATCGCCGCGTTCGCGGCGGGCGCCACCGCTCGATTGAGACACTCGTACGAGAGCGCCGCCGGCTGGATGCCGTCGGCTTCCGCGCACCCGGCGGCGTTCGCCGACGCATGCACGCCGGGCAGGGTGATCACGGAGGGCGAGGCAGCGGCTCCCGCCGACTGTGCATTCAGCGGCCCGACCAGGGCCGCGACCATTACGCCAAGCGCCGTTTGCCGGATACGCATATACCCCCCTCCGCCGAATTCACATGATGGATAGCATGCAAGTCATGACGGATGAAAGCGATTACCGCTCTGTCATCGTTCCGTCGTTAATCCTGTCATTGAAACAGCGTGGGGCTGTCATTTAGCACGCCTACCTTTCGCCCTGAAGACAGCAACCATCCCGTTCGCCTGCGCGAGGAATGATCGTGGCACGCAGCGTCCTCGCGCTCGTCGCGTGCCTGTTCATGCTCGTGCCGCCGTGTCCGGAAGCCCAGACACTGTCGCCTCCAGAACCACCACAGGGATCGGAAGACACGCATGCGCCCGCGCGCTTCGATATCGACGAGCAGCCTCTTGCCACGGCGCTGCGTGCCCTCGGCGAGCAGGGCGGCGTCGCCGTCCTGTTCGATGACGCGCTGGTGGCGGAGCGCCGAAGCTCCGGCGTGCACGGTACGGTCAGCCCGCGCGACGCGCTACGTGTCCTCCTGGTCGGAACGGGCCTCCATGCCCGCTTTTCCTCGGTGAACGCCTTTACGGTCACGGCGGACGAGGCGCCGCCGTCGGGCGCGGAGCCGCTCGCGTCGCCGCCTGTGGCGGCGGATCGGCTCGTACTGAACGACGTCGATGCCTCGCTCATTCAGGCGGCGGTCGAACGCGCGCTGTGCGCGCATGCGGCGACGCGCCCCGGCGAGTTCCGGCTGGCGATGCAGTTGTGGATCGATGCCTCGGGCACGATCGCCGGGGCGGCCGCGCTCGCGCCGTCGGCCGATCCGTCACGTGACGCCCGGGTCCTCGCCACCGTGCGATCGGTGACCTTGCCGCCGCGCCTGTCACGTTTCAGTCCGGTGACCATTCTTCTTACGACGTCGCGATCGCCCGCGAACGTCTGCCGTGGCGCTCGCGCCGTGGAAGGCTGATCGTGGAAACGTCGATGCTCGGCATTTTCCTCGCCAACTACGAGGACTTCCGCCGCCGCCTGCGGCGTCGGCTGCGCTCCGACGATCTCGTCGACGACGTACTGCAGGAGACCTACCTGCGCGTGCGCCGGCTGGAACCCGATGCGGGGCGCACGCATCACCCGACCGGATACCTGTTCCGCATGGCGCTGAACATGACCACGGATCATCACCGCGGTTCGGGGCGGCTGCTTTCCGGCGACGACATCGACGAACTCATCAACAGCGTCGACGACGGTATCGACCCGTACATGGTGTTGTCGTCGCGACAGGAGATCGATGCGTTGTCCGAGGCGCTGGACGCCCTGACGCGCCGGCAGCGGGAGATCCTTATCGCCGCGCGTGTCGACGGCCAGTCGCAGGCCGATATCGCGGCGCGTTACGGCATCTCGATCCGCATGGTCGGCAAGGAACTGAAGAAGGCACTCGAGACCTGTGCCGCAAAAGTGGGACGAAAATCCATCCAGCGGTTCGGTCCCGGCGCGGGAGACGCGTCTTGACCGTTATGGATACCAACCGCATGCACGAGAGCGAGCGCCAGGCCCGGGAATGGCTGCTCCACCTGACCTCCGGTCGCGCCACGCGCGAGGACGGTGAGGCCTTCCGTCGCTGGTGCCTGGAAAACGAGCAGCACGCCGCGGCTTTCGCGCGTACGCGAAGGATGTGGGAAGAGCTCGGTCCCGCCGTCACGTCGCATCGAAAGAACCTCGGCCGCAGCGATCGTCCGACATCGCGGCATGCGGTGCGCATGACCCGTCGCCGGTTCGTACTCACCGCCATCAGCGCATCGGTGGCCGCCGTCGTGGTCGCACGCTTCGGCGGTGACCTCCTGGTGCCGGTGGCCGATGCGTCGACCTTGCGCACCGCGGTGGGCGAACAGCGCCGCGTGGAAGTGACGCGGGGCGTCGTCGTCGAAATGAATACGTCGACCGACATCGCCTTGCGCCGTAGCGGCGATGCCGTGACCGGTATGCGCCTTCGCCGCGGCGAGGCCGTGGTGCATATCGATCCCTTAGTCGGACAACCCTTTGTCGTCGAACTTGCGGATGCGCGCCTGTCGTCGTCGCCGGGCACGGCCTTCGCCGTCCGCTGCGACGACGACGCAGGCAGCGTGACCTGCCTGGATGGCAGAACGGTGCTGTCCCGCGGTTCGGCGAACACGCTGGTGAAGCCGTCCCAGCAGGTGGATTTCAGCGAAGAAGGCGTCTCGCCGGCGGTCGCCGTCAACCCCGACCATGCGCTGGCCTGGCGTCGCCGTGTGCTGATCTACGACAACCTGCCCCTGTCCGACGTCGTCGCCGATATCAATCGCTATCGCCCCGGTCGCATCGTCATCACCGACGCCGCACTGGGTGCGCGTCGTGTCCATGCACGTTTCACGCTCGACCAGATGGCGGACGTTCCCACGCTGATCCAGGACGCCTACGGCGCCCACGCGACGCATCTTCCGGGTGGTTGGGTGCTGCTCAGCTGAGTGCGGAGTCGGCTCGGCACCGCCGGCCCATGAATTTTTCGTGACAGCGGTTCAGTGCCACCCGTGTTGTCCCGTCTTGGGGGCAGACGGAACGACAGGGGAAAGTCCGCGTGGCTACACGAGCAGTACGGATGAGCGCAGGTGCGCTCGCACTGGCCATTTCGATGGGGCTGTCCAGCGGCGCCACGGCGCAAGATGCGCCGACGGCCTTCGACGTGAACGAATACGTCGTCGACGGCAACACGACGCTGCAGGCCCTGGACATCGAGACGGCGGTCTATCCGTTTCTGGGTCCCGGCAAATCGATGAACGATGTCTCGGCCGCACGCGACGCACTGCAGAAGGCTTATCAGGCCCATGGCTACCAGTCGGTGGTCGTGGATCTGCCGCCGCAGCAGGTCAAGGGCGGCGTAGTGCGTTTTCAGGTCACGGAGAATGCGATCGGTCGTGTGCGTGTCGAAGGGGCGACGTATCGGTCGCCGAGGGACATCCGCGATGCGGTACCCGCGTTACGCGAGGGCGAGGTGCCCGACTTCACCGCGGCGCAGCAGCAGCTGACCGACGTCAACAAGCGGGGTGGGGCGCAGGTCGTGCCGGTGCTCACGCCGGGCAAGCTGCCGCAGACCATGGATGTCACGCTCAAGGTCGCCGACAGCTCGCCGCTGCACGCCAGCCTCGAGGTCAACAACGACCACAGCGTCAATACGCCCGAACTGCGCACCGTGGCCAGCGTGCGCGACGACAACCTGTTCCAGAAGGGGCAGGCGGCGTCGCTGACCTATATCGTCGCGCCTCAGGACCGTAACGCCGCTGAAGTCTGGGCAGGCTCGTACCTGATCCCGTTGAGCAATGACTGGAGCGTACTGAGCTCCGGCTACAAGTCCAACAGCAATGCCAACGCGGTGGGCGGTACCACGGTGCTGGGCAAGGGCAATGCGTTCGGCTTCACTTTCGTCCGTAACCTGCGGGCGCATGGCGAGTACTCGCAGTCGTTGTCGCTCGGGATCACTCGCAAGCATTTCGACCAGAACATCAGTCTGGCTGGCGCCACGTCGAAGGCGCCGATCACCTATATCCCGGTCACGGCGAGCTATCAGGGTCAGTCGATCGGCGAGAAGACCGTCGAAACGATCTCGCTCAGCGCGACGGCGGGCTTCCGTGCCGGTGGCAGCAGCGCGGCCGGTTTCGATAACCAGCGTTACAAGGCGAAGCAGAACTTCTTCTACGTCAAGGCCGATGGCGGCCATACCCACACCTTCGACGATGGCTTCAGTCTGGCCGGCCGCCTCGGTGTGCAGCTGTCCACCTCGTCACTGATCTCCAGCGAGCAGTACGCGGCCGGCGGCGAAAGCACGGTGCGCGGTTACCTCGAAGCGGAGCAGACCGCCGATCACGGTGCCATCGGCTCGATCGAATTCCGGTCGCCCTCCGTGGCGAGCCACCTGGGTGACTGGGTCAACGACTGGCGCTTCCATGCCTTCGCCGATGCCGCGCATCTCGCGCTGATGAACGCGCTGCCCACGCTGATCGATCCGGCCAGTCCGGGCGCCGGCAGCAAGCGGATCAGGAGCTACGACCTCTCCAGCGTGGGCCTCGGCACGCGCTTCCAGATTTTCAACATCGCTACCGGTGCCTTCGAAGTGGCCTATCCGTTCAACAACGGCCAGGCCACCCGCGCGCACGACACCCGTATCCACTTTTCGCTCAAGGCGGACCTCTGACCGTGAACAGACTTCTCATCCTGACCTGCCTGCTGTTCCTGGCCGCCGTGCCGGCGGCGCACGCCGAATCCTCCTGGTGGAACCAGGACTTCGCCTTCCGCAAGGCGATCACCGTCGACAGCACCGCGAACGGTGGCCATGTCACCGCCTCGCCGGGTCGCGTTCCGCTGCTCGTGCGATTGCACTCGGGCAATTTCACCTTCGACGGCGTGTCCGAGTCGGGCGCCGACGTGCGCTTCGTCGCCGCCGACGACAAGACGCCGCTCAACTACCAGATCGAAAGCTTCGACCCGGTGCTCGGTGTCGCACTGGTGTGGATCGACGTGCCGCAGCTGGCCGCCGACGCGCAGCAGCGGATCTGGATGTACTACGGCAATCCGAAGGCGCAGGGGGGCGAGAAGGCCGGTGCGGTGTTCGATGCCGATTACGCGGCCGTCTATCACTTCGAAGAACCGGCGGGCACGCCGCCGCACGATGCGACGGCCTACGCCAACAACGCCGTGGGTAGCGACATCGCGACGGTCGACGGGGTGATCGGCAAGGCCGCGCGCTTCGACGGCAGCAAGGTCGTGACGCTGCCGGGCAGCGTGTCGATGAATGTCGCCGACGGTGGCACCTTCACGGTGAGCGCGTGGATCAAGGTCGACACGCTGGCCGCGGGTCGCACGCTGGTCTATGCACGTCGCCAGGGCACGCAGAAATTCTTCGTCGGTCTCGACAACGGCGTGCCTTTCGTCCAGGTGGACGATGCGGTCAGTACGCCGGGTGAGGCGATCAAGGGCGGTGCGTGGACGCACCTCGCCGTGACCACGACGGGTAACGATGTCGAGCTCTATGTCGACGGCAAGCCGTACGCGAAGCTCGACGCCAGGCTGCCGGCGATGACCAGCCAGGCCACCCTCGGTGGCGATATCGCCGGCCAGACCGATACCTTCGTGCCATTCAACGGCCTGATGGATGAAGTGCGGCTGTCGCGCATCGCTCGTCCGGCCTCGCTGATCGCGGTGGACGCACAGACCCAGGGCGCCGAGTCGAAGCTGCTCAACTATGGCACCGACGAGAAGCAGGCCGGCGTCGGCTTCGGCTACTTCGGCATCATCGTCAAGTCGGTGACGATGGACGCCTGGGTGGTGATCGGCATCCTGCTCGCGATGGCCGCGTTGTCGTGGGTCGTGATGTGGCAGCGTGCCAGCTACGTCAACACCGTGACCCGGGCCAACGAGGACTTCCTCGACGCCTTCCGCAAGCAGGGCCGCAACATCCTTGCGCTGTCCCGCGATCCCGCTGCCGCGCGCCTCGAAAGCTCGTCGATCTACCGCCTGTACAAGGTCGGCGCCGGGGAAGTATGGAGCCGCCGCGATGCGGACGGTCAGGATCATGTCGCACCCGAATCGATCGAAGCCATCCGCGCCACGATGGACTCGGTGCTGGTGCGCGAAAACCAGCGCCTGTCGCAGTCGATGGTGATGCTGACCATCGCGATCTCGGGCGGCCCGTTCCTTGGCCTGCTCGGTACGGTGGTCGGCGTGATGATCACCTTCGCGGCGATCGCCGCCGCGGGCGACGTCAACGTCAACGCCATCGCGCCGGGAATCGCCGCCGCGCTGCTGGCGACCGTGGCCGGACTGTTCGTCGCGATCCCCGCGCTGTTCGGCTACAACTACCTGCTGATCCGCAACAAGAACGTCACCGCGAACATGCAGGTGTTCGTCGACGAGTTCGTGACGCGCCTGGCGGAGCAGCAGCGCACCGTCCACCCATCCGCGGTCGCGGCCTGAGGAACGGATCATGCGCGCTCAGGACGACGACAAGCCGTACGACGACATCAACATCACGCCGATGCTCGATCTGGCGTACGTGTTGCTGGTGATCTTCATCATCATGACCACCGCGTCGGTCCAGGGGATCAAGGTCAACCTGCCCAAGGCCAGCGCGGCGGCCAGCATGGCCAAGCCACAGACCAAGGCGATCACGGTTTCGGAGACGGGACAGATCTTCCTCGACGCGTATCCGGTGACGCTGGCCGAACTGGAGCAGCGCCTGCGTTCACTGAAGGCGCTGAATCCCGATTTTCCAGTAGTGGTGAAGGGCGACTCGACCGTCCAGTACCAGAAGGTGATGGACATCCTCGACCTGCTGCGCCGGGTGGACCTGCCGCAGGTCGGCCTGGTCACCGGCAAGGCGCCGAAGGGCTGATCGCGTGAGCTCTCACGACATTCCCCGTCGCAAGCCTCGTCGCTGGGTCGGACCCACGGTCGGCGTGGTCGCCGTGTTGCTGCTCGGCGCGCTGATCTGGCACTTCGCGGGCAGCACGGTGGGCGTGCGTCGCGAGGCGCCGCGAATCGCGACCATCACGCCGTTGCCACCTCCGCCTCCACCGCCGAAAGAAAAACCGCCGGAGCCGAAGAAGGTCGAGGAAGACATCAAACCGGTCGACAAGCCACAGGACATTCCGCAAAAACCACTCGATGCACCCAGGCCGAGCAACGACGTGGCGAAGAACGTCACGATGAATGCCGACGCGCAGGCGGGCTCGGACGCTTTCAACATCGGCGCGGGCGACGGCGGCGGCATGGTGGGCTCGGGTGGCGGTAACGGCACCGGTACGGGCAGCTATGACCAGTACCTCGGCTACGCCATCCAGCAGGCCGTGCAGGGCGACGACCGCGTCAACCGTCTCTCCTTCGAGGTTCGCGCCGATGTCTGGGTCGACCCGGACGGCCGCCTCACGCGGGCCGAGCTGGTCGGCTCCAGCGGCAACCGGAAAACCGACGACGCGCTGATGGATGCGCTGCGCGCGATGCCCCGCATCGACGTCGCGCCACCTTCGTCCCTGCACTTTCCCTTGCGTGTGGCCATCCGCGGGAAGCGCCCCGTATGAGCCGACAGACCACACCCCCTTCGAACGACATGACAGTGGATACCCGGAGATTTCGCATGACCATCGGAAAGGCCCGCCACCGCCCCGCGCGCGCCATGCTGGCCGCCGCTATCGGGCTGGCGATCTTCGCAGGCTCGGTGCACGCCCAGAGCACCCCCTCGGACAACGCGACGATCAACCTCGTCCGTCTGCTGGTGAAGCGCGGCGTGCTCACGCAGTCCGACGCGGACGGTCTGATCGCCCAGGCCAACGCCGAAGCGTCGCAGGCTCAGAAGCTGGCCGGCACCGCCAACGCGGCACCGGCCACGCCGGGCCAGGTGCGGGTCACCTATGTCCCTGAAGTGGTGCGCAACCAGATCAAGGACGAGCTGCGCCAGGAAGTGGTCGCGCAGGCGAAGGAAGAGCATTGGGCCGAGCCGGGCAAGTTGCCCGAGTGGCTGGATCGCATCCAGTGGACAGGCGACATGCGCGTGCGTGACGAGTTCCATTACTACGACAAGGGCAACGCTTACCCGATCGTCGATTTCGCTCAGCTCAACCGCACCGGTCCTTACGACCTCAACGGCGCCAACCCGCCGCCACTGCTCAATACACTCGAAAACCGCACCAACTCACTGCGTATCCGTGCGCGGCTGGGCGTGAACGTGGACCTGGGCGAGGGCGTGACGGCCGGCATTCGCGTCGGCACGGGCAACGACAACAACCCGGTGTCGACCACGCAGACCCTCGGCGGCGGCCTGGCCAAGAAGGACCTCTGGCTCGACCAGGCCTGGCTGGCGTGGAAGCCCGCGGACTGGGCGCAGATCATCGGTGGCCGTATGCCGAACCCGTTCATGAGCACGGACCTGGTCTACTCCAACGACCTGAACTTCGACGGCATCGTCGGCAGGTTCAACGTGCCCATGACCGACGACCTTGGCGCGTTCGCGAATGTCGGCATGTTTCCGATCGAGTACCAGGCCGACGACTTCCCGTCGCAGCAGGGCGTCAAGAACGCCAGTCGTGACAAGTGGATGACCGGCGCACAGCTGGGCGCCACGTGGAAGTTCGACGAGGACAGCCAGCTGAAGGCCGCGCTGGCGTACTACCGCTTCGACCACATGCAGGGGCAATTGTCCTCGCCGTGCTCGATCTACCTGGGTGTGACCGCCTGTGACACCGATGCCAGCCGCTCGGCGTTCATGCAGAAGGGTAACTCGCTGTTCCTGATCCGCGACATCGTGCCGGATCCGAATTCGCCATCCAGCTATGCGCAGCCGCAGTACGTCGGCCTGGTCTACGACTATCACGTGGCCGATGCCAACGTGCAGTTCGATACGAAGGTCGTGGAAACGCCGCTGCGCGTGGAAGCCGACTACATCCGCAACATGGCTTATCACCGTTCGGACGCGTTCCGTCCCGACGTCGGCCTGAATCGCCTGGTCAACAACTTCGGCGCGGGCGATTTCAGCGCGAACACGTACAAGAGCGGCCCAGTGGGCTGGATGCTGCGCGCCACCCTCGGCGACGTGAATCCCCACGCGGCCGGTGAGTGGAACGTGAGCCTGGCTTACAAGTACCTGCAGCCGGACGCCACGCTCGATGGCCTCA
Organism: Luteibacter sp. 1214; assembly: GCF_031455395.1. Lineage (NCBI taxonomy): Bacteria > Pseudomonadati > Pseudomonadota > Gammaproteobacteria > Lysobacterales > Rhodanobacteraceae > Luteibacter > Luteibacter sp. 1214. The sequence continues at coordinate 22,716 of NZ_JAVDSQ010000014.1, forward strand.
CTGACACGGACTTCCACCTGGGCGGCACCAACGCCAAGGGTTTCATTCTCGGCGGCAGCTACGGCGTCTCGAAGTATTCCTGGCTGAGCCTGCGTTACTTCAACGCCAGGGAAGTGTTCGGACCGCCGCTCTCGATCGACGTTTTCCAGCTTGAAATGAATGCCCGGTTCTAAGGAGGCGACATGAAACGCACCCTCATCGCCATCGCGCTGCTCGCCGTGCTTCCTCCGGCGTTCGCACAGACCGCCAGCCTCGAAAGTCGCATGCGCGATCAGCTGCGCGAGGCGCGCTCGCAACTGCAGGACCTGCAGGCACAACAGTCGCGATGGGCGGCGGAAAAGGCCGCGCTGGAAAAAGAGCGCGACGAAGCGAAGCAGGAAGCGGAATCCGCGCGTACCGCGGCGCGCAAGCCGGCGGGCATTTCCCAGGAAGCCACGCGCGCGATCGCTGAAGAGCGGCAGCGCCGTGAAGCCGCGGAAGCCAGCCTGCAACGTGGCAAGGCCGATATGGACGCGTCGGGGGTGGCGCTGCGCACGGCGGAAACCGAGCGCGCGCGCCTGGCCAGGGAACTGGAGCTCGCCCACGGCCAGGTCGACGCCTGCACCGCGCGCAACGTGCGGATGTACCGGGTAGGGCAGGAAGTGATCGCGGCCTACGAAAACATCGACATGGGCGACGTGGTCTCTTCACGGCAGCCGTTCGCGGCGAAGTCGCGGGTGAAGCTCGAGACCGCGGCGCAGTCCTTCGGCGACAAGCTTTACGAGCAGCGTTTCGACCCCCGGGCCGGCCAGGCGTCCACCTCGCCATGATGCCGGCCCGCTATGGAAGCGACACGGGACAGGGGCGTTCCTTTTCATCCCAGGCCGTTACCGAGGCTGTCCATGTATCCGGATCATGATATTTCGTCGCCCCCCGAGTTCAGGACACGGCGCCCGCGCGCGTCGCGGGCGCGTGCCGAAGCGGATGCGAGGATTCTCGGTATGAGTTGCCTGCATGGGCTGGCGGAGATGCTTCGACAGCTCTACGTGGCGCGTCAGGCGAAAGCGGCCGATGTCCTCATGGACCGTTGCTCGCGCGCCGCGCTGGAGGCGCTGCTCAGCGAGTCGTCGGCGTTCCTCGGTTCTCGCGTGCGTTACGCCGTGGTGGACCGCCTGCGTCACCGTAAGCCCCAGTTGGACGAAAGCGCGCTGCCGACGATCCGCGCGATCGCCAGTGTGCTCAATGCATGGCTGCACGACGGACGCCGTCTCGCGATCCGGGCGGTCCTGCGCGAACTCAGCGACATCGAGCTCAGGGAGCTCGCGGCGCTGCCTGAACTCAACGATGAAGTGGCAACGATGACCGGTGATTTCGTGGGCGGGAACGCACCGTGATCGCTGCCCATAACGACGTTCTCCGAGGTCTGTCATGATCGTACGTACCCGCGATGCCTCCCACTCCCGCCGCCCGGCGCCGACCGGGGCGCGGCCGCTTTTCCGCCGCAACGCCATGTGCCGGTTCATCGCCATGGCGCTGTTCGGTGGCGCGGCCCACGCCGCGACACCGCCACCTTTCAGTCAGGCGTGGCTGGCCGCGAAGCAGACGGGTTCGACACAGGCGCCCGCGCCCACGCAGGCTAACGGCGCGGGCAACAACGGCGGAAATGTCTTCACGCCCGGCAATGTGATGCTGCAGCAGCGTGTGCAGCAATCCATCGCCAACCTCGACGCGGCGGCCCAGGCGGTCGCGGCGCAGATGGCCGCGCAGAAGAGTGCGCAGCAGGCGGCGCAACAGGTTGCGTCGAACGTGCCTGACGGTATCGCCGCGGGCGGGCTTAAAGTCGATCGCCATGTGCTCAGCGACCCGACGTTGTGGCAGAACGCCGATGCTCCGACGCAGTCGGTAACCCAAGGGCAGACCGACGTCGAGATCAGGCAGAACGCACCCAAGGCGATCATGACCTGGGAGACGTTCAACGTCGGTCGTAACACCACGGTGCATTTCGACCAGACCGGGGGTACCCGGACCGACGGGACGAACCAGTGGATCGCGCTGAACCGGATCAGCGATCCGACAGGTAACCCGAGTCAGATTCTCGGGCAGGTCAAGGCAGAGGGGACGGTGTATCTGCTCAACCGAAACGGGGTCATTTTCGGCGGCGGTTCGCAGGTGAATACGCACTCGCTGATCGCGAGTTCGATGGATCTCTTCAGCCACGACGTGACGAAGAGCAATGCGTTCTTCATGAAGTACGGAATTGCCGCGACGCAGGACCCGGAGCTGATCCTTGGTCCCGGGGGTACGGTGAATGCCTTTCTCGTCGCTGATGAAACCCGGGCGAACCGCTCGTCGGTCACCGTGCAGAAGGGCGCGACGATCGCCTCCGGCAAGGACGGCTACGTCATGCTCGCGAGCGATGACGTCGGCCAGGCCGGCCAGATCGTCGCCGATGACGGGCAGGTGATCCTGGCAGCGAGTTCGTCGCTGCGGATGGCCTCGACGGCGACGAACGGAAGGCTTCCTGTGACGGGCGTGGACGTGGTCGGCTCGACCACTCCCACCACGATCGTGAATACCGGTCTCATCCAGGCTCGACGCGGATCGGTCTCGTGGTTCGGCAACGACATGCGACAGGATGGCGTGGTGGTGACGTCGACCAGCCTGAGCCACCCGGGCCGTCTCAGTTTCGACAACATCGGCGGTCCGGCGAAGGCGCGGGTAACCTTTGGCGCCGGATCGACCACCACGATCCTGCCTGAGAAAGACGGAGAGACCACCTCGTCATCCGCGGATGCGGATAAGGCATTCGTCCCCGGAAGCGTGAATATCAATACGCCGGCGGTGTTGGAGCCGGGAGCCCTGATGGAAGTGCCCTCCGGGAAGGTGACGTTCACCCAGGACGCGTATGTGGACTCCGGTGCGACGATCGACGTCTCGGGGCTGGCCAACGTGACCCTGCCGATGTCGGCATTGATGGTCATCATTCCGCGTATCGGGCTCAACGAACTGGCCGATTCCCCGCTGCTTCGAAGCAGTTTCCTTTTCGCCGCGAAGAACGTCGCCGTGGACAGCGGTCTTTCGGGCGTTCGTGCCGATGGTCTGGACTGGGTGGGTAGCCCGGTTCTCAACGTGGCCGGCTATGTCAACAACGTGCCGCGCACGGTCGATGAGCTGATGATCCGGTCCGGTGACATCGCGTTCAACCGGAATGCGGTGATTCGCACCGGTGCGCAACTGCGCCTGGAAGGCGGTTTCCTCAACTACCTGCCTGGCTGTGTCTCCACGTCGCGCCTGCAAGGAGCCAACGGCCTGCTGTATGACGTGGCCTCCGCGGACCCGGATGTCGCGTACACCGGCTTCGCGGGCGTGTACACGAGCGAACATGCGCGCTGGGGTGTCGCCGAGACCTTCACTACCAGTCCGTTGCTGGCCAACGCGGGACGTTGGGATCCTGGATTCATCCGCGGTGGCGACGCGGGCGAATTGTCGTTCGGTCTGACGGGCGATCTTCCTTCCCAGTCACTCACGTTCATTCTCGACGGCGACATCAGCGCGCACGCGTACGCGGGGCGCGAGCAGGTCCGCGCTGGCAAGCAGCCACTGGCAGGAACCCTGGACATCGTCCCCGTCGACCTGGCCGTCCTGGGCTCGCAGTCATCGTACTCGGTAAACCAGACCGTGAATTACGTCGTGCAACGCGACCGGGTCCCTCTGCAGAGCTACGTTCCGGGATTCGACGACGACAGCATCATCCCTCCGCTCGGTGGCGATCCCGACGATCCGTCCAACCCGTTCCGCTGGCGCGTACTTTCCACCGCCATGATCGACAACGCGGGTTTCCGCCGGGTGCGTCTTTCCACCCCGGGCACCGTATTGCTCAGGGACGACGCCAACCTCGGGGTCGCCGATGGCGGCGAGGTCGATATCACCGCTCTCGGACTGGACCTGAAGGGCACGATCACGGCGCGCGCCGGCACCATCGATCTCACTTCGCGCAGCCAGGGCTTCGACAACCCGGATAACGCCGATACGTTCATCCGTCTCGGTGCCGGCGCCCGGCTGAATGCCAGCGGCCGGTTCGTCAATGACGCTGCGAGGAGTGCGGACGAAGCGCAGGGCGATGCCTGGATCAATGGCGGTTCCGTTTCGCTGACCACGTGGCGCGGTGCGGACGGCGGCAGGGACCTTACCGCTGACATTACGCTTGCGCGCGGGAGCGTCGTCGACGTCTCAGGCGGCGGCTACGTAGGCTCCGATGGGCTCCTTGCCATGGATGGCGGCTTGCCCGCCGGACGAGGTGGCGATGTCAGCATCCAGACGCATGCCGACGGCAATGCCACGGTGTACTCCGTGCGCCATCCCGACGACCTGATGGGCGGCGCGGTCACGATGGACGGGACGCTGGTGGCCAACGGGTTTTCCGGCGGCGGCACGCTCACGCTACGTGCGCCGCAGATTCAGATCGGCGGGGACGCCACGCCCAGCCCGGACGCGTCGCTTCTTTATCTCGACCCGTCGATGTTTTCCACGATGGGTTTCTCGCGATACAGCCTGCTTGCGGAAACCGATGCGACCATTGCGCCAGAAGCGCATATCGACGTGCGTCCGAAATACATGGTGGCGGACGAACGAGCTCTCACGCTCCTGCCTGGCGACACGGCCTTGCTTGGCGGCGACGGTCAGGCCGCGGTCGCCTCGGTGGCCGATATCGACGACTACCAGCGCTACACGCATCGGGACAGCGACGACGGCATCGCGATCCAGGCGGGCTTCTTCCTGACCTGGGGAGCCGGCGCGACGCTGCGCGGGGTCACCGGAACCGTGAGTGTCGGCGATGGTGCGAGCATCGCCGTCGGCGCGGGAGGAAATATCGCGCTTTCCAGCACCGACCATGTCGTCGTGGACGGTTCGCTTGTCGCCCACGGTGGCGATATTTCGCTGCGCAACATTGGCGGCGGTTCGTTCAACCTCGACGAGCCCGGTCGTTCGCTCTGGCTGGGCGCACGCAGCATCGTCGATGTCAGTGGCGTATCGCTGCGGGACCCGGCGGCCGGCCCGCTGCCCGCGTTCGTCGCCCTGCCATCCGTGCGCCGGGATGGCGTCGTCCTGAACGGCGGCGCCATCAGCCTGGTTTCCGACCGCAACGTCGTGGCCGAGCAGGGTGCACGCCTGCTGCTGTCGGGTGCGCACGATACTTATGATCTGCCGGTCGACGGGCGTCGGGCTGGCATCGCCTCGACGGACTACATCGCCACGTCCGTCTGGAGTGACGCCGGATCGCTCGGCATCGAGTCCCGCGTCGGGCTGTACTTCGACGCGAGTATCGACGCGCACGGCGGGGCCGCGGAAGCGCGCGGCGGGCAGTTGAACCTTTCCACGACCTTCCCCTTCACCGGGCAGATCGTGCCGCCGCCGGAACTGATCATCGAACAGAGCGGCTGGCGGGTTCCCACTGGAAGCGATCCGTACGCGCCGACCGATCCGGGGCAGGGCGACGGGGGCGACCTGCGTTTCGCGGCCGACCGGCTCGGCGGTTCCGGTATCGACGACATCGTCATCGGCCGCCGACTGAGCGACGATGAGACGGGCCTCGCGCCGCTTGCGCTGGTCTTCGCCGGCGACGTGAACCTTCGCGCGGGACACAGCGTGCAGGTCGTGTCCAACACGATCACCACGATCGATGCCGGATCGCGGCTGCCCACGGCGTCCAACGGCGTGGCCGAAGGTGGCCATGTCACGCTCGCCGCGCCTTACGTATCGTTGCTGGGCCACACTCAGCGCGGTGCGCCGCAGGTGGCATCGGGCAGCGGTACGCTCGATGTCGACGCCGGCTTTATCGACATCGGCGGACGGATCAGCCTGCTGGGTGTCGACCATGCCTCGTTCAACTCGTCGGGCGATATCCGTTTCTGGGCACCGGCCAGGGACGCTTATGCGCAGGCGGCGCCGGTCGCGGGCTGGCTCTACTCGACCGGCGACCTCGACTTCACCGGAACGCGCGTCTATCCCGCCACGGACTATCGATTCCTCGTCGATGCGAGCAACCCGAGCGCCGACACCACCGTGGCCTTCCATCAGGCTGCGAGGACCGACGACACGACACCGCTGTCCGCGGGCGGAACACTGGTCGTGGACGCGGACCACATTCGACAGGAGGGCACCATCTGGGCGCCTTCCGGCGCCCTGGCCCTGGGTACCGACGATCCGCAGGCGACGCTCGCGGCACTGGGCGTGACGGTGGCGATGCCGATGGCGGTAACGCGCGACGTCCGCCTGGCAGCCGGTAGCGTGACCTCGGTGTCCCTGGGCGGCGCCGTCGTGCCGTACGGCACAACGGTCGATGGGAAGGACTGGCACTACGACGGCAACCCGAGTGCGACGGAACCCGTCGTCGCGCGTCCGCCCGAGAAGTCCCTGTCGATCGCGGGCAACGCGGTCTCGCTGGATGCCGGGGCCCACGTGGACCTGTCCGGCGGCGGATATGTCCAGGCCACCGAATGGGTACCAGGAACGGGCGGATCGCGTGACGTGCTTGCCCAGTACAACACCAGCTACGCCACCTCGCAGCAGGGGACACGGGTGCCGCTGTACGCGGATGGCCGGGCGATCTATGCGGTCGTGCCGGGCTATGACGCACCGCTGTCGGCACACGACGCCGCATTTGAGGCGAGCGGCGACGCGGGCCCCGCGGTAGGCCAGGGCGTCTATCTTTCGGGCGTGCCGGGTCTCGCGGACGGCGTATACACCTTGCTTCCCGCACGTTATGCGACGCTGCCGGGCGCGTACCGCGTCGTACAGGACACCGGCATGCGCGATGCGGTTCCGGGACGCAGTGTCACCATGCCGGACGGCACCGACGTCGTCTCCGGTTATTTCACCGACACGCTGACCGGTGCGCGCGACGCCCGGGCAAGCTCCTTCCTCGTCCAGTCCGCCGCCACATGGGGGCAGTACTCGGAATACACGGTCACCTCGGCGGACACGTTCTTCGCCGACAAGGCGGCGCGCGCCGGTGACGTCGCGCCGCGCCTCGGCGCGGACGCCGGGCGGCTGACGCTCGCCGCGTCCAGCGAACTCTCGCTGGGAGCGACGCTGGATGCCGCGCCTGCCATGGGTGGACGCGGCTCACAGGTGGATATCGCCGGTGAGGCGATTCAGGTCCTGGGCCAGGGTCAGGCCGCACTGGACGGTTACCTGCACATCTCGGCGGACGAACTGTCGACGCTGGGCGCCGGCAGTCTCCTGATTGGCGGCAAGCGCGAGAGTACGGCCGACGGCGACCGCGTCAGCGTGCTTGCGGACCATGTGGTGCTGTCCAACGATGCGGCCCATCCGCTGACCGGCAGTGAAATCATCCTGGTGGCCCGGGGCAATGGCGCCGTCACCCTCGGCGATGGCAGCCTGTTGCGCGCGACGGCGACCGCCGACGCATCGTCGGCGCCACTGCTCATCGGACAGCAGGCCGCGGACGGTGCGATCGGTGTCAGCGGGGACGGTGCCTTGCTACGCGTCTCGGGTCTCGATGCGGCCCCCATCTCGCGCGCCAACATCACCGGCCTGGACGGTCCCGCCGGCACGCCGGGTGGTGACCTGGTCATAGGCAGCGGCGCCAGTATCGTTTCGGCGAACTCGCTGAGCATGGATGCGACCGGCCTGACGCAGCTGGCGACGGATGCCGGCCTGAGCGCGCATGCGATCGATGTCACCGCAGGCCGCATCGGTCTGGTGGCCGCCGATCCTTCCCTTCAGGACCAGGCGGGCCACCTTCTGATCGGGCCGCGTATCCTTGCCCAGCTCGCCAGCAGCGCCGAGACGACCCTGCGTGGACGCGGCGGCCTCGATCTCGACGGCGACATCGCATTGAACGCGGGCGCGAACGCACTGACGCTCAGCGCACCGACCATCGAAAGCGACGGCGGTCATGCGGTGATCGACGCGGATCGCTTCACGCTCGTCAACGATACCGGTGCGGCGCCGGCGCCACCTGCGACAGGTGCGGCAACGGGAAGCCTCGAGGTCAACGCGCGCGAGTTCCACCTGGGTGACGGCATCATCCGCGCGGCGGGCTTCAGCCAGTGGAATATCCACGCTTCCGGCGGCTTTTTCGCCTCGGGTACGGGCACGCTGGACCTCGCCGGTTCAGCGGCGACCGTGGTCGCGCCGCGTGTCGTCGTGGACAGCGGTGCCGACAATCGGGTCACCACCCGCGGTGCCATGCTCTTGCGGGGCGATGGCGGATCGTCGGCGGCGACCCGGCAGCCCGGCGGCAAGCTTGGGCTCCAGGCCGCCTCGCTGGATCTGGCCACGGACATTCTGGCCCCGGGCGGACGTGTCACCTTGCATGCGACGCAGGGCGACGTCGTGCTCGAGGACGGCGCGACGATCGACGTCGGCGGTATGACGCTGCCATTCAACGACGTCTCCGTGCATGTGCCGGGCGGTGCCGCCATCCTGGAGGCCGATCGCGGCAATGTCGACGCTCGCACCGGGTCGCGGATCGATGTCAGCGGTGACGTGGCCGGCGGAGATGCGGGTACGCTGAACGTTTCGGCTGCGGCCGGATCCGCATCGTTCGCCGGACAACTGCTGGGTACCGCCGCCACGAATTACTTCGGAGGCGTGCTCTCGGTCGACACGTTCGGTCCGGTCGATCTGGATGGCCTGGCGTCGGTCGCCGACGCGGGTGGGCTGGACGGATCCGTGTCGGTGCATACGCGCAATGGCGACCTCGTGCTGAGCGCAGGTCACCTGCTGCGTGCCCACCTCGTGGGGATCACCGCCGACGGCGGTGACGTCTCCATCGCGGGCACGGTCGACGCATCCGCCAAGGCCGGCGGTGCTATCGACCTGTTCGGCGCACAGGGGGTCGACATCGACGGCACGCTCGATACGCACGCCACCCTTGCCGGCCGGACCGGCGGGGACATCACCCTCGGCACCTCGGGCACCGGTACGGGCGATCTCGACCCAACCTATGGTTATGAAGTCGTGCAAGCAGGGACGGCAGGGCACATCCGGATCGGCGCGGGCGCGACGGTCGATCAGCGCGGCGACGTGGCTAACGGACACCTGTACCTGCGCGCACCGCTGCTGGAAGGCGGCGACACGCCGGTAACCATCGCCGGTGGCATCGATCCGTCGCGTACGGCGGGCACCACACTCGAGGCTTACGCGGTCTGGGACACCCGCGATGCCTCCACGGACCCGACGCGTCACTTCGACGGTCTGGTGGACGCGGGCGGTTGGTTCGAGTCCGATCCAGCCACGGGACGCCCCGTCCTCGTGGCCGGCAGCTTCACCGACGACAGCGGAGCCGCCGTGGCGGACCCGGATCGCACGAACGACGCGCAGGTCGAAGATTACCTGGCGCGATACCGCTTCACACCGACGGCCACCGATACCGGTCACACCGGGTTTTACGGTTACATCGGCGGCGACCCCGCGCAGGGGGCAGGGACGCTCATGCGCTTCGTCGAGCAGCCGGGCTTTACGTTCGGGTCGCGTCTCGCGAGCGTTGCCGGACTGAAGGTTCGCCCGGGGATCGAGCTGCGCAACGGTGACGTCTCGAAGAACGGCGGCGACATCAGCGTGCTCACGAACTGGAACCTGGGTGCCGGAACGAAGGACGCTGACGGGACGTTGCAGCTCGCCTACCGATACGACGGCCAGGCGCCGGTGCTCAGCCTGAGAGCGGAGAACAACCTCGACGTACGGGCCAGCATCACCGACGGCTTTTACCAGCAAGGCAACGCGGGCGGAGGGTCCGGTGCCGCGCCGCCCGACCACGAATGGACTCACGACGAGGCTGAGCAGGCGTGGCAGCAGGTCGTCAACCTGGGCGGTTTCGAGGGCGACCTCTTCGGCGCGCCCGCCGATCTGGTGTCGGACAACGCGCAGGCGAAGTCCGATTACTACATGGAATATTTCGCCTATGCCAATTACCTGGTGCAACCCATCGATCAGCTCGCGGGCTTCACGCCGGTCGATGTCATCAATTTCGGCATCGCATTCGGCGGCAACACAACCCATTACGACAATGCGCCGACACCTCTCGCCGTGCCGACGAATCTCACGCGGTATGTCAGCTACGTGCCAGCCTACGGGACCTATCTGCTTGCCGCGACCTCGCCGGAGGTAAGCGATTTCGCAAACACCTTCCAGGTTCCGGATACGTTCGTGCCGATGGCGCCGCCACCGGTCACGGGCGAGCCGATCGACCGCAGTGCCCCGGTCGACAATTCGCCGTCGCCGGTCGCCTCGGCTACCAATCCGCTGCCGATTCTCAGCGCGACGCTGGCAGGCGGTACCAGCAGTTCCTATCGCCTTGTCGCTGGCGCGGACCTCACCTCCGCGAACCCGCTCGGCCTTGCCGGCGGTCGCAGTGCCGACGTCTTGCTGGGTGGTCACACCGATTTCGCCGACACCACCACCGGGCGCGTGCTGGCCGCACCGACCGCCATCCGCACAGGCACGGGCGATATCGACATCGTCGCCTCGGGCGATGTCCGGTGGACCGACGAGCGGGCGCCCGCCGTGGTCTACACGGCCGGGGCCCCGGTCGCCGGCACCACGGCCAACGCGGGCGTGTCCATCCTGAGGCCATCGCAGGCGGGACTGATCGAGTCGGCCACGCCCGAACTGGTCGTGACCGGGCCGGTCAACTCCGACAACGGCGGTCACGTGTCTTTGCACGCGGGCGGGGACATCGTCGGTGTACAGGACTCGACGGACACGACGGGCGACCTGACCGGCACCGTCGGAACGCCCACGGCGCAGTACTGGTGGCAGTGGATGCAAACGGGCAACACCGCCACGCAGTCGTCGATCAACTTCGGCGGCTTCGGTCAGGGCGTGATGAGCGTCGGTGGCGACGTGGACGTCGCCGCCGGTGGCGACATCCGCCAGTTATCGGTGTCTCTGCCTACCACCTGGGCCATCGACACTGACGCGACGGGCACCCGGACGCTGCATACCTACGGTGGCGGTGATCTGACGGTGCGAGCTGGCGGAGACATCCTCAGCGGAAACTACTTCGTCGCCCGGGGCGAGGGGGACATCCGTGCCGGCGGGCGCATCGGCAGCGATTTCTCGCTCCCGTACCTTACCGCGGGTGGCGCGTCGGGCAGCATGCCCGTATCGACTCTCTTCGGCATGCAGGACGCTCAGCTGTCCGTGCAAGCGGGTGGCTCGGTCGCCCTGGGCGGCATCTTCAATCCGTCCTGGATGGATTCGGCCGCCATCGACGACCTGTTGCCGGTCGGTCACGCCGATGGACAGTCGTACTCGGTCACCTCGCGTGTGGACGTGATGGCCGGCAGCGGAGATCTCAGCTACGGCGATCTGACGTCGCCGTTGGGTCTGTTCACGCCGGGCCTGGTGTCGGGTTCGTCCCTCGGTACGGAGACCGCCGGTGACATCCTTCCCGCGTCAGTAAGCCTCACCGCAGCGCAAGGCGATCTGAACCTCCGCGCCAGCGGTGAGCTGTTCCCATCGAGCGATGGCAATCTGGCTTTGCTTGCGCAAGGCAGCGTTCACTTCGACATGCCCGCGCTCGGTGCCGCAAGTCGATATGCCTGGGGCCTGATCGATGCGCCGCTTTCGTCCATGGCGTCGCCGCTCAATCTGGAGCCACTGATCGCGTCCGATCAGACGCCCGCCAACAACGTGCGTACGGGCGGCTATCTGGTGACCGGCTTCGTGCCGGACCAGGCACTCCAGTCGTTCGTGCATGCGGCATCGCCGTGGCACGCGAATGACGATCAGCCGATCCGCGTCTATGCCCTCGACGGTGACATCGTCAACGGGAGCGGCGGCGGTGTCGGTGGCGCGTACGTCGTGGCCAACAAGAGTGCCCGCATCCAGGCGGGCAGGGACATCGTCGACCTTGCCTATGTCGGTCAGCAACTCCGCGATTCGGATATTTCGGTCGTTCGGGCCGGTCGCGATATCGTCGATACGCCGCTGGACGCACAGGCCCCCTCACTGGACGTGGCGCCGGCGCTCTTTCCGCTCATCGTCCAGGGCGGTCCGGGGTACCTGACGGTCGAAGCCGGGCGCGATCTCGGCCGGCTCGCGTCGCAGACGGAGCTTTATGGACTGGATCCCTTCGTCCGCACGAAGTACCTGAAGGTTTCGCTTCCGGGCAACACAGGCGTCATCAGCGGCATCGACACCGTGGGTAATGTCTTCAACCCGAATCTTCCGCCGGAAGGCGCATCGATCTATGCGATGTACGGTGTCGGCCCCGGACTGGACCGGGCTGCGTTCATCGCGCGCTACGTCGATCCTTCCGCGGTGAAGCCTGGTGGACTCGACGACGGCTCAGCGACGCTCGTGGCGTTTGTCGAAGCTTACGACGCCGGCCTGCGACGGGAGGATGGCGCGCAACCGGTGTATTCCGTGGACGAGGCATGGGCACGCTTCCAGCAGCTTCCGGTCGAAGCACAGTCCATATTCGTCGGGAAGACCTTCACCCGGATACTCGCCCAGGTCGGCAGGGACTACGGCGACGCGAACAGTCCGTACGCGGGACAGTACGCGCGCGGCTACGATGCGGTGAACACGTTGTTCCCCGCATCGCTGGGATATACCGCGAACGGACTCGGGGGCGGCGACAACGGTGCGCAGCAACTCGTGCATACCGGCGACCTCGATATCCGTGGCAGCACGATTCAGACGCAGCGCGGCGGCGACGTCTCGGTCCTTGCACCGGGTGGCCAGGCACTGTTGGGCAGCGTGTCCGCGCCGCCGACGATCGTCGACAACCTCGGCAAGGTGCTGGCCGGTCCCAATACGCTCGGCATCCTGACGCTGCGTGACGGTTCGATATCGATGTTCGCCGACGGCAGTACGTTGCTGGCGCAGAGCCGTATCTTCACTGAGCAAGGAGGTGATGTGACGATCTGGAGCTCGAACGGCGACATCAACGCCGGCAAGGGTGCCAAGACCAGCAGTGAAATCCCGCCAGCGAATTACCTGTGCACGCTGGATGGCTGGTGCGCGCAGGATCCATCCGGTCAGGTCAGCGGCGCGGGTATCGCCACGCTGCAGACCACGCCCGGCGCACCTGCGGGCAATGCCTACCTGATGGCCCCGCGCGGCACCGTCGACGCCGGTGACGCGGGTATCCGTGTCGCGGGCAATCTGGTCATCGCCGCCGCGCACGTCGCGAACGCCGATAACGTTCAGGTGAAGGGCGACGCGGTCGGCCTGCCCGTCGTGCAGGCCGTCAATGTGAGCGCACTCAATGCCGCGAGCTCGGCGGCCAGCGCGGCGACGAAGGCGGCGGAAGATGTGGCACGCCAGCAACAGTCCGATGCGCGTGACCGGATGCCTTCCACCATCTCCGTACAGGTGCTGGGCAACGACCCGAGCGCGAGCATCGACGGTGCGCCGCGCGGCGGTTACGACACGGGCAGTCCCGTGCAGGTGGTGCGCAGCGTCGGCCATGCCGGCGACGGCCTGACGCAGGCGGAACGCGCGCGCGTTTCACGACAGTAACGGTTGTATGCGACCGGCCGCCGTGATGGCGGCCGGTCGTTCTGGATGGCTATCCCAAATGGCGCGTTATCGGCATGGAAATGCGCGTTCTGTCATTCCGGTTGTCATCCATCGTGTGAACAGCCTTCGACGTCAACGCGGTCATCGTTCTGGCATGTAAGACGACACCATAGCGTCACTGCCGCGCCAAGTTATCGGCGGATGCTGATCAGGCCTCCACAAGGAGGTCTATCGACTAGGGGTAACACCATGTTCAAGCGTAATGCTATGGGGAACACCCGCACGAAGTTCATCGCGGGCGCCGTGCTGCTGGCCCTGGGCCTGGCTTCCGGTTCGGCGATGGCCACGAATGTCTATGGCGGTGGCGCCACGCTGCCGGCCGGCGCTTATGTCGGCTTCGGCTTCCTGACCTCCACCAACACCAAGCTGTCCAACAACACGACGGGCGGCCAGAACAACATCCTCTCGACCTCGCTGTTCGGCGCGGGCAAGGGCACGGGCAACGCGACTTCGTATTGCCAGACCGGCAGCGGCGGCGGCAAGAAGATCTTCGATCACGCCGACAGCAACCCGGTGACCACCGTCTACAGCGGCACGAATCCCTGCACGGGCGCGGCTTCGGCTACCGAAGGCTTCGGTGCGTCGTCGTCCGCCGCTATCGACCCGCATTTCGTCGGTAGCGATGCTCCGTTCTCCCAGTCGGAGTTCGACTGGTACCGGGCTGGCAACAAGAGTGCCGCCGGTCATCAGCCGGTGCAGTTCCCCGCGGTGATCGGTTCGATCGCCATCGCTTACAACAAGCCGGGTGTCACGCTCGACCTGACCGAAGCGCAGGTATGCGGCATCTTCAACCACACCATCACCCAGTGGTCGCAGCTCGATCCGACCGCGACCGGCGCGATCAACGTCGTGTATCGCAGCGACGGCAGCGGTACGAGCTTCTCGCTCGCCAACCATCTTGCCGCCGTGTGCGGTGGTTCGGCCACCGCTCACTTCATCGCCGACCAGTCGTTCGCGACGGTGGTCAGCCAGTTTGGCACGCCGGCAAGCTTCGGCTGGGTGGGCGCGTCGGGTAACCCGGGCGTGGTGAACGCGGTCAACACCACCGCGGGTACGATCACGTACGCCGAAGCCGCCAACCTCAAGGCCGCTCCCTCGGCCAACGTCAAAGTCGCCAAGGTCAATCATTTCGACCCGTACGAAGACCTCCCGAACGACCTCTCGCTCGCCGTGTCGAGCGAGCGCGTGATCACCGGAGCCAACGCCACGACCGGTCGCCCGGTCACGGCGCCGGTGACCGCGTCGGGCTACACCCCGGTGACGCAGTGCCTGAACATCGTCGAGCCGGCGCTGTACGCGACCAACACCACGCGTTACTCGCTCCTCGCGGTGTCGTACCTGATCGCCAACAACGCGGGTAACGGCGCCGACGTCGCCGCCGTGCGCTCCCTGATCGGTTCGCCGTACAACACCGCGCTCCGTTCGTCCGTGACCACCATCGGCAACGGTGCGGGCACGGCCGATGGCACCGGTTATGCCTACATCAATCCGACCGTCACGTCGGGTGCGCCGTCGCTCGCCGACCGCGTCAACAGCTGCATCAACTGATCGCTCAGCTATAAAAACGATTCAGGGATGAACGGGAGGGGCTCTTCGGAGCCCTTCTTTCTTGGTGCGGACGGTCATCGAAGCGACATCGGTCACGCCCTAAGCTAACGACGGAGGAGCTCGCATGCGAGGTCGACGCAATCGTGGTTTCAGTCTGCTCGAAACGCTGGCGGCGATGCTGTTGTTGGCGATCTGCTTCGGTGCGTTGATGCACGCCACGAGCGCGTCGATGGCGCTCAGCACGCGCGCCAACGATTACACCCAGGCGTCCATGTGGGCGAGCGGGCTGCTCGATCGGATATTCGTCACCGAGTTTCCCGCCGAAGGCCTGCATACGGGAAAGTTCGACGCGACATACCGATGGTCGATGAAAGTGGAAACGCTGGCCGACTCGACGACGCTGCCGACGAGCGACCCCCTCCATCTCTACCACGTGGAGTTGACCGTGGAATGGAGTGAAGACGGCAAGCCGGCAAAGGCCACGTTCGCGACCTCGCGGCTGGTGTCGATGCGTATGGCGACGCCGCCAGCGAAGGAGGCCGCGGCGAGTGGTTAAGGGGCGCATCTCCCGCGGGTTCAGTCTGATGGAGACGCTGGGTGCGCTGGCCTTGCTGGCGTTGCTCCTGCTCGGCGTCATGGCCGCGCTTCAGGTCATTACGAAATCGACGCAGGCGAGCATGACGAAAACGCAACGGGTGAACGAAGTACGTGCGGCTCAGGGTTACGTGAGGGCTTCGCTGTCGGGTGCGCTGGCATACCCCTTCGAACGCGGCAAAGCACGGCGCCCTGTAGCGTTCAAGGGCGAGGAGCACGCGCTGACGTTCGTTGCCCCCGGCCCGGGCTACCTCGCCCGAAGCGGATTGCAGGTTCAGGCGCTGTCGCTGATCGAGAAGGAGGGTGAGTGGCGGCTCGAGGTGGCGTTTGCGGGCCTGCCGACCCGTGGAGGAGCGCGGATGGTACCGGACGCGCCGGAGGTGCTGATGGATCACGTCGTGTCGGGGCGGTTCGTGTACAGCGGCGTGGACGACGACCGTCACGCGGTGGCCTGGGCCTCGTCCTGGCCGTACACCGACAGGTTGCCGACGATGGTCGGCGTCGAACTGACCTTGCGCGGTGGCATCAGCTGGCCCGTGCTGGTCGTGCCGCTGCGGATGGACCCGGCAGCGACCAACGTCCGCGAGGGTCTGTCCCGGCTCGACGCGCTCGACCGCGCGGGGCAGTTCGGCAGCGTGTCTCCGCCATGACCGCCGCTGCGCTGAAGGCGACAAGACGTCAGGCGGGCATCGCGTTATTGATCGTGCTCTGGGGTTGCACCCTGGCGGCGATCACGCTTGGCGCGCTTGCGACCAGCGCTCGCGTGGAGGGTATTCAGGCCAGGGGGCAGTCGCAGAGCGTCGTGGCGCGTTATGCGGCCGAAGGCGCGATCGCGCAGGCGGCGTACCGGCTCCGTGCCACGGATGACGCGCTGCGCTGGAAGGCGGACGGTACGCTCTACAGCCTTCGGGAGGGACGTACGCGCGTGACGGTGACGATCCAGGATGAAGCAGGGAAGATCAACCTCAACCGTGCTACGCCTGAAGTGATCGAAAACGTGTTGCGGGCCGTCGGGCTGGCCCCTGAGCAGGCACGCAAGGCGAAGCTGGCCATCGTCGCGTGGGGCACGGGCGGTCAGGTCACGGACTCGTTGCTGGAGCGCGGCGGCTTCTCCAGCCTCGAGGAGCTTTGGCGGGTGCCTGGCCTGGATCCGGGCCTGGTGAAGAAGCTGCTCCCGCTGTTCACGCTATGGTCTCTCGATGAAACCAATCTGGCGCATGCGCCGGTGCCGGTGCTGATGGCTCTGACCGGGGCGGATCGGGTGACTTGCGAAGCCTACGCCGATGCGCTGAAGGCGCGGACCACGGACGATGAGGCAGTGCTGCCGGCCATCCCGAATCGCGTCCTGGGCCGGGTTGCCTTCCAGAACGGTCCGGCGGTGACGATCGTCGCCAGCGCGCAGGTGGAAGGCGGCGTCAAGGTGACGCTGGAAGTCACGTTGCTCCAGAAAAGCGACCCCGGAGACCCGCAGGCTTACCGCGTCGTGCGCTGGCATGAGCTGAGCGCAGACTATGACGGGGGCTCCTGACTGAATGGCCGACGAAGGCGTTGCACTCCATTCCGTGTTCATCGATAAGAAAGGTCGACCATCATTTCGTGTTCAGCGCGGCGTCTTTCGATTCGCGGTCCGTCGCTTCCCTGAATCGCCGGCTTGCACTAGTGTGCCCGGAGCGCCCACGTCACTACGCGGCAACACGCACCCGCCACTCTCGCAGAACTCGATGCCCACGATGGTTTTCGCATGACACGTTTTCTTACGATCGGCGCGACGGCGCTGGCGGTCGCGCTGGCGGGCTGTTCGACGCTGCCGCAACCCAGGGACGACGGCGCGCTGCAACGCGAAGCTCTGGCAGGCACCGAGCTCCCGGTACCGGGTCCACGCATCCTTGCCTCGACCAACCCGACGAGACCGGCGATCTCGCAGCCCCAGATCACCACCGGCACCGGCGAATTCGTCAAATCGTCAGGACTTGCGACACCGAAGCCGGTCGACCAGGGCACCGGCACGGTCACGTTCAATTTCGAGAACCAGCCGGTCGAGTCCGTGGTGAAAGCCATCCTCGGGGACCTGCTGCACGAGAACTATTCGATCACCCCCGGCGTGCAGGGCAACGTGTCCTTCTCGACCTCCCAGCCGGTTACCGCCGAACAGGCGCTGCCGATCCTCGAGACGCTGCTGTCGTGGACCGGTAACGCGCTGGTGCACAGTAACGGCCGTTACGTCGTGATGCCGGCGAAGGATGCCGTCGCCGGGAATCTCGTGCCGAGTATCGGCGCCAACGCACCGCCCGGTGGATTGCAGGCGCGTCTGTTCCCGCTGCACTTCATCTCCGCGACGGAGATGCAGAAGCTGATCAAACCGTTTGCACGGCCCGATGCCACGCTGCTGGCCGATCCCACCCGCAACGTCATCGTGATGGCGGGCACGCCCACCGAGCTCGACAACTATCAGCGCACCGTGGCGACGTTCGACGTCGACTGGTTGCGTGGCATGTCGGTGGGCGTGTTCAGTCTGCAGCGTGCGCAGGTGAAGGAGCTGCAGCCGCAGCTCGATGCGATCTTCGGCGAGAAAGGCAACACGCCCATGGCGGGCCTGCTTCGCTTCATCCCTATCGAGCGCACCAACTCGCTGGTGGTGATCAGTCCGCAGCCCGCTTACCTCGACGAAGTGCGCAGCTGGATCGATCGCATCGATCACGGCGGCGGCAACGAGCCGCAGCTCTACGTGTACGACGTGCGCAACGTGCAGGCCGCCGACATGGCGGACTATCTTTCGGACATCTACGGCGGCGGCTCGAAGGGCGGCGGCTCCGGCGACCGCGGTGGCAGGGTCGGGCCGGGCCTTTCCCCGGGCACGCTCGGCGGCGGCGACAGCGATCTGGGCAATCGCGGTGGCTCGGCTCTCGGCAGCACGACGGGTTCGTTCGGTAACGGCGGCTCTTCATCGACGGGCACGAGCGCTCTCGGTTCGGGCACATCGGCGACGAACGGCCCTGGCGGTAGCGTTGGCAGCGGGATGTCCGTGAGCGGCCTCGGCGACTCCGGCTCGTCACCGTCGGACGGCGGGGCGGGGAAGAGCCATTCCACCATCACCACCGACGACGGCGTGCGCATCACCTCCGTCGACGCCAACAACCAGATCATGGTGCGCTGCCGTCCCGCGCAATGGGCCGAGATCGAGCAGGCGATCAAGCGTCTCGACGCCGTGCCGCTGCAGGTGCAGATCGAAACGCGCATTCTCGAGGTCGAACTCAAGGGCGAGTTCCAGTTCGGCGTGCAGTGGTATCTGGAGGGTCTGGTCGGTACCACCAACGGGTCGCCCACGCAGCCGGGCAACAAGCAGCAGTGGGCACTGGGCAACGGCGGAGCGTCGTACAACTCGACCAACGACAGCTTCTTCTACTCATTCGTCAACAACAACGTTTCCGTCGCGCTGCATGCGATGGAGCAGAACGGCAATACCAAGGTTCTGTCCGCGCCGTCGCTGGTGGTGCTGAACAACCAGAAGGCGCACATCGAGGTCGGCGACCAGATTCCGATCACGCAGACCTACGTCAACACCACGGCCAATACGGATAACACGATCGGCCAGGTCGAGTACAAGGACACCGGCGTGATCCTCAATGTGCGACCGCGCGTCAATCCCGGTGGCCTGGTCTACCTCAACGTGAACCAGGTCGTGAGTTCGCCAGGCGTGGTCGACACCACGACGGGCAACTTCCCCATCCAGCAGCGCGAGGTCGCCACCCAGGTCGCCGTGCAGAGCGGCCAGACGGTCTTGCTCGGTGGCCTCATCAAGCAGAACGATGCGACCACCGATACCGGCATCCCCGGACTCAACCGAATACCCGTTTTCGGCCGATTGTTCGGCTCAACGACCCGCAGCCGCGATCGTACCGAGCTGATCGTGCTGATCACGCCGCGCGTCATCACCAACGGCGACGAGGCGAAACAGGTCACGGACGAGTACCAGCGCAAGTTCGAATCGCTGCGGCCGCTGACGAAGCGCCCCTGAAGGCGTCCTGAGGTTCCCGACACACGGGCATCACGGACGGCGTCTCATTTTTCGTCCACGTGCTCATCGGGAGGGGAATCGGTGCAATACGATCTGGCGGGCTGGTCGACCGTGCTTGAATTGATGCCCACGGCGATGTTCGTGCGCGATGCCGAACATCGCTGGGTACTGGTCAACCGCATGGGTTGCACCTATTTCGGTCTGACTATCGATGATGTCATCGGCCGGACCGACGATGAACTGTTTCCTCCGGAGCAGGCGGCGCGCATGGCCGCGGGGGACGAGTCGGTATTGCGCAGCCACGAGGTGGTCGAGTCGGAAGAATCGGTGACCGATCCGCACGGGAGAGTGCGAACGCTGATCACCCGCAAGACCTGCATCGATCTGGACGGTGAGCCGCATATCCTCGCCTCGGTGACCGACATCAGCGATCTGCGTGAATCCGAAGCCTATGTGCGCTGGCTGGCCTGCCACGACGCGCTGACCGGTTTGTCCAATCGCACGGCGCTGTTCAGCCGCATCGAAGCCGCCATCGCGATGGCGGCTTCGGGTGGCGCGCGTTCGGTGTTGTTCTACCTCGACCTCGACGGGTTCAAGAAGGTCAACGACACCTGGGGCCACCTCGCCGGCGACGAGCTGCTGATCCAGTTCGGCAAGCGTCTGCGTGAGGTGGTCGATGCGGCGGATACGGTCGCACGCATCGGCGGCGATGAGTTTGCCGTGCTCGTGGAGGAGCGGGACGATTTCGATGCGGAGACGATGGCGGCAAGCTTCGTCAAACTGGCGGGCAGGCCCTTTGGCGTGCTGTCGACCACGGCGTTCGTCGGTACCTCCGTCGGTGTCATCACCGTCGACGCGAGCGCCGTCGCCGGCGGCGAACTGGCGCGCAAGGCGGACAGTGCGCTGTATGAAGCGAAGAAGCGGCGCAACCGCTACGTGCTCTACAACGACGAGCTCGATGCGGCACTGGCCCATCGCCGCGACGTAGAGCGGTTGCTCGACGACGCGCTGGTCACGGGCGAAGGCCTCAGCTGCCACTACCAGCCGATCGTGCGTGCGAGCGACGGCAAGATCATCGGTCTGGAAGCGCTGGCGCGCTGGCGGCATCCGCGTCTCGGTGTGATCCCGCCGGTGCAGTTCATTCCCGTAGCCGAGGAAACCGGGTTGATCGACCGGTTGGGCGAATGGGTGCTGCGCACGGCGTGCGCGCGCGTGGTAGGGGTGGACGATCTCTTCGTCGCGGTAAACGTCAGCGCCGTGCAGTTGCGCGACGATGGCTTTGCCGACATGGTGCTGGGTGTGCTGAAGAGGACCGGCTTGCCGCCGAGCCGTCTCGAACTGGAGATCACCGAGACGGCCATCGTCAACGCGGACGGCATGGCGGTGCGCCTTCTCAAGCAATTGCGCCGTGTCGGCGTGCGTGTCTCGCTGGACGACTTCGGCACCGGCTACTCCAGCCTGACGCTGCTGAAGGACCTCGACGTCGACAAGGTCAAGATCGACCGCTCGTTCGTGCAGATGGCGCCGACGGCGGAAGACTCGGCCGCCATCGTGCGTGCGGTGTCCAACCTCGGCGCGGCGCTCGGTTTACGCGTGGTCGCCGAGGGCGTGGAGACCGAGCAGCAGCGGGCCTTCCTGTGCGAGGCGGGGTGCGACGAGCTGCAGGGTTATCTGTTTTCCCCGGGCGTGCCCGAGGATCGTATCGAACGCGTGGCTCAGTTGCTGCCTTCGACCGGCAGCGCCGTATCGGCGGGATAGGCGTCGGCCGGCATCGGCCACGTGCGCCGCAGGTCGGGCATGCCGGGCATGCTCGTCGGCTGGGGCAGCGGCAGCGGCATGCGCGCACCCATGGCGCCGCCCGTCGCGTCGCCGACGATGGCGATGACGCAGCCGCCGCTTTCCTGCGATGTCCCGAAGGACAGCCGGCCCCAGGGCATCTGCAGCACGGTGTACCGGTTGGGAAGCATGGATGGCGCCGTCGGCAGGTTCGTTTCCGATGCCGTGGCATGGAAACTCCCGGCCACCTCGGCGTGGGCGAAGCAGGGACGCTGCTCGAGCTGGATCGACGTGAAGCGGACCATCGGCACGTCGCCGCCTTCGTTGAAGCCACGCGCCTCGAAGGCGCTGACGCGGTAACCGTCGCGGGTCACGAAGGGCTGGCTGCGGACGATCTGCGGCGGCGCGTCGGCGGTGGCGTGCAGGCCGCCGGGCAATTTGCGCGACAGGGCGTCGACGGCGTTCGGCAGGGTGCCCATGGTCGCGTTGACGATCTCGACGAGTGTCTTGTCACTTCGCGGCACGGCCACGGGCTCGGCACCCGCGGCGGTGGCCAGGGTGACGCTGAGCAGGCTGGCCAGGGTGCGGATCGGACGCATGACATCCAGGGCGGGGTGGTCGGGGGCGCTAGTTTGCACGAGTCGGCAAGTTATTGTGGCGACCGATGGCGGAACACTGACGGGTGCCTTGTTTCGCGCCGGTCCGGCCGGATATTTCAGAGATCCCCAAACGCATGACCCCTCACCGCCGATGACAGACCTCCGCTTCGACAACGCCTTCGTCCGTGAGTTGCCGGCCGACCCCTCGTCGCTGAACGCTCCGCGGCAGGTGGAGGGCGCCGCCTATTCATGGGTGGCGCCCACACCGGTGGCGGCCCCGCGCGTGGTCGCCGTGTCGGACGAAGTGGCCGCGATGCTGGGTATCGATCCGGACGCCGCGGACTTCGCCGGGGTGTTCAGCGGCAACGCACTACTCCCGGGCATGCAGGGCTATGCCATGGCCTATGGCGGCCATCAGTTCGGTCACTGGGCCGGCCAGCTGGGCGACGGACGCGCGATCGGACTGGGCGAGGTCGTGACGGCCCACGACGGCCGCCAGGAGCTCCAGCTGAAGGGCGCGGGTCGTACGCCGTATTCGCGTGGCGCGGATGGTCGTGCCGTGCTTCGCTCGTCCATCCGCGAGTTCCTCTGCAGCGAAGCCATGTACCACCTGGGCGTGCCGACCACCCGGGCACTGTCGCTGGTGGTGACCGGTGACGAGGTGCTCCGCGACGTCATGTACGACGGCCATCCCGCGCTCGAGCCGGGCGCCATCGTCTGCCGGGTGGCTCCGTCCTTCCTGCGTTTTGGCTCGTACGAGCTGCCGACCTCGCGGAACGACGTGGCACTCCTGCGCCAGCTGGTCGACTTCACCATCCGCACGCATTTCCCCGCGTTCGCCGGGCTGCCCGACGCCGGGCGCTACGGCGCCTTCTTCGGCGAGGTCTGCGAGCGCACGGCGAAGCTCATGGCTCACTGGATGCGCGTGGGCTTCGTCCATGGCGTGATGAACACCGACAACCTGTCGATTCTGGGCCTGACGATCGACTACGGTCCTTACGGCTGGGTGGACAACTTCGACCCCGACTGGACACCCAACACCACCGACCGTGCCAACCGCCGCTACCGCTTCGGCCACCAGCCGCGGGTCGCGTACTGGAACCTGCAGCGTCTGGCCCAGGCCCTGGCGCCCCTGTTCGATGGGACCGAGGCCCTTCAGGCCGGGCTGGACCGCTACGTGGAGGTCTTCGAGGCCACCGACGCCGCGTTCTCGGTCGGCAAGCTCGGCCTTGCCAGCACGCGCGAGGGCGACGACACGCTGGTCGCCGACCTGCGCGGCCTGCTGACCGCGGGCGAGATGGACATGACGATCTTCTTCCGCGACCTGGCGGCGCTCGATCTCGATGAACCCGCCGTCGGCACGGTAGGCGCCGCGTTCTATACCGAGGCGGCCCGCGTGACGGTGAGCGACGCCCTGGCGACCTGGCTGACCCGTTACGCGGCGCGCGTAAAGGACGACGAAGCCACACCGGGCGAGCGCCTGGCGCTGATGCATGCCAGCAACCCGCGCTACGTGCTGCGCAACTATCTCGCCCAGCAGGCGATCGACCGGGCGGAGCAGGGCGACTACGCCGGCGTCCATGAATTGCTCGACACACTGCGTCGGCCGTACGACGAACAGCCCGGCCGCGACCACCTCGCCGGCCGCCGTCCCGACTGGGCGCGCGACCGCGTGGGCTGCTCGATGCTCTCGTGCAGCAGCTGATCAGGGCTCGCTCGCGCTAGAATCGGCGGCCATCCCGTCGCACCGAGGTCCGTGGCGTTGTCCGCCGGAACCGCATCCGAAGCCGCACTCGACGCCCTGTTCGTCCCGTTCATCACGGGTGAACTGGCGTGGCCGGCCGATGGGCGCGTCCTGTTCCTGCGTGCGCGCGACGGCTTCGTCCTCCGCGAGCGGCGCCGTCCCGGCTGGGTGATGCAGCAATCGTTCAAGCCTGCGGCCGATGCGCTGGCGCGCTCCGGCTTCGAGGTCGTCTCCGACCCGCCGGAGGGCGCGTTCCGTGTCGTGATGATCCTGCCGACCCGTCAGCGCGAAGAGAGCCGGGCCCTGTTCGCACAGGCCATGTGTCGCGTGGGACGCGACGGCATCGTCGTGGCCAGTGTGCCTAACAGCGAAGGCGCCAGAACGGCCGAGGCCGATCTCGCCGCGTTGGCCGGCGGTGTCCGTCAGCTGTCCAAGCACAAATGCCGGGTGTTCTGGACTCGCGCGGGCGTCGAGCCCGACATCGCGTTGATGGAGCAATGGCTCGCCTTCGATGCGCCACAAACGATCGAAGAAGGTCGCTTCATGAGCCGCCGCGGGCTGTTCGCCTGGGATCGGATCGACACGGCGTCCGCGCTGCTCGCCGAGGTGCTGCCGGATGACCTGCATGGTCGCCTGGCCGACCTTGGTGCGGGCTTCGGCTATCTCGCCTGCGCGGCGATCGCGCGTTGCCCGGGCATCGTCGCCGCCGATCTCTACGAAGCGGAAGGTCGCGCCATCGCCCCCGCCACGGCCAACCTCGCCGAAGCGGTCGCCCACGCGAATCGCCGCATCGCCACGTCGGTGCGGTGGGCCGATGTGACCCACGGCATCGATACCGGGTACGACACCATTCTTTCCAACCCGCCGTTCCATCAGGGACGCGCGGACCAGCCGGAACTCGGCCGCGCCTTCATCGCCACCGCCGCCAGCGCGCTGGCGCCGACCGGCCGGTTCTGGATGGTCGCCAATCGCCACCTCGCTTACGAGGCGGCACTCGACGCGGCATTCGCCCGCGTCCGCACGGTCGTCGAACGCGACGGCTTCAAGGTCATCGAAGCACAGGAGCCCCGTCGATGAAGCTCGTCCGCCTGTTGGCGAATCTAGGCTATGGCAGCCGCAAGCAAGTCGCATCCATGTTCCGCGAAGGTCTGGTCACCGATCCCGCGGGTGAGGTGCTCTACGCCGACGATAAGGTCGAACACGCCGACGTGCGCTTCGACGGCGAACCGCTGGACCCGCCGCAGGGCCTGCTGTTGATGCTCAACAAACCCAGCGGCTATACCTGCTCGCGCAAGGACGTCGGCCGCCTGGTCTACGACCTGCTGCCACCCCGCTTCGCGTTGCGCAATCCGGTACTGTCGACGGTCGGCCGCCTCGATCGGGAGACGTCGGGCCTGCTGCTGTTCACCGATGACGGTCCGCTGCTGCACCGGATCATTTCGCCGAAGGCCTCGCTGGCCAAGGTGTACGAAGCGACGCTGGCCGAGGATCTGCGTGGCGACGAGGGCGATACGTTCGCCGCCGGCACGTTGATGCTGGACGGGGAAACCGAACCGCTGCTTCCGGCGACGCTGGAGGTGCTGGGGCCGCGTCATGTGCGTCTGACGCTGACGGAAGGCCGTTATCACCAGGTGCGGCGGATGTTCGCGGCGGTGGGCAATCACGTGGTGACGCTCGAGCGTACGACGCTGGGTGGACTGTCGCTGGACGGGCTGCCTTCCGGTGAGTGGCGTGCGCTGGATGAGGCGGATAAGGCACGGATGTTTGGCAGATAGGGACAGCTGCTTCGCGGCGTCCGCAGCGGGAAGCCTGTCGCCTGTGGGTTATGGACGTGCCGTCTACGCCGGGTGCAGTATCCCGGGGTTACCTCGATTCCACAGGAGTGCATGATGAGAAAGATCGCAATCGTGGCCGCTGGCCTGTTCGTCTGTGCCGCCGCTCAGGCTGCCGAGAAGAGTGTGGTGGTACCGCTGACCGCCGTGACCGCCGATGGCGCGGGCGCGTCCGTCGGCAAGGTGACCGTGACCGAAAGCGCCGGCGGTCTCGTGTTCACGCCGGACCTCAAGGGCCTGCCGCCGGGTACGCATGGATTCCATCTGCACGAGAAGGCCAGCTGCGACCCGGGCGAGAAGGACGGCAAGAAGGGCGCCGCGCTCGCTGCCGGTGGTCACTTCGACCCGGCGAAGACCGGCAAGCACGAAGGTCCGGATGCCATGGGCCATGAGGGCGACCTGCCGCGCATCGAGATTGCCGCCGATGGTACCGACACCACGCCGGTAACCGCGCCGCACCTCAAGACGCTGGCGACGCTGAAGGGCCATGCGCTGATGATCCACGCCGGTGGCGACAACTACGCCGACCAGCCGGAACCGCTGGGCGGCGGTGGTGCGCGCATCGCGTGCGGCGTCATCAAGTAAGGGCGACGTGACCCAGGGCTCGCTGTTCGCTGCCGGACCGCTCGTGATCGTCGACGATGAGCACGGGCGGTTCGCGTACGAGCCGGGCCTTATCGCGTCCCCGATGGCGGCGCGATGGTTCGACACGCTGATGTCGACGATCCCGTGGCAGGCGCAGCGGCGTGAGATGTACGGGCGCGAAGTGGACGTACCGCGGCTGGTGCAGCATTACGTGCTGGACGATCCGTCCTTGCCGTCGCCCCTGGCCGAGGCTGCTCGCGAAGCGGTCGCCGCCACCGGGGTGCGGTTCACCTCCGTGGGCCTCAACCTTTATCGCGACGGTCGCGACAGCGTGGCGCCGCATAACGACCATATCGACGAGATCGCGGAAGGCGAGCCGATCGCGCTGCTGTCGTTAGGTGCGACGCGGCGGATGACGTTGCGTGAGCGCGAAGGGGCGAAGCGCAGCTTCGATCTGGATCTGGAGGCGGGCAGCCTGCTGACAATGAGCCATGCCACGCAGTTCCATTACGACCACGGCATCCCGAAGTCGCGCGGCGAGGTCGGGCCGAGGATCAGTCTGGCATTCCGGGTGCGACCACACGGCAGGGCCGCGGGGCGGCATTATCCGACGAAGCCCGCTTAGCGGGCCATCACGTGGTCAGAAGAGGTCGATACTGCCGAGGGCGACCGGCGCGGCGAGCTCGCCACGCTGGGTCAGGCTTTCGTAGCCGTAGACGCTGTTGCGACCGTTCTCCTTGGCGAAGTACAGCGCCTTGTCCGCGCGATCGAGCACGATTTCGGGATAGTCGTTCTCGGTGATCCGCGCATAGCCGATGCTGACAGTGACGTGGCCGACCTGCGGAAACGTGTGATCGGCGATGAACTGCCGGAAGCGGTCCAGCGCGTGTTGCGCCACGTATTCGTTTTCCGCGGCGATCAGCATGACGAACTCTTCGCCGCCGAAGCGGAAGAGCACGTCGCTCTGGCGGAAGCTGGCGCGCATCTGCTGGGCCAGCATCAGGATGACTTCGTCGCCGTAGACGTGACCGTAGGTGTCGTTGATCCGCTTGAAGTGGTCGATGTCGAGGATGGCGAGGTAGATCTTGCTGTCGTCGTCGCGCACGCCGCCACGGCGTTCGTCCTCGCCGCCCACGGCGGCACGCGCACGCTGGCGGCTGAGCTTGAGCAGGCGGCGCAGGCGCTGTTCGAAGCTGCGGCGGTTGTACAGGCCGGTCAGCTTGTCGCGCTCGCTCTCGTTCAGCAGGGCGATGTAGTTGCCGTAGATGCGCGCGAAGCCTTCGACCATCACACGGACGGCGTCGAGCGAATCGTCGGCCTCGAGCATCAGGGCGCCGATCGCGGACCCGTCGCGTTGAATGGGAATGACGAGGCGGCAGTCACCGTTGTCGGTGACGTCGCTGATCGCTTCGAGGGTTTCCATCGCGCAGACGATGGTGTCGACCGGGTCGCCCTCGCGCGGTGGTTCCAGCGCGTTGACGACGAATCCGCCCTCGCTCTTGCGGCCGCAGACCACCATCGACTCGATGGGCTGTTGCAGACTCTCGCCACGCTTGCACAAGGTGACGCTGTTGACCGGCATAAGCTCGGCCAGCGAAAGGACCAGGCTGTGGTCCAGGGCGTCGATATCGCGGTGGTGGGTGAACTCGGCCACCGACGCCAGCAGTCGCGTCTCGGGAAGGCCGCCCGTCATGGCATGCCACGGCGTCTTCATGGACGACCCCACGACGGGGCGTGGCGAACGCGATAGTGACTACTGACTGGCACCGAACACTTCCTCCCCCGAGTCGGGCGCGCCGGATGGCAGCCCCGTGTCGTTTCGACCGGCTTCCACCGGGCGACCCTCAAGGGTGCTAACGGCAGTGCAGCCGCGAACTTTAGGGAAAATACGGCCCAATGTAAAAAAATGCGACGTACGTCAGGTTTACAGGCCTTCACGATGGTGAAGGACTGCGCTAGAGACGCCGCTCAGTCGCCTTCGAGCCAGCCCCGCCATTTAAAGAACAGCACGGGCAACAGGATGCTCAGCAGGATGGCGCCGATCGCCATCGGGTAGCCGAAGGTCCAGTCCAGCTCGGGCATGTGCTTGAAGTTCATGCCCCAGACGCCGGCCAGGATCACCGGAGGAATGGTCGCCACGGAGGTCACCGTCAGCACCTTCATCACATGGTTCTGGTCCGTGCTGATGAAGCCCAGGCTCGCATCCAGCAGGAACTGCAGCTTGTTCGTCAGCTGATCGTCGAACTCGTCCAGGGTGCGAAGGTCGTGATCGACCACGCGCAGGCGGACCTCGACCTGATCGGACATCCACTCGGGCTGCTTGGCCCTGACGAACGAGACGATACGCTGCACGCCCAGCATGGAAGAGCGGTTGCGTGCCTGCTCGCCCTCGAGCCGGCCGACCTCGAGCATGCAGTCGCGCAGGGCGGGCGTGCCCAGGCGCTCGGTGGTGAAGACGCGGTCGGACAGCTGTTTCAGATCGGCGGAGACGTCCTCCATGCGCCTGGCCGCGAGATTGACGATCGCCTCGATCAGCGTCGCCAGCACGTCGGCGCTGGAATCCCAGTGCTGCTCATCGCAGCTCCGCGCCGCCAGGTCGAAGGCGGGCGAGGTCTGGAAGCGAAGCGTCATCAGGACATGCCCGGTGACTACGATGCCGACGGGGGAAGGGCGATGGCCGGTACCGTTGGGGGCGTCGGGATCGACATCCGCGAAATACGGGATCGACAGGTACATCGCGTCGTCGTCCGTGCGGATACGGCTGGACAGGGCGAGGTTGTCGACGTCCGCCCGTTCCGGAATGCGCAGGCCGGAGATCTCGGCGGCACATTTTTTCTCGTCTTCGCTGGGATCGAAGAGGTCGACCCAGATGGGAGCTTTCGGCCTGCCCATGTCCGCTGTCCAGCGGATGGGCTGGCGTTGGCCGTGTTCGTGAATGATCAGCACGCTGGGTTCGATCCTGTCGGCCAGGGAAGCCGCCGGCCGGGGCCGGCGGCCGGAGCAGTTTACGCTTCGAGGGTGGCGTCCATGCTGATCGCGGCATTCAGCACCTTGGATACCGGGCAGCCTTCCTTCGCCTGCCTGGCGATGGCTTCAAAGCCGGCCTGGTCCGTACCGGGGATCTTCGCCTTCACGGTGAGATGCACCTTGGTGATGGAGAAACCTTCGCCGTCCTTGTCGAGGGTGACGTCGGCCTTCGTCTCGATCTTGTCGGGGGTGAGGCCGGCGTTGCCGAGCATGAGCGACAGCGCCATCGAGAAGCAGCCAGCGTGCGCGGCGCCGATCAGTTCCTCGGGGTTGGTGCCCGGGCCGTCTTCGAAGCGCGACTTGAAGCCGTAGGGGGCTTCCTTCAGTACGCCGGTCTGGGTGGAGATCGTGCCCTGGCCATCCTTGATGCCGCCTTTCCAGACCGCTGAGCCTGACTTCTGCATGGAGATTCTCCTTCGGTGGGGGGATGATCGCCTGACCTTAACGGCCCGCCCATCCAGAGAATGCGAAGGTGCGGCTGTCCTTCTGATGGAGATGACCGATGAGCGACAACGCGAAACCGCTGGAAATTACGCATGACACCGAAAACCAGGTGTTCACGACCGTGGTGGACGGTCACACCTGCGAGGTGGAGTACCGCCTCGCCGGCAACGTGATGACGATCACGCACACCGGTGTGCCATCGCCCGTGGGCGGGCGGGGCATTGCCTCCATCCTGACGAAATCCGCCGTGCAGGCCGCAGAGGCCAGGGGCTGGAAGGTTCAGCCCGCTTGTTCCTATGCGGCGACCTGGTTCAAGCGCAATCCGGAGTTTTCCCACTTGCTGGCCTGACGGAGTCCAGCTCGCCGACAGGGTTGGGCCCTGGCGAAGCCTGTCTCCCGGAGCCGGGCTCCCACCAGAGCCTGTCTCCCGCCGGAGGCGGGCTTCGGTCACATCTCCCAGACGGCCACCAGGGAAGGGGTGCTCGCGAGAGTAATGAGTGTCGTGATAGTTTTCACACCTCAATCACACACCAGGTCACCCCATGCGTACGAAGTGGATCGCCGCGGCCGTCGCGCTCGCCTTCACCCAGGCCAGCCTCGCCGACACCCCGACGAAATCCGCCGATGACCCGCGTATCGCGGCCATCCTCTCGTCGCTGGCCAAGGTCCGCACGATCGAGTCAGTCGCGCTTTCGCCCGATGGCAGGCAGCTGGCCTGGGCGGTGAAGACCGATGGCAAGCCGGTGATCGAGATCGCCGACGCGCAGGGCCAGCATGCCCACCGCATCACCGCGAGCAAGGGGTGCAGCGAGACCTCGGTCGCCTGGGCCGCCGACTCCCGCCATCTCGCCTTCCTGTCCGATTGCGCGGGCAGCGCCCCGGGCGTGGAGGAGGGCAAGCAGAACGACATCTACACCGTCGACACCGGTACCCGCGCCGCGCCCGTGCGGCTGACCCACCTTACCGGCTACGTCAGCGGCCTCGAATGGCGCGCTGACGGTAAGCAGCTTGGCTTCCTCTACGTGCCGAACGCGACCCGCCGCGCCAGCGCCACCGCGGCGGCGAAGCCGCAGCTGGGCGAAGTCGGCGTCGAGGGTATCGAAGTGCAGCAGGTGGCCAGCGTCGACGCGGCGGGCGGGGACGTCCACGTCCTCACGCCCGCTGGCCTGCACGTCTACGAGTTCAGCTTCTCGGCCGACGGTGCGCGCATCGCGTACGTCGCGGCCGAGCCGCCGGGAGACAACAACTGGTGGGTTGCCAAACTCTACGTCCAGCCGTCGACCGAAGGTGGCAAGGGTGACGTCGTCGTCGACACCGCAACGCTCAGCGGTCCCCTCAAGGGGCTGCAGGTGGCGGTGCCGCGCTTCTCGCCGGACGGCTCACGCATCGCCTTCATCGGCGGCCTCATGAGCGATCAGGGCTCGACCGGTGGTGACATCTGGACGGTCCCGGCCACCGGCGGTGCCGCGCCCGTGGACGTCACTCCGGATATCCACACCACGCCGGCCTGGCTCACCTGGACGGCGAACGACGCCTTGCTGGTGGGTGAGCACACGGGCGGGTCGAGCCGCGTGTCCCGTTATGCGCTGCCGGCTGAAGGCGTCGCCACGGCGACCCGCCTGTTCGATCTGCCCATGACGATCGGTGACGGTCGCCTCTCGATGTCCTTGTCGCTGGATGCGAAGGCCACCAAGGCCGCGTTCGTCGGCAGTTCGTTCGACAAGGCCTATGAGGTACAGGTCGCCACGCTCGCCGCCGCGCACGCGCCGGTGGCGGTGACCTCATTCAACGCCGCGCTCAAGCCGTCGTGGGGCAAGGCCGAATCGATCTCGTGGACCTTCGAAGGCCACGAGGTGCAGGGCTGGCTGCTGTATCCGGCGCACTACAACCCGAAAAAGCACTACGGGATGATCGTCTCGGTGCACGGCGGTCCTGCCGCGGCGGTCACGCCGCGCTGGCCCGGTGTCGGCTACGGCGGTGCGCCGCTTTCCGCGCTGGGCTATTTCGTGTTCATGCCCAACCCACGTGGCAGCTACGGGCAGGGCGCGGCGTTCGTCCAGGCCAACCGCAAGGATTTCGGCTACGGCGACATGCGCGACATTCTCGCGGGCGTCGATACGATCGAGAAGAATCACCCGGTCGACGACAAGCGCCTCGGCCTCACGGGCTGGAGCTACGGCGGCTTCATGACGATGTTCGGAGTGACCCAGACCAACCGTTTCCGCGCGGCGGTCGCGGGCGCGGGAATCTCCAACTGGCAGAGCTATTACGGCCAGAACCTCATCGACCAGTGGATGACGCCGTACTTCGGTGCGTCGGTGTATGACGATCCGGCTGTCTATGCGAAGAGTTCG
This sequence comes from Luteibacter sp. 1214, assembly GCF_031455395.1. NCBI lineage: Bacteria > Pseudomonadati > Pseudomonadota > Gammaproteobacteria > Lysobacterales > Rhodanobacteraceae > Luteibacter > Luteibacter sp. 1214. The sequence goes on from NZ_JAVDSQ010000014.1 coordinate 54,773, forward strand.
GCCATCAATTTCATCAAACAGGTGAAGACGCCGACGCTGATCGTGGTCGGCGAGCGTGACGCCGAGACGCCCGCCCCGCAGTCGTTCGAGTTCTGGCATGCGCTGCGCGCCCAGAACGTGCCGACTTCGCTGGTGGTCTACCCGGGCGAGGGTCACGGCTTTGCGCGCGATGAGAACCGCCGTGACGTGCTGGCCCGCGCTCTGGCCTGGTTCGATCGCTATCTGCCGGCCAGTGGGAACTGAGCCGGCTTCCGGACAAGTACGCAGGTAGTGCACATTTTCGGAAAGGCAGGTCATCAGGCGGATTGCGTTTTTTTGCCGGTCTATCATCATCCGATCAGTGATGGCGTTCTTTTTCTCACGCAGGGCTAAAGTCGGGGGCGGTGGTGGCCGTTAGACCTAGGGAGACGTCGTTTCGCGCCTGGCGTGTTTCCAGGCTCCCGGGCGCGGTCGTTCCGTTTTTAAAGCAAGACGTGCCCCGGATACCGGGCCGGAGCGTGGTGTGTTGAACCATCGTAGCGTCGAGAGTGGCCTGCACCTGGCCGCATCGAAGTGTGCCCGCTGGACCCTTCCGGGGTCGGGCGACGGTACGCGCTGTGCCAATTTCGGCACCGTTGGCGCTGGACCGGGCTGGGTGGTCAGTCTGATCGTCGTCGTCGCGGTGGCCACTGCCGCCATCGTCTGGCTGGTGGGGCAGCGCCGCCAGTTGCGCAGCCGCCTGCGCGATCCGCGCGAACAGGCTCGCCGGGTGCTGGCCTTTCACGCGTATCACGACACGCTGACCGGGCTGCCGAACCGGGCCTTCCTGCTGCAGACGCTGGAACAGGCCCTGGCCGACTCCTCCGACGACTCGCTCGCGGTCATGTTCATCGACCTGGACGGCTTCAAATCCATTAACGACACGCTCGGCCATGAAGCGGGCGATGCTTTCCTTCAGGCGGTCGCCACCAGCCTGCGCAGCAGTGTGCGTGAGCGCGACACGGTCGCGCGTTTCGGTGGCGACGAATTCGTCGTGGTGGTGCAGGCCTATGGCGGCATGGAAAACCTTGTTCGCGTCTGCCGGAAGGTGCTGGATCTCGTATCGCAGCCGGTCAGCGTGGCCGGCCAGTTCGTTGCGGTAAGCCCGAGTATCGGCGTCGCGGTATCGCCCAAGGACGGTACGGTGGCCGACATGCTGATCCGCAACGCGGACGCAGCGATGTACGCGGTAAAGGAAACCGGCAAGGCCGACTTTCGCTTCTACGAGGAGGGCATGCTCGAGCAGGCCCGCGAGCGCGTCGCGCTCACCGTCGAACTGCGTGAAGCCCTGCAGCAGGGCAACCTGGGTGTCGAATACCAGCCTAAGCGTCACCTGCGCGACGGCACGCTGGCCGGCGTCGAAGCGCTGGCCCGGTGGAACCATCCCACGCGCGGCCAGGTGCCTCCGGCCGTCTTCGTCGCGGTGGCCGAGCGCTCCGGCCTCATCCACGCGCTGGGCGAATACGTGCTGCGCGCGGTGCTCACGCAGGTCAAGGCCTGGGATGCCGCCGGCATCGCGGTCGACTACGTGGCGATCAACCTGTCCATGCACGAGCTGACCCGCCCGGCCTTCGTCGAGACGCTGCATCGCGTGGTGCGCTCGTATGGCGTGGATCCGATGCGTATCCGTTTCGAGCTCACCGAATCCACGGCGATGCGCCAGCCGGAAGAGACCATGCGCCAGCTGGTCAAGCTGCGTTCGCACGGGTTCGATCTGCTGATCGACGATTTCGGCGCGGGTTACTGGAACCTCGGTCACCTTCGGGAACTCCCGGTGGGCACGATCAAGATCGACCAGTCGTTCGTGCGTGGCAGTTCGCTCAATCTGGCGGATCGCGAAATCACCGAAGCGATCGTCGGCCTCGCCAAGAAGCTCAACATGCAGACGATCGCCGAAGGCGTCGAAACCGAAGCGCAGGCCGACTGGCTGCGCGATCTCGGCTGCGACATCGGTCAGGGCTATTTCTTCGCCCGGCCGATGACCGCGGATGCCTTCAGTCGTTACCTCGACCCGACGATGGCCTATGCTGGCTGACCGCGCACCGCGGCCCGTTCGCTCACCGCGCCTCCGAGCACGTCTGGTCGCCTTCGCGGCCCTGCTGTGCTTTGTCGTCGCTTCGGCGGTCTCCGCGCAGGTTACTCCGACGGGGAACGCGTCGACGGTGGGCGTGGATCCGTGGGCGGTCTACGAGACCTCGTGGTTCGACACGCTGGGCGTGGCGGATGGCTTGCCCCATTCGACCACCACCGCCATCGTGCAGGACAAGCGCGGGCTGATATGGATCGGCACGTTCGGCGGTCTGGTCCGCTACGACGGCTACCGCACGCAGGTATTCGGGCAGGAGCCCGATTCCTACGCGGGCGCCGTGCTGCCCGACGCCTACGTGCGCGCCCTGATGCCGCTGGACGACGGCGGGCTGCTGATCGGCACCAACACCGGTGGCCTCGTGCGCTTCGATCCGAAGACGATGCGCTTCCACGTCTATCCGGTGGGTCCCGGCGGGACATCGCACGCGAAGATCTTTTCGATCGCCGCGTCGCGCGAGCCCAACGTGTACTGGGTCGCGACGGAAGGCGGCATCGATCGCATCGACGTGACCAGCGGCCACATCGAGCGCGTCTCGGGGCTGCCGGGCGACGAGAAGGAGATGCTGCCGCGCACCTTCGTGGTGGCGGAGGATGCAGTCGGCAATCTGTGGGCCGGGGCGGATAACGGCCTGTTCGTGCGTCGTCGCGGCGGTCATTTCGAGCGCGTCGTCTCGTCGGACCCGGCGATCGACGAGATCCTGCACGATCAGGTCTGGGCCTTGCTGCCCGACAGCAAGCGGCAGCTGTGGGTGGGCACCGGGCAGTCCGGGGCGATCTACATCGACACCGCCGGGAAGGGCCATGCGGTGCCGGGCCTGTCGGGCAAGAACAGCCTCGCCCACCGGCGCACCGTGCGCGCGTTCCATGAGACACCGCAGGGCGTACTCTGGGCCGCGACGGATGGCGCGGGGGTCGTCACCTTCGACATGAACACGGGTCGCCTGCGTCCGCTCAGCCACGACGCGGCGATGCCGTCCTCGCTGCCGGGCGACATCACCCGCGACATTTACCAGGACACCGCGGGCAACATCTGGGTCGCGACCGAACTCGGCGCGGCGCGCTACGACCCGAACGGGCGCAAGGTGTTTTCCGTGCTGCCGTCGCCGCTGGAGACCCACACGCTGTCCAACGCCAACGTGCACTCGGTGTTCGTCGATCCGCGCGGAAGGGTCTGGCTCGGTCTCGGCATGGGCCGCATCGATCTGCTCGACCTGGGCAAGGGCAGCATGCGTCACCTGCAACTCGGTGGCGAACAGGCCGAGCGCGACGTGCAGGCCTTCGTCGTGGCGCCCGACGGGTCGATCTGGGCGGGCGCGCAGGGCATTTCGCGGATCGATCCTGAGACCTTCGAGCTGAAGAGCTCGGTGATCCCGAGCCTGGACGGCAAGCTGATCCTGTCGATGCAGCGCGATGGTGACGATATCCTCATCGGCTGCTATGACGGCCTGTTCCGCTACGACACGGCGACCGGCGCGCTGGTGCAGATGCGCCACGACGCGTCCGATCCGAAGAGTCTGGTCGGCGACCAGGTGCGTTACATCACGCGCATGCCCGGGGCCTGGTGGTTCTCCACCATCAGCGGCATCAGCATCGCGTATGACGGCAAGCCCGGCTTCGTGAACCTGCATCACGACCCGGCCGACCCGACCAGCCTCCCGCACGACTACACTGGCTCGCTGGCGTTCGATTCGCACCACCGCCTGTGGATCGGGACGTTCGGCGGCATCGCCTACCTCGACGATTTCAAGCCGGAAGGACCGTTCCGCTTCGGCGTGATCGGTGCGCGCGAGGGTCTGGTCAATACCAAGATCAACGCCTTGCTGGTCGATCACGACGATCGCATCTGGGCCTCGATGGCCAACGGTGTAGCGATGGTCGATGCGAACAGCCGCCGCGTCTCCGACCTGGGTATCCGTGACGGCCTGCGTATTCCGAGCTACATCCATCGCTCCGCCGCCGAGGCGCCGGGCGGCGAACTGATGTTCGGCGGTCTGGGCGGCCTGACCGTGGTCCGTCCGTACTGGGTGGCCCCGCATGTGCCGCCGCCGCGTCTCGCCATCACGCATGTGTCTACCAACGACAAACCGCTGCCACTCGCCGACCTGCCTGACGATGGCGGCCACATCACACTCGATGGCGATGGCCGGCGGCTACGCGTGGACTTCGCGCTGCTGGACTTCCGGGCGCCGTCGGAAACCCATTACGCCTATCGCATGGACGACGCGGATGGTGGCTGGAACGAGGTGGCCCGTGGCCTGCCGCCCAGTGCGATCTATACCAACCTCGCCAGCGGCAGCTACACCCTGCGACTGCGCGCGACCATGCGCGGGCTGGATGGGCGTACCGTGGAGTCGTCCGTTCGCGTGACGGTGGTGCCGCGCTGGTACGAAAGCCCGTGGACGCTGCTCGCCGGCGTGGCGCTCGGCGTCGTCGCGTTCTTCGGGCTGGTCTATCTGCGCACGCTGTACCTGCGCCGTCGCGCCGAGTTGCTGCAGGTCCAGGTCGACGCGCGCACGAGGGATCTGAAGGCGGCCAACGAGCGGCTGGATCACCTCGCCGGCACCGACGAACTGACCGGCTCGCTCAACCGTCGCCGCTTCCTCGAACAGGCCGAGCGCGTACGCCAGGGGGCGTCCACAGACGGAATTCCGTTCAGCGTGGTCCTGCTCGATATCGACGACTTCAAGTCGGTCAACGATACGTTCGGCCATCTGGCCGGCGATACGGTGATCCGCGAGACGATGCGCGTGATCTCGTCGATGTGCCGCGCGGACGATCTCGCGGGACGCTTCGGCGGTGAGGAATTCATCCTCTGCCTGCCGGGCGCGCTGGCCGAGCATGCGCTGGATATCACCGAGCGCGTGCGTCATGCGCTCGGCGCGATGACGATCGTGCACGGCGACTACCGGATCCGCATCACCGTGAGTGCGGGCGTGGCCATGTGGCGTTCGCCCGAGTCGCTCAATTCGCTGCTGGGACGCGCGGACGAGGCGCTGTACGAGGCCAAGAACGACGGCCGCAACCGGAGCCGCATCGCGGGGCTGTAGAAGCGCGCAAGGCCTCTGTAGAAGCGCGCCCCGCGCGCGACACCCGTCACCTCAATCGCGGAAATTCTCGAACTGCAGCGGAATTTCCACGTCCGCCTTGCGCAGCAGCGCCATCGCCGTCTGCAGATCGTCACGCTTCTTGCCAGTGACGCGGATCTTCTCGCCGTTGATCTGCGCCTCGACCTTCAGCTTCGCTTCCTTGATCTTCGCGATGATCTTCTTCGCGACCGGCTGCTCGATCCCCTGCTTGATGGTGACCTTCTGCCGGCCCTCGGCCAGGTTGGTCTCGACCTTGCCGACGTCCATCGAGCGCACGTCGATCTGCCGCGCGGAGAGGCGGGCGCGCAGGATGTCCATGATCTGGCCGACCTGGAATTCGTTGTCGGCGCGCAGGGTCAGGACGTTCTCTTCCTGCTCGATCTTCGCCGAGGTGCCCTTCAGATCGAAGCGCGTGGTGACCTCGCGGTTGGCCTGGTCGATGGCGTTGGCGAGCTCGTGTTTGTCGACTTCGGAAACGATGTCGAAGGAGGGCATGGCAGGGTCCTTGTCTAAGGTGGCGATGACCAAGTTTACGCGACGGCGGTACCATGTGCGTTTGCACCACGGAAACCACGCATGGAATACGATGTACTCGTCATCGGGGCAGGCGCGGCGGGCCTGATGACGGCCATCGTCGCGGGCGGCCGTGGGCGGCGCGTGCTGGTGGTCGACCATGCGAACCGGGCAGGCAAGAAGATCCTGATGTCCGGCGGCGGCCGCTGCAATTTTACGAATACCGCCACCACGCCGGCCAACTTTCTCTCGGCCAACCCGCATTTCTGCAAGTCCGCGCTGGCGCGCTACACGCCGTGGGATTTCATCGCCATGGTCGACCGCCACAGGATCGCCTGGCACGAGAAGTCGCCAGGCCAGCTGTTCTGTGACGAATCATCCAAGCTGATCGTGCGCATGCTGCTGGACGAATGCGCCGCGGCGGGCGTGCGTGTCGAGACGAACTGCGGGGTATCGCGGCTGCGTGCGACCGACGGTGGCTTCGCCTGCGACACGCCGCTGGGCCCTGTGCGCGCCGCGTCGCTGGTGATCGCCACGGGCGGGCTGTCGATTCCCAGCCTCGGGGCCACCGGCTTTGGTTACGAGGTGGCGAAGCAGTTCGGTCATGCCGTGCTGCCGCTGCGCGCCGGTCTCGTGCCGCTGACGCTCAGCGGCAAGCACCAGGAACGCTTCGACGGACTGGCTGGCGTGGCGCTTCCCGTCGAAGCGACGGTTGGCGATACCTCGTTCCGTGATGCCTTGCTCATCACCCATCGCGGCGTCAGTGGCCCGGCGATCCTGCAGATCTCCTCGTACTGGCAGCCCGGTGCCGACCTGCGGGTCAACCTGCTGCCGGACGTGGACGCCGCCGAGGCCTTGCGCCAGGGGCAGGCCGAGCGTCCGGCCGCCGAGCTCAAGACAGTGCTGTCGTCGCTGCTGCCGCGCCGTCTGGCCGAGCGCCTCTGCGAGATCTGGCTGCCCAATAAGCCCATGCGTCAATACCGCGCCGCCGAGCTGAACGATATCGGCGCACAATTGGCCGACTGGCCCATCGTCGCCAGCGGCACCGAAGGTTACCGGACCGCCGAAGTCACCCTCGGTGGTGTCGATACCGATGAGGTGTCTTCCTCCACCATGATGTCGAAAAGACATCCGGGCCTGTATTTCGTCGGGGAGGTTCTCGACGTGACCGGCCATCTCGGCGGCTACAACTTCCAATGGGCCTGGGCTTGCGGACATGCCGCCGGCCTGGCCGTCTGACAGGAGCACGACATGCGTATCGGTTTTCTCGGCCTCGGCGCCATGGGCGCGGCCATGGCCTCCAACCTCATCAAGGCCGGCCACGAAGTCACCGTCTGGAATCGCTCGGCCGATGCCGCGAAGCCGTTGGCGGAGCAGGGCGCCACGGTCGCCGCCACCCCGGCCGAAGCCGCCGCGGGCGCCGAGGTCATTCACGGCATGCTGGCCAACGACGCGGCCGTGCGCCAGGTGCTGATCGACGGCGGCGTGCTCGACGCCTTGCCCAGGGGGGCGGTCCACGTGAACCACGCGACGATCTCCGTCGCGTTGGCGCGTGAGCTGGTCGAAGCGCACGAGACGCGCGGCCTGGGCTTCGTCGCCGCGCCCGTATTCGGTCGTCCCGACGTGGCTGCCGCCGGCGCGCTCAACATCGTCGTCGCCGGCAAGCCGGATGCCGTCGCCACGGTGCAGCCGCTGCTGGATCTGCTTGCCGGCAAGATCTGGCCGATGGGCGACGACCCGATCCGCTCGGTCATCGTCAAGATCGGCGGCAACTTCATGATCGGCGCCGCCATCGAAAGCATGGCCGAGGCCACGGCGCTCACCCGCGCTCACGGCGTCTCGGCCGCCGACTTCCTCGACGTGATGTCGAATTCGCTGTTCGCCGCGCCGGTCTTCAAGAATTACGGCGGCCAGATCGCGAAGAACACGTACGAACCGGCGGGGTTCAAGCTCAGCCTGGGCTTCAAGGACGTGGGTCTGGCCCGTTCGGCGGCCGACGCCGAGCGCGTGCCGATGCCGTTGGCCAGCCTCTTGCACGACACGCTGCTGGAATCGCTGGCACAGGGCGACGGCGACATCGACTGGGCAGGCATGGCCCGCGTGGCGGCGGCCCGCGCCCACCTCAAGGACTGAAACGTTAGAGCCGATTTACGCAAGTCTTCACAATCTCCAGTCCGACGGGTCCGCAACAATGGGACTCGCACGCTGTTGTGCTGTCTTGGGAACGAAGTCATGTCGGCAACCTGGAAGACGGTTTACGAGGGAGAACACGAAGGCCGCTCGGTCACGATCAAGGAATCCAACGACCACACCTTCAAGGTACTGACGAAGCAGAACTTCCACGACGAAGGCATCGCCTACCAGGAGGGCGACCGCTACGTTCACGTCTCGCCGGCCAGCGTCGGCGAGCAGGTCGAAAGCGAGGTGAACTCGCGCGACTCGCTCGAAGAAGCATTGAAGGAACTGCATTTCTCGTCGGAATCGGTCAAGGCGATTCTCGGCAAAATGCACTGACGGACCGGTAGCCGTTTCTGCCATGATGGGGGTTCGTTCCCCCATACAGGCGCATCCCGTCCATGGCAGAAACGATGTCCCCGACGATCGAGCGTACGGTTCCACGCGTGCTGATGTGCGCTCCGACATTCTTCGAGGTCAGCTACGTCATCAATCCGTGGATGACCGACCACGTGCATGACACCACCAGCGAGCGCTCTCGCCGCCAGTGGGACGCGCTGCGCGACACCGTGTCGCGCCATGCCGACGTGGCTCTCCAGCCGCCTGCGGAAGGGCTCCCGGATATGTGCTTCGCGGCCAACGCGGGCCTCGTGTTCGGAAATGCTTTTGTACCGAGCCGCTTCCGCTACGCCGAACGGCAGGGCGAGGAAGCGCATGCCCGGGCGTGGTTCTCACGTCATGGATTCGACATCGTCGATATCGCTGAAGACGTCTTCTTCGAAGGGGCGGGTGATGCGTTGTTCGACCGCGGTGTGTCGCGTCGTTTGTGGATGGGGCACGGACATCGGTCCGATCCCTTGGCAGCATCCGAACTGGCGACGCGTCTGGATATCGAAGTCATTCCGCTGAAGCTCGCGGATCCTCGTTTCTACCACCTGGACACGTGTTTCTGTCCGCTGGCGGGCGGCTACACGTTGTACTTCCCGGATGCTTTCGATGCGGCGTCCCTGGCGTCGATCGAGAAGCATATCGCGCCGCATCTGCGCATTCCGGTCAGCGAGCACGATGCGCTCGATTTCGCCTGCAATGCGGTGAACCTCGGCAAGGTCGTGATCCTCAATCGTGCGGGGCCGGATCTGCGGTCGCGGCTGGAGGGCGCGGGTTTCATGCTTATCGAGGTGGCGCTGGATGAGTTCATGAAGTCTGGCGGCGCCGCCAAGTGCCTGACTTTACGGCTGGATGAGGTCACTGGGGTTTAACGGCTCGTCGTTGGGGCAGGGAGCCGTCGGCTGCCGTTCCTGTCGCTAAGTCCTCCTACGGCCTTCGCCTTCGTGCGGAAGCGCGCCAGGAACGGCAGCCGACGAC
>NZ_JAVDSQ010000015.1:0-26732 GCF_031455395.1 Luteibacter sp. 1214
TATCTGGCCATCGTGGTCGATCTGTACTCCCGGCGAATCGTCGGCTGGGCCACAAGCCACACGCCCGATTCACGACTGGCCATCAAGGCCAACGAACTGGCCATCGGCTTGCGCCAGCCGGCTCCCGGATTAGTCATCCACACCGACCAGGGCGCCTCGTACACCTCCGATCGCTACACCCAACATCTGGCCCGGCACGGCATCGTTCAAAGCATGAGCCGAAAGGGGAACTGCTGGGACAACGCCGTCGTCGAACGCGTCTTCCGAAGCCTTAAACAGGAGTGGTTCGGCGAGGAAACCTTCCCGACCCGAGCTCTGGCATCACAAGACGCGATCGACTACCTGGTTCGCTATTACAACCACGAGCGCCTGCACTCCGCGCTCGACTACCGCCCGCCAGCCGAGTTTGAGAGGATGGCGGCTTAACGCTCCTATGCGTGGTCCTCAAATACCCGGCCACTACAGCCCTGCGCGCGATTTCCATGTCGCGCGCAGGGCGCGCTCCTACCCTCGCGCGCAGCACCATGCCAGAATCCACCGATACGCCACTGCGGAATGCACCTTTGGCCTCTACAGGTAAATCGCAGATCAACGACGGTGAACTGCTTGCCGCCGTCGACCTGGGCTCCAACAGCTTCCACATGGTGGTAGCGCGGTACGAACACGGTGAGCCCCGCGTGATCGACCGCCTGCGCGATTCCGTGCGCATGGCGATCGGCCTGCGTCCGGACGGCACGCTCGACGCGGGACACCGCGCCGCCGCGCTCGCCAGCCTGGCGCGCTTCGGTCAGCGCATCGCCGGCATTCCGGCGCTGCATGTGCGCGCGGTCGCCACCAACACCGTGCGTCGTCTCGCGTCGCCGCACGCGTTCCTGTCGGCGGCGGAAGCCGCACTCGGGCATCCGGTGGAGATCGTTTCGGGCCGTGAAGAAGGTCGCCTGATTTTTCTTGGCGCCTCCCACGATCTGCCGGCATCGCGCGACCACCGGCTGGTGATCGATATCGGCGGTGGCAGTACGGAGTTCATCATCGGCCGGGGCAACGCGCCGCTGCTGACCGAGAGCGTGCAGGTTGGCTGTATCGCGAGCACGCTGCGGTTTTTCCCCGGCGGCAAGATCACCCGCAAGCGCTGGCAGAAGGCGCGCCGTGAAATCGGCGTCCTCCTTCAGCAGTTTTCCGAGGATTACCGCGAAGCCGGCTGGGCCGACGCCTATGGCTCGTCGGGCACCTCCAAAGCCATCGGTTCCGTCGTGCGCGCGATGAAACTCTCCGACGACGGCGTCACGCCGGAGGCCCTGGCCGCCGTGCGCGAGGCGATCATCGAGCAAGGCTCCTCGGCCACGCTCAAGCTGCCCGGCCTGGCCGACGACCGTGCGGAAGTGTTCGCCGGCGGCGTCGCCATCTTCGAAGCCGCCTTCGAGGCTCTGGGTATCGAACGCCTGCGCGTATCGGAAAGCTCGATGCGCGAGGGCCTGCTCTGGGACCTGATCGGCCGTTCGGCGGGTACCGATCCCCGCATGGCGAGCATCGATTCGCTGGCCGCGCGCTATGGTGTCGACAAGGCGCAGTCGCGTCGCGTGGAAACCACCGCGCTGAGCCTGTTCGATCAGCTGGCCAAGGTCTGGAAGCTGGACGACGATGCCCGCGAATGGCTGTCGTGGGCGGCCCGTGTGCACGAGCTGGGTCTCGCCATCGCCCACAGCCAGCATCAGCGCCACGGCGCCTACATCCTGCGCCATGCCGACCTGGCGGGTTTCTCGCGCCAGGAGCAGCAGTTGCTGGCGGCCATCGTCGAATCGCACCGGCGCAAGCCGGAGAAGTCCGTCATCACGGCGCTCCCGGTGCGTTACCGGGTTCTCGCGCGGCACATCACCGCCATCCTCCGCCTGGGCGTGCTGTTCCGACGCGCCCGGCGTGCCGAGGCCCTGCCGCGCATCCGCGCCGTCGCCACGCGCCAGCGCCTTCGTCTCACCCTGCCCGCCGACTGGCTGGACCAGCATCCACTTACCGAGGCCGATCTCGACCAGGAGCGGGAGCCGCTGGCCGAGCTCGGCCTCGAACTGGAAATCGTGACGGAATGACCAAGGGGCGTATCATGACCAGCTTGTTCCACCGCCACGACCGGTCACCCATGCTCAAAGCCGTCCTCGCCAGCGTCCTTCTCGCCCTGCCCGTCGCGGCGCTGGCCCAGCAGCCTGCCAAACCGTCGGCTCCGCCCACCGGCTCGGCGGAGCATCCCAGGGTCGTGATGCACACGACGCAAGGCGACTTCACACTCGAGCTGTATCCGGAAAAGGCGCCCAAGAGCGTCGCCAACTTTCTGCAGTACGTCCGTGACGGCTTCTACGACGGCACCGTCTTCCATCGCGTGGTCAACGGCTATCTGGTCCAGGGCGGCCTTTACAGCCGCGACCTGACCCAGCGTCGCACGCGCGCGGCCATTCCCAGCGAGGCCGACAACGGTCTGTCCAATCTGCGCGGCACCGTCGCGGTCGCCCGCGGTGCGGACGCCAATTCGGGTACGTCGCAGTTCTTCGTCAACCTGGTCGACAACCGCCGGCTCGACTACGTCAGCAACCAGAGCGGCCTGACCTGGGGCTTCGCCGTGTTCGGCAAGATCGTGAGCGGCATGGACGTCGTCGACAAGATCGCCGGACTGCCTACCCGCGCGCAGGGCCCCTTCGTCGGCGACGTGCCCAACCCGCTGGTGATCATCGATACGGCCAGCGTGGTGGGCGAGGAGAAAGCCGCCCCGGCCGCGTCGTCATCGGCTCCCGCCGCGCCGGCAGCCAAGCCTGCCGCCACTGAGCCGGCCAGGCCCGCGACTAAGAAAACCGAAAAGAAGTCCGCCACGCCGAAGGCCGCATGAGCACGCTGTTCATCGCCGACCTGCATCTGGACGATGCACGCCCCGGTATCACCACCCTTTTCGAACAGTTTCTGGCGTCGGACGAAGCGCGATCGGCGTCGGCCTTCTACATCCTCGGGGATCTGGTCGAGGCATGGATCGGCGACGACGACGATGCCGAGCTTCCGGACCGCATCGCCAACGCCACCCGCGCGCTGCGCGACGGCGGTGTGCCCGTCTATTTCATGGCGGGCAATCGCGATTTCCTACTGGGAGAGACCTTCGCCGCGCGTGCAGGCATGACCCTTCTCGAGGATGGCACCGTTCACGACATCGAAGGTGCGCGGACGCTGCTGATGCACGGTGACGTGCTGTGCACCGACGACGTCGAATACCAGACGGTGCGTGCGCAGGTTCGTACGGAGGCGTGGAAAGCCCAGGTGCTGTCGATGCCGCTTGCCGCACGCCGTGCATTCGCCGCGCAGGCGCGCAGCGACAGCAAGTCACGCACGGGGCGTATCGACGAGACGATCATGGACGTGAATCAGAACGCCGTCGAAAGCGCGATGCGCGACGCCGGCGTGCGTCGGCTCGTGCATGGGCATACGCATCGTCCCGCCGTTCACGACTTCACGCTCGATGGAGACGCCGCGCAGCGGATTGTGCTGGGCGACTGGTACGACCATGGGTCGGTGCTGGCGATCGATGGGGATCGCGTCGAACTCCGCGGCTTGTCGGCGGGTTGAATCACCAAGGGGGCTGGCTTCCACCAGAGTCGGTCAGCTCAGCGTCGCCAGCCAGACCAGCTCGCTTTCGGAAAACCCCGCCGCTCGCCGCGCATCCAGATTGAACGGCCCGCGCAGCGACCCGTTCATGTAGTCATCGAGCAACCGGGCGAACGTCGCCTCCGGCTCGATACCGTCGCGCTCGCAGCACCAGTGAAACCAACGCGTGCCGGCCGCGACATGCGCCACTTCCTCACGAAGGATGACCTCGAGGATGGCGACGGTGCGTTCATCCTGCTGCCGACGAAGACGCTCCATCATCCCCGGCGTGACGTCGAGCCCACGCGCTTCGAGCACACGCGGTACGAGAGCCATGCGCGCCGTATCGCTGTGCGCGGTCTTCTCCGCCATTTCCCACAAACCGTTGTGCGCATCGAAATCGCCATAGGCGTAGCCGAGCTCGGCCAGACGACCCGACAGCATCGTGAAATGACGTGCCTCGTCGTTGGCGCAGGACGCCCAGTCGCGGTAGTACGCGTCGGGTTTGCCACGAAAGCGATAGACCGCGTCCCAGGCGAGATCGATCGCATTGAACTCGATGTGCGCGATGGCGTGAACCAGCGCGGCGCGTCCTTCCGCGGAACCCAGGCCACGCTGTGAAAGCTCGCGCGACGGGACGAGGCGCGGACGCTCGGGACGCCCGGGCAGGCCGATGGGCAGCGGCGGCGGCGATCCCGCATCGGGACGCAGTTCACCGCGATCGAGCGCGGCGAACGTCTCGAAGCTGAGTCGCAACTTTTCCGCGGGGGCGGCGGCGTCAAGGCAGCGCCGCGCGGCCGCGTGCAGATCGTGGGCGTCGTTCATCGCGGGACTGGCGGCACGATCCCGTGCCGCCATCAGTCGTCAGGCGGTACGGCGTTCGTTCTTGGCCGAGTCAGAGCGCATCGCTTCCTGCTGCTCGAGGAAGCCCTCGTCCACACCGGTCACGTACTCGCCCGAGAAGCACGACGTGTCGAACTGCTTGAGGTCTTCGTTGCCGTCGTTGACCGCCCAGACGAGGTCTTCGAGGTCCTGATAGATCAGCCAGTCGGCACCCAGTGCCTTCTCGACTTCCTCCACCGTACGGCCGGCGGCGACCAGCTCGGAAGCGGCCGGCATGTCGATGCCATAGATGTTCGGGTAACGCACGGGCGGCGCGGCGGACGCGAAATAGACGTTCTTCGCCCCGGCGTCGCGCGCCATCTGGATGATCTGGCGCGAGGTCGTACCGCGGACGATCGAGTCATCCACCAGCAGCACGTTCTTCTTGCGGAATTCGAGCTCGACCGTATTGAGCTTGCGGCGCACGGATTTCACGCGCTCGCCCTGGCCCGGCATGATGAAGGTGCGGCCGATATAGTGGTTCTTGACCAGGCCTTCGCGCATCGGCACGCCCAGCGCCTGCGCCAGCGAGCTGGCCGCCGTGCGCGAGGTGTCGGGAATCGGGATGACCGCGTCGATACCGTGATCCGGGCCGCGCTCGCGCAGGATCTTCTCGGCGAGTTTCTCGCCCATGCGCAGGCGCGCCTTGTAGACCGAGACGTCTTCGATCATCGAGTCCGGACGGGCCAGATAGACGTACTCGAAGATGCACGGGGCATGCACCGCGCCCTCGGCGCAACGCTGGGCGTGGAGTTCACCGCCCTCGGTGATGATGACGGCTTCGCCCGGCTCGATATCGCGCACGCGCTTGAAACCGAGCACGTCGAGCGCGACCGACTCGGAAGCGACCGCGTATTCGCGGCCTTCCGCCGAGACGCGCTCGCCGAGAACGAGCGGACGGATGCCGTTGGGGTCGCGGAAGGCGATCAGGCCGTAGCCCAGCACCAGCGCGATACAGGCGTAACCACCGCGCGCACGGGCGTGCACGTTGGTGATCGCCTTGAACACATGCTCCGGCGTGAGCGCGCCGCGGTCGTCGACCTGCAGCTCGTGGGCGAGGACGTTGAGCAGAACCTCGGAGTCGGAGTCCGTGTCGATGTGACGGCGGTCGTCTTCGAACATTTCCTTGCGCAGCGCCTCGGTGTTGACGAGGTTACCGTTGTGCGCGAAGGCGATGCCGTAAGGCGAATTCACGTAGAAAGGCTGCGCCTCCTCCGTGCCTTCGGAGCCGGCGGTGGGGTAACGGCAGTGGCCGATCCCGATACGGCCGCGCAGCTTGCTGACGCCGGCGGAGTTGAAGACATCGCGCACCAGGCCGTTGCCCTTGTGCAGGCGCAGGCGCGCGCCGTCCACGGTGGCGATACCGGCGGCATCCTGCCCGCGATGTTGCAGGACGGTCAGGCCGTCATACAGGGCCGATGCCACTTCCGTGGTACCGACGATGCCGATGATTCCGCACATGGTGTTGCCTTCTACTGAGTGGCCGTCGTGGTCGCGGCGGCAGGGTGAGCATTATCGTTCTTCGAGGCCTGCCCTGGCATCGTCAGGTCGCGAAGTTTCATCAGTTCATCCTTGCTCGGCAAGGAAACGTTGGGCATTTTCATGTCCTGCAGCGCCGCTGGCGGATGCAGGTACTGACGCACGTTGGCCGGCACCTGTTGACCGAGCCATGCGGCAGGCGCGGCGAACTGCGGCAGCAGCGCCGATTCCCGCCAGATGGGTTCGTTCGGCAGCGGCGTGAAACCGAGCGCGAACACCACCAGGCTGACAATCAGCACGCCGCGCACGGCGCCGAACACCATGCCGAACAGGCGATCCGGTCCACCCACGCCGGTGCTGGCGACCAGTCGGGAAATCAGGAAGCGAAAGATCCCGCCCACGAGCAGGACCCCCATGAAACACACGCCGTAACCGATGCCGATCCGCGCCATCGGCAGCGAAATGCTGCTTTCGAGCCGCTGTGCGATAAGCGGCCCGAACGTCCAGGCCGCCCAGAACGCGCAAACCCACACCACGAGCGACAACACCTCGGAAATGAGGCCGCGCACCAGGCCGATCAAGGCCGAGATGAACAGCACGCCGATGATGACGTAGTCCACCCAGCTCACCGGCCGCCCCCTGCTGTCGTGGTCATCCGGGAGTGCCCGTTACGGGGCCGGTACGATGACGCCATCGAGGCCGACCTTGGCCTTGATCTGATCTTTGAGACGCGCCGCATCGTCACGCTGCGTCTGCGGGCCAGCGCGCACGCGCCAGAGCTTCGCACCCGAGCTGGAGGCGACGCTGTCGATGTAGCCGGCGATGCCCGCACCACGCAGCTTGTCGCGCAGTCGCGTGGCTTCCGCCTCGCTGCTGACCGCGGCAACCTGAACGGCGAAACCGCCGGCTCGTGGCGACGGGGTCGGCACAGCGGCCGGCACGGCGGCGGGTGCGGCGGGCGCGGGAGCGGCGGCAGCCCGCACCGGGGCGGGTGCGTCAGCCGTCTGCGTCTCCGGCCTGGAGGACAGCGACGCGGGAGCGCCCGGTACGGCGGCCGTGATCTTGAGACGAGCGGCCTCGGCGGCGGCGCGCGTCTCGAACGGGCCGGCGGAGACGCGCGTCAGCGCCTTGCCCGCCTGATTGGACGCGGATGTGCTGACCGGGTAACCCAGGGCCTTCACCTTCTGGACCAGGGCGTCGGCCTTGGCATGATCGGCGTAGGCACTGAGGTTGATCGTGTAGCTGCCACGCCCGGCCGTACCGGCGGGCAGGGCCTCGGCGGCAGGCGGCGCGGTCGCGGCCACCGGCTTCGGTGGCCGGGTGGCCGGCGCGGGAGCGGCCGGGGTGGTCGCGGGCTTGCTCGCTGGCGCGAAGTCTTCGGGCAGTGCATCGGCAGGCTTGCGCGAGGCGATGTCCACCGAAGCCAGCTTGCTTCCGCCACCCGGCGTGACCGCGGCGGGGCTGGGCGCGGGAGCAGCGACAGCCGACGGCGTGCCCGAGGCCGGGGCGCCGACGGCGGGCTGCGAGCCGCTGGCGGACGCCGGCGAGCCATTCGGCGCCACATCGAGCGTACGGGTCTGCAGCTCGCGATCCGGGGCCGGCGGAATCTCGAGGCTGACCGTCTGGTCGGCGTCGGACTTCGGCGGCGCGCTGGAGAACATCATCGGCACGAACAGGACCAGCAACGCGATCAGTACCGCGGCACCCAGCAGGCGTGTTTTCAAGGAAGGCTCCATACGACCGGCGCAAAGCGAATCGCGGCGATTATAACCGGCAAAGGGGTGCCCCCGACGCCCTTCCCCTCGCGGCGTTCACCTCGCGGCGGCCAGGGCGACGCTCGCGACGAAGAACGAGCCGAATAACAGCACGATGTCGTCTTCACCCGCATCGGCGCGCGCCGCGGCCCAGGCCGCTTCCACGCTGGCGAAACTGGCATGTACCGCGCCCGGCAAAGTCGCGACAAGGCTCGCCGCCAGTGCGTCGGCTGTCAGCCCGCGAGGCGTATCGCGGTCCAGTCCGGCGACGTACCAACGGTTGACGCGATCCCCCAGTGCAGCGATCACCCCATGGGTGTCCTTGTCCGACAGCGCGCCGTAGACAGCGAGCACCCTCACGCGACCCGGCTGCGCGTCGATCCACTCGGCCAGCGCCCTGGCCGCCTGTGGATTGTGTCCGACGTCGACCAGCGTCGCAGGTCGGTCGGCGATTTTCTGCAAGCGCCCCGGTACCCGCACACTGGCCAGCGCGTGGCGTATCGCTCCGGGCGGGACATCCCGTGTGGGGCCGAGGGCGTGAATGGCCGCGATAGCGGTGGCCGCGTTATCGATCTGGACGGGCGCATCCAGCGCGGGAAGCGGCAGATCGAGGACGGTGCCGTCGGCGTGGGTCCAGGTCCAGCCGCGTGTCCCGGCGCCCGGGTGCCGGCTGACCCGGAAGCTGTCGCCGGCTCGCATCACGCGCGCGCCGAGGCCTGCCAGGGCGGTGAGCAGGCCCTCGGGAGGTGCGTACTCGCCCACGATCGCCGGGCGCCCGGCGCGGGCGATCCCCGCCTTTTCGCGGCCGATGCTGTCGCGGTCCCCGCCCAGCCAGTCCTGGTGATCGAGATCGATCGTGGTGATCGCCGCCACATCGGCGTCGATGATGTTCACGGCATCCAGTCGTCCGCCGAGCCCGACTTCGAGCACCGCGACATCCAGCGACGCGCGGGACATCAGGTCGATCGCCGCCAGCGTGCCGAACTCGAAGTACGTCTGCGGGATGGTGCCTCGCGCGCGTTCGATCCGCTCGAAAGATGCGACGATGGCCTCGTCGCCGGCGTCGATGCCATCGATGCGGATGCGCTCGTTGTAGCGGATGAGATGCGGCGACGTGTAGCAACCCACGCGATAGCCGGCGGCCCGGAGCATGCCCTCGATGAGTGCGACCGTCGAGCCTTTGCCGTTGGTGCCCCCCACGGTGATCACCTTCGGCGCGGGGCGCGGCGAGCCCATCGCGGTCCAGACGGCGCGGACGCGATCGAGTCCCAGTGCGATGTCACGCGGGTGCGTGCTTTCCTGATAGGTGAGCCAGTCGGCGAGCGAACGAGTCATTGGGAAACCTTTGCACGATCGAGTTCGCGCATCCAGAAGTCGAGAGTGTGCGGTGTCGCGACGTCATCGCCCCGCTCCTTCCACGAGAGCGTGCAGAACATAGCGTCCACAGGCGCGTAGCCGCGACCCCGCCAGAACGCCTCATTGCCGCGGTGGTCATCCGGCGCACGCGGATCGGTCGCCTCGCGCCGGACCGAACAGAAGGCCGTCCAGCGAAATTCGCCGACGGTCCGGGCATGCGCCTCACGAGCGTCGAAGAATGCGTGCCCGATCCCACGCCCGCGCCACGGTGACAGCAAAACGGACTCACCGAAATAGAAAACATCGTCGAGCGGAATGCCACGCGCCAGGAAAGCCGAATGAAACGCTTCGCCATCATCGGCGAGCGGCACCCCGGTTGACGCACCGATCACCCGCCCCGACGCCTCGCGAGCCACGACGCACACACTGCGCGGCGACGCGGCGTACGAGGCAAGGTAGCCACGCTCGTAATCGCGGTCGCCCTCGTACAGATAGGGCCAGTCACGAAACACGGCGATACGGAGGCCGGCCAGCTCGTCCACGACTGGCAGGATGCCCTGCCCCACATGGACGTCGAGACGGATACCGGGAATGTCACGCATGCGGAAAGCCCGACGAAAGAGGCGTGAAGCTTAATGGCCCGATCGGCCGCGTGCACCTCCGCGGCACCGGCGAAGGTAGGCGGCATGTTCGCGCTTTGGTCCTCACTGGTCGACTGGACGAGTCTCCACGCCATCGTCCCGTTCCTGACCTTTCTCCATCTGAACGGCCTGGCCGGCGACCCGCGTGAGATCGCCGAGGCCATCCTCATATCCATCCTGCAAGTGGCGATCATCGGCTTCCTGTTCCGTCCGCTGGAGTCGGTGATTCCGGCCGAGCGCTGGACGGACCGCAGGCTGACACGGGTCGACCGGCAGTACACGCTGATGATGCTGCTCGGCATCTTCCCGATGTTCAGCTATCTGGTGCTGACACCGATCGGCAATGCCTTCGGCGGTCCGGACAACGGCCAGGCAGGCGACGACTCACTGCTGGGCATCACGCACTGGATCCCGGCACTCGACGGACATCCGCTGGCGCTGTTCCTGGTCTATTACGTCATCTACGACCTGGTCTATTACTGGATGCATCGCCTGCAGCACGCGCTGCCCTGGTGGTGGGCGCTGCACAGCATGCATCACAGCACCCGACAGATGAGCTGCTGGACCAACGATCGCGGCAGCCTCGTCGACGGTTTTTTGCAGTCGATGGTACTGGCCGGTGTCGGCCTGGTGATCGGCGTGGCGCCGACCGATTTCGCCTGGCTGATGCTGCTGGGTGAGCTCGTGCAGAATTTTTCGCATGCGAATGTGCGCGTGCGTTTCGGGCCGGTATTCGACCGGCTGTTCGTGTCACCGGTGTTCCATCGCCTGCATCACATGCTGGTGGATCCGGATCGGCCGACGCTGCATAACTGCAATTTCGGGCAGGTGTTTTCAGTGTGGGACGTGGTGTTTGGCACGGCCCTGTACGGCGAGCCGATCCGGCCGACCGGCGTGGGCGATCCGATGGTGGATGCCGATAACGGGAAGGGCCTCGTAGGGCTGCACTGGAACGCCTTCCGGCGGTTCTGGGGCGCGGTGCGCTGCAAGGCCGGATGGACGCTGGGCGATGTGGCGTTCGATGAGCGGTATCGGCCGGTGTCGGTGAAGGACATCGATCTGCATGCCCTGGAAGCAGGGCGCCCGGGCGAGCATCCGTAGTCGTCCACGAAAAACGCCAGCCTCACGGCTGGCGTTTTTCGTATCGCATCACTGCATCGGATCAGCAGTTGTCGGCACCGCCGAACGGGTCGTCGAGGATGATCGTGTCATCGCGATCGGCGCCCGTGGCGACCAGCGCCAGCTTGCAGCCCGAGAGTTCCTCGACCGCGCGCAGGTAGGCGCGAGCGGCGGGCGGCAGCTTGTTCCAGTCGCGGATACCCGCGGTGGACTCTTCCCAGCCCGGGAACTCGAGGTAGACCGGCTTGCACTCGGCCCAGCCGTCGGCGTCCAGCGGAGCGAGTTCGCGACGCTTGCCGCGGTACTCGTACGCGATGCAGACCTTGATGCTTTCCAGGCCGTCGAGCACGTCGAGCTTGGTGATCGCCAGGCCGTCGATGCCGTTGATCTGCACGGCGCGCTTGAGCGCGACCAGATCGATCCAGCCGCAGCGACGCGGACGACCCGTGCTGGCGCCGAACTCGTTGCCCTTCTTGCGCAGCAGCTCGCCCATCTCGTCGTTGAGCTCGGTCGGGAACGGACCGCCGCCTACGCGGGTGGCGTAGGCCTTGCAGATACCGAGCACGTAATCGATGTCACGTGCGCCGACGCCGGTGCCGGCGAGCGCGCCGCCCACCGTCGTGTTCGACGAAGTGACGTACGGATAGGTGCCATGGTCGATGTCGAGCAACGCGCCCTGCGCACCTTCGAACAGGATATTGCCGCCTTCCTTACGCACGTCGTGCAGGATGGTGGCGACGTCGTCGACCATCGGACGCAGGTATTCGCCCCACGTCAGGGCTTCGTCGAGGACGGTCTGATAGTCGACCGGCTCGGCCTTCAGCCACTGGGTCAGCACGAAGTTGTGATACTCGACGGCGGCCTGCACTTTCTCCGGCAGCTCGTGCGGGTACATCAGATCGGCGACGCGGATGGAGCGACGCGCGACCTTGTCCTCGTACGCGGGGCCGATGCCACGACCGGTCGTGCCGATGGCCTTGGCGCCGGAGGCGACTTCGCGCGCCTTATCGACGGCGATGTGGTACGGCATGATCAGCGGGGTCGCCGGCGAGATCTTCAGGCGCGGACGCACGTCGACGCCCTGAGCCTCGAGCTCGGCGACTTCGCTCATCAGCGCGGCCGGCGACAGCACGACGCCGTTACCGATCAGGCAGAGCGCGTCGTCGCGCAGGATGCCCGAGGGGATCAGGTGAAGGACGGTCTTCTTGCCCTTGATCACCAGCGTATGGCCGGCGTTGTGGCCACCCTGGAAACGTGCGACGGCACCGACGCGCTCGGTGAGAAGATCGACGATCTTGCCCTTGCCCTCGTCGCCCCATTGCGCGCCCAGAATAACGACTGACTTACCCATGTTGACGGTTCTCTCTAAGTGACGTTGCCCGGATGGGCGATGTGTATAGGGATCAGCGCTGACGGCCGGGGCCGTCGTTGAGATAGCGCAGGAATTCGGAATCGGGCTTGAGGACGAGCACGCCCTTGCCATCGGCGAACGACTTACGATAAGCCGCCAGGCTGCGATAGAAAGCGAAGAACTCGGGATCCTGGCTGTACGCCTGGGCGTAGATAGCGGCTGCCTGAGCGTCGCCATCACCCTTGACCTTGGTCGCGTCACGCTCCGCATCGGCCACCAGCACCGACTTCTGACGGTCGGCGTCGGCGCGGATCTTCGCCGCGCTTTCCTGGCCGGTATAACGGAGCTCGTTGGCCAGCTGCAGGCGCTCGGCGCGCATACGCTTGTAGACCGAGCCACTGACTTCGTCGGGAAGGTCGATGCGCTTGATGCGTACGTCGACCACCGAAATGCCGAGGTTCTGGCGTGCGGCGGCGTCGGTGTCCTTACGCACCTGGCCGGTGATGTCTTCACGGCCGCCGGCGATCAGGTCTTCCAGCTTGCGCGAGTTGAACTCGTGACGCAGGGCGTCCTTGACGATGGGCGTGAGGCGCTGGATCGCCTGGGTGTCGTCGCCCGACGTGGCGCGGTAATACGCCGCGTTATCGGCGATACGCCACTTCACGTAGAAGTCGACGTTGACACTCTTCTTCTCGAGCGTGAAATAACGCTCGGGCTGGGCATCGAGCCCCAGGATGCGGTTATCGAAACGCATGACCTGCTGCACGACGGGAATCTTGAAGTGCAGACCCGGCTGGTAATCCGCGCGGACGATACGGCCGAACTGCAACAGCAACGCGTTTTCGCCTTCCCTGACGACAAAGGCGCTGTTGAAGCCCAGCAGGACGATGAGGACGACGATGAGGCCGGAAACGATCTTCACTGGGCGCTCCCCTGCTGCGGCTGGTTCGGCGTCGGGTTGGCGTCGGTGGTGGCCGACTGCACGACAGTACCGACACCGGGTACGTTGCGAATCGAGCTGTTCGGCGCTTCCACCGGCAACTGGATGATGTTCTTGCCGTTGCTGCCGTCGACGATCTTGGGATTGCCGGCCATGACCTCTTCGACCGTTTCCAGCCACAGGCGGCGGCGCGTCACTTCGGGAGCGGCGCGGTATTCCTTGAGCAACAGATTGAAGCGCTCGGCCTCGCCGTTGGCGCGTGCGATGCGCTCCACGCGATCGCCTTCCGCGACGGCCGAGATACGACCGGCGTCGCCACGGGCCAGTGGCACGACGCGGCTCTCGTAGGCGCGGGCGTTGTTCTCTTCGCTCTGCTTGTCTTCGCGCGCGGCGTTGACGTCGTCGAAGGCGTCCTTCACTTCCTTGGGCGGCGAAACGTTCTGGAAGCTGACCCCCGTCACCAGGATGCCGGCGTCGTACTTGTCGAGCGTGGCCTGGAGGATGTCGCGGGTCTGCTGCTGCAGGGTTTCCTTCGCGGCGGGCGCGACACCGGCGGCCGGCGCCTGATCCGGCGCCGGCGTGTCGACGCCCGGCGTGGTCAGGATGTTGTCCATGATGTTGGCGCCGACCACGGAACGCACGGCCGCCTCGGCCGCGTTGTGGATGGTGTTTTCTTCGCGATCCGCGTTCGAATACAGGAACTTGCGCGCATCGGAGACCTGATACTGCACGTTGAAGTCGATCGCGATGATGTTCTCGTCCCGCGTCAGCATGGACACGTTGTCCGAGACCGAGCGGATCTGGGTCGTCTCGACCTTGGTCACCGTCTCGACCGGGCTGGGCGCCTTCAGATGAAAGCCGGGCGGCAGAATGCGCGAGAACTGGCCGAAGCGCAGCACCACGCCGACCTGACGCGCATCGATGACCGTGTAGCTGCTGACCAGCAGCCAGGCCACGATGAACACCAGCACGATGGCAGTCA
Organism: Luteibacter sp. 1214; assembly: GCF_031455395.1. Taxonomy (NCBI): domain Bacteria; kingdom Pseudomonadati; phylum Pseudomonadota; class Gammaproteobacteria; order Lysobacterales; family Rhodanobacteraceae; genus Luteibacter; species Luteibacter sp. 1214. The sequence continues at coordinate 14,117 of NZ_JAVDSQ010000015.1, forward strand.
CGCCGCCGCTGCCGGCGCCGAACTTGCCAAAGCGTGCCTTCAGGCTCTTCAGCGCACCGTCGAGATCGGGCTTCCGCCCGCTCGACCGGTTGCGGTTCCAGGGATCCTTCTGGCCGTTACCGGGTTCGTTCCAAGCCATGGGCGACAGTCTCCTTCGGGGACCGAGGGTGGGCGGCTGGCAAGCCATGAGGTGGCCCGGGCGGCGGGGAAGCGGCGCCGGGCACGCGAAGGCCCGTCACCACGCCGATCGGGCACGCAAACGACGTGAATTCTATCAGATAGGGTAAGGCGGGTGCTCGCTCAGAACGCGGGATGCGGCGGATCGATCAGCTCGCGGAGCGGCCCGGCATGCACATCGTCGCCCAGCAACGGCGCCAGAACGGATCGCGGCGCGTCGATATCCAGATGCCAGCCATGCTCGTCGATGGCCTCGCCGGCGATCGCGCCCGCCGCCTTGAGGCGGGCATGCAGCCGGCCCGCCGTGAGCGGAAGCTCAAGACCCGTGCGGATGCGGTCGCCGCCGAGCAGTTCGCCCAACGCCTCTCGCAGCCCTTCGATACCCTGCCCCGTGGCGGCGGAGAGCCAGACCTGACGCGGCTTGCCGTCGTCCCCGCGATCCACCCGTGGCTCGACGTCGATCAGGTCGACCTTGTTCATCACCGACAGCTGGGGCACATCCCCGGCCCCGATCTCGTCCAGCACCTCGTCGACGACGCGACGGAGCAGCTCGCGCTCTTCGTCCGCGGCGTCACTTAGGTGAATGAGCAGGTCGGCGTCGCGCGCCTCGGCCAGCGTGGCGCGGAAAGCCGCCACGAGGTCATGCGGGAGCTCGCGGATGAAACCCACCGTGTCGGCGATTACCGCGGGCCCGCACGCGAGGCCGTCGATCTTGCGCACCGTGGGGTCCAGCGTGGCGAACAGCTGATCCGCCGCGTAGACGCCCCCGGTGGTCAGCGCGTTGAACAGCGTGGATTTGCCGGCGTTGGTATAGCCCACCAGGGCGACCCGGGGCACGGTATTGCGCAGCCGCGAGCGGCGCTGCTGGTCGCGCTGGGTCCCCACTTTCTCGAGCCGCTTGCTCAGCATCTTCACGCGCTCGGCCAGCAGCCTGCGATCGGTCTCGAGCTGGGTTTCACCCGGGCCGCGGTTGCCGATGGCGCCGCCACGCTGGGCGTCAAGATGGGTCCAGCCCCGGACCAGCCGGGTCGCCAGGTGCTTGAGCTGAGCCAGTTCCACCTCGAGCTTGCCTTCGTGGGAGCGGGCACGCTGGGCGAAAATGTCCAGGATCAGGCCGGCGCGGTCGACCACGCGGGTCTGCAGCTGCTTTTCGAGGTTGCGCTCCTGCACAGGGGTCAGCTCGTGGTCGACGAGGACCACGTCCGCCTCCAGCGCGCGCACGGCTTCGGCGACCTCTTCGGCCTTACCGGTACCGATATAGAAACGGGGGTTGGGCTTCTCCACGCGGGCGGAGATGGTCGCAAGGACCTCGGCACCGGCGGAAGCCACCAGCTCGGCGAATTCCTCGCCGCGACGAATGGCGTCGCCTTCGCCGCGGGAATGCGGCAGCACCAGCACCGCGCGATCGCCTTTCTTTTGCCTGTCGAACACTTAGGGGGATGACCTCATCAAAAAAGGAAGGGGTGCGCGTACCCCAAGGATACGCGCACCCGCTCTTTTACATATGGGTCGCCGACGGGGGCCCCTCAACCCTCGACGTCGCCCGCACCGGCTTCCGCGTGGTTCTCGTGGCCACCGACCCGCACGTTGCGGCTGGGCACGACCGTGGAGATGGCGTGCTTGTACACCATCTGGCTCACCTGATTGCGCAGCAGCACCACGAACTGATCGAACGACTCGATCGTGCCCTGCAGCTTGATGCCGTTCACCAGATAGATGGCGACCGGCACGCGTTCGCGACGAAGCGCATTGAGAAACGGATCCTGCAACGATTGCCCTTTGGACATTTCTTCTTCTCCCCTACGCCTTCGTACGGGACCGGGTAAAAAGAACGCCTGACGGCGCCCCGGTCCAAGTGATTTGAATCTTAACTGCTTTTAAATACCGGCTGGAAGCGCCGCGCGTGAAGCCCGCGGCATCCCCAGGAACTGCTGAAGTGCCACGTCGGCCCCCGGCAGCGGATCCCCCCGGTCCGGGTCGAACGTGCGTGCGTCGAGCTCGCCGCGCAACCAGGTGATCTGGCGCTTGGCGAGTTGCCGCGTTGCATAGATACCACGGTCGCGGAAGTTCGTGGCGTCTCCCTGACCATCGAGGTACTCCCAGGCCTGGCGGTAACCCACCGCACGGATGGCCGGAAGCTCGGCATGCAGGTCGCCGCGGGCGCGGAGTCGCTTCACTTCATCGAGAAAACCACCGGCGATCATGGTGTCGAAGCGGGCGGCTATCCGCTCGTGAAGCAGCTTGCGGTCATCCGGCAGCAACGCCAGCTTGAGCACCCGCCAGGGAAACGGCTCGCGGCTACCGCCCTGCTGGAGCTCGGTGAGTGTCCGGCCGGTCAGCTCCATGACCTCGAGGGCGCGCTGGACGCGCTGGGCATCGCCCGGCCGGATACGTGCACCGGCCACCGGGTCGCGTTCGGCCATCCGCTCGTGCATGGTGGCCCAGCCGACCCGCGCCGCCTCGGCGCCGATCCGCTCCCGCACGGCCGGATCGGCCTCGGGCAGATCCGACAGCCCCTGCTGCAGCGCCCGGAAGTAAAGGCCCGTGCCGCCGACGAGCAGCGGCACCCTGCCCGCCTTTCGCACCCGGTCCATCGCCGCCAGGGCGTCGGAGCGAAAGTCTGCCGCGGAATACGGCTGAGCCGGATCGCGAATGTCGACGAGCTCGTGCGGGTAACGCGCCAGCGTCGCCGCGTCGGGTTTCGCCGAACCGATATCCAGCCCGCGGTAGACGAGGGCCGAATCGACGCTGATCAGGCCCATCGGGTAGCGGTCGGCCAGCGAACAGGCAAGCGCCGTCTTGCCCGAGGCGGTCGGGCCCATCAGAAAAACGGCGAGAGGACGGTGATCGAGGGTCATGCCAGGGTACGACGAAGCAAACGATCGCAAGGGTACCGCAGCCGGTAAGATCGGCGGGCACTCAAAGGGAGAACGGAAGCATGTTGCGTGTTGCGCTGGCGCTTGCCGCCATGATGGGGGTTATCACTGCGGCGGATGCCGCGACGGTTGTGCCCACGGTCTACGAGGCAGGACATTTCTTCGCCACGCCCGCCGACACTGCCGGCCATGCACTGAAGCTCGTCGTGGACACAGGGGGCGGCGGCAGGAGCTGGCTGGTCTACGGCGATCCCGGACGCGCCATGGGCCTCGTCGAATCGTCCTGCGAGGGTGACAGGACGTTCGTCACGCCCGCCTTTGCGCCAGGCAAGGCGCTGCCGCGGTCTCCAAGAAACTGCGGCATGGCAAGCAACGTCGACTGGCCGCGCAGCTCGGTCGAGAACGGCATGCTCAGCGGCTGGTATCTCTCCGATTTCATCGTGACCTTCGACTATCCGCGCAAGCGCCTCGTCTTCGAGGACGCCAGCTGGCGCTCGGATGCATCCGCTCATACCGTGCCGCTCGGGTTTCTCGTCAATCGCAAGGGCAAGCTCGGAAGCCCGTTCCCACGGATCACACTGACCATCGACGGGCAAGCTCTCGATGTACTGCTCGACACCGGTGCCACCGCGCATCCGACGGTCGCAGGCCAGCACGCCATGGCCACGCCGGTCGTCGAGGGCTACGGCGTCACCAGCTACGTGACCACCAGCGTCATGAACCGATGGCACGAGAAGCATCCCGACTGGAAGCTCGTCGATCAGGCCGATGATCTGCTCGGTGCGGCGAAGGCGACACGCGCGATCCAGGTACCTGCCGTCGCCGTCGGCGGCTGGTCCGTCGGACCTGTCTGGTTCACCGAGCGGCCGGACAAGAGTTTCGTCGACACGATGTCTTCTTATATGGATGGGACGGTTTTCGGCGCGGCGGGCGCCAATCTCCTTCAGTCCTTCCGCATGACGATCGATTACGCACGGCACAAGGCGTATCTGACCTGCATCGACGCGTGTCGTCCGGTGCGGTGACGCGACCGCCGTGGTCACCCGTTGACCAGCTCAACGCAAGAGCATGATGCGCAAGGGATCTGCAAACTTGTCCACAGGCTTATGCAAACGGTATCCACATGGCCTGTGGATATCGTGACTCACGCCCGCCCGGCGGTGAGCAACGATTGACCAGCACAACCCAAGTCGTTGCTATGTAAGCCTGAATCGGACTTGTCCACACGGTTATGCAGTCGGTATCCACACAAGGTGTGGATAAGACTGCATTGAGAATCGGGAACATCCGACCTGGCTTTCTTCGCAGGGTGGGCTAGGCTCTTCAACCAGGCATCAGCACCTCAGACGAAAAAGCAGCATCGACGGTGGAGCACTGAGCACCGCGCTGATCATTAAGTGATCAGACGAACCGAAGTGTTTGTCGGCAAAGCGATATGCCGACTTATCCACACGGTTATGCAACCCGTATCCACATACCCTGTGGACAACGCATGCCGCCCCCGCCCCCAAAGAAAACCGAGACCGGAAGCATGTCACCCGACGAGCTGGAAAAAGTCCGCGCCGAAATCGGCAAGCTCATGGCCGAGACCGCGAAGATCGACGCTGAGGCACGGTGGTATCCCTTCGTTACAGCGGCGGGTCTCTTCGCAGCGGCTCTCGGCCTGCTGAAGCTTCTCGCCTGAAGCGACGAACCGCCGACATCACTTCGTCGGCACGCCCATCTCCTTCAGCAGATTGTCGGCATGGTCCAGGTGATGCATCACCCACAGCATGTAGCGCACATCCACCTGGATGGAGCGATTGAGTTTCGGGTTGAACAGCCAGTCGCCACTCACCGACTCCCAGTTACCGTCGAACGCGAGGCCCACGAGCTGGCCCTTCGCATCCAGTGCCGGTGAACCCGAATTGCCACCGGTGATGTCGAGATCGGCGAGAAAGTCGACTGGCAACGTACCCAGCTTCTTCGACGCGTAGCCGTCGTAGGCCTTTGCCCTGATCGCGTCGGTCTCAGCCTTGGGCGCATCGAACGGCTCGATACCCGTATCCTTCTGCACGATGCCCTCGGCGGTGGTGAACGGCGCGTAGCTCACGCCGTCGCGCGGCGCGACGCCCTGCACATTGCCGAAGGTGACGCGAAGCGAGCTGTTGGCATCGGGATACACCGGCAGGCCCTGCGATTCCTTCCACGCGATGATCGCCTGCATGTAGCGCGGACGAAGCTTCGCCAGTTCACCGTCGCGGGCATCGTCCTGATCCTGAATCGCCTTCAGTTCCGGCAGCAGGGCATGCGCCAGCTTGAGCATGCTGTCGTCGCTGGCGGCGACGGCCTTCGCATCGGCCTTGAACCATTTCATCCGCTCTGCGGTGTCGCCCAGCTTGCTGCCCTTGTAGAGCGAAGCGACCTTCGCCTGGATGGCCGGTCGCGTGTTCGCGCCAGCAAGCCAGGTGTCGAGACCGGCGAGATGCTGATCCTTCGGCAGCGCGGCATAACGGACGAGGGCGTTCGTCAGCAGATCCTGATCGGTCTGCGCGTCGTAGCGACGCTCCATCTGCTTCAGCGCGCCTTCGATACGCACCTCGTCACGCTGCTGGAAGCCGGTCTCACGCTCCATGTCCGGCTTGGCGCGCTCCTCGGCGAGGCGCGCAAGACGCACGCCTGCGGAAAACAGCTGTGTCCGCTGGATCAGCATCAGGTCGAGATCGCGCTCGCGCGTGGCCTGGTATTCGGCGAGCTTTGCTTTGAGCTGGGCGATGTCTCCGGCGAGCGCCTGATTTTCCGCGCCGCCCTGCTTTGCGAGCCAGGCGGTGAGATCGGCTTCCTGCTTCTGCTTCACCGCTACCGCGTCCGCACGACGCAGCCCTTCGAGCTGGCCACCGAAGTTCTTCAGATAGTTGTTGAGGCCGGCGACGAGACTGGCGTACTTCACCGTGACCTCGGGATCGCGCTTGCCGTTGGCGGCGATCGTGTCGAGCTGCTCCTGATAAAGCTTGATCTGCGTCGGGTAGCTCCAGTCGATGGCACTCTGCACCTCCTGGGCCAGCCGATAACGGTTGGTACGACCCGGGTAGCCGACGACCATCACGTAGTCGCCCTCCTCCACACCCTGCGGATTCACCTTGATCACGTGCTTCGGGTGATACGGCACGTTGTCCTTCGAATACGTGGCCGACTTACCGTCCTTCGACACATACGCACGCAGGTAGCTGAAGTCGCCGGTGTGGCGCGGCCACATCCAGTTGTCGACGTCACCGCCGAACTTGCCGATGGACTCGGGCGGGGCATAGACCAGACGTACGTCCTTGATCTCGAGCTGTCGGATCAGCTGATAGCTGTAGCCGCCGTGGAAGGTGTAGACGTCGCAGCGATACCCGTCGGTCTCGCACGCCTTCACCAGCTCCTTCTTCGCGCGGTCGATCGCGTCGTAGCGCTGCTGGCCGGTCATCGTCGCCGTCAGCTTGCCGGTGACATCCTTCGTGACATCCCGGATCTCCTCGGTGACGAAGACGCGCATGTCGGGCGAGCCCGGCAGCTCTTCGCCGAAGTTCTTCGCCAGGAAGCCCTGCTCGATGAGGTTCTTGTCCTTGGTCGAGTTGTACTGGAGCGCGCCGTAACCACAGTGGTGGTTGGTCACGACCAGGCCGTCCGTCGACACGAACGACGCCGTGCAGCCGCCGAGACTGACGATGGCGCCCATCGGATAAGCGGTCAGATCCGTCAGTGAGGCCGGATCGAGCTTGAGCCCGTGCTGCCTGAGGGTGCCTGCGATCTTCGGCAGCTGGGCAGGCTGCCACATGCCTTCGACGGCGTGCGCGGCGGGGACGAGACCGGCCGCGAGGGCGGCAGCAAGGGCGAGACGACGCATGAGGTGATGCTCCCTGAAGATGTTATAAAGTAACAATGACCGACGGGACCTCCGGCGGTATGTGCCGGAGGTCATGGAACGCCTTACTTTGCGGGAACGCCGAGTTCACGCAGCAGGGCGTGCGACGGATAGACCTTGTCCATCAGCCAGCGCATGTAGCGCATGTCCACATGGATGGCCCGCTTGTAGCGGGGGTCGTACATCCAGCTGGCGCTGACGGCCTCCCAGTTGCTGTCGAAGTTGAGGCCGACGAGTTCGCCCCTGGCGTTAAGCACCGGCGAGCCCGAGTTACCGCCGGTCGTATCCAGGTTGCTGAGGAAGTCGACCGGCATCGCGCCGGTCTTCGCGTCGGTGTAGCCCGCGAAGTCGCCCTTGTGGATCGCATCGATCAGCGGTACGGGCGCATCGAACGGAAACGCCCCCGTGTTCTTCTCGACGATGCCCTGCACCGTGGTCAGTGGCGCGTAGCTGACCGCGTCGCGTGCGGCCAGTGGCGTGACCTTGCCGTAGCTGACACGCAGCGTGGAGTTCGCGTCGGGATAGACCGCCTTACCCTGCTTTTCGCGGTAAGCGATCAGCGCCTGCATGTAGGCCGGGCGCAGGCGAAGGAGATCGCCCTCCCGCGCCTTCTTTTCTTCCTCGATGCGCAGCAGCGCAGGCCGAAGCGTGCGGGCGGCGACCAGCAGGGCGTCGTTGCTTTTCGCAACGTCGGCAGGCGCGGCGGCGAACAGACGCGTGCGTTCGGCCTCCCCGGCGAACGTCGTCGCGCCGTAGATGCCGTCGAGCGCCCTGGTCAGCTCGGCCGGTGTACGACCGAACACCTTGTCGACTTCCGGCAGACGCTGCGCGTCCGGCAACTGCTGATAGCGCGTGAGCACCGAGGTCACCAGCGCTTTCTCCACGCGCGGGTCGTAGCGGCGCTGAATCTGTTTCAGCTGACTCTGGATCAGTTCCTCGTCACGTTTCTGGTAGCCGGATTCGCGCTCGGCGTCGGCCTTCAGGCGTTCCACCGACAGACGATCGATCGACAGCGCGCCGCGCATCAGCTGAGTCTGCGACGTCAGGAGGCCCAAGAGCAGGTCGCGGTCGCGCACGTCCTTGCCCTGCGCGATCAGTGCCATGGCCTGATCGATCGACGGTTTGAGCGCAGCGGCGTCGGACTGGGTCGCCAGCCACGCCAGCATTGCCGCCTCGTCCTCACGGCGAACCGCCACGGCGTCGCTGCGCTTCAGACCTTCCAGCTCACCGCTGAACCGTTTGATGTTGTTTTTGAGCGACTGCAGCTGCGAGGCGTAGCGGATGCCGGCTTCCTTGTCCGCCTTGCCCTGGGCCTCGATCACGTCCTGCAAGCCCTTGAGCACGGCGACCGACGTCGGCAGGCGCCACTCGATCTGGTCGGCGAACTCCGCCGCCGTGCGATGACGGTAGGTGGTGCCCGGGTAACCGGCCAACATGACGAAGTCGCCCTCGGCCACGCCTTCCGTCGCCAGCTTCAGATGCGAAGGCGGGTGATAGGGCACGTTGTCCGGTGAGAAGTCGGCCGGCTTGCCGTCCTTGCCGACATAGGCGCGAAGGATGGTGAAGTCACCCGCGTGGCGCGGCCAGACGAAGTTGTCGATTTCGTCGCCGTAGTTACCGATCGCCCGGGGCGGTGCATACACCAGACGGATGTCGCGCAGTTCCAGCTGACGCACCAGGTAGAAGTCGCGACCGTAGAACATGTTGGCGACACTGCACCGGATGCCGGGCTCCTTCTCGCACTCCGCGACCAGTGCCTTGCTCGCCGCATCGACGGCATCGTAGTAAGCCCTTCCCGTCTTGCCCCTCGCGTCCGCCAGGATGCGGTCGGTGACCTTGTCGAAACCTACGGTCACGCGCAGGCGGTAATCCGGGTTGGCCGGCAGCTCGCCAGCGCGGTCCGGCGCCACGAAGCCCTCGTTGATGAGATCGCGGTCCGGCCGGGTGTTGTACTGGATGACACCGAAGGCGACGTGGTGATTGGTCACCACGAGACCATCGGATGACACGAACGAGCCCGTGCCACCGCCGATGCGGACGACCGCATTCAGGGGCGCTTTCGTCAGGTCGGCCAGGTCCTTGGGATCGCCCCTAAAGCCGGCATCCTTGAGATTCTTCGCAATCGAAGGCAGCTGCGACGGCAGCCACATGCCTTCGTCGGCCTTCGCATCCAGCGCCAGCGCCATGGCGGCTCCCAGCATCATCGATCGGATTCGCATTTTCGTTGCCCCTGTCGGTCTTGCAAAGCGGTCCCGACCATAGAGGCCCCGGGCCCTCGCTGGCAATGCCGCGCCGCATCACGAACGGGGGATGGACGGGCCTATAATGGCGGTTTGGGTCCAGCCCCGGACCTTCCCCGCACGGAACCTTTGAGCCCATGCAGCAGACGATGAAAGCGCTCGTGAAGCGCAAGCCCGAGCAAGGCATCTGGATGGAAGAAGTGCCGGTGCCGCAGGTCGGCCCGAACGAAGTCCTGATCAAGATCGAAAAGACAGCCATCTGCGGAACGGACCTGCACATCTACAAGTGGGACGAGTGGTCCCAGCGCACCATCACGCCTGGCCTCACCATCGGCCACGAGTTCGTCGGTCGCATCGCCGAGATCGGCCCGGGCGTCACCGGCTACAACATCGGCGACCGCGTCTCGGCCGAAGGCCACATCGTCTGCGGCCATTGCCGCAACTGTCGCGCCGGCCGTCAGCACCTGTGCCCGAACACCACGGGCATCGGCGTGAACCGCAACGGTGCCTTCGCTGAATACATGACCATGCCGGCCTCCAACCTGTGGCCGATCCCGGACCAGATTCCGTCCGAGCTGGCCGCTTTCTTCGACCCGTATGGCAACGCCGCGCACTGCGCACTCGAGTTCGACCTGATCGGTGAAGATGTCCTGATCACCGGCGCCGGTCCGATCGGCATCATCGCCGCAGGCATCGCCAAGCACGTCGGTGCGCGCAACGTGGTCGTCACCGATGTCAACGACTACCGCCTGAAGCTCGCCGCCGACATGGGCGCCACGCGCGTGGTCAACGTGTCCAAGCAGTCGCTCAAGGACACCGTAAAGGACCTGCACATCGAAGGCTTCGACGTAGGTCTGGAGATGAGCGGCAACCCCCGCGCCTTCGGCGATATGCTCGACTGTATGTACCACGGCGGCAAGATCGCCATGCTCGGCATCATGCCGCGTGGCGCCGGTATCGACTGGGACAAGGTCATCTTCAAGGGGCTCACCCTGCAGGGCATCTACGGCCGGAAGATGTACGAGACCTGGTACAAGATGACCCAGATGGTGCTCACCGGCTTCCCGTTGCAGAAGGTGCTGACGCATCAGATCGCGATCGACGATTTCCAGAAGGGCTTCGACCTGATGGACGCCGGTCACTGCGGCAAGGTGGTCTGCTCATGGACGTGACCTACCCCGGCCAGACCCGTTTCGCCAGCGAGCTCGACGCCATCCGCGAACAGGGTCTGTTCAAGAAGGAGCGCATCATCGTCTCGCCGCAGTCGGCCGAGATCGAACTGGAAGGCGGCCGCAAGGTCCTCAACTTCTGTGCGAACAACTACCTCGGCCTCGCCGATCACCCCGACGTGATCCAGGCGGCCAAGGACGCGCTCGACACGCACGGCTTCGGCATGGCCAGTGTGCGCTTCATCTGCGGCACGCAGGATCTGCACAAGGAGCTGGAGGCGAAGATCGCCACGTTCTTCGGCAAGGAGGACACGATCCTCTACGCCGCCTGCTTCGACGCCAACGGCGGACTGTTCGAGCCGCTGCTGGGCGAGGAAGACGCGGTCATTTCCGACTCGCTCAACCACGCCTCGATCATCGATGGCATCCGCCTGTGCAAGGCAAAGCGTTTCCGCTACGCCAACTGCGACATGGCCGATCTCGAGGCCCAGCTGCAGGCCGCCGATGCGGCGGGCGCACGCACCAAGCTGATCACCACCGACGGCGCGTTTTCGATGGACGGCTTCGTCGCCCCGCTGGCCGAGATCACCGCGCTGGCGAAGAAGTACGACGCGCTGGTCCACATCGACGAGTGCCACTGCACCGGCTTCCTGGGCGATACCGGCCGCGGCTCGGCCGAACTGCACGGCGTGCTCGACAAGATCGACATCATCACCGGCACGCTGGGCAAGGCACTCGGTGGCGCCCTGGGCGGTTTCACCACCGGCCGCCGTGAAGTCATCGAACTGCTGCGCCAGCGCTCGCGCCCGTACCTGTTCTCCAACTCGTTGCCGCCGCACGTCGTCGCCGCCGGTACCAAGGTCTTCGACATGCTGGATGCCGCCGGCGACCTGCGCGAGAAGGTGAAGGAAAACACCCGCTATTTCCGCGAGAAGATGACCGAAGCCGGTTTCGACATCCGTCCGGGTCAGCACCCGATCGTGCCGGTGATGATTTACGACGCGAAGCAGGCGCAGGCCATGGCTACCGAGTTGCTCGAGGAAGGCATCTACGTCACGGGCTTCTTCTTCCCCGTCGTGCCGCAAGGCAAGGCACGTATCCGCACCCAGATGAGCGCGGCGCATACACGGGAACATCTGGATCACGCGATCACGGCGTTCACCCGGGTGGGAAAGAAGCTGGGCGTGTTGAAGGGCTGAGGGTCTTCCTCAACCGGTGATAGCCAGCCCGCTCACGATGGGCGCTGGCCTCACCGCCTCCGCAGGCCGGACACCTCAGCCTCAGTCAAATGCCGCCACTGCCCCTTGGCCAGTTCGCCAAGGGGCAAGTCACCGATCGCCACGCGCACCAGTCGCTGGACCTCGAACCCCAGCGCCGCCATCAACCGGCGGATATGCCGGTTGCGTCCCTCGTCGAGCGTGACCTCGAGCCAGGCCGTCTTCTCGCCCTGCCGCAACAACGCCGCCGCACCCGCACGCAGCGGCTCGCCTTCAACGATGACTCCGCCGAGCATCGCCGCGATGGTCGACTCGTCCGGTTGTCCCGCCACCTGCACGTGATAGGTCTTCGGCACGTGCGTCGCCGGCTCGGTGATCCCAGCCGCCCAGACGGTGTCGTTCGACAGCAGCAGCAAGCCTTCGCTCGCCTTGTCGAGCCGACCCACCGGCCCGACCCAGGGCAACCCGGCACCTTCGAGCAGCCCATAGACCGTATCCCGCCCGCGATCGTCGGATGCGGAGACCACCACGCCTCGGGGCTTGTTCATGACGAGATACACAGGCGCGGCGGCGACCGCCCCCGCACCATCCAGCTCGATCCGCTCGCTCCCCGTGATCCGGAATTCGGGATCGCGCACGATCTTTCCATCCACTTTAACCCGCCCCTCGCGCGCGGCCTTTTCCGCCTGGCTACGCGAGCAGACACCGCGTTTGGACAACACGCGCGCGACCCCGAAGGTGGGCTGAGATGGCCGTCTGGCGCGCAGCGGCGTCGGCGTTCTGACAGGAGGGCGAGGCATATGTCTAGGATAGTGGAAGCGGTTCTTCTGGCGGGAGGATGTCCTTGGGGGGCTCGGCTTGCGCCATCGCACCTTGGCTTTGTCGCGGCGTGTCGTGGCGCGTTGAAGAGCCGGCGGGTGCCACCCTCGCGTCCACGCCTGCGGCGACCCCTCAAGGAGGGCCGCTACCGCGGCCGTGTATCAATGGCCTTCGGCCGGGTCGGGCTCCGACTGGGGGTTTTCGAGTCGGCTGTCCCTGCCTCCCCGAAAACGGC
>NZ_JAVDSQ010000016.1:0-2500 GCF_031455395.1 Luteibacter sp. 1214
GTCGAACAGCGAGTTAAGAGATAAGACGGTGAAGCGTCTTGGGGTTATATGGTCAAGCCTCACGGCTCATTAGTACACGTAAGCTCAATGCATTGCTGCACTTCCACACCGTGCCTATCAACCACCTAGTCTTGATGGTGCCTTAAGGAGAGTCAAGCTCTCGGGAGATCTCATCTTGGGGCGTGCTTCCCGCTTAGATGCTTTCAGCGGTTATCACTTCCGTTCGTAGCTACCGGGCAATGCCATGGGCATGACAACCCGAACACCAGCGGAACGTCCACTCCGGTCCTCTCGTACTAGGAGCAGCCCCCCTCAAATCTCCAACGCCCACGACAGATAGGGACCGAACTGTCTCACGACGTTCTGAACCCAGCTCGCGTACCACTTTAAATGGCGAACAGCCATACCCTTGGGACCGGCTACAGCCCCAGGATGTGATGAGCCGACATCGAGGTGCCAAACACCGCCGTCGATATGAACTCTTGGGCGGTATCAGCCTGTTATCCCCGGAGTACCTTTTATCCGTTGAGCGATGGCCCTTCCATACAGAACCACCGGATCACTAAGACCTACTTTCGTACCTGCTTGATCCGTCGATCTCGCAGTCAAGCACGCTTATGCCTTTGCACACAGTGCGCGATGTCCGACCGCGCTGAGCGTACCTTCGTGCTCCTCCGTTACTCTTTGGGAGGAGACCGCCCCAGTCAAACTACCCACCATACATGGTCCCCGATCCGGATTACGGACCTAGGTTAGAACGTCAAGCACTTCAGGGTGGTATTTCAAGGATGGCTCCACCAGAACTAGCGTCCTGGTTTCATAGCCTCCCACCTATCCTACACAGAAGAACTCAACGTTCAATGTAAAGCTATAGTAAAGGTTCACGGGGTCTTTCCGTCTTGCCGCGGGAACGCTGCATCTTCACAGCGATTTCAATTTCACTGAGTCTCGGGTGGAGACAGCGCCGCTGTCGTTACGCCATTCGTGCAGGTCGGAACTTACCCGACAAGGAATTTCGCTACCTTAGGACCGTTATAGTTACGGCCGCCGTTTACTGGGGCTTCGATCAAGAGCTTCGCCTTGCGGCTGACCCCATCAATTAACCTTCCAGCACCGGGCAGGCGTCACACCCTATACGTCCACTTTCGTGTTTGCAGAGTGCTGTGTTTTTGATAAACAGTCGCAGCGGCCAGGTTACTGCGACCCCTCGATGCTCAGTCACGCACGTGACCACACCAAGAGGCGCACCTTCTCCCGAAGTTACGGTGCCATTTTGCCTAGTTCCTTCACCCGAGTTCTCTCAAGCGCCTTGGGATTCTCACCCTGCCTACCTGTGTCGGTTTACGGTACGGTTTTTCTACAGCTGAAGCTTAGTGGCTTTTCCTGGAAGCGTGGTGTCAGTCACTTCGTCCCAAAGGACTCGTCTCGGTGCTCGGCATAAAGATTCCCGGATTTGCCTAAGAATCATGCCTACCGCCTTTCCCCAGGACAACCAACGCCTGGTAGACCTAACCTTCTCCGTCCCCACATCGCACTGTAGAAAAGTGCAGGAATATTAACCTGCTTCCCATCGACTACGCATTTCTGCCTCGCCTTAGGGGCCGACTCACCCTGCGCCGATGAACGTTGCGCGAGGAAACCTTGGGCTTTCGGCGGGGAGGCTTTTCACCCCCCTTATCGTTACTCATGTCAGCATTCGCACTTCCGATACCTCCAGCAGACTTTACAATCCACCTTCACAGGCCTACGGAACGCTCCTCTACCGCGTACGGATCAAAATCCGTACACCCCGAGCTTCGGTGCATAGCTTAGCCCCGTTAAATCTTCCGCGCAGACCGACTCGACCAGTGAGCTATTACGCTTTCTTTAAAGGGTGGCTGCTTCTAAGCCAACCTCCTGGCTGTCTATGCCTTTCCACATCGTTTTCCACTTAGCTATGACTTTGGGACCTTAGCTGCGGGTCTGGGTTGTTTCCCTTTTCACGACGGACGTTAGCACCCGCCGTGTGTCTCCCGTGTATCACGTGTTGGTATTCGGAGTTTGCCATGGGTTGGTAAGTCTCAATGACCCCCTAGCCATAACAGTGCTCTACCCCCAACAGTGTTCGCACGAGGCGCTACCTAAATAGCTTTCGAGGAGAACCAGCTATCTCCGAGTTTGTTTAGCCTTTCACTCCGATCCTCAACTCATCCCCATCTATTGCAACAGATGTGGGTTCGGTCCTCCAGTGCGTGTTACCGCACCTTCAACCTGGTCAAGGATAGATCACTCGGTTTCGGGTCTACTGCCAGAGACTATTCGCCCTATTCAGACTCGGTTTCCCTTCGCCTCCCCTATACGGTTAAGCTTGCCACTGACAGTAAGTCGCTGACCCATTATACAAAAGGTACGCAGTCACCCTTGCGGGCTTCCACTGCTTGTACGTATACGGTTTCAGGGTCTATTTCACTCCCCTCTCCGGGGTTCTTTTCGCCTTTCCCTCACGGTACTAGTTCGCTAT